>NZ_CBCOPO010000002.1:925000-1418645 GCF_965112005.1 Sphingomonas sp. Marseille-Q8236
AGGTATCGGAAGTGCGAATGCAGACATGAGTAGCGATAAAGAGGGTGAGATGCCCTCTCGCCGAAAGACCAAGGGTTCCTGCGCAAGGCTAATCCGCGCAGGGTGAGCCGGCCCCTAAGACGAGCCCGAAGGGGGTAGTCGATGGGAACCACGTTAATATTCGTGGGCCTGGTGGTGTGTGACGGATCTCGTGTGTTGTACGTCCTTATCGGATTGGACGTGCCTCGAAGAGGTCCCGGGAAATAGCCCCACCGTATAGACCGTACCCGAAACCGACACAGGTGGTCAGGTAGAGTATACCAAGGCGCTTGAGAGAAGTGTCCTGAAGGAACTCGGCAAATTGCCTCCGTACCTTCGGAAGAAGGAGGCCCCATGTAAGCGCAAGCTCTCATGGGGGGCACAGGCCAGGGGGTAGCGACTGTTTAGCAAAAACACAGGGCTCTGCTAAGTCGGCTTCAAGACGACGTATAGGGCCTGACGCCTGCCCGGTGCCTGAAGGTTAAGTGGAGGAGTGCAAGCTCTGAAATGAAGCCCAGGTAAACGGCGGCCGTAACTATAACGGTCCTAAGGTAGCGAAATTCCTTGTCGGGTAAGTTCCGACCTGCACGAATGGCGTAACGACTTCCCCACTGTCTCCAGGACATGCTCAGCGAAATTGAATTCTCCGTGAAGATGCGGAGTACCCGCGGTTAGACGGAAAGACCCCGTGCACCTTTACTGCAGCTTCAGAGTGGCATTGGACAAGAACTGTGTAGCATAGGTGGGAGGCTTTGAAGCATTGGCGCCAGCCGATGTGGAGCCATAGGTGAAATACCACCCTGTTGTTGTTTAATGTCTAACCTCGTACCGTGAAACCGGTACAGGGACCCTCTGTGGCGGGTAGTTTGACTGGGGCGGTCGCCTCCTAAAGAGTAACGGAGGCGCGCGAAGGTTGGCTCAGGCCGGTTGGAAACCGGCTGTTAGAGTGCAATGGCATAAGCCAGCCTGACTGCGAGACTGACAAGTCGAGCAGAGACGAAAGTCGGTCATAGTGATCCGGTGGTCCCTCGTGGAAGGGCCATCGCTCAACGGATAAAAGGTACGCCGGGGATAACAGGCTGATAACCCCCAAGAGCTCATATCGACGGGGTTGTTTGGCACCTCGATGTCGGCTCATCACATCCTGGGGCTGGAGCAGGTCCCAAGGGTTTGGCTGTTCGCCAATTAAAGTGGTACGTGAGCTGGGTTCAGAACGTCGCGAGACAGTTTGGTCCCTATCTGCCGTGGGCGTCGAAATTTGAGAGGAGTTGACCCTAGTACGAGAGGACCGGGTTGAACGTACCTCTGGTGTACCTGTCGTCGTGCCAACGGCGCAGCAGGGTAGCTATGTACGGACGGGATAACCGCTGAAAGCATCTAAGCGGGAAGCCTCCCTCAAGATAAGATTTCTCAGGACGGTCGAAGACCACGACCTTGATAGATCGGATGTGGAAGTGCGGTAACGCATGGAGCTAACCGATACTAATTGTCCTATTCGCGCTTGAGAGCTCCACACCCCCACCATCAGCCCTGGGCTAGATGGCAGGGTGCGGTCATTACCAAGCCAGGTGCATCGATTTTATACCCAATCCCCCGAAGCGAGGTCTCCTCCCCTCGGGGCCCCCATCAAGTACCACTTGATGGGGATTGTTATTCGCGGACTCTATTGCCTGGTGGCCATAGCGTCGGTGTCCCACCCGATCCCATCCCGAACTCGGCCGTGAAACCCGACTGCGCCAATGGTACTACTGCTCAAGCAGTGGAAGAGTAGGGCGTCGCCAGGCATTACAGCCCGCGAATACAAAAACCCATTCACTCGTCCTTGCCCCTATACCCAGTGTCGCGGGGTGGAGCAGCCCGGTAGCTCGTCAGGCTCATAACCTGAAGGCCGCAGGTTCAAATCCTGCCCCCGCAACCACCGCTATAGAACTCGATACGCCGCCCTCACGGGCGGCGTTGTCGTTTAGGGCATACGCCACCAATGACGCCACGCTGGCCACCACCTCCGCTGCAGGACCAGCCGGTTCATCCGGATAGATCGTCACGCTCTCGATAAGCCGCGACATGATCGATGCAGCCTGCCCGCGTACCGCAGGATCTGCCAGCGTGATGCGCAGGTCGGCGATCCGCGCCTGAAACTGGGCTTGCAGAGCGGATGGCGTTGGAAGCGTGCGATGCGAGACCACGCCTTTGTCGACGATAGCGTTTCGCGAGATGAGACGGGCCTTCTCCGTCTCCCGTTCGTCGATCATCTGACGCAGGGCAGGGCTGGCGATACCCGCCAGCAGATTTTCATACAGATTGCCAAGTTCGCGCTCGAGTTGCTGCAGCCGGATCCTGGCCGTGTCAGCCTCGTGGCTGTCGATCCGCGCAAGTCGCGTGGCTTCGCGCTCATATTCCGCAATGAACAGGCGGACATGGTCTTCGGTGAGCAGGTGGTGCTGGATAGCCGTCAGGCTTGCCTCTTCCAGGGGCCCCTTGCGGACCGATAGCCTGTTGTCACAGGTGCCACGTTCCTTCTGACTGGCGCAGCGATAATAGTCCTTGCCGCTGATCGTGTAGTTGGACCCGCAGCAACTGCATCGGATCAGGCCGGATAGCAGATGCCTGTTGCGATTACCCTGGGCCAGTGGCGGCGACGTGGTGGTGCGCTTCCGGGCGTTCAATTCCGCCTGCACCGCCTCGAAGTCACTATCATCGACGATGCGGAGGTCCGGGACCGCCACTTCGATCCACTCGCTGGGGTCTCGAAGCTGATAGCGCCGTTCGCGCTTCTCCGAGTCCGGATCGCGGCGCCAGTGTCGACGTTTCCAGACAAGCCGTCCCGTATAGAGGGGGTTGTTAAGGATGCCGACCAGCTTCTTTGGGTCGCCCCGGATGGTCGAGGCATTCCATGGGCCGCCACGGGGCCCGGGAACGCCGTCAGCGTTCAGGCGGGTGGCAATCTGGATGGACGACAGGCCGCCAGCGAACCATCGATAAATTTGGCGAACCATGTCTGCCTTTGCCTCGTCGATCGCGAGCAGCCCACGGACGAGTTCGCCTTTCGCATCGAGCTGGATGACGCGCTTGTAGCCATAAGCGCGTCCTCCGGCGAAACGCCCTGCCAGGACCGCCGCCTCCATGCCACGCAAAGTCTTGTCGACAAGGTGTTTGAGGAAGATCGCGCCCATCAGGCCCGCGACGGCGAACTTGATCTCGTCGACCCGGCCTTCGCTGATCGTATGCAGATGGACGCGGTGATAGGGCAGTTTCTTGCCCAGCCAGGCTACGTCCTCCGCGTCACGCGCCAGCCGGTCCAGTGACTCGCATACAATGAGGTCGACCTCACCCGCCTCGACGGCTGCAAGCAACCCTTTCAGCCCGGGGCGGTCGCGCCGATAGCCTGAAATCTCTGGATCGAGCCAGGTTGCCACGACCCTGCCACCGAGTGAATTGACGAGCGGCGCACACGCCGCAACCTGATCGTCGGACGACGTGGCCGTTTGCAGGGTGGTCGAATGTCTGCCGTACAGTGCGATGCGACGTTGGCCGGAAATGGTCATGGGGTTGGAGCCTTTTCTGTTGGGGGCCGTGCAGAGGACGCGGTGTGGCGGTGTTCCGCCGCCAGCTGCCGGGCGAGCAGCTGCACGAGTTCGGCCAACGCCTTCTCGCTTTCTGCATTTTTCACCCACGAGATCCGCGCAATGGCCATGGGGCGGTGATAGGAAGACAGAATTTGGGCGTGCATCAACGATACACAATCGTTAGATCCTATTTCGATGGCCCACCGAAAGCCCGCCCGGATGCGCCTTCCGCCTGGCTATGCCAGGCTCAAGGACAACCTTGGTCAGATCATCCGGGCGCACCGGCTGGCCGGCGCTGGCACCGATGAGCCCCTGCCGCCCAAGGTCTTTGCACACCGCGTCGGCATAAGCCGGGTAGCGCTGTCGCGGATTGAGCATGACCGTGCCTGGCCACGATCGGAGACGCTGGTGGCGATCATGGACATTTTCATGATTGACTGGCCTGATGTTGCCGACCCCGGTGTGACGCGCTCACCACCTAGGCAAGAACCTGACACGCTGCAGGATTTGCAGCGCGACAATCTTTGCCGAGCATTGAGGGGGGGGGGCGCATCGCATTGGGATGGCGCCTGTCGGACCTGTCGCGTTACAGCGGCATATCCGCGTCGCAGCTATCGAGGATCGAACGCGGGCAGGGAGGTAAATCTGCGGTCTTTGGCTGGCACCCGGATTATCTGGCGATAGAGATACAGGACCGGGTGATCGTCTTCACCCACCCCGTCCTGGCAAATGTCGCCGGGGGCGGGGTTCGACCAATCCATCCCAGTTATCAGAAATGAACGACGCATCGCCCTATGAGGTAGTTTGACCACCGACCTCATGATGTCGGTAGGACTGCTCAAAACTGGTGGATAGCGGAATGGCCGCTTTCGGGCATTGATCGCGGAGAAGCGGACGTTCATTCAGGCAGCAGGGCAGGGGGCTTGAACGCCTGCCGATGGTGGTTTGCGGAATGACCGTTTTCCGGCTGGGTGGTTTAAGGGGCCCTTCGTTCATCCGTCGCTGGACGGTGGCAAAGCGCTTTAAAGGTGGCTGATAGCCGGTCGCCAGCTAATACTAAGTGCGACCCGTTTCTTCGTCTCTGGCACTGATGCTGTCAGAGTACGACTAGTCAAGCTGGACTGAGCACCCCGCCTGTGGAGCAGGCAGAGCTATGGGCCACGTTGGTAGATCGCAATTGGTGGAAAATGCCCTTCTCAAACCTCTGTATCAAACCGAGCGACGCAATGCCGGAAGAAGGAGGCTAACCGGCGAACGTCCAACGGGACACTGGACGAACGCATGGCACGGTTCCACGAAATGGAGCTGAGGCGATGTGTCGCCATGCGCGTGTCCAATACGGAGACTGACCTTCTGGCTTCAGATGTCAGTTTGCCAAGCGGCATGAATGAACGCCAGATGGCTGATGCCGCCCATATGACTCGACCCGATCTGAAAGTCCTGTTCATCACCTGCTATGCGTCAAACGCTACGGTGGGCAGCGGGCAGCTCGAACCAGGTATGCCTGTCATGACCGAGCCCTTTGCCATGGAAGCCATGGCGACGCGGATCAAGGCACTGATCGAAGGGGGTTAGCTCGCCTCCCATGCCCGGCGCAGCGCGTCGATGAGGGGGCGACTGTAGATATGGTGCGTCGCCGTTTCCCGATGAACACCGGCGCCGGATGGCGCGATGCCCAGCGACGCGGCGAGCGTGAAGGTGAGTTCTCCGAAATAGATGCCGTCGCGGCCATCGTACAGGTCAACGCGGACAAACTCGAACGGCGCCAACAGCGCTCGGGCAGTGGCGGTCATCATGTCCAGCCGGTCGCGCGTCGCCATGGCGAAACCGTTTGACGCGGTCAGGCCACCGCTTTCATCCATCGCATCGAACTGCGGCACGCGGAACAAGCGGCTCCAAGGCTGTTCGAACCGCCCATGGTCGATCTGGCACAATAGCGGCTCGCCATGGATGCAATGGAACTTGTAATCGTCGGGCGGTCCCGAGCGATGCGCCGGTATCAGCATTTCGACGATGATCTTTCGCGGCAGTCGCCAATATTGCATTTCGCGCAGGATCGCGGCGTAATCGATCGAAGCCAGGTCGTATAGTTCACGCAAAGGCGCAGGATCGACGAGATCGCGCAGGAAGACGACGCCGCCACTGGCATGGGTCGGCTTCGCGACGGCATACGTACCGGCATACGGACGAAGCCGGTCGAAGAGTTGCTCGGGCGACGTCAATGTCTCGACCGGCATGACAGCCAGCGTCTTCGGGATGCGGAGGGTAAGGAAACGTCGCTGTGCCTCGGCTTTTGCCGTTTCCTTGTCGACGAAGGTCCGCTGCAAGGCCGACCAATTCGGATCGATCATCCGGTCGTGGATGACGTCGTTGATCAGCGCATTGGGATGGTGCGGCGGGAGCGGTGCACGGCCGAACTTGCGCGCAAATGGCAGGGATGCCACCCGATGACTGGTAGCCCACGTCATGGGCCGCTCCAACCGTCGGTTTTGCCCCTATTTGCTTCATTATTCGAAGGTGACGACGTGGTGCCCATGCTTATGCGTTCCCGTTGAGGGCGGACGGATCCAAGGTGGCGAGCAGGGCATGTGCCGGTCGCGATGGGCATCGATATGGCCAGGCGATGCTATTGGCGTCGCCTGGCCAATGCGCTGATCACGACAAGACCGCCGAGCGCGGCACTGACGCCCATGATGCGGGCCTTTCGTCGCCCTTCGGGGTGGCGCCGACCGCCGTCGACTCCGCTGGGTGTTGCGGTTGGCTTGAACAGCGCGCCGCTACTGTCTCCACCACTATTGGCCTTGCGGGTCCAGCTATCCATGAAGCCGTTCATGATCCCGGCCGCCAGATTGGGGATCAGCAACTGGTTCAGCTTCAGGACCATCGCGGGGGCACCGATCGCGGTCGTATTGCGGGGGTGGTCGGCAAGGCGGACGACCGCCTTCGCCACGGTTTCCGGCGCCAGCGAACCGGGTGGCAGCGACAGCTTCGCGCCGGTATAATTTCTGGCATGGTCGATGCCGGGCGTATCGACGAAGGTCGGATAGACATCGCAGATATGGATGCGCGGGTTCTTTGACAGTTCGCCGCGTAACGCCTCGCTAAACCCACGCAGCCCGAACTTGCTGGCCGAATAGGCGGCCGCATAGGGTGTCGCGACAAAGCCGCCGACCGAGATCATGTTGATGAAAATGCCATGATCCTGCGCCAGGAAGATCGGCAGTACCGCATGGACGTCGTTCATATGGCCGACCAGATTGGAGGCCACGACCTGTGCATGATCGGAGATCGGCACGTCCTCATACCGTCCGACGACTCCGACGCCGACATTGCTGAACCAGACATCGATTCCTGCAAGCGTCTCGGCGGCCTCGGCGGCGAATTCGGCCACGGCGGGCGCGTCGGTTACGTCGAGGACCCGGACATGGGCCTGTCCGCCAGCGGCACGGCACTTCGCGGCGATATCATCGAGGCCCGCTTGCCCTCGTGCTGCCAGCATCAGCTGCGCGCCGTCCTTGGCGAACGCAATGGCCGTCGCCGCGCCGATGCCACTGGACGCGCCGGTGATGACGACGCGTTTTCCTGTTCGATCTTCTGTCATCCCGGTCACCTCGACTCGAAGATAGAAAATATGACGATTTCAGATGGTTATTATTCCCGCCGAAGCTGTTTTGATGAGGGCACGTCCCCAAAATGCCGTGGCCGCAAAGCACAACGCAGAACTCGCATGCAGGACATAAGGAAGGTCGAGGCTGCGATCTGACAGGATCAGCAACGCCATGTCACCTATCGGTATAACGATCGTCCCGGCGGTAAGGATCGTCAACGCCCGCAGCGACCCTGCATACGCCAACCCGATCAGATAGGCTGACAAGGCCAGATCGCGAATGCCGACGGCACGGGCATAGAGCAGCATGCCCCGACCATCACCCGCGATGCCATATACCGTCGCACCGGCCTTAGGTATGACGACGAAGACCAGGCCAAGCAGCAGGAAAATTCCGCCCAGGGCGCTGCAAAACCATAGGAAAGGGCCTTTTCGGGTCACGAGAAGATGGGTCTCAAGTCAGGGTCTCGCCACGGAGCAGGCCGCCGGTTTACGCGCGACCTTCAGCCAGCTGGGCTGGCGCGCGTCGGAAAAGGCGGTCCTTGCGCTGGCGCATTGGACATGATGCCCCGGGGTGACCATAGGAACCGCGGCTGTGGGCCATGAGCGAGTAGATCGTAACACGATCGCCGACCTCTAACCGGCATATCAAGTCGCCCAATGCCTCGACCATGCCGACGCCTTATGGCCACGGATCATGCCGACCCGCATCCACGCAAATGTGCCACGCACCGAATGCAGATCGGTGCCGGAAATCGCCGATTTGGTCAGGCGAACTACGGCGTCGATAGGTTCCTGAACACGGGGTTCGGGCGCCGCGTCAATTCGGATATCACCAATTCCGTGCCAAGCGACTGCTTTCATCACGCGCTCCTCGCTTCGTAAAGGAATAACGGAGGCAGAAGGAGGGCGTTCCGACTTCACGTCCGCCAAACAGGTTGTTGCGCATCAACAATTTGGATTTCTAATCGTTGGCCGGTGGCGACTATAATTCTTGCGCATGATAAAAAGATATGGAGGCATAAGTCGATCATTTATCTATATTAGCAATAGAGGTGATGTATTGACATGGATCATCGAACGCTTCGCGTTTTTTGATTAAAGCTGTTCTTCTTATTGTTGGAGCGCGGTGTGGAGGAGAGGCAAAGCCAGGGTAATGATGCCAGTCTAATCCGGCACGAATCGAGCCATGTCCGCCGCTGATATGCGACGAACACCGTCCGCCATCCTCGCTATGCTGCTTTGCGGATGTAGCAACGAAGCGAGAGAGATCGGCCCGACGGTGCCGCAAACCGCCCCCGTGGGAGAGCGTGATCCGCGCATCGCTTATTATCAGGACAATTTTGGCCAGATCGCGCAGGGTGGCCGGTATTTCCTCTATTATGGTTGCACCGGATGCCATGGCGACGGCGCGCCGGGTGCGCGCAACCTGACCGATGGGCGATGGAAGCGGGGCGGGGGCTTTGCGGCGGTCTTCACGTCGATCGCGCATGGTCACGGCGACCGGGCCTATGCGACGCGGATTCCCGTCGAGCCGCTCTGGCAGTTGACCGCCTATATTCGCGACTTGGAACGCCACACGCCTGAGAAGCGACGGCGACACGCGCTCGACCAGCAGGCCGAGCCCCGGGGGGCGGCATGGTCGGGTCCGCAATGATGCGGATCATCGTGGCGGGCGCGCTGCTGTCATTGGCCAGCTGTCGGGGCATTCAGTCGCCGCTGGTACCGGGGGGTGATCAGGCGGCGGCGTTGCATAGCCTGTTCCTCCTGATGATGGCCGTATGTAGCGTCATCTATGTACTGGTTCTGGGCGGGTTGGGCTGGAGCCTGTGGCGCGTCCGTTCCGCGAGCGAGGCGGCGGTGGTGCCCGAGCGGGGCCTGTGGGCGGCGGCCATCGTCATCGTCGTCGGTCTCACCGTCCTCATCATCGGCAGCTTCGTCGCGGACCGCGCGGTGTTCGCCTCGCGGGCGCAAAGCGCGATGATCGTGCGCGTGACCGGACACCAATGGTGGTGGCGGATCGAATATCGCGATCCTGCAACCGGTCGATGGATCGAGACCGCCAATGAGCTTCACCTGCCGCGCGACCGGACGACGCGGCTTGCGCTGGGCTCGGCGGATGTGATCCACAGCTTCTGGGTGCCCAATGTCGCGGGCAAGCTCGACATGATCCCCGGGCGCCGCAATATCCTGGACCTGACGCCGCGCCGGATCGGTTGGTTTCGCGGCCAGTGCGCCGAATTCTGTGGAACCCAGCACGCACATATGGCGCTCGACGTGAAGGTGGAGAGCGCAGCCGCGTTCGACGCCTGGCTGGCGACGCAGGCGCGACCGGCCGCCGCCATCGCGTCGCGCGGGGCGGCGGTCTTCGCGGGGCCGTGTGCCGCCTGTCATACCATACGCGGAACAGGCGCGTCGGGGCGGGCGGGGCCGGACCTGACCCATGTTGCGGCGCGCCGTTCGATCGCGGCGGGCACGCTGACCATGACGCGGGGTAATCTTCAGGGTTGGATCGCGCAGCCCCAGGCCTTGAAGCCCGGCACCGCAATGCCGAGCGTGCCGTTGTCGGGGCCCGATGCCGATGCGCTCGCCACCTATCTGGAGCGCCTGCGATGAGGCCCGAACAGACGCGGCTGGACCGGCTGTCGCTGACTTGGCGCGACCCGCCGGGGTTGTGGGGGTTCCTGACCACCGTCGATCACAAGCGGATTGCGGCGCGCTATATCGTCACCGCGCTGCTCCTGATGTTCCTGGCGGGCATGTTGGCGCTCGACATGCGCTGGCAGCTGTCGACACCCGAAAATGTCCGCATGGGGCCGCAGCTCTATAATGAGAGCTTCTCGCTGCACGGGTCGACGATGCTGTTCCTCGTCTCGGTGCCAGTCATGGAGGCTATGGCCTTCTGGCTGGTTCCCTTGATGTTGGGACAGCGCAACATGGCGTTTCCCCGACTGGGGGCGTTCAGCTATTGGCTGTATCTCGGTGGTGTGCTGACGCTGTGGATCAGCCATGCTTTGGACGTCACCCCCGATCTGGGCTGGTTCGAATATCCCCCGCTGAGCGGCCCTGCCTATGCCCCCGGCCACCGCGCCGATATCTGGGCGCAGATGATCACCTTTACCGAGGTCGCGGCTCTCGCCGCCTCGGTCAATGTCGCGGCGACGATCCTGAAGATGCGACCGCCCGGTATGACCCTGGCGCGGATGCCGGTCTTTTTGTGGGCGATGCTCGTTGCGTCGATCATGACGATCCTGTCGATGCCCGCGATCATGCTGGTGACGTCGATGCTGATCGCCGACCGACTGGTCTCGACCCATTTCTTCTCGCCCGCCGGGGGCGGGGACGTGCTGCTGTTCCAGCACCTCTTCTGGTTCTTCGGCCATCCGGAGGTGTACATCATCTTCGTGCCCGCAACCGGATTCGTCTCGGCGATCGTCGAGACGTTTTCGCGCCGCGCGCTCTTTGGTCATTCGGTGATCGTGTTGGCGATCCTGTCGATCGGCGCGCTCGCTTTCGGTCTGTGGGTCCACCACATGTTCGCGGTCGGGCTCCCGCGTCTCGGCAACAATTTCTACACTGCCGCCAGCATGGCGATCGCGCTGCCCGCCGGGCTGCAGATCTTTTGCTGGATCGCCACGATGTGGAGCGGACGGCCCTGGCTGACAACGCCGATGCTATGGGTGGTCGGCTTCGTCACGACCTTCGTGATCGGTGGGCTGTCGGGGGTGATGACCGCGTCGGCGGCGCTCGACCTGCAACTGACCGACAGCTACTTCATCGTGGCGCATTTCCATTATGTGCTGGTCGGCGGCGCGATGTTCCCGCTCTTCGGGGCGTTCTGTTACTGGTATCCCAAGGCAACCGGGCGGATGATGTCGGAGCGCTGGGGGCGGATCGCCTTTGCGCTGATCGTCGGCGGGTTCAATCTGGGCTTCTTCCCGATGCACCTGCTCGGCCTGCTGGGCATGCCGCGGCGGGTCTATACCTATCCGGCGGGCATGGGGTGGGAAGGACTGAACCAAGTCGCCACCCTGGGCAGCGTGATTGCGGTGGCGGGCGGTCTGGTGTTCGTCGCCAATGCGCTGGTCTGCTACTGGCGGGGTGCGCCGTCCGGGCCGGACCCATGGGGCGGCTCGACGCTGGAATGGGCGGGCGAAGCGCCCGCACCGTCCTGGAACCTCGCCTATACCCCCATGGTCGACAGCCTGACGCCGATGTGGAACGGCGACGCCCCGTTGCGCGTCGCGGACGGAGTCGCGATCGAGCGGCGCGAGGTGCTCATCACCTCCGTCACCGATGCCGATCCGCTCTATCGCCAAAAAAGCGCATCGCCCTCGATCTGGCCGCTTCTGTCCGCGCTGGCGGTCAGCGTGATGTTCATCGCCAGCATCTTCACGCCCTGGGCGATCGTGGTCGGAGCGGTGCCGATCGGCGCGGCCCTGACCGGCTGGTTCTGGCCGCAGCGCCCGCGAAGGAACCGCGGATGACCACCTCGCCCCCACGCCCGTTCGAGGTCGTCTCCGACCTGTCGAGCCTGCCGTCCGGTGCGATCGGCGCGCGGCACCTGGTCTGGTGGGGCAATGTCGGTTTCATGGTCATCGAAGGGACGGGCTTCGCGCTGGCGGCGGCGGCCTATCTTTATCTGATGACGCAGAGCCCCGTCTGGCCACCAGTCGGAGATACGCTGCCCGGACTGTTGTGGAGCGGGGTCTTCACCGCCGCGCTGGTGCTCAGCACCGTGCCGAACCTCTGGGTGCTGCGTTGCGCCCGTGCCAAAAAGGCGGCGGCGGTGCGCTGGGGCATGGCAGGGTTGGTCCTGATCGGCCTGATCCTGATGGCCCTGCGCGGGGCGGAGTTCGCCCATCTGGGGGTGCGGTGGGACCGGGACGGCTATGGCTCGGTCCTGTGGTTACTGCTGGTGCTCCACACGACGCATATCGTGACCGAATGGGCCGAATGCGCGGTCCAGGCGGTCTGGCTGTTCATCCATGAGATCGGCGACGACCAGTTCTCCGACGTGGAGGACAATGCCAATTACTGGTCCTTCGTCGTCCTGACCTGGCTGCCGCTCTATGCGCTGATCTATTGGGCGCCGAGGGCGCTATGAGGATCCGTGCCCGCGCCTGGGCCGCGCTCGTCGTGCCGCCGATCATCTGGTTCGCGTTCGAGCAGGGGCTGTCGGCGGTGCTGCACGGCGATTGCGCACGGTCGGGCCTGGGGATCGGCTGGGGGGGCATCAGCCTTGCCCTGTGCCTTGGCGCCCTGTGGTTCGGTTGGCCGTATCGGGCGCGGCGGAGCCCGCTTTCGGACGTCTGGCTGGCACGGTCCGCCATGCTGGTGGCCGGTTTCTTCGCGCTTGCGATCCTGTTCCAGACGCTCGCCCTTCTCTGGATTCCACCATGCGTCGCGTGAAAGCCATGGCCGCGCTGGCGTTCCTAGCCGCCCCCGCCTGGGCGCACGACACCGGGCAGCCCCATGACGAGCCGCCCGGCTGGACCCTCGATCCCTGGATCGTCGTACCGCTGCTGTTCGCGATGCTGCTGTTCGCGGTCGGATGGCGGCGGCTAGCGGGGCGTTCGGGCCGGGGCAGGGCGCCACGGGGGCGGCGGAAATGGCTCTTCGCGACGGGGTGGTTGATCCTCGGCATCGCGCTCGTCTCGCCACTCCATGAAGCGGGCGAGCGATCCTTCGCCGCGCATATGTTCGAACATGAGCTGATCATGCTGGTCGCCGCGCCGTTGCTGGTGCTGGCCGAGCCTCTGCCCGCGATGCTCTGGGCTTTCCCGACGGCGGCAAGGCGTGCTATCGGTTCGCTGGTGGTGGCGCCCGTCATCGCGGTGCCGTGGCGCATGGTTTCGGCACCCGTAACGGCGACGCTAGTCCAGGCGACGGCCTTGTGGTTATGGCATGCGCCTGTCCTGTTCGACCTCGCGCTCGCCCATGAAGGCTGGCACGCGGCGCAGCACCTGTCGTTCCTCGTCAGTGCGCTGTTCTTCTGGAATGCGATGCTCGGCCGCCACGTCGCGGCCGGAACCGCCGCCCTGTGCCTGGTCGCGACCTCGATCGTCTCGGGCGCGCTGGGAGCATTGATGGCCTTTGCGACGAGCCCTTGGTATGTGGGTTATGCCCGGCTGGGCCTTGCGCCTTTCGGCCTGACACCCGCCGAGGATCAGCAACTGGCAGGCCTGCTGATGTGGGTGCCCGGCGGTGTCGTCCATGCGGCGGCCGCGTTGATCGTCATGCGGCGCCTGCTGAGGACTGCCGATGTATAGACGCCCGGTGCCTGTGACACTGATGTGGCTTGCCGCCTTGTTCGGACTCGCGATGCTCGCGGCGGTCATCGCAGGGATCACTCTCTACGCCGAGACCCGCGCAAAGACGCGAACCCATGCCGAGGCGATCACCGGCGGCCGGGTCGATAGTGGGCGTGCGGCTATCGTGCAGCGCGGCTGCGGCGGCTGTCATGATATTCCCGGAATCACAGGCGCGTCCGGCAGGGTAGGGCCATCTTTGTCCAGGATCGTCACCCGTGCGCATATTGCGGGCGCTTTCCCCAACGATCCCGACACGATCACGCGCTGGCTGATGCATCCCCAGAGGATGCGTCCCGGCACGGGTATGCCGGACCAGGGGTTGAGCGAAGCGGAAGCGCGCGCGATCGCGGCCTATCTCTATACCCTGGATTGACCGCCGATCGTCGAAAGCCTGTTCGCACCGGTCATGCGGTCGAACGATCGTCCATCCCCGGTTCCAGGATCGCGTCGCCGTCGCTAGTCACTGTCACAGGGATCGACTTGGCGGCGGGCGTCTTGCTGCCTACCGCATAATGCCACACCGGCATCAGGACGTTGCACTCGGGATAATAGCCGCCGATGCACCCGACCGGAATGTCATAGGCGACGACGATCATCCCCGACAGATGCCGGTCGACGCCGTCATCAGCGACGGTGCGCAGCGTCACCGCCTGGCCGACCTTCAGCCCCCGGCGTTCAATGTCGGACCGGTTCATCAGCACGACGTTGCGGATGCCGTCGATCCCCCGGAAGCGATCGTTATAGCCATAGACGGTGGTGTTGAACTGGTCGTTGCTGCGCAGGGTCATCAGCCGCAGCACGTCGTGTCCGACATCCGGCATGTCGAGGTCTTCGTCCAGGCCCTTGGGCGTGACGAAATTGGCACGGCCGGTATCGGTTTGCCATTCGCGCCTTTTGGCTGGCAGGTCGCGCTGGAAACCGCCGGGCTCCCACATACGCGTTTCATAGTCGTGGAAATTGTCGGGCAGGGTATGGGCGATCTCGCGCCGGATCTCGGCATAATCGGTCATGTAATCGTCCCACCGCACCTTCGGATTGGGCTCGAACAGCTGCTTGGCGAGTTCGCAGAGCAGGCGGATCTCGCTGATGAGATGTGGAGAGGCCGGCGTACGAACCCCGCGATTGCCGTGTACGCAGCCTGAGGTGTCCTCCATCGACAGTGCCTGTTGCCCGGCGGCCGTCTCGTCGATCTCCAGCCGCCCGATGACGGGCAATATATAGCTGATCTCACCGGGGAGCAGCGCGGTGCGGTTGAGCTTGGTCAGGACGTTGACGGTCAGCCGCATCCGGCGCCAAGCGGGTTCCATCCGGCCCTGGTCTGGAATGGCGCGGGCGAAATTGCCGCCCAGCATGAAGAACGCCTTCACCTGGCCTTCGAGGATCGCCTCGCACGCCTCGACCGTGTTGTATCCCGCCTCGCGCGGTGGCTCGAAGCCGAATTGCTCGCCCAGCCGGTTGAGCGGGAAAAGCTCGGGCTTCTCGGTGATCCCGACCGTCCGCTGGCCCTGGACATTGCTATGGCCGCGCACGGGACAGATGCCTGCGCCGGGCCGGCCGATATTGCCGCGCATCAGGAGCAGGTTGACCAGCATCTGCACCGTTTCGACGCCCGCACGGTGCTGCGTCAGGCCCATGCCGTAAATGCCGATGGTCGACGGCGCACGGGCATAGATGAGCGCCGTCGCTTCGAGATCGGCACGGTGCAGCCCCGAACGTCGCTCCAACTCGTCCCAGTCCTGCCCCCGTAACCAGTTGGCAAAGCGCTCGAAAGCATGGGTGTGCGCGTCGATAAAGGCGAGGTCGAGGATGGGCGGATCGCCCGCCGCCAAGGCGTCGTCGTGCAGCGTCAACACCGCCTTGCAGATGCCCGCGATCGCGGCCAGATCGCCGCCATTCTTGACCTGATGATAGTCCGAGCTGATCCGCGTATCCTTGCCGGTCAGCATCTCGGTTGGCGATTGCGGGTTCAGGAACCGCTCCAACCCCCGTTCGCGCAGCGGATTGAAGGTGATGATCGGCACCCCGCGCTGGCTCGCCTCCTGAAGCGGGTGCAACATGCGCGGCGAGTTGCTTCCCGGATTCTGACCGAAGAACATCAGGCAGTCGGCCTTGGCAAAGTCCCCCAGATCGACCGTGCCGACACCCTGGCCGATGCTGGCGGGCAAAGCGACTGAGGTCGTTTCGTGACACATGTTCGAACTGTCGGGTAGGTTGTTGTTGCCATAAAGCCGGGCGAACAATTGAAAGAGATAGCTGCCTTCGTTCGACAGCCGGCCGGAGCTGTAGAAGACGGTGCCGTGCTGCTTGTCCTCGACGGCGCGAAGTTCGCGGGCGATCTCCGCGGTGGCATGGCCCCAGGATACGGGCACATATTTGTCGGTTGCGGCGTCATAGCGCAGCGGATGGGTCAGGCGGCCGGGCTGTTCTAGATGAAAGTCGTCCCACTCGAGCAACTCGCTGACCGTGTGTTCGGCGAAGAAGGCGGGCGTGCAGCGATGCGCGGTCAACTCCCACGCCACCGCCTTCACCCCGTTCTCGCAGAATTCGAAGGGAAGCGGCGTGGCGGGTTTGACCCAAGCGCAGCTGTTGCATTGATAGCCATCGACTTTGTTATGCCGCGACAGCGCGACGCTAGCGCTGCCCAGCACACCCTCGCGGCGCAGGATATTGCCGACCGATCGGGCCGATCCCCATCCGCCTGAGGGGAGGCGATACGGCTTGTACGTGGCTTTCATCGGGTATCTCCGGCCGGGGCGGCGGGCGTTTCCTTGCGAAACATTCGCCGGGTCCTGTCGTTAACCCTGTGGCGGCGGTGGCTATCCCGAATCTGATTTAAGATACGGATTTAAAAAGGAGAAATGCCATGACAGTCGGTCGCGACTATATGCTGAAAAAGACGACGGGCCCTTCGGCCCCCAAATTCTTCATCGACACGCAGCTTGTGCCGCGACTGGTCAACGCCATCGGGCGGGGAGAGGTGCTGCTCGACCGTTCGGCGGTCCGTCTTGGCGTTCGCCCCTCGGTCCTTGCCGCCGGGGCAGCGTGTGTCATGGCGGTGCTGCTTTTGGGCATACCGCGGGGACAGCGAGGGGCGAGGGATCACGCGTAACCCATTGAATCAATTTGACGATCCATATTGAAACCGGGAGCCCCGGTTGCCCCCCTGATATTGAGGGAGAATTTATGCTCGGTTGTTTCGGGGGGCTGGCAACCGTCTGTCAGAGTCAATTCGCTCAGATGAACGAGCGGCAGAAACCGAGCAGTCACTCTAGTCACTCTATCGCATGAACGACCGGATATGGGTCCGCTCCGCCCGTTACGTGTGAGAATGATCGCAGCTGCCTCCGCAATTGACTCATCTCGATCATCAGTGTCCACCTCAGGCCCGTTCACAAAAGCAAAGCTCCCAACGCGCACTTCCCGCGGACGGTGACAATGCCCAGCGAACGGCAGGCAGGGAGCGGCGGGAGCGTTCCACGGTGAAACTGCAGTCAATCTAGCGCCAATTCCGCTCGCCAGCGGGCGCCGCCCCTGACACATTGCGGCACGTAGCAGGCGGGGCAAGGCAAAGTGATCGAGCACCTACGGGTCGGATGGGCGGCCTACTTCTTCCAGCGGCGACGTCGCATAGGGTCAGGACCCATTGATGTGAGCGTCGCGATCTGATTCAGGCTCCGCAAGGAGACCGAGATGAGTGACCTGTTTTGGCTGACGGACGAGCAGATGGAGCGGCTGCGGCCCTTCTTTCCCAAGAGCCATGGCAAGCCGAGGGTGGACGACCGGCGGGTGCTGAGCGGCATCGTATTCGTCAATCGCAACGGGCTTCGCTGGCGAGATGCGCCTAGCGAGTATGGCCCCCACAAGACGCTGTACAATCGGTGGAAGCGTTGGGGCGAGGCCGGCGTGTTCACGCGAATGATGGAAGGTCTGGCTGCAGCTGGCGCCGAGCCGCAGACGGTCATGATCGACGCAACCTATCTGAAGGCGCACCGCACGGCATCAAGCCTGCGGGTAAAAAAGGGGATCTTGGCCGCCTGATCGGCCGCACCAAAGGCGGTATGAATACCAAGCTACATGCCGTCGCCGATGCAAACGGGCGCCCCTTAAGCTTTTTCATGACCGCGGGCCAGGTCAGCGACTACACCGGCGCGGCAGCGCTGCTGGATGACATGCCGAAGGCGCAGTGGCTGCTCGGCGACCGCGGCTACGACGCCGACTGGTTCAGGGACGCCCTCCAGGCCAAAGGCATCCAGCCCTGCATCCCGGGCCGGCGATCACGCAACGAGCCGGTCAAATACGACAAGCGCCGCTACCGGCGCCGCAGCCGCATCGAGATCATGTTCGGCCGCCTCAAAGACTGGCGTCGGGTCGCTACCCGCTACGATCGCTGCCCCACTGCCTTCTTTGCCGCCGTCACCCTCGCTGCCACCGTCATCTTCTGGCTGTGATCAACGAGTCCTGACCCTAATACCCGTACAAGTCGAGTGGGGCCGGTGCCGACCGGCCCCCATCGATTACTTCTTCTTTTTGTCGGGGCGCTGAGACAATGCAGATCCAGCGGCTGTCTTCGAGTCCTTGCCGGTTCGACCGTCCTTCAGGACCTTAGAAGCTGCCTTGCCGGCTTTCTCGCTCGTATGCTCGTTCTTCGCCATCGTTTGGCTCCAAGCGGACACCATCTAGTGGTGCATAGTCCTAAACCATCTATTAGTTGATTGGTTCCTAACTTGTTCTCGCGAGGCCAAGGTCTTGCACCGCTTTATGAACGACCGTCTGCTTATGGGTAGCGTTATTGGCGCCCTGAGCGTCCGGAACTGGGTCAGGCTGATCCAGAACCGATGGGTGCGATGCTCATCGTTTCAGGTCTAACGGCCTGCCAGTCAACCGCGCCCCCAGCCGTCACGCTCAGCGAATAGCTTCTGCATTACGACCATATTGTCGGTGCCCCATTGGCATAGCGGCTCAAGCGCCCGGGCGAGGCTCTGGCCAAGTGCGGTCAGCGTGTAGTCGACCCGCGGCGGCACCTCCTTGTAGTCATTCCGGCGCAGGACGCCGTCCGCTTCTAGTTCTTTGAGTTGCTGGATCAGCACCTTGTCACTGACGTCGCGGATGGCGCGCTTCAGTTCCCCATAGCGGGTGGGTCCGCGCAGCAGAAAGTACAGGATCAGCGGCTTCCACTTTCCCGAGATGACCTTGAGCGTGACGTCAAGCCCGCAGGTGAAGGCAGGCGCGATGGGGGCAACGGCGTGATCGTCGGCCAGTGGCATTTCAGACATTATAGGTACTTACCAAAAGGTGCATACTTGTCCTTAGGTAGGTCGAAAGCCAACTGCGTGCAACCAATGAATGGAGGCACTTATGACCAGACTGAACAGGAAGATCGCTGTCATAACCGGGGGTGGTACGGGGATTGGCCTGGCCTCGGCGAAGCGGTTCATCGCCGAAGGGGCGTTCGTGTACCTGTTCGGACGCAGGGCGGAGAAGCTGGAAGCTGCTCTGGCGGCGCTCGGCGGCAATGCACGGGCGGTCCCGGGATCGGTTACCGATGCTGGAGATCTCGACCGGCTGTACGACACGGTGGAGCAGGAGCACGGCAAGCTCGACATCCTGTTCGCCAATGCCGGCACGGGGGCATTGTCGCCCTTGTCCGAGATCACGCCCGACCATGTCGACGCGACGTTCGACGTCAATGTGAAGGGCACGATCTTCACGGTTCAAAAAGGCCTAAAGCTGATGGAGGCCGGCGGTTCGGTCATCCTCACCGGCTCGACCACAGGCGTCATGGGTACCCCGGCATTCAGCGTCTACAGCGCCTCAAAGGCGGCAGTCCGCAACTTGGCGCGCAGCTGGGCGCAGGATCTGCGGGGCACGGGTATCCGGGTCAATGTCCTGTCACCGGGGCCGACTTTGACCGAGCTTGCCGCCGAGGTCGTTGGCCGTGATGCCATGATCGAGATGGGGGCAACGACGCCGATCGGACATGTCGGCGAGCCGTCAGAAGTTGCGGCCGCTGCTGCCTTCCTGGCATCATCAGACAGCAGCTTCATGACGGGCAGCGAGCTGTTTACCGACGGCGGCCTGGCGCAGATTTGACGAAGTGCTCCAGCCGGCTTGAGGTCGGCTGGCACCATCAAATAAGCCCGCGGAGTGCCACACCAATAGCAGCTGCGACCTTCCGGCCACCGCGCCACGCGATGACGGTGCTGAAAGGCCGACATGAACGAATGGCAGCAATCGGGAACGTCAAAACCGGCCGTGGATCACCGCAACTGGGTCATCGTGGCGAAGGGGAGGGCGGCAGCTCTCGCCCAACGCAGACATTCGACATCGCACCTGCAAGCCACCATTCGGACGCCCATTCATTTTCAGCGCCTTAACCTGACGCAGTGGGCTTAAGCCTCTGTACAGGTTACGAAAAGCATCCAACAGCGGGCGCGTCGTGATGCCGAAAAACAACGAACAGTGGCTTAAACGTCAGCAAGCGCTGGCTGACTTTGGCGATTTGGCGATCCGCTCTCAGGACTTGGATGAAGTCCTGATGGAAGCGTGTCGCTTGGTGAGCGAGGCACTCGGAACGGATTGCGCCAAGGTCCTTGAGATTCAGGAAAATCGTCACGAGTTGCTGGTGCGTGCAGGGGTTGGCTGGGCAGTCGGCGTTGTCGGCGCCGTGCGCCTTCAGATGAACGATCGGTCATCCGAGACATATGCGATCGAGGCTGCGGCGCCGGTCACCATGCAGGACATCGCGATAGAGACGCGGTTCGACATCCCCGAGTTTATGAAAAAGGCCGGCGTGGTAGCGCTGGTCAACGTGCCGATCTTCGTGCCCGGCAAACAGCCCTACGGCATCCTACAGGTCGATGACACAAAGCCTCGCGATTTTGGCGACGACGAGATACAGTTCCTGCGCACCTATGCAATGATCCTCGGGCCGGTCATCGACCGCCTGCACTTGCTTGAGGAACGCGCAGAGATTCAGCGGAGCCTGCGATCCAGTGAGGCGAGGCACCGGTTGCTGATCGAGCGGTGGGCGCAATCGGTCTGGGAAACAAGCGCTGAAGGTGTCGTCGTCAAAGATAGCTCGAGTTGGCGCGCCTACACCGGACAGACCAAGGAAGAATGGCTCGGCTATGGCTGGCTCGACGCGATCCATTCTGACGACCGCGCTTATGCCGAGCGGCAATGGCGCGAGGCTGTGGCGGTAGAAGGAGTGGTGGATGCGGAGTTCCGGCTCCGCGCGCCAGATGGCCGGTGGCAATGGACCAACGTTCGCGCAGTTCCTGTCCGTGATGGAACAGGCAGAGTTGAATTGTGGGCGGGAATGAACATCAACATCGACGCGCGCAAGCGCGCCGAGGCTGCGCTGCGCGAGAGCGAAGCACGGCTGCGCGCAATCTTAGAGAGCGCGCTCGACTACGCCATTTTCACCACCGACCCGGATGGGATCATCGAAACCTGGTCACCTGGCGCTGAAGCGGTGTTTGGTTGGACAGCTGAGGAAGCGGTCGGCAAGCACTCTGCTATCACGTTCATTCCGGAGGATCGTGACCGCGGTGTTCCGCAAGGAGAGTTGGCAGAGGCAGCCGAAAAAGGCTTCGCCCCGAATGTTCGCTGGCACCAGCATAAGGATGGCCACCGCGTCTTCATCGAGGGTACTACGCGCCCCATGGCCGCCGTCGCTGGCACCCCGCAAGGCTTCCTTAAGGTCGGCCGGGATTTGACCGATCGCAAACGCTGGGAGGAACGCCTTCAACAAAGCGAAGAACGCCTTCGCAGCGCAGTAGAAGTCGGGCGGCTCGGCCTATGGGACTGGAACGTCGTCACTGGTGAGATCCACTGGTCAGACGAGCATTTCCGCATGGAGGGGTATGCTGTCGGTGAGGTGACACCCAGTTACGAAACTTGGGCAAGCCGCCTTCACCCTGATGACCGGTTGGGCGCTGAGACCGCGCTTCAACACGCGATGAATGCGCATGAGGAGTTCGCCCACGAGTTCCGCGTCGTCCATTCCGACGGGTCCGTGCACTGGCTCTCCGGCCGCGGTAAGTTCTTTTATGACGATGAGGGACGACCGGTACGGATGGTCGGGGCGATGGTGGAGACCACACCCGCTCGCGAGTGGGAAGAGCGTCAGCTTGTACTAATTGGCGAACTTCAGCACCGGACACGGAACCTGATCGGTCTTGTGCGCTCAATATCGGACAAGACAGCGCGTGCGAGCGTCAGTCTGTCAGACTTCCGCGAGCGGTTTCGCGATCGGCTTGAAGCGCTAGCGCGGGTCCAGGGTTTGCTGTCGCGGCTGAACGATCATGACCGCATCTCCTTCGACGAGCTGATCGAAACAGAGTTCGCAGCGCTTGGTAGCAAGTCAGATCGAGTTAGTCTGAATGGGCCCAAAAATGTGCGCCTGCGCTCATCGACTGTTCAGACGATCGCGATGGCACTCCACGAACTTGCCACTAACGCGGTGAAATACGGGGCGCTCGGGCAAGCAGATGCCCAGCTTGCGGTAACGTGGCAGCTGCAGCCTCCGGACGAGAAAGGACGGCCTTGGCTTCACATCGACTGGCGCGAACGCAACGTGAAAATGCAGCCGTCTGGCGCGAAGCCCGGTGGGAGGGGCCAAGGACGCGATTTGATAGAGAAGGCTCTCCCATATCAGCTAAGCGCCAAGACCAGCTACGAACTCGGCCCTGACGAAGTCCATTGCACAATCTTGATGCCCGTATCGACCTCCATCAGTCGAGGAGCCATCGATGTCTGATAGAACACTTGCTGAATGCCGGGTGCTGATCGTCGAAGACGAGTATATGCTGGCAGATGACCTAAAGATGGAACTTGAGGAGGCCGGGGCTGTGATACTCGGCCCTATAGGCACGCTCGAAGATGCCATCGCCGCGATCGAGAACGAAGAGGTCATTGATGGTGCGATCCTCGACGTGAATCTACGCGGAGAGATGGTTTTTCCTGTTGCAGACTTGCTGCTGGAGCGTGATGTGCCATTCATATTCACGACGGGCTATGACGCATCCGCCATCCCACCCCGTTTCTCGCAAATCACCAGATGTGAGAAGCCGGTCAACATACGCCTCGTCACCCAAGCGCTTGGACGATTGATCCACGAGTAAGGAGACCGGAGCAGCGGCACCAACCAACGTCCAGAGTAGGTGCTGCCACAAGCGCCGTGATCTCGCTCATGCCCCGCGAGTGGCCAAGCCCTTTTCCGCGCATCCGGACGCCCGCGATTTCGGCCAGCTTGTCCCGTGCCATGTCCTCAAGGTAGGGCCCGTTTGCCAAAGCACCAACAAGTTCTTTGTATCCGATGCGTCAGCTGACGAAAAGCGCGTAGCAAGCGCCGGGACCCATTCTGAACGAGTGTCCGGTTTATAAGCGACCAATGAAGGCGGTGAACGTCCGGTTCTGGGTCTCAGCATCGGACATGCTGTTTGGAAACAGCCCGATTTGTCGATCCGACGAACTCCGCGAGATGCTGTCCCGACAGCCAGGCAGCTTCGATCCGCGGTCCGAGAAGCCAGTCGCCGCAGGCGCCTAGCCGGATATCAGCGTTCCAGATCGCGCCGTGGTTCAACGCGTCGACCCTCGCATACCGCCAGCGATGAACGCTGGTCGCGATGACGGCAGGCAATTCGGCGCCGATATGGTCCGCGAACGCCGCGAGAAGCGCGCGTTGTACCGTGTCCGGATCGTCTTCGAGATGCGCGCGCGACCAATCGGCACTGGCCTGAAGGACCCAGGCCTCCGGTCCAGTCCGAGTTGGCTTGGCCGAGTTGTGGACAGCGGATCCGATGATGCCGAGATCCGTAAGCCGATCGTGATCGATCGGTACCAGACCGTCGAATGCTGCCATGACGGTCCAGCACGGATCGGACACTGCAGAACGGGCTGCATCGGCCAATGCGACATCGTGGGCGGTGACTAAGGGCGCGACCTGTTCGGCCGGCACCGCGACGATCGCCGCGTCGAACCGCTCGTTACCGATCCGCCATTCGCCGTCATAGATCAGAGTGTTGATGGCTGCGTTCCAGCGGACGTCGCCGTCGCTCGCCATCGCGCGGATCGGCGCGTTCATCGCCGGCGCCCCGACCCACGCATCCGAGCCGGCGGGCGACCAGCGCGCGACGTGGCCGTCTTGCGCCCAGCGTTCGACCTGCGCGACGAACGCGGGGTCGCGTGCGGTCATATATTGCGCGCCGTGATCGAACGCGGCTTCACCCAGCGGTGTGTCGATGCGGCGGGTCGACATGCGGCCACCCGGCCCGCGGCCCTTGTCGAAGACGATGACATCGTGACCCCGATGACGAAGCGCCTGCGCGCAGGACAGGCCGGCCATTCCCGCCCCGATGATTCCGATCCGCATGTCTATCCCCGTGCCGTCGTTCAGCAAACGAACTTGCTGTAGACCGGACGGCTTCAAACGCGGAGTTTGTCGATTGGAGCCGACCACGCGCAAATTTCGTCTTGGGCGAGCGGCTCCAGGATGACGGTTCAACTTCGAATGTCTCCGCCGCCGAAGACGACCTGATTGCGCATGGCGGGGGCGAACAGGCCGTATAGAAACGACAGGTTGCCACCGCTCACCGCATCGAGCGCCGCACGGTGATCGGATGACAGGGTAAGGCCGAGGGCGGCGACATTGTCAGTTACCTGCTCCGCGCGGCTCACGCCCATCAGCGTCGATGTGACGCCAGGCTGTCCGACCACCCAGGATAGCGCGACCCGCGCAGGCGTCTCGTCAACCTCTGCGGCGACGCGTTTCAGTTCGTCGAGGATCTGCCAGTTGCGCTCGGTGAACAGCGTGTCGCCGAACGGATTGTCGCCATCGAGCCGCTTGTCGTTGGCGGGCCGCGCCGTATCGTCCTCACCGGCTTGGTTGGGGACGCCGCCCGCGCGCTTCGGACCTGCCTCGACGGTCGCGCGGTCGTATTTGCCGGTGAGCAGGCCATAGGCGAGCGGGCTCCAGGGCACGAGACCCATACCTGCCGATCGCGCGAGCGGTAGGTGCTCGGCTTCGACTCCGCGTTCGACCAACGAATAGAAATATTGCAGGCCGATCGGCGTCGGATCGCCCTGGACCCGCGCCAGCGTCGCGAGTTCGGCGACGTACCAGGCCGGGGTGTTGGATATGCCCCAGTAGCGGATCTTGCCCGCTGCGACGAGCGCGGTCATCGTCCGCAACAGTTCCTTGGGCGGGGTTATGCCGTCCCAGACATGTACCCAGTACAGGTCGATGAAGTCCGTCCGAAGCCGGCGGAGCGATCTGTCGACGGACGCTAGGATGTGGCGCGCGCCGTTGCCGCCTGCGTGATAGCCGCGGCCGGTCGCAAACCCCGATTTTGTCGCGATCACCAGCCGATCGCGCGACGATTGCGCGGCGACGAAACTACCGATCATCTCTTCCGATCGCCCGCCTGCATAGACGTCGGCGGTGTCGATGAAATTGCCGCCAAGATCGGTGTAGCGATCGAACACCGCGCGGCTTCCGCGCTCGTCCAGCCCCCATCGCGGCGTGCCGAAGGTCATCGTACCGAGTGCCAGCGGGCTGACGAGAAGGCCGGAGCGGCCGAGCGGGCGATAGGTGTCGAGTTTCATGGTCGCATCCTGCAGTGTGTTGTCTCCAGATGGACGCCGGACGGCGCGAGGATTAGACCATTTGCGGCGCATGGGTTGCTGAAGGATGTTCAGGAATGGATCGCGATCTCTGGTCCGGTCTGGCGGTGTTCGAGACGATCGTCGAGGCCGGCAGCTTCGCGCGAGCGGCGACGCGGCTTGGATTGTCCGCCTCGGCTTTGAGCCATGCGATGCGGTCGCTCGAAACGAAACTGGGCGTCCGGCTGCTTGACCGTACCACCCGGTCGCTGGCGCCGACGCTTGCAGGTGAGGAACTGCTGGCGCGGTTGAAGCCGGCGATCGCTTCGGTCGCGGACGCGCTGTCCGACTTGGATAACGCCCGCGAACGACCGGCGGGGCGGATCCGGGTCAGTGCGCACCGGGTCGCGGCGCTCTACGTCATCCTGCCGCGACTGGCCGACTTTGCGCGGGCCTATCCCGACATCGCGGTTGAACTGGTGGTCGACGACGGGTTCGTCGACATCGTCGCGGACCGCTTCGACTGCGGGGTCCGGCACGCGCAGACCCTGCAGGCCGACATGATATCGGTACGGATCAGCGCAACGGTGCCACTCGTCTTCGTTGCCGCCCCGGTCTACCTCGCCGACCATCCCGCACCCGCCGATCCCGACGATCTCGTCGCGCATCGGTGCCTGTGTTATCGGTACACGTCGTCTGGCGTCGTACATCGATGGGAATTCGAGCGGGACGGCCGGACGGTGGAACGGTCGGTCCGCGGCGACTTCATCACCAACGATATCGACGTGATGCGCGACGCCGCGGTGGCAGGGCTGGGCGTGACTTGCCTGCCGCTACCGCACGCCGCGCAAGCACTGGCCAACGGTACGCTGGTTGAAGTGCTCACTGGCTGGGCACCCATATTGGCGCCGAACCACCTCTATTATCCGAGCCGCCGCCAACCGACTGCCGCTTTCCAGGCCTTTGTGGCGGCGATGCGCGTCTGATCGCAAGCGTGCTTTGATAAGAATAGGGGCATTTGATGATCAGGACCACGGGGCGCTTCGTTGGGGAACGTCGCCGTCAGCTTCGAAGTCCCGAGGGCATAAATGAGTGTCTGGAGTTGGGAAACGGGAAGGCTGGCCCGAACGTCTGGAAGTGGGTCGATGGCGCTGCTCCATGCCAAGACGCTACTCGCGTAGTTAGCCCCTCTCCGAAACTCGCGCATAGCGCATGGGTGGCATGCCGACCTGCCGGGTGAAGGCCGTGCTGAACGTGCTGGCCGATCCATAGCCGACCTCCGCGGCGACCTGACGGATCGCGAGACCGCGTGTTCGCAACAGGCGCTTCGCCAATGCCATCCGCCAGGTGAGCAGATACTCGATGGGCGGCATGCCGACGGTGCTGGTGAAGCGTGCAAAGAAGGCGGAGCGCGACATGGCCGCCTCGGCCGCCAGGTCCCTGACCGTCCACGGGTGCGCGGGACGCGCGTGCATAGCCCGCAATGCGGTGACCAGTCGTTCGTCGGACAGGCCCCGCGCGAGGCTCGGCATAGCGGCGGGACTGGAGCCACAGCGCAGGGCCTCGATCAGGAGGACTTCGAGCAAACGCTCCAGCACCAATTCACGCCCGGGCCTTGCCTTACGGGTCTCGTCCCCGACCAGGTCCATCAATGTGGCCAGCCGCGGCTCATCACGTGCCACCACCATCGCCGGTAGCAGCGACACAAGCAGAGCGGCGTCTGGCGACGCGAAACTGCAAATCCCGACCTGCATGCGCAAATTGACGGGCTGACCGGCTTGTCCGATGCGGAACCGGCCCTCACCGATCTCGGTCGGGCTCATGACGGCGCCATACGGCGGTGGGTCCATGCTCTCGATGCCGTCAATGGCCCGGTCGCCGGTGGCCGGAAGCAGTACGAAGTCGCCAGCCCGTATGACGATCGAGGCTTGGCCGGCGTTCACCACCCGGCATTCGCCTTCCAGCACCGCGAAATAGACAGGCTTGCCCTCGACGTCGCGGCGGATGCGCCAGCGCCCGGCATATTCGACGAGTTTCGAGAAGCTCGCGGAGGGCCGCAGCAGGGTCACGATCTCGGCCAGCGGATCGATGGTCATATCAGGACGATCGCCAAAGAAGTCAGGATTGCCAACCATAGGCAGTCTTGGTCGTGGAAACCATCTTTGGCGCTCCCACCCTCGTCAATGGAGCAAGACATGCCCAACGTTCTCATCACCGGCTGTTCCTCGGGCTTCGGTCTCGAAACCGCAAAACTGTTCCTCGACCGCGGCTGGCGTGTCGTCGCGACGATGCGCACGCCTGATCCGGGCCTGCTGCCGTCGTCCGACCGGCTCACCATTCTGCCGCTCGACGTCACGGATCACGACAGCATCGCCAGTGCGGTCGAGCAGGCGGGGCCGGTCGACGTGCTCGTCAACAATGCCGGTTTCGGGGCCGCAGTCCCGATCGAACTCATCGAGTTCGACACGGCGCGCCAGCTGTTCGAGACCAATACGCTCGGCACGCTCGCAATGATGCAGGCGGTCTTGCCGGCTTTCCGCGCGCGGCGATCCGGCGTGATCATCAACGTGACCTCGACCGTCACGCTCAAGCCGCTGCCGCTGGTCAGCACCTATCGCGCCAGCAAGGCCGCGGTGAATGCGCTCACCGAAAGCCTGGCGGTCGAGATGCAGCCGTTCGGCGTACGCGTCCACATCGTGCTGCCCGGCCGTTCCCCGACGACGCAATTCAGCGCGAGTGCGAGGCCGCACCTGCGCGGTCTCGATAATCCCGACTATAAGCCGTTGATCGAGGGTATGATCAAACAGTTCCAGGAGGACACGGGGCCGGTCACCCATGCTGAAGACGTTGCAGCTGCCGTGTTCGAGGCCGCGACCAACCCGTCCGCACCGCTCAAGATCCCCGCTGGCGCAGATGCGATCGCCTGGATGGCGGACGCCGCCTGACGTGTGAAACCCGGCGGCCGGCGGGTACCCACCCGCTGGCCGCCGGGCCACAGCGTGAAGATCAAGCGGAAGCGAGCCGCACTGCTGTCTCGCGATAGTCGTGCAGGGGCCGGCCGAGCATGTTAGCCAGGCGCTCGCGGTCGCTGGTCTCCGGGATCATCCCGTCGCTGACGTAGCGCTCGGCCATCAGCCGCATCTCATAAGCCATCCAGCGCGGCATGAACGTCGCCATATTCTGTTCGAAGCCGCTGGGATCGTCGCCGCCATAGGCGATGGGGCGGCCGAGGACGTCGGACCATATCGCTGCCACGTCCTCGCCGGTCAGCGTCTCGGGACCGACCACGTTGATCGTCTCGATCGGCAGTTTGTCGGGTGCGCGGTCACGCCGGATCAGCTCGATTGCCGCGACCTCGGCGATGTCGCGCGCATCGACCATGGCCACGCCCTTGCCGCCGATCGGCATCGGATAGACACCGTGCTGAAGGATCACGTCCTTCACCATCGCTTCGTTGTCGATGAAGTAGGCCGGACGCAGGATGGTGGCACCGAAGTTCATCGCCTCGAGCATCCGCTCGGCACCCGATTTCACCGCAAAGTGGGGTACGTTGACGGCGCGGTCAGCCTCAAACACCGACAGATAGACGACGCGATCGACACCGGCCTCTCGCGCGACGTTGAGCGTGACGATCGCCTGGGTAAATTCGTCGCCGGTCACCGCATTGAGCAGAAACAGCGTCCTTACGCCGACAAAGGCCGCGCGCAGGGAGTCGATATCGAGCAGATCGCCCTTGGCAACATCGACGCCGGCTGGAAACGCCGCTTTGGCAGGATCACGAGTGAGGACGCGGACAGAGGCGTCGCGAGTGACGAGCTGTTCGACGACATGGCGGCCGACGCGTCCGGTGGCGCCGATTACGAGGATGGTCATGGGGCTTCTCCTTGGGTCTTGCTGACCCGAGCAAGATGCATGATCCATGGTACGGCAACTAGACGCGCAATCTGGACGCGCCGTCTCATGGGTGGAACGATATGGACCTGCTCGCGCTCGCCGATTTTACGCTGGTCGCCCGCCACGGCGGCTTTGGCAAAGCCGCGCGCGCCGCACGCAGGCCCAAGGCGACGCTGTCGCGCCGCGTGTCGGAGCTGGAGGCCGCGCTCGACCTGCGTCTGTTCGAGCGCGGCCAGCGCGACCTCAAGCTGACCGAGGAGGGCCGGGCGCTGGCCGAAAGGGCTGGCGCTCTGCTCTCCGAGCTTGAGGAGACGACGATCGAGATCGCATCTGGCAGCGCGATGGTCCGTGGAAGCCTCAGGATCAGCGCGCCGCTTCTCTTCTCTCAGACCGCGATGGGGCGGCTGGCGGCCGGGTTCGCGCAGCGCCATCCCGATGTTCGGCTAGAGGTCACGACCGACGATCGCGCGGTCGACATGATCGAGGAAGGCTATGATCTGGTCATCCGCGTGAACCCGACAACGGACGATGCGCTAGTGGGCCGGCCCTTCCTCCACGACCGACTGGTCGTCATTGCCGCACCTGACCTATCACCGCTGGCAGGCGGCATCTTTCCCGCTGTGGTGCGCGACCGCGACGTCGAAAACAGCTGGACGATCGACACCGCCGATGGGCAACGCGCGATCGCGATCGATCCGGTGCTCCGATTGTCCTCGCTAGTGATGATCCGGGATGCGGTGCGTCTTGGTGCCGGTGTGGCGCGCTTGCCCCTCTCGCTGGTCAGCGGGGACATCGCAAGAGGGCGGCTGATCGCGTGGGGTGATGTCCCGGCCTCACGCGTCGCGCTATGGGCGCTCTATCCCTCGCGACGCCTACTGAACGCCAGGGTATCGGCGTTCTTGGAGTATCTGCGGCAGTCCTTTCCGAACGGGACGGTCGAGGAACTCGCCGCCTATCTGGAGGATCGGTGCTGACCGTCAGCGGCTCGCCGATCACCACGCCTCGCCTCGGTCGCCGCGCACATGGTGATGCCGACCGCCGCGGTTTATTGCGCCGCCAAACATGCCGTGCGCGCCATGACTGAAGGGTTGCGGCAGGAGCATGATGAGGTCCGCTCGACGTTGATCTCGCCGGACGCAAGCGCGCGAGCCGTTCGCTATGCCATTGCGCAGCCGGAGGGTGTCGACATCAATGAGGTGATCGTTCGCCCGACCGCAGCGGACATGTGACTGTTTGGGCGTGCCGGTGCCGCAGCGGGCACGCCCAAACGACCTGTTCGTCCATATTGACGAGCGCTGAGATCAGCTAGCCAGGAGGGGATCGAGAACGACTGGGGTTTGATCATGATCGCATAGGAGGCCATTGCGACCGTCAACGCGCCATCAGCATCTCTTCCAGATCGGTTCAACCGACCATGAATGCGGCCGAACGCCGGACCGTAACGGCAGCTTGTCCGTTCAGCGTTCCTGATCTTGCACTGCACTGATGGATATCGCCGACCATGCCCGACCATTCCGCATCGCCCATATTGCAGCCGGTCCAGATCGGTGACCTGTCGCTACGCAACCGCATCGTCATGGCGCCGTTGACGCGCAGCCGTTCGAACGATGACGGGATTCCGCCTGCTTTCGCCGCCGACTATTACGCACAGCGCGCTGACGCTGGGATCATAATAAGCGAGGCGACCAACATCTCCCCACAGGCGGTCGGCTACGCGCTGACACCGGGGATCTGGAACGATCAGCAAATCGAGGCATGGCGCCCGATCGTGCAGGCTGTCCATGATCGCGGCGGCGTGATGTTTCTTCAATTGTGGCATACTGGCCGCATCTCACATCCGGACCTACAGGGTGGGGAGCTGCCGGTCGCGCCATCTCCGATCAAGCCGGTCGGACAGGCGTTCACCAAGGAAGGGATGAAGGACCACGTCACGCCCCGCGCGCTTGAAACCGACGAGATTCCTGGCATCGTCGATGATTATCGCCGCGCCGCCACAAACGCCAAGGCGGCAGGGTTTGATGGGGTCGAAGTCCATTCGGCGAACAACTATCTGCTTGAACAGTTCGTACGCGACAGCACCAACCGGCGGACCGACCGCTATGGCGGGTCGATCGAAAACCGTCTGCGCTTCCCCCTTGAGGTCGTCGACGCGGTCGTCGGCGTTTGGGGCGCAGGGCGTGTCGGCATCCGATTGTCGCCAGCGACGACAATGCCCGGCGAGACGCCGCTCGACAGCACAGTGATGGAAACCTTCGGCACCTATGTTGATGCGCTGTCTCAGCGCGGCCTGCTCTATGTCCACGACATCGAGGGCGTGACGCAGCAGACACGTGACGCAGATGGCGTCGACTTTGCCGCGCTGCGCAAGCGCTTCAAAGGGGCTTATATCGCGAACAACCAGTACACGCTCAAGCTGGCCGAGGAGGTTCTTGAGCGTGGCGATGCCGACCTGTTCAGCATGGGGCGGCCGTTCATTGCCAACCCCGATCTCGTTGATCGCCTGCGCACGGGTGCGCCGCTTGCAGAGGCGCCAAAGGAATATTGGTATGGCGGCGGGTCGGTCGGCTATTCCGACTGGCCGACGATGCGCGGCAACCCGGATCGCGGCTGAGCCAGCCCTCACATCAGAGCGGGCTTTAGGATCAAGCCCATAGCGCGGGTTGATCGCGACAGGCAATCCGAGATTCGGTGAGCGGGATAGCTGGTGTAGCGACGTTCGGCGCAGGGGTGGTTGGGAGACCAGCCTCCGCGCCAACGGAGTTGACGTTTGTGCTGCTTCTGTACGATGTTGGCGCGATCCCGCACACGCCCGCCCGATACCAGATCCTCGATGCGAACTTTGACCACATCACAGCCGCGTAATTTGCTATTGATAGCAAGATCGAACAGCGCTCGATCATGTAATCGCCGGTGTTGATCAAGCCAAAAGCGAATGGCCCAAACCTGCTGCTGCTTAAGCGCCTGCTTGGCACCAACCAATCGGCCCTCATCCCAAGGGCGAAGTTCGCGAAAGGCGGGGCCCATTGCCGAGTGGCCCACCGCTTTTCTCCATTGCGCCGAGTCGGTGCCAACATCATAATCGAGCGCACTAAATGCGCGGTTTGGGAACCTGGTGGAGGTTCGTTTTACGTTTTAGCGACAGGTGACAACCGGATGGCTTTATCACCCGACTATTACGCCGTTCTTGGGGTGCCATCGACGGCCAGCCGTGACACCATCCACTTCGCGTGGAAGGCGCTGCTCCGTCAATATCATCCCGATGCCAATCATGGTGTGGATGTTTCTGCTCGCGCGAAGGAGATCAATGAGGCGTATGCCGTTCTTGGAAAGAACGAAGCGCGCGCCGCCTACGATCGCTTACATATCAAGCCGTCCGCTCATCAATCTAGCGGGGATCGCCCGGTTCATCCGAGGAAAGCCGGCAGGCGCCCTATGCGACCTAACCCGTCGATGCCGCCCAGCGGTAGTTTCTCGAAGCCGCTAGACACCAACGACTGGCTGGTCGGCCTTTTTCTGTTGATCCTCACCGCCGCCCCGTTGGCTACGATCCTTGTTCTGTATTACGAGGAGCCTGGTTCGGCATCTACGGCTCGACATAACGTGGCCGTTCACCGCGTTCCTTAGCTTGCCGCCAAAGCCGTCCATACGTCATCGGGCACGCAGCGCGAACGTCGATAGCCTGCCTCTTGGAAAGCGGCCTGAGTTGGGGAGCAGAAAAAGGGTCACGAATGTTTGATCCGGAGCCTTAGTGGCATTGCCCAAAGTCATTTAACTGAGACGGCGGCCTCGGCCGCGTTATTCAGGTTAATCATCAACGTCTCCTATTGATCCATATGAACGAGCGGTGCTGGATGGCGTGCCAGCGATTGCCCGACCGGCGTTTGTTTGTCGGACGGCAGGCCAGCGGTTATGCCTACGTGGTGTTATCCCAATGCGGGTATCACGATCTTGGCCCGCGCATCCTTCGGAAGGCCGCCGTGCCGGACCATTGGTGCAACCGGCAGTAGCTATGCCAGATTCAGCATCCAAAGGTGTACTCCGCCAGTCACAAATAGGCGATCTTCGCGCATGTCGAACGCGCAATTGCTGCATGTTTCAGGGGTCGGTATGGTAGCGAGATGCTTGCCTGAGGCGTCGAACAGCTCGACTCCCTTTGCCGAACTGCTCCACAGCCAGCCGCGTCGGTCGACGGTTAAGCCGTCAGGTACCCCTTCGGCCACCGTTGCAAACTGGCGTCGGTTGGATAGCGTGACCCCGTCCCAGTCGAAGGCATAGATCGCGACGTCGCCCTCGCCATTCTCGGGCGTCTGTGAGGCGTAGAACGTATGCTGATCGGGCGAAAAGGCGAGGCCGTTGGGCTGCGCCATGTCGGCCATCCGCTGGACCGAGCCGTCATTGCCGATCCGACAGATCGCGGTGCGCCCGCTTTCCGAACGACCGGGCACGCCTTGTTTCGGATTTTCCAGCCCGAAGGTCGGGTCGGTGAACCAGATCGCCCCATCGGGGGCGACGATCAGGTCGTTGGGCGCGTTGAGGCGGCTGCCTTCTGCCGCCCATGCGATCGGCGTCGCAACGCCTCTACCGTCGGACCGGCTGATGGCGCGGCGGCCGTGTTCGCAGTGCACCAGCGCACCATCCGGCAGCACCGCATTGCCGTTGATGAACGGCGTCGCGTCGAGCAGCACGTCGACTGCACCGTTCTCGCGCCAGCCCAACACACGGCGACCGACAATGTCGCTCCATACCAGCGTCCGTTCGCGGGGCCACCAGGTCGGCCCCTCGCTCCAGCTAGCCCGGTCGTACAACGTGACAAGCCGGGCGTCACCGAGCACCACGCGCGCGTCGGCATGGTGGACCACCGGGGGTGCCACCTCGGTTGGCTCGGGCGGTCCGGGCGGACGCAACCTCGCAGGTATCAACAACGGAGCGAGCGGCGTCGTCTGTGCGTCTGTCATGCCCCGAACGGATCGCGTGTCTGCGCGGCGGGCGATGTGGCGAACTGGATCATGATCTGGAAACAGGGCTCATCGCCGATCTGGCCTGATCGGTGCCCCTTGCCATCGGTCGTGTCCTGGTCCTGGCCGAAATGGATGTCGCCCGGCCCCATTTCCACGCGATTTCCGTCCATCGTCTCGATGAACCAGCGACCACGCAATGGAACCACCCATTGCGGCTTGGGACTTTCATGCCAATCCCCGACCCAGCCCACCGGCAAAATCGCGAAGTTGATCGCGCTCACTTCGCCGGGAAACGGCCGCATCCACTGGGGGGCCGCCCCGCCGCCGACGCTTTTCTGACCAAAGCCGGTCATGTGCGACAGGTCGATCCGGCTGCCGCCATCCGCGCCGGTCCACATATGGAGGAAGGGTAACACCGGCGGCTGCTCGGCATCGGTGCCGTCGTTGTCGAGCGTCACCCCGGTCGGCATATCGGTCATCCTCGTTTCCTCCACCCTCACAACCCGGCAGGATCGCGTCGCGTTGGTCCAACGGCGTGCGGTCGCGGAGGTTTCGTGCGATCCGGAACGTCGCGGGCTTCGGAACCAGCGGCGCGGTCTCACGATTTAGCGCGATCGCCCTGAAGCAGGGCGGCCGTAGAAAGGGCTGGCATGGTTTCCGATACTCCAACGACGAATACCGGTGACCGCGCGAAGGCCAGAACACTGACTATCACCACGGAGCGGCCTCGCATCGACGAGGTCGGGGAGGTGATTTATCATCAGGTAAAGCGGATCGATGCGGTTCGCGGGCTGCGCATGACGCTGCTGGTGCCGCGTACCTCCGATCCGAAGCCTGCGATCCTCTATGTGCCGGGCGGCGTGTGTGGATGCCCCCGGTTTTGCAAGGTGATTCTCGGACGTTCTGGCGGCTCGGCGCTTATATCGCTCGTGTGTCAGGCCTGTTCGCGTGACTCATTGTTTGCCACTGGCCGGTATGCAGTTCGAAGAACGAGGTCCACATCGGTTCAAAGAGCTACGATGCTCGCGCCCCGGGACTGGTTTCCACGTCCTGAACATTGAAGTCCTTGCCGCATAATCGTCAGTCGATCTCCTTGCGAGGGCCGCGAAGCCCTCAGGCGCTTACCGGTTCTCTTCGGATGAAGACGACCGGCTTACGCCATCCGATAATTCTCCTCTCGCGTCATCATCGCCCAGATCATGCGCGCCATCTTGTTGGCCAAGGCGACCGCAGCCACCATTCGGGGCTTGCGACCGAGCACATGTCCGAGCCAGTTGTCGGGCAGGACGCCTTTGCGGACGATCCACCTGATCCGGCTCATCGCGCCGACGATCAGCAGCTTGCGGATATCGGCCTGCCCCATCTTGCTGACCGAGCCGAGCCGCGTTTTGCCGCCGGTGGATCGCTGTCGCGGGACCAGGCCCAGCCACGCGGCGAAGTTCCTGCCGCTTGCAAAGGTACGCAGATCCGGCGCGAAGGCCATGATCGCGCCGGCGGTCACGGGGCCGACCCCCGGCACCGTACACAGCCGACGCATGGCGTCGTCAACCTTGGTCGAGTGAACGAGCTTGGAGTGCAACTCCTCGATCTTGTTCGTGAGCAACGCGATCTGGTCCAGATAGAGGCGTGCGACATCGCGAACCGCGTCGGGAAGGTCGATCGCGCTGTCGTCAATCATACAGACAACGGACTTCAGGTTCGCAGGCCCTTGCGCCACCACCAAGCCGAACTCGGCCAGATGACCGCGCAATGCATTGATCAGTTGAGTGCGCTGGCCGACAAAGGACTGATGTGTCCGGAAAGCTACGGCGCGGGCCTGATGCTCGGCGCTCTTCACCGCCACATAATGCAGGTTCGGTCGAACAGCCGCTTCCGCGATCGCCGCGGCGTCCGCTGCATCGTTCTTCTGCCTTTTGACGAACGGCTTCACGTAGATCGGCGGGATCAGGCGAACATCATGCCCCAGCGCTTGCGCGAAACGCCCCCAGAAGTGGCTCGTGGCACAGGCCTCCATCGCCACAATGCATGGCGCCTGGTCGCGCAGATGCGCCTCGAGCTTGGTCCGCGATACGGTCCGGTTGAATAGAACCGCCCCTCCCGGCGCTGTCGCGCAGATCTGGAAGCTGCGCTTCGCCAGGTCGATGGCGAGGATGTGGACGTCGGTCATCTGCTCCTCCTTCGCTTGGCACCTCCCGGTGCCGGTCCGGCATCATACGACGCCGCTCGAAGGGGGCATCCACCCCATCAGTTCAGAAGGGGGCTGCTCAAACCCAAAAAGACGGCAGAGGTTACCTTTACCGGCTCCAGAGGTTAAGTCGCCTATATGGAACAACAAGCTCTCGTCTTCGCGCTGATTGGTATTCTGGGGATAGGAGCACAGTGGATTGCCTGGCGGACGGGATGGCCGGCCATTGCGCTGATGCTGGCCGCCGGCGTCATTGCCGGACCGATCACCGGTCTGATCATCCCTGAGCATATCTTCGGTAGCCTGCTGGAACCCATGATCTCGGTGGCGGTTGCGCTCATCCTGTTCGAGGGCGGATTGAGCCTCAATTTCCGCGAGTTGCGCAAAACCGAAGGTGCTGTGACGCGCCTGATGATGATCGGCATTCCGTTGGGCTGGGTACTGGGTACGCTGGCTTGCTATTATGTGGCGGGGCTCGTGTGGCCTGTTGCGATCCTGTTCGCCGGTATCCTGGTGGTGACCGGGCCGACCGTCGTCATCCCTCTGCTCCGTCAAAGCAACATCGCACAGCGCCCGCGTGCGATCCTCAAATGGGAAGCCATCGTCAACGATCCATTCGGGGCGCTCTGTGCCGTCATCACCTACGAATATCTGCGCCGTGTCGACGAGGGGGGCACGCTGCTGTCCGTGGTCACCGCATTGCTGGGCGCGGCGGTGGTGTCGGGGCTGATCGGTTATGGCATGGCGCGCGCGATCGCTTGGGCGTTTCCGCGTGGCCATGTGCCCGAATATCTCAAGGCCCCCGTATTGCTGGTCGCGGTGATCGGCACGTTCGTGCTGTCCAATCTGATCCAGCAGGAAACTGGGCTGCTTGCCGTGACCGTGATGGGGGTGGCGGTGGCCAATATGCGGCTGGACTCGTTGCGCGACATTCATCCGTTCAAGGAGAATGTGACGGTCTTGCTGATCTCCGGCGTGTTCGTCTTGCTGTCAGCCTCGCTGGATTTCGAGGTGCTGCGCCTGTTCGAATGGCGCTTTGCCGCGTTTCTGTTCGCACTGTTGTTCCTGGTGCGTCCAGCGACCGTGCTGATCGCCTTGGCCTTCAGCAAGATTCCTTGGAACGAACGACTATTGGTCGCTTGGATCGCACCGCGTGGCGTCGTAGCGGTCGCCGTATCGGGGCTGTTCGCGCTGCGGCTGGACCAGCTAGGCTATGGCAACGGCAATATCCTCGTCACCCTGTCCTTCGCCGTGGTGGTGGCGACGATCATCGCCCATGGCTTCAGCATCCGCTATGTCGCGCGCTGGCTGAAGGTCACTGGGGCGACGGAGAAAGGGCTGCTGATCGTCGGTAGCACACCTTGGAGCATCTCGCTGGCGAAGCAGATCCAGTCGCTCGGACTGCCGGTGACGATTGCGGATACCAGCTGGCAAAGACTCTCCGGCCCACGACAGGCGGGGATCGAGACCTATCATGGCGAAATCCTGGCCGAGACGACCGAAGAACGGCTCGACCTCACTCAGTTTCAGGTGCTGGCTGCGACGACCGAGAACGAGGCTTACAACGCGCTGGTCTGTAACGAATTCGCGCATGATATTGGGCGCGATTCCGTCTACCAGCTTGGTGGAAGCGGGGATGACGAGGATCATCGCAGCCTGCCGGAAGCGCTGCGCGGACGGGCGATGTTCACCGCCGGGCACGGGGTCGAGGAAATCCTGCAGCGCGAGGTGGCAGGCTGGACCTTCCGCAAGACGCGGATCAGCGAGCAGTTCAACTTCGACCATGCCCGATCGATCCTTCCGGATGAGGCCGACATGCTGTTCGTGCTGCGCAAGGACGGTCGCATCCGCTTTTTCACCCATGCCGCCAGGCCCTCGCCACAAAATGGCGACGTCGTCGTGTCCTATGGACCCTCGCGTCACGGCGATCCTGACGCTAATCAAGTCACACCAACCGGAGAGGGTGTCGCATGACGATATCGATATGGAACGGCCGGGCCGTGCGCGTCTTGGCGACGGCCATGATCGGCCTGGGCATGACCGCCTGCCAGCCACGGGGCGAACCCGCCGCGAACGACACGGCCGAGACTCCCGCCAATGCCGTGATGGCAGACAATGCGACGCTGCCCGGCAACGAAGCGGCAGCGCAGGAGGAGGCGAAGAAGTCGATCATCCGGCCGGAGATCGCGCCATCGCCCACGCCGTCCCCGCCTGCGGGGCCGGTCGAACTGACTATTCCTTTTCCGGCCAAGGGCGCACAACCCGATCAGGCGGGCATGGCCATGCTCGACACGCTGGTTGCCGATCCCGTCCTGACACTGGGCGGGCCGATCACGATTTGGGGACATAGCGACTCGGCCGGGTCCGACGCCGCGAACCTGACCGCTTCGCGTCGCCGCGCAGAGGCAGCGCGTGACTATCTGGTCAAGAAGGGCGTTGCCGCCGACCGGATCACCGTCATCGCGATGGGCGAGGCGCGGCCAATTGCGCCCAATCGCAAGCTCGACGGATCGGATGATCTGGAAGGTCGCGTCAAGAACAGACGGGTGGAGATCAAGGTGGACCTGCCCAAGTCCGCGCCCGATACAGCGGAGCCTCCGCCGTCATAAGAGGGGCGACGTTCGCGCGGAGCGGGGTGGTTCCGTGCCTGACAGGGGATCGGTACGCCAATTCCGGTACGATCACCAGCAGGGGAGCAATGGTGTGAATGTCGACCGCTTGCCTTTTCTGCTGACGTCGCTTTTTTGAGCCCGACCGTCCTGTGATCGCTACCTCGTCATTCCAGCGACCATATTCCCTCCGGTTGTGACGCGCATGGCATTGCGGATATTCCATTCGGGTGTCGCTCGTGACGACCTCGGTTGAACAGGCGCCTATTGGCCATCGTGCGGCTAGCTGCCGCAGCAGCCAGTACAAAAGCGAACTATATTGTTGATCCAAATGAGCAAAAATCGGTTTCTAGCCGTCTCGTAAACTTCCCCTTTACATTTCGTCGGTGAAGTCCTCGGCATGGTTCACCACCCCTTCTCCAGCCGATGGGTTTTGGCGAATGGCCGCTTGGTGCCCGCGATGGCCGGTTTGCTCGCCAGGCTCGCCGGGGATCGTCGCGGCAATGTGATGGCGTTGTGGGTGTTCTCGCTTATCCCGTTGGTGGCGCTAGTCGGTTCGGCGATCGACCTCGGCACGGGCTATGTGACCCGTAAGCAGATGCAGATCGCCTGCGACGCAGGCGTGCTCGCGGGGCGACGTGCCATGACGGCCGGTGCGGTTGATGACACGGTGCGGGCGGAGGCAACCAAGTTCTTCAACTTCAACTACAGGCAGGGCTTGTACGGCTCGAAGCCGTTCACCCCGTCCATCAGCAGCACGACGACATCAAAGACGACGGTCGTGATCGACGCCGCCACCACCGTTCCGACATCGATCATGCGAATATTCGGCTTCACCGAACTGCCGGTAAAGGTCAGTTGCAACGCATCGCAGGACTTTGTGAATACCGACATCGTCTTCGTGCTGGACACGACCGGGTCGATGGCGGACAAGGCGACCCCCAGCGATACATCGACCAAGATCCAGGCATTGCGTGCCGCCGTCCTGGCCCTGTACGACCAGCTGGCACCGATCCAGACCCAATTGGCCGCGTCCGGCATGCGCCTGCGATATGGCGTGGTGCCCTATTCCAGCGCCGTGAATGTCGGAAAGGCGATCCGAGCGGCCAACCCGAACTACATGCTTTCCGGTCCTTGGACTTATCAGTCCCGGGAGGTCGTGACGGACAATCGAAGCTCATATAGCTGTTCCCAGCTTAACGGTAACTACAATTTCTGGCAGGGTCGCTGCACCTATTTCAATTATGCACCCCGATCGTTCGATACCTCAAACTATGTCTCCGGCGCGACCGTCGACGTGGGGCCGCTGATCGGAACGGCAAATTCGTCGGGCGTTACGCCCACCACTACTACGTCAAAAAGGGTTAGCTGGGCTGGCTGTATAGAGGAACGGCAAACCGTTCGCATGAGTGCGACCGAAGCAGCCATTCCTGCGGGCGCGACCGATCTCAACATCAATCTGATACCGAGCACCGAGGCCACCAAGTGGAAGCCCTATTGGCCCGACATCGAGTATCTGAGTTATAAGTATCAAGAGCTTTCCAATGATCCGTACAAACCACAGGTCGCATGCCCGACGGCCGCGGCTGCTATGCAGGTTTGGACCAAAGGCGATCTCAAAAACTATCTCGACACGCTAATTCCGGACGGCGGCACCTATCACGACAACGGGATGATGTGGGGTGCGCGCTGGGCGTCCTCCGGGGGCATATTTGGCTCGGCCAATCCCGATACGTACAACACGATGCCGGTCAAGAAGTACATCATCTTCATGACCGACGGAACATTTGCTACCGGCTATTCCTATCTTTATTCATCTTATGGCATCGAGCAACTGGATGCTAGGGTGACGCCGGGTGGCGGGTGGTCCAACCAGACGGACCAGCTCGCCCGCCACCAGCAGCGCTTCAACCTATTGTGCTCGCAGGCGAAGTCCATGGGATATTCGGTGTGGGTGATCGGCTTTGACACCGCGCTCGACGCTTCGCTGACGAATTGTGCGAGCACGCCCAGCCAGGCATCGACCTCCTCGGACCAGGCGGCATTGATGGCGCGCTTCGTCGAGATCGGCAAGAACATCGGGGCGCTGAGGCTTACGCAATGACGAGGCTGCGGGTACCCCGACTCGCTTTCCTGCTATCGGACAGGCGCGGCGCCTCGGTGGTGGAGTTCGCCATCGTCGCTTTGCCCGCCATTGCGATCATGTGCGGTCTGTTCGACCTGGGTTACCGGCAATATGTCGCGACCCAGGTGCAGGATGCTCTGGACCGTGCGGCCCGGCGGGTCACCGTGGGACCGAACACCACGAGCGCGCAATTGACGGCCATGGTCAAGGACAGCGTTTCGGGGATCGCAAAGACTGCGACGGTCATCGTCGTGCCCACCAGCTACGGCAAGTTCCAGCAGGTGTCCAAGGCCGAGCCCATCACCACCGACACGGTACCGCTCGGGACCTATAATAGCGGTGACTGCTTCACCGACATAAACGGCAATGGCATATGGGATGCGGATGCCGGGAGGACAGGGACCGGGGGTTCGGACGACGTGGTGCTTTACACCGCTACCGTGACCTATCCCGAGATCGTGCCCATGAGCAAGCTGATGGGGTGGAGCGCCGTCACGAAATTGACCGCGACGACGATGCTGAAGAACCAGCCCTATGCCTCCCAAGCCGAACCCGTGACGATATGCAATTGAGGGCGTTTGGGAAGCATCTGCGGGCCCTTGCAGGCCAGCGGCGGGGCGTGGCCCTGATCGAGTTCGCGATTGCGGCACCATTGGTCCTCCTGCTCGGTTTGGGGGGCGTCGAGCTGGGAAACTATGTCGTTGCGAATTTGCGCATCTCGCAGATCGCGATGGCAGTTGCCGACAATGCGGGACGGGTGCGGACGACCATCGACGAAGCGGATATAGCCGAGATCATGATTGGCGCGATGAAGATGGGGGAGCCGCTGTCCCTGGCCACCAACGGCCGAATCATCCTTTCCGATCTGGAGCAGCGCACGTCGACTACGGGGACCAACGGCAAGGGGCCGGTATCCACCAGCAATCCTGAGGGATATCGGCAATGGATCAGGTGGCAACGCTGCGCGGGGGCGTTGACGGTGGTCTCGTCACTGGGTGGTCCGCTGGACGGCGCAGGCATGGCCGTCACCAATCTGGACGACACCACCAATGACGATCATGGGGCCGTCGAGGGGGCCTCTGCTATCGACGGAATGGGGAAAGCCGGTAATCAGATTGCCGCGTCGAAGGGCACTGCCGTGATGGTCGTCGAGATCGTGTACAATTACCGACCTCTCGCTCCCGTGGGCATGATCACCTCAATGCTCGGCACGCCGCAAATCAGGCGAGTCATGGCCTTCAATGTTCGCGAGCGGACCGCCTATTCGTTGCGGAACGATGGCAAACTGTCGGGCACCAAACGCGCGGATTGCCGCCTCTTTGCCGCAGCAGTCCCGACGGCGTGACGGCAACCGGCAGGAGCGTTACCAAGCGCTTCGCAACGGCCTGCTCGAAGATGCTCGGCTTGCGATGGAAGCGGATGGCCTGCGATGCACCATCTCTGTGCCTGTATCGGCCTTGGCGGATCAGCAGGATAAGGGATGAAATCGGTGAGTCCTGGGGCTGGAGATCGACAAGCCATGCCGCCAGACCCGGAACCCGACCTACTTCGCCAGTCAGCTATTCCAGCCCCAAAGCCACCCGATCGGCGGTAGCGGCGGCGAGTTCGGCGCGGGCAGCCGCGATCCGGGCCTGAGCGTCGATCAGGCGGACGCGCGCGTCGTTCGCCGTCTCCTCGCGCTGGTTGACCAGAAAGAAATCGCTCGACCCCAGCTCGAACCGTCGCCGCTCGGCAGCGGCGAGCCGTTCGGCAAGCTGGCGTTCCTGCTCCGCGATCGAAGCCAGCTTCTCGGCCGCGCCCACGCCGATCGTGATCCCCTCGACTTCGACCGTGATCTGATCGCGCAGAAAACGGCTGCGCGCCGACAGTGCGTCCATTTCGGCCTGCGCTTCGACGATCCGCCCTTTTGCCGCCCGGTTCTGAAGCGGCATCGAAAAGCGGAAGCCGACCGCCGCCTCCAGGGGCGTCCGCGAGGAACCGCCGAGCCCCACGGGCCCGACGTCCTTGCCCACCTCGCCACGCAGGTCGAGCCGGGGGCGGAGGTCGTTCTGCGCCAAAGCGAGGCGGGCGGCCCCCTGATCGATACGGGTCAGCAGCATCTGAAGGTCGGGGCGTCGCCGTTCGAAATCGTTTCGGGCAGCGGCGGCGACTCCAGCCAGTGCGTCGGCGTCGGGCGGCAGGCGCTCCGGCCCGACGAGCAAAGGATCACCGGCGGCATCGCGGAAATACAGGGAGAGCGCATTGGCCGCTGCTTGGAAATCACCCTCAGCCCGAACCACCAAGGCGCGGCGGCGAACGAGATTCTGGTCGTTCTCGGCGAGCAAAATGTCGGGCCGCGCGCCAAGCTGTACCTGGCGGGCAAGGCCGCCGCGACGGCTTTCCGACAGCGACAAAAGGTCGCGATAGGCACGCAGTCGCAGGCCCGCCGCGACCCAGTTCTGATAGGCGTCGATCGCGCGCCGCTGTACGCCGATCGCCACGGCCTGACGCTCGAATTGCGTGATGTCGATGTCGCCGGAGGCCAATGTACGCCGCGTCCGGCGCTCGTCGATCAAGCGATCGCGGAGCAGCGAATAGAGCGCGCCGACCTTCACCTCGCCGAGGCGGTTGGTGTAGTTCTCGTCCTCATAGACCGGGAAGCCACCCCGGCTGACGCGATAATTGCCATAGACGTAACCGCCATTGTCGGTCAGCGGACGGGTGGCGCGGGCCGAGGCGATGGTCCCGTCATAATAGCCCAAAGTACGCGAGCGGCCCTCGGCATCGAACACCGTGTCGAACGCGCCGTTGGCGGTGATGGCGCGCCCCTCGGCGGCGCGTATCTTGGCGAGCGCCTCGACGATCTGCGGGGCCGCGCGGGCAGAGGCGCGCAGCACCTCGTCCAGGGTCAGCGGACCCCTCGTGGGCACCGACGCGGGGGCGGGGTTCGCCTCAATCCGCTGCGCCGTCGCGGGGAGGGCAATGGCTGGCTGAACGATCAGCGCGGACAGGAGCAGAAGCGGCCGGATCATTTCAGCTTGCCTGCCTTGGCCGCGATCTTCTTGTCGTCGTCCTTGTCCGCGCCCTTATCGGTCGCGGTTTGGCCAAATTCCAAGGGGAAGTCGTTGAGTTGGCGCCACAGCTCATAGCCGACCGTGACGGTCTCGCCTTGCACCCAACCCTGTACCTTGCCGCCCAGCCGGACAAAGCGGCGTGCGGGCCAGGCGGGCTTGCCGGGCACCGGTTCGACGAGGATGCGGAACAGCCCTTGTGCATTGGCATTGGGATCGATCGTGCGAACCCGGCCATCAAAAAAGCCATAGGCGACCGATGGCCAGCCACTGAACTGGATCGCGGGCCAGCCTTCGAACTCCAGCCGGACCGGGCGCCCTGGCCGCAGCAGTGGCACGTCACGGCCGTCGATCAGCAACTCGACCGCCCGCTCGACCTGTTCAGGGGCGACCACCGCCAGCGCGGTGCCGGCCGCCACCAGCGCGCCGCCCGCCGCGGCGTTGAGGTTCTGGATACGACCATCGCGCGGGGCGCGAACCAACTGGGCCGACTGGCGATTGAGCTGGACCTCTATCCGGTTCAGCTTGGCGCGGGACTCCGCCAGCTTGGCCCCCGAGTCCGCGACCTTGATCTGTGCCTGCTCATAATCGCGCCGCGACGCCAATCCTTCGGAAAATAGCTGGCGCGTGCGATTGACATCGATCGAGGCGACCGATTGCGACTGGCGAACCGAGGCGATCTCCGCCTGTACCTGCGCGCGCTCGGCGGCGAGGCGGGACAGCAAATTGGGGTCGAGGTCGACAATGCGGGCGATCGGGTCACCGCGCTTCACATGCTGGCCGTCATGGACATACCAGCGCTCGACCCGCCCCGGCACCAGCGCGGTCACATCCTGTGCCCGATCCTGCGGATCGAGCGAGACGACCTGTCCTCGGCCTTGCGCGGTTTGCAGCCACGGCACGAAGAACAGGATGAAGATCGCCGCCGCGATACCCACCGCCAGCATCCAGGCGATGGCGACGGTGACCCGTGGCGGGCGCAGCGACCCAAGCGTGCGGAAATGCGCGAGATGCTCAGGCAGATGCGACATTGGCGTCCTCCTGGCTGATGGCGGACCGGAGATCGGCCAGATGCTCGAAGCGGCGCTGCTCGGTCAGGCCTAGGTAGAGATATCCATCCAACTCCAGATCCTCGGGGCGGCCGGTACAGAGCAATACCGTCGTGCCGTGCGCCTTGAGATGCCGCAGAGCCGCCGACAGCCGCTCGGGCGGCAACAGATCGAAAAGCTGGCCCAGAAGAAGCAATTTGGGCCGGACCAGAAGCGCATTGGCCAGCTTCAGGGCCATGGTCTCGCCCACGCTGAGCGGATAGCCGGTCGAACCGAGCGGCGTGTCCAATCCCTGCGGCAGGCTGGCAAGGCGGCGTTCCAGCCCCACCATCGCCAGCGCTTCCATCGCGCCTTCGCCAATGTCCCCAGACGCAAGCCGCAGATATTCGCGGATCGTGACCTCGACGATCGTCGATCGGTCGAGCACAGTAACGTCCGACCGCAGATGATACATGTCGAACGACCCCAGATCGGTGCCCCCGATCCGGACCAGGCCGCGGTCGGGCACGGCATGACGCTTCAGCAACATCGCCAGTCGGCGTTCGGCGCCGGGTTCGGCGACCGTCACAAGCTGTTCCCCGGCCGCAAGGGTCAGGGTGTAGCGTGCGTCGTTGAAGACGACGTCGGTCAGCTTGACCGATCCGTCGCGTGGGCCGCTCTCACCGCGCACCTTTGGTTCCTGGGGAATGGCGAACAGCAACGATAGCTCCTCGGAGCTGGCCGCCAGATCGTAGAAGGCGTCGAGATACAGGCCGAGTTGCGAAATGCCGTAAAAGACCCCCGAAAGGATCAACTCCGCTGCGACCAATTGGCCGAGCGACAATTGCCCCCGGAGGATCAACATGCCGCCGAGCAGCAGCAAACCGGCGCTCGCAAAGGCGTAGATCAGCAGGAAGGCCACCGTCTGTGCGAACTGATATCGAAAGTACCGGCGATGGGTATCGACATAGCTGGCGGTCATCGCCTCCGACCGGACCATGGCGAAGTCGAGATGACGAAGCGACTTGTAGAAGCCGTTCGATCCGCCGACGCTTTCCAGCCAGCGGGCCGCATTGTGCTTGGCATGGCTCAGCGCCACGGCACCGCTGATCGCACCGCGCCGCCACAACAGCCAAACCAGCAAAAGCGCTGCGACCAGCACGACGTTGAAGGCTAGAAAGACGGGGTGATAGAAGCTGGTGATCGTCAACCCGATCACGGCTTGCAGCACGATGGTGAAGCCGCCGATGACCAGGCTGGGCACCGACTTCTGAACGACGACCAGGTCGAAATAACGATTGAACAGATCGCCGCGATTGCCGTCGGCAAAGAACGGGTCCTGCGCATGGACCGCGCGAAGGGTCACCTCGGCCACGACGCGCGAAAACAGGCGCCGTTCGAACGCCGCCATGATCCAGACCCGAAGCGCACTCAGCGCGGCCACCATCAACAAGAGGAGCAGCAAGACCCCGGACAGCGCCCATAAAGGCGCGGGCATCGCGGTGTTGGCGACGCTGTTGATCAGCAACTGAACCGAAATGGGGGTAGCAAGTGCTAGGGTCAGGACCCATTGATGTGAGCGTCGCGATCTGATTCAGGCTCCGCAAGGAGACCGAGATGAGTGACCTGTTTTGGCTGACGGACGAGCAGATAGAGCGGCTGCGGCCCTTCTTTCCCAAGAGCCATGGCAAGCCGAGGGTGGACGACCGGCGGGTGCTGAGCGGCATCGTATTCGTCAATCGCAACGGGCTTCGCTGGCGAGATGCGCCTAGCGAGTATGGCCCCCACAAGACGCTGTACAATCGGTGGAAGCGTTGGGGCGAGGCCGGCGTGTTCACGCGAATGATGGAAGGTCTGGCTGCAGCTGGCGCCGAGCCGCAGACGGTCATGATCGACGCAACCTATCTGAAGGCGCACCGCACGGCATCAAGCCTGCGGGTAAAAAAGGGGATCTTGGCCGCCTGATCGGCCGCACCAAAGGCGGTATGAATACCAAGCTACATGCCGTCGCCGATGCAAACGGGCGCCCCTTAAGCTTTTTCATGACCGCGGGCCAGGTCAGCGACTACACCGGCGCGGCAGCGCTGCTGGATGACATGCCGAAGGCGCAGTGGCTGCTCGGCGACCGCGGCTACGACGCCGACTGGTTCAGGGACGCCCTCCAGGCCAAAGGCATCCAGCCCTGCATCCCGGGCCGGCGATCACGCAACGAGCCGGTCAAATACGACAAGCGCCGCTACCGGCGCCGCAGCCGCATCGAGATCATGTTCGGCCGCCTCAAAGACTGGCGTCGGGTCGCTACCCGCTACGATCGCTGCCCCACTGCCTTCTTTGCCGCCGTCACCCTCGCTGCCACCGTCATCTTCTGGCTGTGATCAACGAGTCCTGACCCTAACAGACTGATCGCAATGGTATAGACGATGCCGAGCCTGACATAGGCGGCATCTGGGCCTATGATCTGCGACAGCCAGCCCGCCGCATCGCGAAATCCCAATCGCTCCGTCGCCAAGACAATCCCCCTTCACACGATGAGCGCGCCAGTAATGGCCGTTTTTTGCCGGACTGTTGCTAGATCTTTATTAAAGGTACGTTCCGGCTTAATCCATGTGATGCCAGGATAATGACAAATGTGTCATGTGGCCAATCGGAATGTTGATGGCGGGCCCATAGAAAATGGCTATGGCAAGATATGCCCACTCTGCGTCAACTCGAATATCTGGTCACGATCGCGGATACGGGCTCGTTCGCGCTGGCGGCACGGGTCGCCCATGTGTCGCAACCGACGCTCAGCCAGCAGGTCCGCACGCTCGAGGAACGGCTCGGCGCCAAGCTGCTCGAGCGCAGCGCGACGGGGGCGATGCTGACGCCAGTCGGGCGCAGTATCGTGGCGACGGCGCGGCGGATGTTGAGCGATGCCAGTGACATCGCCGCTCTGGCGGCGGGTGCCTCCGACAAGCTGACAGGGACCTTGCGACTGGGAACGACGCCCACGCTCGGGCCGTATCTTCTATCCCCTATCATCGCCGAACTGCACCGCATGGCACCACAACTTCGGTTGCATGTGCGTGAGGGGATACCCGACGAACAGGTGCTGGAACTGTCGCGCGGCAATATCGACGTGGTGCTCGGACCGTTGCCCATGACTGGGGAGGACCTGACGATCGAGCCGCTCTTCCGCGAACCATTGCACCTGGTGGCGGCGCTCGACCATCCGATCGACCTGGGCGTACAGGCCGCGCATGAGGCGTTGGCGGGCATTCCACTGCTGACCCTCGACCCACGCCATCACCTTGCGCGACAGGCCGCCGAAGTCGCCGAGCGATATGGCATGACGATCGCGCCGGACTATTACGGCACCAGCCTGGAAAGCCTGCATCAGATGGTCGCGAGCGGCCTTGGCTTCGCGCTTTTGCCGGGCCTCTATCTTCGGTCGCAAATCGGTGGGGCTACCGGTCTGAAGCTGTTGCCGGTCGAGGGCTGGCGCGTTCATCGGTCGATCGCGATCGCCTGGCGTCGGCAATCGCCCATGGGCGCGGCTTTCGGGCTGCTCGCCGATCATGTCCAGGGCTGCGCGCGGCAATTGCTGGAGCCATAGCGCGATACGGCCCAGGCAGCAGAAATATCGCGACGATTACCCGCACGAGGCGGAACCGCCCTCCTTCAAGGAGCGAATACCGCCCGCAAGCAGCCGTCCTCCTTGTGCTTGAACATGTGATACCCCTTCGGTGCGTCCTCCAGCGAGAAGCGGTGGGTCGCCAGTGAGGCCGGCGTCAATTCGCCGCGCTGGGCATGATCGAGCAGGCGCGGGACATAGGCTTGCCCATGCTGCTGCGCGGTACGGACGGTCACGCCCTTGTTCATCAGCAAGCCCAGCGGAAATTTGTCCATCAGGCCGTACACGCCGAGAATGGACAGGATGCCCCCCTTGCGAACCGCCAGCATCGCTTGGCGAAGCGCCGTACCTCGATCGGTTTCGAGATAGAGCGCCTGCTTGACCCGGTCATAGGCGTGCTGGAGGCCGGTGCCGCCCGCTTCCATGCCGACTGCGTCGATACAGGCATCGGGACCCCTGCCACCGGTCAGCTCCTTGAGCGCCTCGATCACATCGACCTTGGTATAGTCGAGCGGGATCGCGCCGAACGCCTCGGCCTTCGCCAGACGTTCGGGATAGCGGTCGATGGCGATAACCCGTTCGGCCCCCAAAACCATTGCGCTCTGCTGCGCCATCAGGCCGACGCCGCCACAACCCCAGACGGCGATCACGTCGCCCGGCTGAATGTCGCAGAAGTCCGCACCCATGAAACCCGTGGGCGCCGCGTCCGAGATGAACAGCGCCGTCTCGTCCGACACGCCGTCGGGGACCTTGAAACAGTCGGTATTGGCAAAGGGGACGCGGACATATTCCGCATGCGCACCGGCATAACCGCCGAACGCGTGCGAATAGGCATAGATGCCGGCGGTCGGATAGCCGAGCAGCGGTTCCTGCAACTCCGGTTTGGGATGGGTCGTGTCGCAGAGCGAATAGAGGTCATGCTGACAATACCAGCATCGTCCGCAGGAGATGAAGGACGGTACGACGACGCGGTCGCCCTTCGCCACTTTGGTGACCTCCGAGCCCGTATCGACGATCTCGCCCATGAACTCATGCCCCAGCACGTCGCCTTCGCGCATCGTGGGGATCAGCCCGTCGATCAGGTGCAGATCCGAACCGCAGGTCGTGGACAGCCTGACCTTGAGGATCACGTCATTGGGGTTGAGGATCGTCGGATCGTTGACCGTTTCCACGCGAAGGTCGTTGACGCCATTCCAGCACAGTGCGCGCATGATGATTTCTCCTTAGCGGTCGGTGCCGCCGTTGCGGGCGGCGGGCTGCGGAACGGTCGTGGGAATCTCGCCGGTCAACGCCAGCGCGCGAAAGCGGTAGAGGGCCGTGCGCACGATCTCATGCGGGGCGATGTGGAACAGCTTGGCCAAGACCTGGCCGACGGCGCCGCCCGGCGGATCGAAGCGAACGTCCAGATGGAGTTCGGTGCCCCGGTCACCCGGCGCGGGACGGAAGGTCAGCACGCCGATATTGGGCACGTCCGCCCCCTCCTGCGTCGTCCAGCGCAGGCTGTCGGAGGCATCGTCCACCATGGTGGTCCGCCATCGATATTCGCCGCCGGTGACGCCAGGCACGGTCCAATCGGCTGTCCGATCGTCCAGCGGGGTGACGGTGGCGAAATGCGCCCATATGCGGGCCTGGGTCCGGGGTTGCAGCCATAGCGATCGCAGTTCGGCCGCGGGCTCGCCGACCGTGACGGAGGCGGTAACGGCCTGATCGGTTTCGGCTTCCGTAATGCTCATCTTAGACCTCGGCTTTTTGTCGATGGAGGGGCGGGGGACGTCCTATCGAGGCGGGAGGAGGATCGGGCGGGCCCCCATTGCCGCGTCGGCCTCGATCACGTCTGCGCCCCAGCCGGCGACGGCATGGAGTCGTTCCAGGTCGGGCAGCGCGATCCGCCGTCTGCCACACACCAGCAATCCGTCGCGGCGAAGGCCTTGAAGAACGCGGTTGACGTGGACCGGCGTCAGGCCGAGCAGATCAGCCAGTTGTTCCTGGGTGAGGGGGCAGGCGAAGGCGCCGTCCTTGGCAAGCCCCGCCTTGTTCGATCGATCATGTACGTCGGCCAGATGATAGGCAACACGCTCCCGCGCATTGCGTCGGCCTAGGCTGGTCAACTGCGCGCGGAGCCGCCGCATGTCATCGACCATCGTTCGTTCTCGGTAACGATGGAAGGATGGCCTGTCATCGTTGTCGGCCGTCCGGCGCAGCACCGCGACGCGCACCGGGCCGCAAGCGCGAATATCCTCGTTCGCTGCGGGCGGCACCCAGTCGCACATGTCGCCCGCCACCAGTATGTCGGTGATCTGTCGCACGCCATCGTGCAGGCCATGCGCACGATAGGCCCACCCCTCGACAATGAGGTGGAGATGACGGTCTCCGCCGAAAGCAGCGGATATGGTCGATCCGTTCCTCACTGGTACGATTGCCATCACCGCCCTGGCGAGCGCCTGACACTCTTCAGCCGTGACCCGGTCGCCCAGTACCATTCGGACCGTTGCCGTCGCGGGGTGTACCGGACGGGAGGGAATCGGGAAATCGACAAAGGGTTCGCGCTCGGGCCGGTCAGAAGGCAGCGATTGGCGATACTGTGTCGTGGAGTACGTTTGGAGCATCGGTCAACCCTCATGTCGTGATGACATTCTGGTGACGTCAGCCATGCGTCGGCACCCGTAGCATCCCTAGGTAGGCTTCCGCGTCCCGCTGCCTTCGCCGGGCCGTGCAAGGCCCGCCGCGAGTGCAATCTGGATAAGTTCGGCCAGATTTCCGGCATCAAGCCGGTTCATGACCTGGGCTCGGTGCAGCTCGACGGTACGCGGACTGATGCCGAGTTTCTTGCCGGTTTCCTTGTTCGTGTTGCCCTCGACCAGGGCTTGCAAGACTTCCCGTTCGCGCGGCGTGAGACGTGTCACGCGAGCACTTGCGGTTTCATCGCGTGAGACCGGGCGGACGGCGGCGAGACATTCCGCGATCGCGCTCGACAGGCCGGCGGGCACCGATGTTTCATCCTCCACGACGACATAGTCGCTCGCGCCCGCCTTCATCGCAGCGATGGCCGACATGAGATCGGTTCCGGGCGTGTCCAGAACCACGCTCGGTAGCGCGATGGCCCGCGCCTTCAGTTCGCGCGGAACGGACAATCCATCGGCCTTGGCCTTCCGGACATCGACCAGCACACAGCCAGGGGTGAGGAGCGCGGCGATATCGAGAAAGGTGGTCGCGCTCTCGAACGTCCTCGCGCGATACCCCATTGTCCGCACCATGCCCGCCAGCCGCCTGGCATCCAGTGCCTTGGGGCTGACGATATAGACCTGACCGATTTCTTCCTGGGTGACGTCTTCCGTGATCCCGCCGATGCGCGCGATCGCACCATTGTCGTCGAGGATGGGGAAGCTCGTATCGCGCAAGCGGCGGACGGACCCGTCTCCGGGGCGGATGATGCGGTATTCATATTGCACCGCCTCGCCGGACTTGACTGTCGCGAGCGCGTGTTCGACCTGCAATCGGTCCTCGGGATGCACATAGTGCAGCCATTGCTCGATGGAGTGGGCCGCCTGTTCCTGGAGTATTCCCCAAATCCGCTCGAACGCGGCACTGCGATACAGGATCGTCCCTGTCACGGGATCGCTGATCCACAGAAGATTGCTGCTATGCGCCGCAAAGCTGCTGAACTGTGCCTCGCTCGCCCGAATGGCCGCTTCGGCATGACGTCGATCTGTTACATCGGCAGCCGCGCCGATGAAACCAATGGGATGGCCGTTTTCGAACGTTGTCCGGCCCCATGTTACGATATGGCGCAGGACGCCGTCGTCACGGCCGATCACCCGATATTCCACAGAATAGCTGCCATCGCCTGCCGGATCGACACACGCCGCAATGGCCGCGCGGACCCGCTCCCGATCGTCGGGGTGAATGCCTTGCTCGAATATGGTTTCGTCGACCGGGGTGTCCGGCGACAGTCCCCACATGGCACGGAGTCTCTCATCCCACTCGAGTGCGCCGGTGCGCGGATCCCAGGCATAGATGCCGATCCCGACAAGTTCGGTCGCCGCGCGCAGTCGCGCCTCGCTCGTGCGGAGTGCTTCTTCGAAGGCCCGCCGCTCGCTGGTATCGCGCGAAACGCCGATGACCAGTTCGACCGACCCGTCGAGCCCCCAAACGGGTCCCCACAAGTAGGAGAAATAGGCGGCCTGGCCGGTCGGACTGCGGAAGAAGACCTCGTTCTGGATCGTTGCGCCATCGGCAAAGATCTGATCGATATGGCCGTTGAGCAATGCCGTCAGATCCGTCGGATAATTCAAGTCGTCAAACGACTTGCCGAGCATTTCTTCCACGCTCAGTCCCAAGAGCGCAAGCATCGCCGGGTTGGCATAGGCAAAGCGTCGCCGCCGGTCGAAGGCATAGACATAGTCGGGAATTGACGACAGATTCGCTTCGAGAAAACGCACCTGTCCGGCCAGCGTCTCGCCCGAGCCCAGCGGCGGATCGTCGACCCCTGTCGCGAAAACCGGTGCGCAATCATCCATAAGGCCGGCTTTCTTCGAATTTGCCGACAAAGGCGGCAAGCGCCTGCGACCGGGTATAGTTCCCTAGGGATCGCCCGGATGGGACGAGGGCTGGCCAGTGCGTATCTCCACGCCACGCAACCGAGGAGAGTGGCATGAAGGCGCTGGTCTGGCACGGCAAGGAGGACATCCGATACGACACAGTGTCCGACCCTGCGATCGAACATCCCCGCGATGCCATAATCAAGGTTACGAGTTGTGCGATCTGTGGGTCCGACCTGCATCTATTCCACAATCTCGTCCCCGCGATGCTGCCCGGCGATATCATGGGTCATGAAACGATGGGCGAAGTGGTCGAGGTCGGCAGTGCCGCCAAGGGATCGCTGAAGAAAGGCGACCGTGTCGTTATCCCCTTCACCATCCAGTGCGGCGAATGCGATCAGTGCCGACGCGGCAATTTCTCCGTCTGCGAACGGACGAACCGAAAGAAGGAACTGGGCGACAAGGCGTTCGGTCATGCGACGGCCGGGCTGTTCGGTTATACGCACCTGACCGGCGGCTATCCCGGCGGCCAAGCCGAATATCTGCGGGTTCCTTTCGCGGATACGACCCATATCAAGGTGCCAGGCGGGATTGATGACGAGAAGCTGTTGTTCCTGTCGGACATCCTGCCCACCGGTTGGCAGGCGGCGGTGCAGGCCGACATTCAGCCAGGCGACACGGTAGCAGTCTGGGGCTGCGGCCCGGTCGGACAGATGACGATCCGTTCGGCGATCCTGCTGGGCGCCGAACAGGTGATCGCGATCGACCATCTGCCCGAGCGTCTGTCCATGGCGGCCGCGGCGGGCGCGATCACGATCAACTTCGCGGAGGAAAGCGTCGTCGAAAGGCTCAACGAGCTGACCGGCGGCAAGGGGCCGCACAAGTGCATCGACGCGGTCGGCACGGAGAGCCACGTCAATTTCGGGCAGCCCGATACGGTGCTGGACCGCGCCAAGCAGATGCTGATGGCGGAGAATGACCGTCCCCATGTCCTGCGTGAGATGATCTATGTCTGCCGTCCAGGCGGGGTAATCTCGATCATCGGTGTCTATCTGGGGCTGGTCGACAAGATCCCGATGGGGCAGGCGATGAACAAGGGACTGACCTTTCGCATGGCGCAAGCGCATGTCCCACGCTGGACCGGCGATCTCCTCCGCCGGATCGAGGATGGGCAGATCGATCCCTCCTTCGTCATCACGCACAAGGTCGACCTGTCCAAGGGCCCTGAAATGTATGCGACCTTCCGCGATAAGGCGGACGGGTGCGTCAAGGTCATGCTCCAACCCTGAAGGAGGCATCCATGCCACTCACCATCTTCACCGGTATCGCCCGTTCGGAGGGCGACCCGAAGGTCGAACGCAAGGGACCGAGTTCACTCAAGGGCGCTGACCGGCTCGCCAGGGCGCTGGGCTGGTTCTCGGTCGGACTCGGCATTGCGGAACTCGTCGCGCCCGGTCGGATAGCCCGCAGTCTCGGGTTGGATGACAAGGAGGGATTGGTCCGCGCCTATGGTGCTCGCGAATTGGCCAGCGCCGTCCCGACCTTGTCGATCGACAAGCCGATCGGACTCGCCGCGCGGATCGGCGGCGACGCGCTCGACATCGCGACGCTCGCGACCGGGTTGAATCGCGACAACCCCAAATGGCGGAACGCCGCGATCGCCACCGCCCTGGTCGCGGGGATCACGCTGCTCGACATCGTCGCGTTCAAGGGTGTGAAGGCTGTGCACAAGCGCGACCCGAACGCCGATCGCGATTATTCGGACCGGTCTGGCCTGCCACGCGGCACAGCGGCATCGCGCGGACTTGCCCGCAAAGACTTCGACATTCCGCCGGACTATCGGGCCGAAGGTACGGTGGCGGATGCGGTGCCGCTGCTCGCGTCCTGAAACTGCGGCACGGCGCGGTGCCCTGAGGGACTGAAATGGTCACTCGGGGCGCCGTCGCTGCCTGCCTCGCCAGCCGATTTCGTGACTGTGACGGGATTGCATGGAGCCATGAGCGAGATCGCATGTCCGTCCGAAAGGCCTTGTTAAACCCTTTCTTCGCCGAGCGTGACGCGGGTGCAATAGCCTTTATCGACCGGTTCGATCTGCATATTGCCGCCCAATTGCTTAGCAAGGAGGCGTACGAGCTTGGAACCCAACCCCGGCTCGATGCCATCCGGGCATCCGACCCCATCATCGGCGACCGTGACGACCATGCCTGACGCAGCGCGCGTGACGACGACCTGGATGACCCCACCGCGCTCGCCCGGATAGGCGTATTTCAGGCTGTTGGTGACCAGTTCGTTGACGATCAGGCCGACATGGATCGCCACATCGCTGGGAACCTCGATCGGATCGCACGCGACCCGCACCGCGATCGGCCGGACATCGCGCAACAGATCGCCCAATCCCTGGCACAGGGTCGGAACATAGTCCGCAAGGTCGACGCGCCCACCGTCATCATCCCCGCGCAGCCGCTCCTGCGCGCGGGCGACGACCATGACACGCGCATTGGCGGCATCGAGTGCGGCACGAACCTCGGCATGGGACGATGCCCGGCTTTGCAACTGGATCGCCGAACTGATGATAGCGAGATCGTTCTTGGTACGGTGCGCCATTTCCTGCAAAAGCAATGCCTTTGCGCGTTCGCTCTCTTCCAGGCGTTCGATCGTCTGGCGCAACGCCTCCGTCGTCGCCGACATGGTGAAGCAGATCAGCATGAAAATGCCGAGCGCCATCGCATCCTCGCGGCCGATCCAAAGCGAGAAGCGCGGCTCGACGAAGAGATAGGCGGCGATCAGCACACTGAGGATCGTGGCGAAGAAGCCCGACCCGCGATCGAAGACGAGCGCACACAGGAAAACGGCGGGATAGAAGAGCAGGACGGGAAAATTGTGCAGCGTTCCTTCAAGCGAATGGCGTAGGAGCGCGGTCAACAACACGATCAGCGCGCTGGCGGCGTAGCGCAGGGCAACGCCATAGCGCTGCCGGGGAAGAAGCCTGACCAGCAGATTTTCTTCGATCATATCCCCCCAAGCCCAATTCGTACCGACGCTTTCGTGGATACAAGTACGATTATCGTTAATCTTCGGCCGAAAGATCGTCGTTGATATCGATCAGCCTTGCTGCGGGGTACGGCGATCGCACTTTTTTACGGGCTTGTCGCCCAGCGTGCAAGCAGACCAGCCGCGGCTCATTCTGCTGCGGGACAATTTGATCACCTGGAGCAGCGATCGCTTAGTGGGCGCTGGGGTGGTGCTGTGCGGTATCGCGCTCATCAGTCCCCGCGTGAGCACGATACGCCCTCGGCGGCCGCAAAATTAATCGGAGGACGGGATGGGATCTCAACGGATTTCGCAGGAGCGATACCGCAGGGCGAGTATATGGTCGTTGCACTACCGTCATAAGGGTGAACTGCGCGATCCCCTGCTTCAGATCGTTGCACATCATATATGCCGTCGATCAGCAGGTCGAGCAAAGCGTTTACGAACTCCGAAGTGTCCGTGACGGTCGCGATCGAATGACTTTGGGGCGATACCGGATCAATCGAGACGAAGTCATCCGCGACTTGGCTGGCGTTGCTCAGGCGGATTGATGCTATGTCCATTGCCTCACAGAGGCTTGCGACGGTCTCTGCCTCGTTGTCGGGGGCTTCGCCGATATGGATCATGCCCCATGGACAAGAATGCTCTAGCAGTGCCGCAATGGCGGGGAGGCCCATCGCGTCCAGTGAAGGTGCTCCGACGACATGGTGGCTGATGCCCCGCCTTGCGCAAATTCCGGTCCATATATCGGCGGCGCCCGCATCACGGCACCATATGAGCAACGGCCGGTCATGCTGGTGTTCGGACGGAAGCGGCGCTTTGATCGGATGGGGCAGGGCCGGATAGACTAGCCGCTCGGACCTCCGCCACCAGCCAGGTGCCATCGCGACCGGATGTCGCGTCGCGCCGACCGCCAAGCCGCTCCACAATCGCGCGAGAGCGGTGGGTCGTGGCGTCCTGCCCGATACGTCGAACACCCCTGGCTCATAGCGGCCGGGTCTGGTCAGCAATGTATCCCATCCATGCGAACCCAGAAGCGACCATGCCGTGACCGCGCGGATTTCGACGCCGTCGTTTCGCAGGGTCACGCAACTGTCCCAGGCCTCCGCCGCCCAGCGCAATTGTTCCTCGCGGGTGCAGCCATTGTGCACCTCGGTCACGGCCAAGGGGGCTCCGTACCGGTCCCATGCTTCCTGCAACGCACCGGCAAGTCCGGGCGGCGGTGGATCGAGAACGCGCACGGCCTCCACATCCGCATAGGCGCGCCGGGCGTTGCCGCCATGGGTATGCGTCGGATAACGTTGCAACCGGTGATCGAGAAAGCGGTCGCTGGTCAGATAATGGTTCACGCCGACGATGTCGGGCGGGCAGGGATCGTCCGCGATCCGACGCAACCGCTCGGCAAAGCCGAAGCTTGCGATCCGGGTCCACAGGGGATGATGCGGCGTGAGGCGCCCGAACAGCAAATCCCATCCCGCCCAGCGACGGAGATTATCGAACGCCGCCTGCTCGCCCAGAAGGACGGTGGCATAGGTACGGCCCAGATCGTCGGTCTGGATCAGCTTGGCTGCCGGATTGACCCGCCGGATCGCCCGCATGGCGGCCCGCGTGCCATCGATCTGGTTGAGCAGCGCGAGCCAGAAGGCCGCTTCATCCCGAGCGTGCGGATACCAATGGCCGTAAAGGCCTGAAAAGCGCGCCGTCGTCAGGGGTTCGTTGACCGGCGTCCAGCTCTCTATCCATGGATAACGCTCGACGACCTTTGCAGCATAGTCGCCCAGCCCGGTGGCAAAGCCATCGTCCAGCAGATGCGTATGCGCCGGACCGCTGCCGTGATGGACCAGCCCTGCGATGGGCCGAATGCCGAGGTCGCGCAATCGCCCAAGCCTCTCATCGGTCCACGACCAGTCGGGCGTTCGTCCGTCCGGCATCACCCGTTCCCAAAGGACGGGATAGCGGATCGCCGTCATCCCCAGCGAGGCGAACAGGTCGAGATCGGCAAGTCGGTCGTGATGTCCGCTTAGGCGAATTTGATCGCTATAGCCTGCCGCAGTGCGATTGACGGTGCATTCCACGCCGCCCCAGAATTGCAGGCCATCCATCGGCATCTCCCGTCAATCCAACGGGCCGCGATGAACGGCGTTCCCACCAACACATTGATTTGCATTGTAAGACAGTAACTTAGCAGGAACTTGGCGAAGCGGCAGGTTGTTTCCTCTTTGTAACAGCGATGAAAAGGGAGCCTCCGTGATCACCCAGCCGTCGACCGCCGCCAAGAGCTCCACCTTGTATCACCGCCGCCCGCGATCGACGCTGATCTGCTTTAGCCACCTCCGCTGGGGCTTCGTCTTTCAAAGGCCGCAGCATCTGATGACGCGCTTCGCCATGACGCAGGACGTCCTGTTCTGGGAGGAGCCGGAGTATCGCCAGGGCCCCTCCGAACTGCGCCGCCATATCTGTCCGGACAGTGGCGTCGTCGTGCTGACGCCGCTACTCGACGAGGCCTTGCGAGGATGCGAGGACGAGGTGCTGACGGCCTTGCTGGATGCCGAGATGGCAGGCGTCACGGGTCCGCTCATTCGCTGGTACTACACGCCGATGATGCTGCCCTTCTCGGACCATGTTCCGGCGGCTTGCATCGTTTATGACTGCATGGACGAACTCTCGGCGTTCAAGGGAGCGCCGCCTGAGTTGCTGGAGCGCGAGCAACGGCTGATCGAGCGGGCGGATTTGGTCTTCACGGGCGGGACAAGCCTGTACGAGGCGAAGCGGCGGCGCCATTCGAACGTCCACGCCTTTCCCTCCAGCATCGACGCAGCGCATTTCGGCCGGGCACGGGGCCGCGTGGCCGAACCCGCCGACCAGGCGGAACTGCCCCGACCCAGGTTGGGCTTTGCAGGCGTGGTAGACGAGCGGATGGACCTCGATCTGCTGGCGGCGCTGGCGGATGCGCATCCGGAATGGTCGTTGGTCGTCATCGGTCCCGTGGTGAAGATCGACGAGGCCGATCTGCCGCGCCGCGCCAATATCCATTATCTGGGCGGGCGTCCCTATGCGGCGCTGCCGGACTATATGGCGGGTTGGGATGTCGCGCTGATGCCCTTCGCCATCAATGAGGCGACGCGGTTCATCAGCCCGACCAAGACGCCGGAGTATCTCGCGGCCGGGTGCCCGGTCGTCTCGACGCCGATCACTGATGTGGTGCGTCATTATGGCGAATTGGCGGGCGTGGCGATTGCCGACACGCCCGCCGCCTTCGTCGCGGCCTGCGAGGCGGGGATGGCGCTACGCGAGGCCGGGCATGGCTGGCGCGACGAGGCGGATGCGCAACTTTCCCGAGGATCGTGGAGCAGCACGGCGCTCGAGATGACTGCCCTAATCGAGGCGGAGATGGCGGGGCGCACCCGGCACGAGCCCATCGTGTCGCCGGTCACCTGGCCCCCTCTGCGCGATCGATATGACGTGATGGTGGTCGGCGCGGGCTTTGCCGGGGCGGTCATGGCGGAGCGGCTGGCCGCCGACGGAGGCAAGCGGGTGCTGGTGGTCGACCGGCGATCGCATATCGCGGGCAATGCCTATGATCATCACGATGCGGCGGGTATATTGGTCCACCGCTACGGCCCGCATATCTTCCACACCAATTCGAGCGAGATATTCGACTATCTCTCGCACTTCACCGATTGGCGGCCCTATGAACATCGCGTCCTGGCCGATGTCGATGGCAAGCTCGTGCCGATGCCGATCAACCGCACGACGCTGAACGCACTCTATGGCCTGGAACTGTCCAGCGATGCGGAGGTCGAGGCGTTCTTGGCATCGCGTGCCGAGCCGGTCGATCCGATCCGCACCTCCGCCGATATGGTGGTGTCGAGGGTAGGGCGCGAACTCTACGAGACCTTCTTTCGCGGCTATACCCGCAAGCAATGGGGCATGGACCCGTCGGAGCTCGACAAGTCGGTGACCGCGCGCGTGCCGACCCGCAGCGGTACCGACGATCGCTATTTCAGCGACCGTTATCAGGCGATGCCCGCGCGTGGATTTACGCGGATGTTCCAGGCAATGCTGGATCACCCCAATATCGATCTGCTCCTGGGTGTCGATTATGCCGATGTTCGGGAAGCCTATCCACACGATCATCTGGTCTTTACCGGGCCGATCGATGAATATTTCGGCTATCGTTATGGCCGTTTGCCCTATCGTTCGCTTCGGTTCGAGCATCGGACGCTGGGCGAGGAACAGCATCAGCCGGTTGCCGTGGTCAACTTCCCCGACGAGGCGGTGCCCTATACCCGGATCACCGAATATAAGCATCTGACCGGACAGGTCGCGCCGCAGACCAGCCTGACCTATGAATATCCGAGTGCGACCGGCGACCCCTATTACCCAATCCCTCGCGACGAAAACCAGGCGCTTTACAAACGCTACGAGGCACTGGCCCTGGCGGAGCCGCATGTCAGCTTCGTCGGTCGGCTGGCGACCTATCGCTACTATAACATGGACCAGGTCGTCGGACAGGCTTTGGCAACCTATCGCCGCCTGAAGCCTATCTTGGCCGAGACCACGATGACGACCGCTGCGGAACTGGCGCGAGGACGCAGCGCTGCCTGAACGAGAGGGAAGCGGGGGGTGGGGCATATCCGTGATCGCCCCGCTCTCTGCCCGTCATTTCAGGCTGCTCAGGTGTCCGGTTTGATGGCCGGCCTGCCTGCCCCGAGCGCCTGCATCAGGGTATCGCTATAGATTTCATGCGTCGCGGTTGGCCGGTGCACTCCTTGCGACGAGGGCGCGATGCCAAGCGACGCGGCGGGGGTGAAGGTCAGTTCACCGAAATAGATCCCGTCGCGCCCGTCATAGAGATCGACGCGGACGAACGCGAAAGGCACCGACAATGCGCGTGCGGCAGCGGTCATGGCCTCTAGCCGTTCGCGAGAAGCCCGAACAAAACCGCTGGGGGAACGGAGCCCGTCATCCTCGTCCATCGGTTCGAAGTCGGGCACGCGGAACAGGCGGCTCCATGGCTCTCCGAACCGCCCATGATCGATCTGGCAAAGAAGGGGGCGGCCATGAATGCTGTGGAATTTGTAATCGTCGGGCGGGCCGGGGACGGTCGTCGGTATCATCGCCTCGACGATGATCTGACGCGGCAATTGCCAATATTGCATCTCCCGCAGGATCGGTGCGTAATCGACCGAGGCCAAGTCATATAGCGGGCGCAGTTCCGCCGGATCGGTCAGATCGCGCAGAAAGGTGACCCCGCCGCTGGCATGGGTCGGCTTGGCGATGGCATCGGTCCCTAGGAACGGGCGCAGCATTTCGAACAGATGTTCGGGGGAGCGCACCGCCGTGATCGGTATCACGGCCCGCGTTTCAGGGACCCGCAACTCGGGGAAAACGCGCCGCGCTTCCGCCTTGGCGGTCTGCTTGTCGACAAAGGTCCGCGCCAGACGGGGCCAGTCCGGATCGATCATCCGGTCGTAGATCACGTCGTTGATCAACGCGTCCGGATGGCCGGGGGGCAGGGGTTCGCGCCCAAATTTGCGTTCGAAGGGCGGGGCGGCGACTTCATGGTTGGCGGTGCGCGTCAGGTCCATGCGCCTTTCTCAGCTCGACCGCGATGCATCCGCCGACATCAGCGCACCCCCCCGTCAACCGAGTCTCCTGCTAAGACGGACCAGGGTCGGGTCGCCTTCCACGGGATGGAGATCGAAGCCCATTTCCCGTTCGATCAGAATGGCGGATCTGTTCTCGCGATCCTCGATGGCTTCGATCGTGCGGTATCCCCGGCGTCGGGCTCGCTCCACGAGAAGGTCGAGCAGCGTCCAGCCGATGCCCATCTGCTTCACGTCGTGCCGGATCGCGATCGCCGCCTCGGCGACGCTGCCCGTCTTGTCGCCAGCCAGCATTGCGGCGCCGAGGATCGAGCCATCCTCGGCAAAGGCGATGAGGCTCTCCGTCGTCGCATCATTGGCATGGATCATGCCGGACAGCCGCTCGTGAGTGACCTCGCGTACGCTGGTCAGGAAGCGGAAGCGCAGATCCTCTGGCGAGACCCGCGCGAAGAAGCCGGCCAGCGGGGCCTCGTCTTCTGTGCGCGCACGCCGGACGTGCAGCCGAACGTCCTTATGGGTGACCAGCAATTCGGTGTCGGCGATCATCACGATGTCCTCCTGAATGGTCCCGACCATGCGCCTGTTCGGCGCGCATGACATTGACCCGCGTCAAGACGGCTGCATCGCGCCCGTCTCCATGAAGCGCCGATGCCAGGACAGGGCCTCACCAGGCAGCGAGGGGGCATGCAGGCCATAGCTGCCGCCTTCCGCTCGCGTGGCGTAATCCTTCAGCAGAGGCCGGTAGTCGGGATGGGCGCAGCGTTCGATCACCATCCGGGCACGCTGACGCGGGCTGAGGCCGCGCAGATCGGCCAGGCCCTGTTCGGTCACGATCACCTGCACGTCCTGCATGATGTGATCGACATGCGAGGCCTGCGGCACGATGGCGGAAATCTTGCCGCCCTTGGCGGTGGACGGCGTCATGAAGATCGAGACATAGGCGTTGCGCGCGAAATCGCCCGATCCACCGATGCCGTTCTGGATGCGCGAGCCCATGACCAGCGTCGAATTGACATTGCCATAGATGTCCGCCTCGATCAGCCCGTTCATCGCGATGCATCCCAGGCGCCGGACCAGTTCGGGATGGTTGCTGATCTCCTGAGGACGCAGGATCATGCGGTCGCGGTAGCTCGCCATGTCGGCGTTGAGCCGCGCCGCCGCCTGCGGGCTGAGCGAAAAGGCGGTGGCGGAGGCCATGCGCAGTTTCCCCGCGTCGAGCAGGTCGAGCATGCCGTCCTGGATCACCTCGGTATAGGCGGTCATCGGCTCGAACGGCGTGTCGATCAGCCCGGACAGCACCGCATTGGCGATATTGCCGACGCCCGACTGGATGGGAAGCAAGCCGGCGGGCAGCCGTCCGCGCGCGACCTCATGCCGCAGAAACTCGATGATATGCCCCGCGATCGCCTGAGCCGTGGCGTCGGGCGCGGCGAAGGGCAGGTTGCGGTCGGGGGCATCGGTTTCGACGATGGCGACGATCTTGTCCGGGTCGCAGGCAAGATAAGGGGTGCCGATCCGGTCATCCGGCCGAACCAGCGGGATCGGCACACGATCGGGGGGCAGGCGAGTGCCGTAGTAGATGTCGTGCATTCCCTCCAGCGCCGAATCCTGCCAGCGATTGACCTCCAGGATCACGCGCGTGGCGCGGTCCGCCCAGGTCTTGTTGTTGCCGACCGACGAGGAAGGGATCAGCGATCCGTCCGCGCGGATACCCGTCACCTCGATAATCGCGGTGTCGAGCGGACCCAGCACCCCTTCCCATGCCATGGGTGCGACCTGGCTGAGGTGCATGTCGAGATAGTCGATCTCACCGCGATTGATCTTCTCGCGGGCGACCGGATCGCCGCTATACGGCAGACGCTGGGCGATCCCGTCGACCGCCGCCAATGCTCCGTCCAGTTCGGGCCCGGTCGAGGCCCCGGTCCACAAATTGACGCGAAAGGGCCGCCCGGCCGCATGATCCTCCGCCATGCGCCGTGCCAGCGCCTGCGGAACAGCCTTTGGGTAGCCGGAGCCGGTAAAGCCGCTTGTCGCCAGGGTTTCGCCGGGGCGGATCAGCGCGGCGGCGGTATCGGCATCGGTGATACGGGAACGCAGGGCGGCACAAGCGATACGATCGGTCATTGTCACTCCATGAGGGGGCGGGGCCGAAGCCTCCGCCCGCCATCTGTCAGGCTGCAAGGTCGAGGACGACGCGGCCTTCAATCTGTCCTTGCCGCATCCGGTCGAACACCTGATTGACCTGGGTTAGCGGCGCGGTGGAAACGGTCGCTCTCACCTTGCCGTCCGCCGCGAAATCGAGCGATTCCTGTAGATCGAGCCGGGTGCCGACAATCGACCCACGCACCGTGATACCGTTCAGCACCAGCCCGAAGATATTTAGCGGGAAGTCTCCCGGCGGCAAGCCGTTCAGCGCCACCGTGCCGCCGCGCGCCATCATGCCGACGGCCTGGGCGAAGGCGCGTTCGCTGACTGCGGTGACGAGTGCGCCCTGCGCTCCTCCGCCGGTTTCGCGCTTGATCGCCGCGGCAGGATCGCGTTCGGTACGGGCATTCACGGTCACCTTCGCGCCCAGTCGCCGCGCGAGGTCAAGCTTTGCGTCGTCGACATCGACCGCTGCGACGTTCAGGCCCATCGCAACGGCATATTGCACCGCCATATGGCCGAGGCCGCCGATGCCGGAGATGACGACCGTGTCGCCCGGCTTGGTGTCGGTCATCTTCAGCCCCTTATAGACCGTGACCCCGGCGCACAGCACGGGTGCGATCTCGGTGAAGCCGATATTTCCGGGCAAATGGCCGACGAAATTTGGATCGGCGATGACATAGTCGGCAAAGCCGCCATTGACCGAATAGCCGGTGTTGAGCTGGCTCTCGCACAATGTCTCCCATCCGCCCAGGCAATGCACGCAGTGGCCGCAGGCGGTGTATAGCCAGGGAACGCCGACCCGGTCGCCTTCCTTGATGTGCTTGACGCCCTTGCCGACCGCCGAGACATAGCCGACGCCCTCATGCCCAGGAATGAAGGGCGGGTTGGGCTTGACCGGCCAGTCGCCCTCGGCAGCGTGCAAATCGGTGTGGCAGACGCCCGAGGCCTGGATCGCGACCTGGATCATGCCGTCGCTGACTTCGGGTACCGGAACTTCGTCAATGGTCAGCGGAGCGCCGAACTGGCGGACGACGGCTGCCTTCATGGTCTTGGCCATGGATTTTCTCCTCTCGGATGATGATGAAGCGGGGATGGGCACGATCGACCGTCCCCGCTTTGACGGGGATCAAAAGAAGCCGAGCTTCTTGGCCGAATAACTGACCAGCAAATTCTTGGTCTGCTGATAATGGTCGAGCATCATGCGATGCGTCTCCCGCCCGATGCCGGAGCGCTTATAGCCACCGAACGCCGCATGAGCAGGATAGGCGTGGTAGCAGTTGGTCCACACCCGCCCTGCCTGGATGGCGCGGCCCATGCGATAGGCGCGGGTGCCGTCGCGGGTCCACACGCCCGCACCCAAGCCATAGAGCGTGTCGTTGGCGATGCGCAGCGCCTCTTCATCGTCCTTGAAGGTCGCGACCGACACGACGGGGCCGAAAATTTCCTCTTGGAACACCCGCATCCTGTTGTTGCCGCTGAGAACGGTCGGCTTGACATAATAGCCTTCCAGCCCAGCCGGCCGGTTTCGCTCCCCGCCGGTCAGCACCTTGGCGCCCTCGTCGCGGCCGATGTCGAGATAGCCGAGGATCTTGTCCATCTGCTCCTGCGAGGCCTGTGCCCCGACCATGGTGGCGGGATCGAGCGGGTCGCCCTGAATCATCGCCTCGACCCGCGCGACCGCCTTTTCCATGAAGCGGTCATAGATGGATTCGTGGACCAGCGCGCGGCTGGGGCAGGTGCAGACCTCGCCCTGGTTGAGCGCAAACATGGCGAAGCCCTCGATCGCCTTGTCGAGATAATCATCGTCGGCCGCCGCCACATCCGCAAAGAAGATGTTGGGGCTCTTGCCACCCAGTTCCAGCGTCACCGGGATCAGGTTTTCCGACGCATAGGACATGATGAGCTGCCCAGTCGTCGTCTCGCCGGTAAAGGCGATCTTGGCGATGCGCGGGTTCTGCGCGAGCGGCTTGCCCGCCTCCACGCCATAGCCGTTGACGATGTTGAGCACACCTTCGGGAAGCAGGTCGGCGATCAGCTCGGCCAGCACCATGATCGAGGCGGGGGTCTGCTCGGCGGGTTTCAGCACCACGCAATTGCCCGCCGCCAAGGCCGGCGCGAGTTTCCAGCAGGCCATCAGCAGTGGGAAGTTCCACGGGATGATCTGCCCCACCACGCCCAGCGGCTCGTGGAAATGATAGGCGACGGTGTCATGGTCGATCTCTGAAATCCCGCCCTCCTGCGCGCGGATGCAGCCTGCGAAATAGCGGAAATGATCGATGGCGAGCGGCAGGTCGGCGGCGGTCGTCTCGCGGATCGGCTTGCCATTGTCCCAGGTCTCCGCAGTGGCGAGTAGAGCGAGATTTTCTTCCATGCGGTCGGCGATGCGGTGAAGGATCAATGCGCGTTCGGCGACACTGGTGCGGCCCCATCCGTCCTTGGCCTTGTGTGCGGCGTCGAGCGCCAGTTCGATGTCGGCGGCCTGGCTGCGCGCGATCTGACAGATGAGCTGACCGTCGATCGGCGATCGGTTGTCGAACCAGCGCCCGTCGACCGGATCGACCCAGTGCCCTCCGATGAAATTCGCGTAGCGCTGCTTGAACGGCGCGGTGCGCGCCTTGATAGCTTCCTGGATCGTCATGCAACCTCTCCTTGGTCTGTTATGATCCGAAGCTCTGCCTGCGCGCCGTTCGGGGCAAGCCGATCCGCGCCGAAGCGGCGGCATGGCGGTGGACTTTCGGCGCATGAAGCGTAGCATGTGTCGCACGGCGCGACGCGAAACGCGGCGGTGTCGCAACTTGCGACAATGGAGAGGATGCGGCGATGGACGGCGCCGGGATAGAGCAAGGACGTCGAGCCTATTTCGACGAGGGGCTTCTGCCCCTGGAGAGCGTGCGCCAGCCGGTCCTGCGCTCGTGGCTGCGCTGTACGGACATGGGCCTGCGGCAGGGGCGGCGGCAGGATGACGGACCGCTGAGCGAGGGCGAACTCAATGCCCTGCGCCAGCGACGCGAGCGGCTGCGCCGATTATGCCGCCCGGAACTCGAGATGTTGGCAGGGGAGGCACGCGACACCAGTAGCGTCGTGATCCTGGCCGATGCGGATGGCATGATCCTGGATACGATCGGCGATACGGGCTTCCTTTCGCGAGCGGCCCAGGTCGCCTTGCGTCCCGGCGTGTCGTGGACCGAAGCGAGCACCGGCACCAACGCGATCGGTACGGCCATAGCCGAGCGTCGCCCGATCGCCGTGCACGGCGCGGAGCATTTCTTCGCCGAACATGCGGTGCTCAGCTGTGCGGCAACGCCGATCCTCGATCCGCGCGGCGCGATCGTCGGCGCACTCGACATTTCGGGGCCTTCCGCCAGCGGCCATGGCCATGCGCTGGGGCTGATCCGGCTGGCGGTCGACCAGATCGAGCACCGCCTGTTCCGCTCCGGCTTTGCGGATTGCCGCGTGCTTCGGATGCACGACGATGCAGCGATGCTGGGCACGGCGCGCGAGGGGATTTTGGTGTTCCGCGACAATCGCCTGGTCGCCGCCAATCGCCGGGGATTGTCGCTGGTCGGTAGAAGCTGGGAAGCGCTCGATGAGACACCGCTCAGCGATCTGGTGGATGTGCGCGGGCACGCGGGGCGCGGACCTCTGCGCCTGACCAATGGAGCGACGCTGATCGGGGGGTGGGACAGCGAAGCACGGGGTGGCGGGGCGGAGCTGACGATGACGGCGCGCCCGCTCGCCGATGAGCGCGCCGAGGCGATAGAAGCCGCGCTGGCGGCGCATAGCGGCAATGTCTCGGCGGCGGCGCGGCAATTGGGAATCCATCGCAGCACGATCCATCGCCATCTCGCTCGCCATCGCTGATCCGGCGAACGGGAAGGGGGATGACCGCCGGATCGCCCCGACGCTTCGATGGTAATCGCCATCGGGAAAGGCCTTGCGGCTGCGCCCGCCGGGGATCACTCGGCCGGCACCGGGCGCCAAGCGACGTAGGCGATCAGCGTCAGCCCTGTGACCCTCTCACTTCCGCATTCGCTTTCCGTTTCAATCGTCACTCATAGCCATGCACGTATCCCTACACAGTCTAATCATGGCGCAGCGCCCAGGCGGGGGTCGCGCGGCTGGCGCGCAACGCCTGACCGAGGACGGTGCACACTGCGATGACGAGCGCCAGCACGGAAGCTCCCACGAAATAGAGCGGGGACAGGGCGATACGGTCGTCGAAACCGGCCAGCCAGGTGCGCATCGCAAAGAAGGCCAAGGGCCATGCGATGGCATTCGCGATCAGAACCGGGCGCAGGAACTGTCCGACGAGCAGTTTGACGATGTCTGACGTGGACGCCCCCAGCGTCTTCCTGATGCCGATCTCCTTCACCCGGCGCTGCGTGTTGAAGGAGGCGAGGCCCCAAAGACCGACGCAACCGATCAGCACCGCCAACCCCGCGCCGATGCCGAAGAGCCGGGTCGCCCGGTCATCCTCTTCATAAAAAGTCTGGAGCAACTGCTCCCCGGTATCCGCGTGGAACGGCGCTTCCGGCGCAATCCTAACCCATGCGGCGCGCACCGCGTCCCTTACGCGCCGAGGATCGCCGGTGAAGCGCATCGTCGCCACGGGATAACTTACGATGCCGTGGGTGTAGGTGTAGTAGACCGGGGTTGCGGGTATGCGCGGCGAGAAGAAGCGCAGATCGTCGATCACGCCGACAATCGTCATCGGCCGAGGTTGGACGATGGTCTTGCCGATCGCCTCTTCCGGCGAATGGAAGCCGAGAGCCGAAACCGCCTTGCGCGATATGACGATGTTGACCGCCACGCCCTTTTCGGCGTTCTTTCTATCGTCCAGGCGATGGGCGTCGTCGAGAAGGCGACCAGCAATGGCCTTCGCACCGAACAGGCGGAAGAAGTCCGACCCGATGCGAATGCTGCGAGCGGCTGGCCCAGGGCCGAGCCGACCGGACAGCCGGAGATTGTCGGAATTGTTATTCCCGACATCGCCCACGCCGGTATCGGATGTCGTCACCATCGATACGCCCGGCACCGCCCGGAAAGCGTCGATCAAAGCGAGGTGCTTTGCCGAATCGACGTAGCCCAGCCATGGGGCCACCAGCAGCCCTTCGCGCCGAAACCCCAGATCGGCCTGACGGACATGGCGCGTCTGCGCGACGAGGACGGCCGTGCCGATCAGAAAAGCGATCACCAATGCGAACTGAGCCACGACCAGCGCTTCGCGTACCCTGGCCCCCGCTCGCCCACCACCCGGCGCCCGCGCAGAGGCAAGCACCGCCGCGGCCGGAAAGCGGGACAACAACACGGCCGGATAAGAGCCAGCGAGAATGCCGATACCGATCGAAAGCAGCAGCAGCACCGGCACGACGACAGCATAGGGCATCGTCAGGGACAGGCCGCCGGCCGCATTGACCAAAGGCAGTCCGACCTCCGCCAGCATCAGCCCAAGCAGCGCCGACACCGCCACGGCCAACACCGCTTCGCTCAGGACCTGGCGGACCAGCGTGGCACGGTCGGCGCCCAGAACCTTGCGCATGGCGACTTCGCGGGCCCGAAGCCCGGCCCGAGCACTTGCGAGGTTCACGTAATTGACGACCGCGATCAGCAGGGTCAGCACGCCGACCAACCCCAGCGTGACGATGGTCAGCTTGCGGCTCGCGCTTTCCTGACCGGCCGGTTGGAGATGCACCTTGGTCAAGGCAAGGAGCGGCAGGCCGATGCGTGTCGCCACGTCTTCTCCCAAGTCCCGTGCGCCATGCCGGGCGACGAAGCCGGGCATTTTCCGTTCCAATGCCTCGGCACCGGCTTCGTCAGGAAAGCGGAGATAGGTCTTGAGGGAAGTGCTGCCCCAATGATTCCACCAATCGCCCAGGTCGCTGGTGGGCAGCCGAACCAGAATGGTGAACCGGAAGTCGGTCGTCTTGGGCAAATCCCTGAACACGCCCGTGACCCGGTGCGGCGCGGTCTTGTCGAGTGCCAGCGTCATCGTCTCGCCAATGGGATTGGCATCACCGAAATATTTCCGCGCCGCGGACTGGCTGATGATCACGCTTGTCGGGTCTGCCAGCGCGCTTGCCTTGTCGCCTGCGACCCATGGCAGGTCGAACACTTGCAAGAAGCTTGCATCGACTTGCGCTATGTCATCGAATGTCGCGATGCCATTGCGAACGACGCTGCCCCCGTCCTTGCCGTCCATATTGGCGCCGCCCATGATGCGGGTGCCGACCAGGTCGGGAAAGTCCTGCCGCAATTCGTCGAGCAACCCTCCCATGGTAAACGGATAGGTTCCGGCGAACGGACCATCGGCGCGTTTCCAGTCGGTCTGGACGAGATATATCCCGTCATGGTGCGGCAGCCACTTTTCGAAGCTGGTCTCGAAGCGGACATAGAGGGCGAGGACGAAAAACACCGCGATCCCGACGGCAAGCCCCCCGATGTTGAGCGCAGCAAAGAGCTTGTGGCGTGTCAGGGACCGATAGAAGGCGGTGAAGGCGAAGCTGTTCATGCGCGGGCTCCTGACGGGACGCGCAATGGCATGCGCGAGGGGGGCGACTTCTGTCTCATTGCGACAAATGTCACCGCCCACCGGAGAAAAGGCTAACATGCTATGAGAGAAGGTTTTTCCGGCGGACCACTAGCGACCGGCGTGACGGCCTTGGACACTCCGTTCAAAACCGGACAATTTTGGGTGGCGTCAAGTCGATAAGCCAATGTCTGCGGGAATCGACCGCGGACACTCGGGTTATGACTGGGCGTGGGGATGCGCGCGTCGTCGGCGGCGGTCATGGTACCCGAGGACTACAGGGCCGGATACGGATCGTTGCCCCAGTCAAATACGCATTGAGCTTCGTGGGCGAACGCCTTTCGCGTTCATGGCGCAATCAATGGATCGATCGGGCCCCATCGCCAACGACAGGGCCCGATCGACAGGCATTGTTACATCTTCACCCGCGCACCGACGAACATGAAGCGGCCCACGGCCGTCGTCGGTTGGATGGTCTGACCATAGTCGGGCAGCTGATCAAACAGATTGCTGACACCGCCATAGAATTGGAACCGATCGGTCGCATCGACGCTGGCATAAATGTTATGCTGCCAGCGCGGCTTGATGTAGTAATACTCCGCCGCCACGAAGTCGGGGTTGCTTCCCGAGGTTTCGCGGGTGTAGCGCAGGGTCTTGTCGAACCACTGTAGCCCATAGTTGAGGGTCACTGCACCCTTGGTCCAGGAAAGGTTCGACGTTACCTGATATTTCGGCGCGACCGAGAAGATCGTTCCGCGATAATCGGTCACAGGGGCGCCCGGCACGCCAATGAACAGCAGCTTGTCGAGATAGTTGCCGTTCACCTGCAGGTTGAACAGACCCAGATTGGCAGTCGGCAGACGCCAGTTCAGGTTGAAGTCCAGGCCCGCCGTCTGGAACGATGCGACGTTCTGGGGCGCGACGCTGAAGCCGGTGACATTGCCCGCCTGTGCAACGCCGCTGCCGGGACCATTTTGTCGCGTGATCGCGCCGCAGAACTGGTTGTTCAGCGTCGGGGAGTCGACGCAGAGCTGGGCCAGCTGGATCGGCGTGACCGTATTGATCGCGTTCTTCAGGCGGATGTCATACCAGTCGGCCGACAGAGTCAGACCTGGCAGGAAGCGCGGCGACAGAACGACCCCTGCCGTCCAGGTGTTCGCCTCTTCCTCGCGAAGCAACGGGTTGCCGCCCGCCGTGCCGGAAATGTTGAACGACCGATTATCATTATAGGTCGCCGGGTCCGCGCCCAGGCCCTGCAGCAGCGTGCGGCAATTTGCGGCGCGATATTGTGTGCCGTTGCCGGTATTGGCCGGGATGCAGGGATCCTCGGTGAAGAAGGCGAAGGTTTGCGACCGGCCGCCGAACAGCTCGCTGATATTGGGCGCGCGGATGGCGACCGAGTAGGTCCCGCGGAACGTGATGTCGCGGATCGGCGCATACATGCCGTCGACCTTCCACGTCGTGGCGCGGCCGATCGTCGAGTAATCCGACACGCGGATGGCTGCGCCCAGTTCCAGGTCATGCGCGAAGCGCATGTTCTTGGCGATCGGCGCGTTCAGTTCGGCAAAGACTTCCTTGACGTCGAACGATCCGCGCGTCACGCTGAGCGCGTTGGTGAAGGTCAGGCCCTGCTGCTCGATGGGATCGGGCGTGAAGCTGCTGATCTCCTTGCGGTATTCGGCGCCGAAAGCATAGGCCAGCGGGCCGCCGGGCAAGGTGAAGAACTTTTCGAAATCGCCGCTGACCGAGGCCGAAACGACATGCTGCTCGATGCGCGAACGGTCCGTGGTCGGTGCCAGGATGAAGGCAATACCCGAAGGATCAGACAGCCCTTCGCCCAGAATGTTGATCGGACGGCACTGACCCGGCTGGAACGTCGTCCGCGGCAAAACGGTGCGCCCGCTCGAATAGGGCTGGTTCGGCGTCCAGTTCGGATCCAAGTTGGCGCGGCAGGTGATCTGTCCTGTGGCAGGATCACGCACAGCGTCGAGCGCCGCGAAGAAGCGGTCCGAATAGATGTCGTTCGTGTATTGGCTACGCACATCGGTACGCCCGAAGACATAAGACACTTCGTAATGCGTCTTGTCTTCCAGATCGCCGCGCAGGCCGATCACCGTGCGATAGGTGTCGCGCTTGATGTTCTCGCCGCGCTGGCCATTGCCGTTCATGCCCAGATCGAAATTGTCACGGCTGACCAGGACCCCGCCGATGGACGGGTCAATCGCCGACCGGATATTGGCGGGGAGGTAGGGGTTATCGCCCTCAATCAGGATGTTATAGTCGAAAGTCGGTTGCGCCAGCGAGAAGGACTTGGTCGTCGCATACTTCGCCTCACCGAAAAGGGTGACGGTGTCGCTGATGTCGTAATGGCCCAGGAAATTGGCGAGATGCCGTTCGATCCGCGGCTGCAAATCGTTCAGATAGCGCGCGACCGGCGTGCTCGATCCGCCGACCGAATAGCCGCCGGGATAGGCGACGCCATTGTCATAGACCGCGCCGGTGCCGGTGAAATCGGGCACGCCATCGCCATCCACGTCAACGGCGCCGTCAGGCGAACTGCCATAATAGCGGGCATCGGTGATCGGCACGCGCGCGGGCACCGTGCCATTGGTGTTCCGGACGAAGACGGGGAAATTAGACTGACCGAACTGGGTACGCTGCTTAGCCTGCAAGCGGTCGTCCATAGAATATTGATAAGCGAGCGCGACATTGCCGCGACCGTCCGAGAAATTCCGCCCGGCCGTGACTGCGATCAGACGCTGTCCCGCATCGCCCCGATCGGAAATCCCGGCCTGACCGCGAACGGTCAGCCCCTGGAAATTCTGCTTCAGACGGAAATTGACCACGCCCGAGACACCGTCTGCGCCGTAGATCGCCGAGGCGCCACCGGTCAGGATGTCGACGCCCTCGATCAGGTCGGTCGGAATCGTGTTGATGTCGACCGACTGTTCGCCGGGAATGCCCGAGACGTGCCGACGTCCATCGACCAGGGTCAGGGTGCGCTGACGCCCCAAATTGCGCAAGTCGAGTGTGTTCAGGCCGGTTTCACCGATGCCCGCACGATCACCCGAGTTGTTGGACGATCCGGCCGAGCCCACCAGCGCAGGGTAAGCGCGGAGGAAGTCCGTGGCGTTGGTCGTGCCTTGGGCTTCGAACGTCTTGGCGTCGAGCGTGACGATCGGACTGGGCGTCGAGAAATCCTAGCGGCGAATTCGCGAGCCGGTGACGACGACATCGCCGGTCTGCCCCGCATTGCTGCTGTCCTCTACCGCGCCAGGCTGTGCGTCCTGGCCCGGCAGGTTGCTGTCGCCCTGCGTCGTTGCAGGCGCCGTTTCCTGCGCCTGAGCCGCACCGGAAAGGCCGGAAACCGCAATAGCCAATGCGGCCGCGCCATGGGCGAATGCCATCCGCTTCATAAGAACTCCCTGTGGGTTTTGGTTTATGTTTGACCAAAACGCGCATGGAGCCGCGATGACAACCGCGTCATCGACAGGTGGGTTAAAATGGTGATGCAGAGTGTCTTTTCGGTAACGGTTTATTACGGCTATGTCACTCGAAAATAACCTACATTAGGTCCGATTTGGGGCTGTTAGACGAGTTAAAGGCAAAGGCATTTGATCGCCGATCAACGCGCCGACACCCTTTGCGGATCTCATGGCTGGGTTGGCGGTGTAGTCGATTGTGGCATTCCGGCCCGCCGCATTTCGGCAATCTCGGCGGCGGTCTTGAAATCCAACATTTCGATTTGGAAGATCAGGTCGGAGTTAGCTGGAATGGGGCCAGAGGCCTGTGCGCCATAACCCAGCGTAGAGGGAACACAGAGGCGTACCACGCCGCCGCGACCTATCAGCTGCAACCCTTCCGAAAATCCGGGGATGACGCCGCCGACCGGCATGGGGGACTGCATGGATTGGTCGAAAACCGCCCCGGTCGTGCTAAGATAGCCGATATAATTGACGAGCACCGTGTCGTCCGCCGCGGGCTTGGGGCCGTTCGTTGGCCGCAAAACGGAATAGCCCAGGCCGGAAGGGGTCCGCGATGCGCACAGCCTTTGTCCGGCGGGAACGATCGGCGTCAACGGCAGCGGAATGATCGTGTCATTCGGCGCGACCGGCTTGGGGGCTGCGGAACGCGGCCCGTTATCCGACCGTGTCGTAGCATGGGCCGGGCAAAGTGCGAGCAAAGGCACGGACATGGAAAGGACAAGGCGGCCCAGCGCGCGGGGGTATGATCTCATGATCCCCGCCGTAATCGGCCCCCGCCGAACAGATCAAGGGGCGGTCATTGGTGTTTTCGAATGATTTTCATCAAAGCGGCATCCAATGCCGACAGGAAGCGGGATCGATCCTCCTTTGCGAATGGCGGTGGTCCACCGATCCGATCACCTCCAGCCCGCAGGTCGTTCATGATCGCCCGTACCGCGACGGCATTGCCGATCGAGCTGGTCGTGAACGGCTTGCCGTTCGGCGCGATCACCGCTGCGCCTGCCTTTAGGCATCGATCGGCCAACAGGATGTCGGCCGTCACCACGACCGTTTTGCCATCCGCGCGGTCGGCAATCCAGTCATCGGCGGCATCGAAACCGTCGCCGACGACCACGCGCGCGATCAGGGGATGGTCCGGAATGCGCAGGTGCGCGTTGCTGACCACCGTCACCGGTACCGCCAGCCGGTAAGCGACACGATAAACCTCGTCCTTTACCGGGCAGGCGTCCGCATCGACCAAGATATGCGCTCTTTCCGTCACGGGGGCGACGTTGCATGAATGGCGGCACGGTGGCAACTCCGCACTGAAACAGTCGAGGACTTTCAGTGCTGCCGCTACCGCCTGCCATCAGCCGCAATGGGCGATGCAGCCGATGGAAAGCACCGTCAGGCAAAAATCTCGGTGAGCCGATCGACGTCGGGGCCGTCTTTCCAATGACGCAATTCGATGAACAGCGAGGCGCCGACCAGCGTGAACCATGTCAGCATGACGGTCGTCACGATCGATTGCAGCAGCTCGACCATCAGCGAGGGCGTCGTGGCAACCCGTACCGCGCCTCCGCCGGTCAGTGCCCCAAAGCTGCCGTAATCCGCCACGGTCGCGGCACCGATCACCACCGAAACAACCAGATAGATGGCACATGCCAGCAGGCCGATGCCGAATATCGGCCAGCGTGCACCCTGGGTCAGGCTTCGACTCCGACCAAAGGCGCCGAATACCCCCGTCCGTTCCGCGACGACGGCCGGCAGGCTGACCGACCACATCACGGCCAAGATGATGCCGGGGACCAGCAGAAAGAGCGCGCCCAGCCATATGCCGAAGAAGAACAGGGTATTGACCGCGAACAAGGGCAATGCGCGACGAGCGCCCAAGGTCAGCACTTCGCCAAGGTTCGCGGATCGGCCTTGGTCATGCGCGACCGCTGCATGAACCAGCGCTCCGCTGGCGACGAGCCATAGCAGGCCAACGACGAAGCCATAGGTCCCGAACAATAGATAAGCCCCATCCTGAAGGTCGCGCGCAAAAGATGCCCGCCCAATGAGTGCCTGGGTTCCGAATTGCGGCAAAGCGACGAGAACGAAGGTCACGCCCAGCGTAGCCACGGGATTGGCCTTGATCACATTGATACTGCGTCCGAATACCGCGCCGACCGATAATCCATGACGCGTTTGCGTGATCGCCTGGCTTGCCATGTTGCTTCCCCCCTCAGCATGCTTGCCGAAGATCGTGTCAAGTCGATGCCACTCTGTCCAGCCTGATCGACAACACGTAAGACAGGAATAGCGGATTGCGTCTGCAATCGGTCCGGCTACAGTCCGCCACGGGGCGCTGCAGCGTAAGTGGAGGGGGATCATCGCAGCCACAGCACAGGACACGGCGGTTGTGGCGGATCAACTCGCCGCCGCGCATGCTCGTCTGCGTGCCGATCCGTCGATCCAGTTCCATTTGACGGCGGCACCCACGCCACCCGAGCCACCCGGATGGCTGAAGTCGCTGGGGCGTTGGCTTGTCGACCTTTTCCGGCCGATCGGACGTTTCCTGCGCTGGCTGACGAACCTGATGCCCGATGCCCCTTATGCGCGTATCCTGCTTTGGCTTGTGATCGTCGCCTTGGCGGCTGCCCTGATCTGGATGGTCGTCGAACGGGTCAGGTCGGGCGAGTGGCGATGGCCGGTCCGGCGGCGGGGGCCCGAAGACATTGCCGACATGGAAGGCGATCCATGGACGCCTGGCGAAGAACCCGCCCGGGCCTGGCTCAGTGCGGCAGACCGGCTCGCCGCAGACGGGCGATTTGCCGAGGCGATCCATTATCTGCTGTTTCATTCCATCGACGACATCGGGCGTCGCCGCCCCGCACTGCGACGACCTTCGCTGACCAGCCGCGAATTGGCGTCGGCTTCGCTGTTGCCCGTATCGGTCCGGCCGCTCTTCGCGCGCATTGCGGGACTGGTCGAGCGCAGCCTTTTCGGAGGACGGCCCGTCGAACAGGCGGACTGGGACGCCGCGCGGGCTGCCTATGCCGAACTGGTATTGCCGCAACGGTGGCGCGCATGAGCGGGCGGATTTTGAGCCGCCATTCCCTCGGCGGTAAGAGGGCGGCCGAGCATTTGTTTGCGCCGCTGACGGTGACACTGCTGCTGGTCATCGGCATTCTGGGCTTTGCCGGGTCGATGCTGCTGGGGGCCTATGCCCCGGATTTGCGATCCGGGCAGAATGGCGGAACCCACGCCCTGTCCAACGCCGCAACCGGCTTCGCCGGGATTTTCGACCTGGCCGAGGCGACCGGCCACAAGCCGCGGATCATTCGGGCGGAAGGTGGATGGATGACGGACGACCTCGTCGTCGCCACGCCCGATCACGGTCAAGTGGACATGACCAAATTCATGATGGCCCGGCATGGCCGAGCGACCCTGATCGTCCTCCCCAAATGGGCGACGCAAGCCGATGACAAGGTCAAAGGCTGGGTCGACGCCAGCGGCCTACTGCCAAGGTCCGATCCGGCCAGTATCCTGGCACCGGCAACCGACATCACCGTGACCCGGCGTCGGAGCCGGGGGCGGGCGCTCCACGCGGTACGCTGGGCGCCGGCGTCGATGAATGTCGCTGCCCCGCGCCCGCTTCAGGTCATGTCCTCGGCGGCCTTGACGCCCCTCGTGACCGACGATGCCGGAGGGATCGTGCTGGGGAAGGTGAAGGACCAGAATGTCTATATTCTCGCCGATCCCGATCTGCTCAACAATCACGGCATTCGGACGCTCGATCGGGCGCGGGCTGCGCTCGACCTGTTCGACTTCGTCGCGGACAACGGCTCAACGGGGGTAGCGTTCGACGTGACGTTGAACGGCCTGGGCCGTGGGCGAACCCCGTTGAAACTCGCCTTCGAGCCGCCCTTCCTGGCGATGACACTGGCCCTGGTCGTCGCGCTGGCGCTCATCGGGTGGCAGGCCCTGTTCCGCTTCGGATCGGCACGGCCCGCCGATCGGGCCATCGCCTTCGGCAAGACGGCGCTGATCGACAACAGCGCAATGATCGTCCGCAAGGCGGGTCGAGAGGGCGGGCTGGGTTCGCGATACGCCGCGCTGGTCCGCGAGAGGGCAAGGGCGATCTTCGGGGTGCCGGCACGCCTGACCGACGAGGAGGCGGATCGCTATCTCGATCGCCTGCCGGGATCGACGACGTTCACGACCCTCGCCGCAGAGGCGACGCGGGCCCGGCATCGCGACGACATGCTCGCCAGCGCGCAGGCGCTGCACCAATGGCAACAGGAGAAGACACGGTGACGGTGGAAGAGGTTCAGGCGCTGGGGCAGGCGATCCGTGCCGAGATCGGCAAGGCGGTGGTCGGCCATGACGCCACCATCGACCTGCTGCTGGTCGCATTGTTCGCCGGGGGACATGTCCTGCTGGAAGGGCCGCCGGGCACCGCCAAGACGCTGCTGGCGCATAGTTTCGCGCAGACCTTGGGACTGGGGTTCGGACGCATCCAGTTCACGCCGGATCTGATGCCGGGGGACATCATCGGCGCCAATTTGTTCAACTTCCAAAGCTCGACATTCACGCTGAACCGCGGGCCGATCTTCACCGAATTGCTGTTGGCCGACGAGATCAACCGCACCTCGCCAAAGACCCAGGCCGCCTTGCTGGAAGCGATGCAGGAGCGCACCGTGACCATCGACGGCGAAAGCCTGGCACTGAGCCGCCGCTTTACCGTGGTCGCCACTCAGAACCCGATCGAGCAGCAGGGCGTCTATCCGCTGCCCGAGGCGCAGCTCGACCGTTTCCTGTTCAAGCAGATCGTGCCCTATCCTACGTCCGATGAAGAGCGCCGAATCGTCGCGGGACATGGCGCACGCCAGGCCGCCATGTCCCCCGTCGAATGGGGAGTCGAGGCCAAGTCGGACGCGGCGACGATCGACGGGGCGGTGGAAACCGTTGCCAATGTCCGGCTGGTCGATGAGGTGATCGACTACATCGTCGCGCTGATCCGCGGAACGCGCGGCGTGGCGGATCTGGAGAGCGGTGCCTCGCCGCGTGCCGGTGCGATGCTGGCGGGAGCGGCGCGGGCGCGGGCCGCACTCGACGGACGCGATTTCGTCATTCCGGACGATGTGAAGACGCTGGCGCCCGCGCTGCTCCGTCATCGGCTGATCCTGTCACCGGCGGCCGAGATTGGCGGGCGCGCGATCGAGGATGTCGTCGCGCAGATCATCGAGACGATCGAGGCGCCGCGTTGATCTATCCCACCCGCATGGCGGTACTGGCGGCGGTGATCGGGGCTCCGATCACGTTGCTGGTTGCCGTGCTGTTTCCGACGACCTGGTTTGCGGGGCTGGGCTGGCCCGGCGCGGTGCTGGTGCTGGTCCTGGCGGATGCATGGCTTGGCCGTGCGACCGTGGACGCTCGCCTGGCGTTGCCCGGTTCGGCATCGGTCGGCGTTCCACTGACGATCACGGCGGCGGTGACGATCGTCGGCCCGTCTGTGCGAAGGACGGCCCAACTGGCCCTGTCGAACGATCCTTTGATAGCCCTTGCCAACGATACTCCGGTCAGCCTCATGATCGAAGACGGCAGGGCGAATGCGGCGATCATGATCATACCCCGGCGGCGGGGCACGGCACGGTTCGATACGATATGGCTACGCTGGGCCGGACCGCTGGGACTGGTATGGCGGCAAAAGCGGATCGATGACGAACGTCTGCTGCCGATCCTTCCCGATGTTGAGGCGGTGCGCGAACGAGGCGCGCAGGTGTTTCGGCGTCATGCGGTCCAGGGGCTACTCGCTCAGAGCGATCGGGGGGACGGCACCGATTTCGACGCATTGGTCGAGTTTAGAACCGGCATGGACCGACGCGCGATCGACTGGAAGCAGTCGGCACGCCACCGCAAGCTTTACGCCAAGGAATATCGCACCGAGCGCAACAGCCAGATCGTGTTCGTGATCGATGCGGGGAGGCAAATGTCCGAACCCGTCGGCGGCATCCCGCGCATCGACCGTGCCATTTCGGCGGCGCTGCTGACCGGTTGGCTGGCCCTCAAGCTTGGCGACCGTGTCGCGCTCCACGCCTTCGACTCCCGCCCACGCGTCGCCAGCGGCTTTATTGGTGGGGCAAAAGCCTTCCCCCAGCTTCAGCATCTGGCGGCGCAGATCGACTATAGCGCGGACGAATCCAATTACACCTTCGCCCTGACAACGCTGGCCGGACGGCTGACGCGGCGATCGATGATCTTGCTGTTCACCGAATTCACCGACGCGACCTCCGCCGATTTCCTGGTTCGCGCGGTGGCCCACCTGCTCAACACGCATCTGGTACTGGTCGTCGTCCTGCATGACGACGAATTGGAAGCTTTTGTCGATGCGGCGCCGGTCACGCCCGCCGATGTGACGCGTGCCGTCACCGCGGGAGCATTGCTGCGTGATCGGCGGCTGGTGCTGCTGCGCCTTCGGCACCTGGGGGTGCATGTCATCGAAAGCCCCCATGATCAGGTGGCCGAGCGATTGGTCGAAGGCTATGTCGATCTCAAACGCAGGAGCCTGTTGTGAGTGCGTTCGTCGATGCCGCCCCGCCGCTGGTCAATGCCAGCCGCTTTCGCGCGGCGCATGAGGCCGACTGGACACGGTTGGATATGCTGCTTCAACGGATCGAAAAGCGATCCGTCCGGGTTTTGTCCGAGGATGATCTGCTCGCGTTGCCCTTGCTGTATCGTATCACCCTGTCATCGCTGTCGGTCGCGCGCGAAACGTCTCTCGACCGCGCGTTGATCGCCTATCTCGAACAGCTTTGCGCGCGCGCCTATTTCCAGCTTTACGGCGTGTCGGACTCGCCATGGCGCGATCTGGCGCGCTTTTTCACGCAGGGTTGGCGGAAAGCAGTCGCATCGCTTTGGCGCGAGACGCTGGTGATGGCCTTCCTGACCTTGGCGGGCGCGCTCGCCGCCTATGCGCTGGTTCGCGCCGATCCAAGCTGGTTCTATGGGTTCATCCCGGAAACGCTGGCCGGGGGACGCGATCCCGGCGCCTCGGCCGCGACGCTGCGCCAGAGCCTGTACGGCAGTCAGGAGAGCGGACTGGGCATTTTCGCCAGCTTCCTGTTCGGCCATAACGCACAGATCGCGATCTTCGCGTTCGCGCTGGGCTTTGCCTTTGTCGTGCCGACCGCGCTGCTGATCCTCTATAACGGGCTGACGCTGGGCGCGATGATCGCCGTGTTTGCGGACAAGGGGCTGGGCCCGAACTTTCTGGCATGGCTGGCGATCCACGGCACCACGGAGTTGTTCGCGATCATGATCTCCGGAGCGGCCGGGATGCGGATCGGCACCGCGATCGCCTTTCCGGGACGACGCACCCGCATGGACGCGCTGGTCGTGGTGGGCCGGACATCCGCCATCGCCGTCATGGGCGTCGTGCTGATGCTGGCGGTAGCAGCGATCCTGGAAGGGATCGGTCGGCAGGTGGTGACGAGCGATGGTTTGCGGGTCGGTATCGGCTTGGCCGCACTGGGGGCTTGGCTGGTCTATTATTACGGCATCGGGAGGCGGCATGCGCTTCGCTCGCCGGAATAAGGCGCCCTTCACCCTGCGACGCGGTTTCGTCACGCCGGAAGGGGTCGATCTGCAACTGGAACTCGGGAGCGCAGGGGCGCGGGCCGCCGCATTTCTGATCGACATCGTCCTGATGCTTGTCGTGCTGATCGTGGCGACGATCGCCTTGTTCGCCTTCGGTCTGGCGACCCGTGCCGATCTTGCCGCCATATTGTGGCTGATCGGTGCGTTCTGCCTGCGCAACGGCTGGTTCGTGCTGTTCGAGATGAGTGGTCGCGGCGCCACGCCGGGCAAGCGCCTGATGGGTTTGCGGGTCATCGCTCGTGATGGCGCGCGATTGACCGGAGGCGCAGTGCTCGCGCGCAATGCGATGCGCGAGATCGAGGTGTTCCTGCCGCTATCCTTTCTGGCGCAGCAGACGGCCACGGGCACGGCGGACGCGTTCCTGACCATCTTCGCATTGTCATGGACGGGTATCTTCCTGTTATTCCCCTTGTTCAATCGAGAGCGGCTGCGGATCGGCGACATGGTGGCCGGCACTTGGGTGGTTCAGACGGTCAAGCGGAACCTTGCCGCAGACCTGACCGTGAGCGCGGATCGCCCCCGGCGTGCGTTTTCGGACGCCGCGCTTGCGCTGTACGGCGTATATGAGTTGCATGCGCTGGAGGATGTGATCCGTAACGGTGATGCCCTGTCCCGCAACACGGTGGCGGCAACGATCCGACGCAAAGCGGGGCTGGCCAATGATGGCGACGATGACGGATTTCTCGCCGACTATTACGCGGCGCTGTGCGTGCGTTTGGAGGAGGGACTGCTGATCGGTCGCCGCCAACTCGACAAATCGGGTGCCATGGCAGGCTAGGGCGGGCCGCGGCCATTTGCGAACCGCCCTGGTCTATCGTATCACCGAGTCCAGATGCCGGGGAGGCTATCGATGGCATGAGCGATCGCTTTGGCGATGGCGCGGTCGTCCTTGGCGTCGGGATGCGCGTCGCATCCCTGGAAGGACAGGCCGTTCACGGGAACGAAACGGACCCGTTTTTCTCCACTGTCGCTCAGTCGCTGGACGACCTTGGAGACTTCTTGCGCAATTTCGCCATCAGCCAGATTGGTCGCCCAAAGGATAAAATAGGCGTTCGGATTCTTCTGGCGGAGCGTCTGCACGAACGCGACGTACCGCCCTTCGAAATCCCGATGGAGCGCCTCGCGATCGGGCCAGCGCTCCCCAGTCTTCAGCGGTGTTGAGAAATCGTTGGTGCCCAGGGCGATGACGATGATCTGCGGATGCCAATCCGGCCGTGCTGCCAAGGTTCGGGAGTTTAGCAGGGCAAAGGGATAGGCTTGAGGCAGCGTCGGGGCGGCGAAGCCTCCATAGTTGCGGACGACACCGCGCCCCGAGATCGCATTGACCTGATAATCGGCGTCATAATGCGCTGCGGTGACGCCAGCCGGTCCGAGCAACGTATTGGTCGTCTGCCAGATGGCATCCTGGCTGCACATTCGCGTCGACGAAGTGTTTCCATAACCGACCGTGTGCGAATCCCCGATGAACTCGATCTGCCGCATTCGTGGCTGCGGGGCGGGGAGGGGCGTCGTACCCCGTGGCGCGAATATGCCATGGAATGCGGTCGGACCGGCTTGGCTCTCGCTTACCACATCGACGCGGATGCGATGCTTGCCGGGCCCATGGGCGGCCACGCGATAAACGCCCGGAGTGGGACGGACGAGCGAAAGGGGCGCGTCGCCATCGACCCTGATCCGAAGCGAGACGGCCCCTGCTCCGATACTGAGGTCTACGGCCGGACCGCGAAAAGCCGCTTCCCAATAGGTACCGGGCCATTGCCGGACATAGCCCTTTAAATGGACCACGCGTCCGCCGACGTGGAGAGGCAACGGCCTCCCGGTCGACGCCCGCGCGCCCAAGGACCGGATCACGTGTGACGAGCCCGCTTCAGCGGGCAGCACGTAAGGCGACGCCGTGAGCAGCAACAGGGCGGCGGGAATGAAGGCGCGAAGCATCGTTTCTCCTGGTCGGGGCGGCAGATGCCCTATCGCTGAATGGGATAGCTAGCTTGCTCGCGAACCGGCGCAACGAAAAATCGTCTCGCCAATGGGCGATCATACGGGACAGGTCCGGCCTTGCGAATTCGGATAAGTGTTGTTGACAGTTTCGTCATGAAACCGGCACGGCTGGGAAAACGAACAGGAGAGATGTGACGATGGCGTTTACCCGCAGCCTGGCCATGATCGTGGCCGCAACCGCCCTGAGCAGCGGCGCGATCGCACAGCAGGATCTGGCGCCCACACCCGACGCCAGTGCCGTAGCCCATCCCGAGCTGTGGCCCCAATTGCCGCTCAAGCGGCACCGCGATCCCAGGGTCGAGGCACGCGTCGACAAGATCCTGTCGCAGATGAGTGTCGAGGACAAGGTCGGCCAATTGATCCAGGTCGACATTGCCTCGATCACGCCCAAGGATCTGGAAACCTACAAGCTCGGTTCGATCTTGAACGGCGGGAATTCCGCCCCGAACAATGACGAATTCGCACCGGCGCCCGAATGGTTGAAGCTGTTCGATGCCTTTTGGGATGCCGCGATGAAGCGGAGCGATGGCCGCCCCAAGGTGCCGCTAATCTGGGGCACCGATGCGGTTCACGGCGCGAACAATATCGTCGGTGCGACGCTGTTCCCGCACAATATCGGCTTGGGCGCGGCGCGCGACCCCGAACTCATCCGCCGGATCGGCGCGGCGACGGCGGCAGAGACGGCCGCGACCGGCATCGACTGGAGCTTCGCGCCCACCGTTGCGGTGGTGCAGGACGATCGCTGGGGCCGGACATATGAAAGCTATTCGGAGGACCCGGCCATCGTCGAGGCCTATGCCGGACAGATGGTCGAGGGGATTCAGGGCCGGGTCGGTGGCGACTTCATGAAGCCAGGCCATGTCATCTCGTCGATCAAGCATTTCTTAGGCGATGGCGGAACGGGTGGCCGCGATCAGGGGGATACGCGCGTTTCGGAAGAGGTGCTGCGCGACGTCCATGCCGCGGGCTATCGCAGCGGTCTTGTCGCGGGCGCGTTGACGGTAATGCCCAGTTTTTCAAGTTGGAACGGTACCAAGATGACCGGCAACAAAAGCCTGTTGACCGGCGTGCTCAAGGATCGGCTGGGCTTTGACGGCTTCACCATCGGCGACTGGAATGCCCATGGCCAGGTGCCGGGTTGCAGCAACGAGGATTGCGCCGCGGCGATCAATGCCGGGCTCGACATGTTCATGTATTCCGGGCCCGGTTGGAAGCAGCTTTACGCCAACACCCTGCGCGAGGCCAAGGACGGCACGATCCCTGCCGCGCGGCTGGACGATGCGGTGCGGCGTATCTTGCGGGTGAAGATGCTGGCGGGGTCCTTCGACGCCGGTCGTCCGTCGTCGCGTCCGATCAGCGGCCAGTTCAAGCTGATCGGCGCGCCCGAGCATCGCGCGATTGCACGTCAGGCGGTGAGGGAGTCGCTGGTCCTGTTGAAGAACAATGGCGGCCTTCTCCCCCTGAAAGCCGGCGCGAATATCCTGGTGGCGGGGCGCGGTGCCGACAATATCGGCCAGCAGGCCGGTGGCTGGTCGATCACCTGGCAGGGTACGGGCGTGACGAACGCGAATTTCCCCAACGGACAATCCATCTGGTCCGGCATCGACGACGCGGTACGAGCAGGCGGCGGCAAGGCGACCCTGGCGGTCGATGGCCGCTATACCGCCAGGCCGGATGCGGCGATCGTCGTGTTCGGGGAGACGCCCTATGCCGAGTTCACCGGCGATCGCCCAACCTTGGAATACAGCCCGGAGGACAAAAGCGACCTCGCCTTGCTCAAAAAGCTGAAGGGCGCCGGCATTCCGGTCGTCGCGGTGTTCCTGTCGGGTCGTCCGCTTTGGGTGAACCCGGAATTGAATGCAGCGGACGCCTTTGTCGCGGCTTTCCTGCCGGGGACGGAAGGCGGCGGTGTGGCCGATGTCCTGATCGCGGGGCGCGACGGCAAGCCGCGTAACGACTTCCACGGTAAGCTCAGCTTCTCCTGGCCCAAGCGGCTCGACCAATATGTTCTGAATAAGCGCGATCCGAATTACGACCCGCTGTTCCCGATCGGCTATGGCCTGACCTATACACAGCGTAGCGATCTGCCGGCACTCAGCGAGGCACGTCCGGCGGTGACCGCAGGCGACCAGAACGCCCTGTTCATGCGCGGTCGCGTCGTGGCCGGTGCTCGGCTCGACCTGGCCGGGGCGGTGCAGCAGACGCGTATCGACCGCGCCGCGCAGGAGGACAGTCTGCGCTTCACCTTTACGGGTAGCGGTCCGGGGAGTGCCGTGATCGAAGAGGCCAAGCCGATCGACGTGACGCGGGAGGCGAACGGGCAGCTCAGCCTGCTTCTGGACTATCGGGTGACGGTGGCGCCGACGGGTGAGGTGACCCTGGGTATGGAGGGTGGCAAGCCCGCGTCCGTCCCGATCACCGGTGCGCTCAAGGGAGCGTTAGGGGAATGGCGCCAATTGGCGGTGCCGTTGCGCTGCTTTGCGGACGGCGGGGTGGATATGGCGACCGTGTCGAAGCCGTGGGTCATCGCGACCAAGGGGAAGCTGACCCTCGACATTTCCTCGATCCGTATCGCCAGCGCCCCTCCTGGGCCGGTGAGCTGCGGCGTGCGCTGATCGGCCGGGCATAACGCCTGTGAGGTTCGGACATGATCGTTCCCTTATGGGCGACGATCATGTCTGCCGGGCGGATCAGTCCACGCTCCGGTCGGCATTTTCGAGGCGGAATTCCACGCCGTTCCAGAAGCGTTCGAGACGGTCGAGCGCATATTGTCTGATGCGCCCGACCTCATCGTCGCTCATCGCCTGAACCCCGGTCGCGCGTAAGCTGCCGAAATCGCGCATCATGCTCTGCGCCGTGGCGCGGCAGGCGCCGACCGGATCCTTGTCCCCGACAAGGAGCAAGGCATAGAGATTTTCCATGATGAAGCCATGGGCGGCCAAAGTGCCTGCGATGGCCTCTGCGAATTCATCATCCAATGTCGATCTCCTCATAGGCCGTGAAAGCGTTGGGCCGACATGGAAGTTGCAACCTGCAACGACCAGCAGCGTCTCGGCACATGTTGTGGCACAAGGGCCAGCCGGGAAAAGACAAGTTTTTTCGACGCCTAGTCCTGTCGTCGTTCACTCTCGCTGCTATAGGCTCCGGCCATCGTTTCTGAGGTTGCGGGCAAGGGGACTGGTCGGATGAGGTGGATGGTTGCGGTGGCTCTAGCCGTGTCCGCGATGCCGGTCACGGCACGTGAAACGCCTGCCGATCTGGTCAATCCCTTCGTGGGTACGCTTGCCGATTTCGGACAGTTGACGCCGGCGGCGGTTGCGCCTTTCGGAATGGTTCAGCTTGGTCCCGATACCGATCCCGCCAATCACGCGGGCTATGATTTTGCGGCCGACAGGCTTTTGGGCTTCTCGCATACGCGTGGCGTCGGGGTCGGTTGTGGAGGTGGCGGCGGGGACTTGCTGGTATCGTTGCGCAAGGCCGAAGCCAGCGGACCGGCGATCATGGACAAGCGGAGCGAGCGCGCGACGGCCGGGACCTATCGCGTGACCTATGACGGAGGCATTTCGGCCGAAGCCGTCGCCACGCGTGGCGCGGGGCTGCTCCACTTCACCGTTCCGCAGGCGGGCCCGTTCGTCCTTCGCATCGATGCAAGGCATAGCTATGCCAAGCGCATCTCGACCGCGTGGCGGACGGCCGACAGCGATGACCTGAGGGCCGAGATGGTCGCCGGGACGGTGTGCGATCAGGGGCGATACCGTCTCTTCTCTTCGAGCCGTATCACGGTGAACGGTCGTCCACTCCATCGGGCGCTTGCTGCCGCAGACGGTGTGGCGACGCTGCAGTTAAACCTGCGACGCGGCGACGTGATCGCGGTAGCCACCGGTTTGTCGAGCGTCGATAACGACGGTGCGGCGCTGGTCCGCGAGCGCGAACTCGGCACGCGTCGCTTTCAGGCGATCGCGGTGGAAACGCGGGCCGGCTGGAACACGGCCTTGGGCAGGGTCGCGCCGGAGGGTTCGCGGGCGGAGCGGGCGTTGTTCTACACCTCGCTTTTTCGGGTGCTCCAGACGCCGGTCGCGATCGACGATCCCGATCGTCGACACCGCGAGAATGACGGGTCGATCGCGCGTTCCCCCGCCGGCCAGACGCGCTACGCGAGCTGGTCGCTTTGGGACAACTACCGGACCCAGTTGCCGCTTCTGGCCCTGTTGCAGCCGGAGCGGAGCCAGGACATCGCTCGGTCGCTGGCCGACCTTTACATTCGCGGCAAGGCGCAATGGGCAACGATGAACGAGCCGTTCCTGTCCGTCCGCACCGAACATGCCGGGATCGCGTTGCTCGACATGCGTCGAAAGGGCATTGCCGGTTTCGACGCTCGCGCGGCGTTGAAGGGCATGGTGGCCGACAGCGCCACACTGCAGCGCGATACCCCCGATCAAAGGATCGAGGCGGCTTATGACGACTGGGCTACCGCGCAGTTCGGACGCGATCTGGGCGATGATGGGGTCGTGCACCGCTTCTCCACACAGGCGGAGGGCTATCGCCCGATGTGGCGATCGGTCTTCCAGACGCTGGGGGAGGATGCGGATGTGGTGAAGGCGCGGGGGCTCTATCAGGGTACCTTGTGGCAATATCGCTGGGCGCCCGTCTTCGATCTCGACTGGATGGTGGCGACGGTAGGCAAGCCGGAATTCCTGCGGGAATTGCATCACTTTTTCGATGCCGGACTGTTCAATATGACCAATGAGCCGGATATTCAGGTTCCCTGGCTGTTCGGTGCATTGGGAGAGCCGCAAGCCACCGCCGATCTCGTGCGGACGATTTTGACCCGTCCGATGGCGCATCCTTATACCAACGCTGGTAAGCTGCCTCAGCCCTTTGTCGGGCCCAGCTTTGCGCTGGCACCGCAAGGATTTGCCGATGGCATGGACGACGATGCAGGGGCGATGACGGCGTGGTATGTGTTCGCGTCGCTCGGCCTGTATCCGCTGGTTCCGGGCGAGCCCTGGTACAGCGTGACCGTCCCGGCTTTTACGCGCGCTACGATCGATATGGGCGGCGGGCACCGGGTTACGATCCGACGGGTCGGCCCGCGCGATGGATTGGTGATTGGTGCCGACTGGAACGGCACCGCGCTCGCGGATTGGCGGGTAAACCATCACGATCTAACCAAGGGTGGTATCCTGACCGTCACCACCAGTGCCCGCTGATTTTTAGTGGCGCCATACTTGATTCAACTTGATATAGATTGGTGCCATAAGTCTTTCGAGTTTCACAAAACTGTCGTCATATTCCGCCATCGGAGCGCGCAATCGATCCGAATACGGGGGAACCATGACCTTTTCCAAAGCCGCACTGCTCCGCGCCACTGTTCTGACCGCAGCCGTGGTCGCCGCACCGCAAATCGTCAGCGCACAGACCGCCGCCGAGCCGGTGACAGGGCCCGCCGAAGACGGTGCTCAGGCCGACACGTCACCTCAGGCAGGCAGCGGTGAAGAGGTCATAGTCACCGGCTCTGCGCGGCGGCAGCGGCGCTTCGACGTGTCCTATGCGGTAAACTCGCTGGGCCAGGACGATGTGAAGCGGTTGGCCCCGCTGAACTTCGCCGATCTGCTCGGCAAATTGCCCGGTATCCAGGTCGAGGCGACTGGCGGAGAGGTGCAGAACGTTACCCGTATTCGCGGTATCCCGACCGACGATGGCTATGCGGTGTTTCAGCAGGACGGACTGCCGCTGTTCCACGACATCAACGGCAATTTCTTCCGCGGTGACAGCCTGAACCGCTATGACCTGATGACCGAACGGGTCGAGGTGGTTCGCGGCGGCCCGGCTCCGATCTTCGCCAGCCAGGCGGCGGCCATCGTCAATTCGATCACCGCCACCGGCACCGACACCACGCGCGGCAAGGTGCAGGTGACCTTGGGGACGACCGATCTCTATCGGCTGGACGCGATGCAAGCGGGGCCGCTGGGCGAGCGGACCTATTATGCGATCGGCGGCTATCTGCGTCGGGACAATGGCCAGCGGAACAACGGCTTCCCGAACGACCGCGGCGGCCAGATCCGCGCCAATATCAAGCGTGATCTCGACAACGGAACGCTGAAGATCAGCGTCAACTATTTGAACGATCACAACAGTTTCTACCTGCCGATCCCGGTTGCCGATCCGCGCAATCCATCGGTGTCGCTGAACCCCTATATCGACTTCTTCCATGGCACGCTGAACTCGCCCGCATTTCGTGGCGTGACGCTGAAATATCGGGACTCGGCCGGGGTCGTACGAAGCGAGACGCGCGACCTCGCGGATGGCCGGCATATGGAATATGGCAATATCGGCCTGCAATATGACGCCGAATTCGGCGGTTGGCAGTTTGCGGCTAAGGCCGGTTATACCCAGGGCAAGCTGCGTTTCGATGCGCTCTATTCGACCTCCAATCCCGTCGATGCCAACAGCTTCGCCAATGGTTTCCTGAGCGCGGCCAATACCGCCTTCGGACCGGTGGCCCGTTTGGGCTATGCGCTGTCGGGGACCAACGGTGCTACCGCCTATGACCCGTATTCCGCCTCCGGCCTGGTGGTTCAGGGGCAGTATCGCGGCGTCGATTCCCGCTTCTATTCGGGCCAGGGCGATGTTAGCGTGACCCGGAAGTTCGAAACCGGCTTTGGTACCCATGACCTTCGTCTGGGCGGCTATGCCTCGGCCTATGGCCTGACCAACAAGGCGATCTATCAGGATTATCTGATGGAGGTGCGCGGCCAGCCCCGGACGCTCGATCTGGTCGCCTATTCCGCCAGCGGTTCCGTCTTGGGCTATGTCACCGACAAGGGCGTGCTGCGCTATGGCACGACCCTGAACCAGGGCGACGTCGATTCCACCGTTTATGCGGTCTATGCCAACGATACCTGGGAGGTCACTCCGGGGCTGCGGATCGATGGCGGCATTCGCCATGAATGGTACAATATCAGTGGATATGGCTTGACCTCGACCTCGGTCAATTTGGGCGATCCCACGACGCTGGCCGACAATAATGTTCGTAGCTTCGACGGGGGGCGTCAGACCCGCAAGGACAGCCCGGTCGCGACCAACTGGACGATCGGCGTCAATTATGACGTGAGCTCGCACTTCGGCGGCTACCTTCGCGCTTCGCATCTGGAGGTGCCGCCTCAGTCCGCCAGCTATTACAACATCAACCCGGTGCTGGTGAAAACGCAGGCGGACCAATATGAGGCTGGGCTGAAGGCATCGTTCGGCCGCAATTACCTCTATATGACCGGCTTCTATACGAAGTTCGATCCGTTCAACGCCTCGTTCGTCGCGTTCAACCCGACGACCGGCCGCAACGATCAGGCTGTTCCGTTCATCGGCCAGGCCGAGGTGAAGGGCGTCGAGGTAGACGGAACGCTCGCCCCGGCACCTTGGTTCTTCGTCTCCGGCTCGTTTACCTATCAAGAGCCGAAGTACAAGAATTTGCAGAACAGCGCGGGGGCCGATCCTTCGGCCGTCAATGGCAAGCAGATCATCCGCGAGCCCAAGGTGTTCGGCAATATCCGCCCGACCTTCGCCTTCGACGCGGGGGGTGACCAGGTCGAGATTTACGGCCGCTACGAATATGTCGGCCGCCGTTATGTCGACCTGTTTAACAATACCGGCCTTCCCGCATACAACACGTTCGGCCTGGGCGGGACGCTGACCCATGGCGGGTTCCAGTTTCAGGTCGTCGGCGACAATATCTTCAACAACAAGGGGCTGACCGAAGGCAATCCGCGTACCGATCAGCTCGACGGGCAGACCTCGCGCGATGCCATTTACGGCCGCCCGATTTTTGGCCGCAGCGTTCGCTTCGTCATCAGCAAGGCTTGGTGAGCCATATGAGCGGGTGGCGCGTCGCCGGGCTGGTCGTATCGCTGCTGATGATCGGGGCTCGGCCGGTTTCGGTGGGGCAGCCGGTGCGCGATGCCCATCTGGCGGCCATGGCGGCACGGCTTTTCCCGGCGCTTAGCGGTCAGCCGGTGGCAGGTGAGGCGCGCGACCGGCGTGTCGCCGCCTGCGCCGGTGCGCCGGCCTGCATCGTCGCAGCGGCGATCGTGCAGGACGGGGAGCGCGACGCCCTGGCCGCGCGGTCGGGCCCCCGCGGCGATGATGTGCGGCGGCAGGTCGATGGCTTGAACGAAGTCCTGCGCGTCTATGGCGTCGGGAAGCTGCCGCATTATCCTCTGATCGACGGATCGGACGAACCATTCGGCAGCGAGGGTTCTGCAGCCAAGGTCGCCGATGCGGTCGCGATGGCGTCGGCCCAGCGGACCGACCCGGCCATCAGCGGGGACATCAGCCTCTCGCTCGCGCTTGCGTTGCTCGATGCCAATGGCAAAGACGCGGCTGTGGCCTTCGAACCACTCGATCGGCTCCACAACGCCGCCGCTTTCGTCAAGGCCCGCAAGCTGAACTGGAGCCGCTATCGCTACACCGCGATCCTTGTCCTGGGCGTAGGGCCGGATGATCTGGCCACCCCGCTCAGCGCCAAGGCAAAGGTCAATGTGCGTTCAGGGGCCGAGCGCTATGCAGAAGGGCTGGCGCCGTTCCTGATCGTCAGCGGCGGTGCGGTGCATCCCCGAGGGACCTCGCATATCGAGGCGATGGAGATGCGCCGGGCCCTGATCGAGCGCTATGGCATTCCGGCGGACGCGATCGTCATCGATCCCTATGCCCGGCATACCACCACCAACTTGCGCAACGCGACGCGACGCCTGATCGCGATGGGGGCGCCGCTCGATCGCGACATATTGGTGGTCAGCAACGCGCCGCATATCGACGCGATCGCCAGCCCGGCCTTTGTTGACCGCAATCGGCGCGAATTGGGGTATCAGCCTGCGGTGGCGGGCGAACGTATGGCGTCCACCGCTATCGCGATGCGGCCATCCGGCGATTCGCTCCGCGTCGATCCGGGCGATCCGCTCGACCCTTGAGGGGCGGGCCGGTCGATCGCAATTTTCGACAAGGCGACTATGCCTCCGCCCGCGGCCATTCCAATCACCCCGCCTGCCACCAGATCGCTGAGATAATGTTTGCTTCGCGGTATCTGGATCAAGGCGATGGCCCCCGCGACGCCATAGGCGGCCAAGCGCTGACTGGGATAGGCGTCGGCAAGGGCATGGGCTACCGCGACAGCCCCGGCAGTATGACCGGATGGGAAACTGCTTCGATCGCTCTGTCTGCTGCGACCGGGCCGCATTTCATAGCCTTTTCCGTCCTGCACCGCCTTTGGGCGCGTTCGGTCGATACGGTGCTTGATCATATCCTTGGCGGCAGTGGCCAGCAGTTCGGCCGCCAGCATGTTGCCGCCCGCGACCGCCAGCCGGCGATCCTTCCTGATCAAGCCGATCGCCAGAACGCTGGCGCATAGGGTGATGAGTTGCGGCTGATCGGCGACCTCGCTCAGCCAGCCTAGCAATCTGATCGGAGTCGAGGTGCGGGCCGGTGCCGCGGTTTGCGCGATCGAACGATCGACTTGCTCTATATCAGTGTCCATCGATCGCATGAGCGCAGACGAAGCCGCTCGGTTCCGAAGGGAGCCGCCGATCCGCCCTCTCCATTGCGACGGTCATCGGCCGCAATCTTCCCCGACTTGGCGCTTTGGTGCCGGCCCAAAGCCCTGTATCGCGTGCCCCGTGTAAACGCCGCACGGGACGAAGATAGACGCCACCATATCGTTGGCTGTCGATGCGGGTCGAGGTCAGAGCTATGAACGAACACGGACATCGGACCGTCGAGGCGCATGAGATGCCACTCGCGCTTCGAAAAGGAACGGCGGATTACCGCCGCCTCACCCTCGCCATGCTCTTTGCCGGCTTTGCGACATTCTCAACGCTCTACGCGGTGCAGCCCTTGCTGCCCGAACTCGCGAGCCATTTTCGCCTCAGTGCCGAAGCCGCCTCGCTGGCCGTGTCGATGGCGACCGGGCCGCTCGCCATCGGTATTCTTGTCGCCGGGGCCATTTCCGATCGAATAGGGCGTCGATCGCTGATGACCGCCGCGATGATGGCAGCCGCGATCCTGACCCTTGCCACCGCAGTTGCGCCGGGCTGGTATGCACTGCTCGCGCTCAGGCTGCTGGCCGGTCTTGCACTCGCGGGTGTTCCCGCCGTAGCCATGGCCTATGTCGCCGAGGAAGTGGATGCGGCGTCGATCGGATCGGCCATGGGGCTGTATATCGCGGGCAGCGCGCTGGGCGGAATGGGGGGGCGGCTGGTCGCCAGCCTGGTCGCGGCGGTGGCGGATTGGCGTTGGGCGATCGGGGCGGTGGGTCTGGCTGGCCTTGCGATGGCAGAAGCTTTTCGCCGATTGGCCCCCGTCTCCCGCCGGTTCGTACCGGGCGATGCGGACTGGCTGTCTCTGCCGCACGGCGCGACGACGTTGTTTCGCGATCCTGCCCTGCGCCTGCTCTATGCGGAGAGCTTCCTGCTCATGGGCATTTTCGTGACCATCTACAATTATGCTGGTTTCCATCTGATCGCGCCGCCCTATCGACTGGGGCAGGCGACGGTCGGGGCCATATTCCTGCTTTATATTCTCGGTTCGGTAAGTTCGAGCCTGTTCGGCGGACTGGCGGGCAAGGTCGGCCGCCGTCGAATATTCTGGCTTCCCACCACGCTGTTGATCGCGGGTGTCGGTCTGACGCTGGCCAGCCCGCTCTGGGCGATCGTTGCAGGCATTGCCATCGTAACGGTCGGCTTCTTCGGCGCCCACTCCATCGCGAGCGCCTGGGTCGGGCGACGCGGTGGTGCGCGACGCGGGCAGGCGGCGGCCTGGTATCTGTTCTTCTATTATATGGGATCGAGCGTGCTCGGCTCCGCAGGGGGGATCGCCTGGACCCGCATGGGCTGGCCCGGTGTCGTCGGCTTCTGCATCGCTCTGGGCGCATTGGCGATCGCGGGCAGCCTTTTGCTGGTCTTCGTTCGCCCCCTGGCGGTCGAGCCCGGCCCGGCCGCGGTGGTTCCACCCCAGGCCTGAGGAACGGTCTACGCTCGCCGGAAACGAAAGAAGTAAATCCTATCTAATCAGTAGAGATTATTCGTTGGCTCCCTCAGGATGAGGTCTATCCCTGGCGAGCAGCCGCCCGAACGGCGCGAAAAGGGAGCAGATATGATCGGTGGAAGATTGTTAGCAGTGGCCCTCCCGGCCCTGATCGCGGCTACTCCGGTTCTGGCCAAGCCCCTGCCCATGGCCGCGCAGGAGGCCGGGCAGCAGCAAGCGCCCAAGGACGCGCCCAACTTCCTGATCATAGTCGCGGACGATCTCGGATGGTCCGATCTGGGAGCCTTTGGGGGAGAGATCGCGACGCCCAACCTGGACGCGCTGGCCTTGTCCGGGGTGCGCTTCACCGGTTTCCATACCGCGCCCACCTGTTCGCCGACCCGATCGATGTTGATGAGCGGGGTGGACAATCACGAAGCCGGGCTTGGTACGATGGCCGAGCTTCTCGGTCCCGCGACGGAAGGACGCCCCGGCTACGAAGGGTATCTGAACGACCGCGTTGCCTCGATCGCCGAACTGCTGCGCGCGGGCGGCTATGCGACGTTGATGGCGGGCAAATGGCATCTCGGCATGACGCCGGATCGCGAGCCCGCCGCGCGGGGCTTCGAGCATAGCTTTGCCCTTCTTCAGGGCCTGTCGAACCATTTCGGCGCGGACCAGAACGAGGCCTGGACCAAGGCTGGACTCGCCCCCAGCTATCGCGACGATGGCAAGCCCGCCGTCCTGCCCGACGGCGCCTATTCGGCCGACTATTTCGCCGATCGGTTGATCGGCTATCTCGACGCCGCAACCAAGGCCAGGGACGCCCGGCCGTTCTTCGCCTATCTGCCCTTCACGACACCGCACTGGCCGTTGCAGGCGCCGGAGGAGACGATCGCCAAATATAAGGGTCGCTATGACGCGGGCTATGGGGCGCTACGGGACGAGCGGCTTGCGCGGCAAAAGGCGCTCGGGCTGGTGCCTGCAGATACGGTTCCGCACAGTCTGGAACTGGCGCGCCCCTGGGCTTCGCTCAGCAAGGCGGAGCGGGCGATCGAGGCACGCAAGATGGAGGTCTATGCCGCGATGGTCGATCGCATGGACCAGAATGTCGGCCGCGTCATCGCCGCGTTGAAGGCACAAGGCCGCTACGACAATACCATCATCCTCTTTTTCGCCGACAATGGGCCGGAGGGGAACGTCATCGAGGCGCCCAGCCCGAAGTTCAAGGTCGGATCGCCCGCGACGGCGCTTCCCTCCCTCGAGACCTTGGGGATCGACAACAGCCTGGGCAATATCGGCAAGCCGACCAGCTATCTCGGCTATGGCCCTGGCTGGGCACAGGCCAATTCGACGCCGTCCTGGCTGGTCAAGGGCTACACCACCGAGGGCGGTATCCGGGTCAGCGCCTTTGCGGCGGGGCGTGGGGTCAGCGGCGGCGGGCGGATCGCCAACGCCAATCTGGACGTACGCGACGTGGCGCCGACGCTGCTCGACTATGCGGGGCTCCGCCAGCCGAGCCGATATGCGGGTCGTGCGGTACTACCATTCGAGGGGCATAGCTTGCGGCCGGTACTCACCCAAACGGCAGCCGGGGTGCGCCCGGCCGACGAGGCGCTGGGCTATGAGCTGTTCTTCCGACGGGCCCTGCGCAAGGGCGACTGGAAGGTCGTGTTCCTGCCAACTCCGACCGACCGCTATACGCGGGGCGGCGTCAGCACAGGACGGTGGCAGCTTTTCAACGTGGCGGCGGATCCCGGCGAGACGAAGGACCTGGCGGCAGCGGAACCGACCAAGCTGGCCGAACTGGTGGATGCTTATGACCAATATGCCAAGGCCAAGGGTGTCGTGCCGTTGCCCGCAAATGCTCAGGCGTCGCCGGCTCCGGCGGCACGACCATGAGGCGGGGGGCGGCGCTGCTGCTGCTATTGGCGAGTGTGCCGCTCGGCGCACCGGCGGCGGAGCCGGTTCGGCGCTGCGTGGCTCGGGATGCGGTGGTGACGATTGCCGCCGGGTCCGTCCTGTTGGGCGAGGACGGGGCGGATCGACCGGGTGAGCCGACCACGGTCGCTGCCTTCCGCATCGATGCTCATGAAGTCACTAACCGGCAATTTGCCGCTTTTGTCGCGGCGACCGGCTACCGCACACGCGCCGAGCGGGAAGGTGCTTCGGCCCTGTTTGTATCGCCCGATCAGCCGGTGTCGCTCGACGACGCCTCGCGCTGGTGGCGCTGGACCCCAGGGGCGGACTGGCGGCACCCAAAGGGTCCAGGCAGCGACCTGACCGGGCGTGGCGATCAGCCGGTGGTCCATGTCGATCGCGACGATGCGCTGGCCTATGCCCGATGGGCGGGCGGCGCGCTTCCCACGACGGCGCAATGGGAACGTGCGGCGCGTGGCAACCAGAATGCGACGCGCGATCCGATCGAATGGGCATTCGACCACGGCAAGCCGCGCGCCAATGTGTGGGAGGGGGTATTCCCCATCCGTGACACGGGCGATGACGGCTATGCCGGGATCGCCCCGGTGGGATGTTTCGAAGCCAATGACCTGGGCATGTACGACATGGTCGGCAATGTCTGGGAATGGGTGGCGGGCGAGGGCGATGTCGGGCTGGTAAAGGGTGGAAGCTATCTTTGCGCGACGAACTATTGCGCCAACTTCCGCCCGGCCGCGTTTCAGGCGCAGGAGCATGACTTGCCGACATCGCATATCGGCTTTCGTGTCGCCTATCCGATCGCGGGACCCTCAGTCGCGCGGCGGCTCTAGCGAAATCAGCAATCGTGACAGCCCCGCGAAACGCGCCGGGTCTTCCCAATTGAGAAGCGGCACATCGTCGCTGTTTATGGCATTGCTTTGCCCGGTTGTCGGATAGCAGGCGGCCAGTACCGGGTGGCAATGGCCCATGACGCGGCGGGCGTCAGCACTGCCACGGTCAAGACCCGGACCATCAAGTCGTAAGGACATTGCCGGACAGGACAATCGAGGGCAGGGGTGGGACATGTCCCCATCTGGCCCCGACCCGATCTCGTCACGTTCGTTCCTTCCCCTATGGATTTTCGCATTGGCGAATGTCGGCGGTGTGATCGCATATCTGCCGCTGTTGACGTTACTCGTGCCGCTCAAGGTGGAGGCGATCAGCCCGGAGGGACGGATCACCCTGCTATCTCTGCTTACGGTCACGGGCGCCGTGGTCGCCAGCCTGGCCAATATCCTGTTCGGCTGGTTGAGCGATCGCTCCGCGCGAACCGGTTGGGGCCGGCGGGGATGGATGGCGATTGGCCTGGGTGGGATCGTGGTCAGCTATGCTCTGATCGCCTGGGCCGCGACTCCTGTTTCCGTGGTCGCGGCGGTCCTGTGTTTCCAGTTCGCGGTGAATGCGCTGCTCGCGCCCTTGCTGGCGATCATGGCCGAAGAGATTCCCGACGCGAAGCGCGGCATGGCTGGCGGCCTGATCGCATTGGGAAATCCGGCGGCATCCGCTTTGTCGGCCTGGCTGGTTGGGGAGGCGGTGCTGGGCGAGGCGGGGCGTTTGACCGTCGTGGCTGCGATGGTGACGGTCTGCGCCCTGCCGCTGATCGCGACACGGGCGCGGCTCATCACCCCGGCAACGGTTCAGGACGTCGCGCCACGGCGCCCGCCTCGGCGCGATTTCTGGATCGCCGGTGTCTCACGCCTGCTGGTCCAAGTCGCCGTGGTCGCTACCCAATGCTATCTGCTTTACTATTTCGAGACGATCGTGCCGCCCTCGCAATGGGCGAACCTGCCACGCTCGGTCGGGCAGCTTTTGACGCTTGCATTTGTCGTACCGCTGCCGCTTGCGCTGATCTTCGGGCGTTTGGCGGACCGGACCGAGCGACGGAAATATGTGCTGCTTTCCTCCGCGCTGGTTGCCGCGATCGGCCTGTTCGCGATGGCATTGGCGCAAAGCCTGGAAGCAGGCGCTGCGGCATTCATCCTCTACGCTGCCGGATCCTCCGTCTTCGTGGCGTTGCACTGGGGCCTCAGTTTCCAGTTGCTGCCCGATCCGCGTCACCATGGGCGGGATCTTGGTCTGTTCAACCTGACCAATACGTTGCCGAGTTTCCTGGGGGCGGCGCTGACCTGGACGTTCGCGACGCCGCAGGATTTCAAGGTGATCCTGCTGGTCCTGGGGTTCCTCACCGCTTCGGGTGGGCTGGCAGTACTGGGGGTAAGGGCATGGCGATGATGATCCGGTGCCCTTAGCTCCCAGCTCCGCCATGGGCTTGGGCCCTTTGGACTAGGTTTTAGGGAGATTGGGCCGTAACGTTTAGGAATGGCGCGACTATTTCATCTCCTGCTGACGCTGACCGCGTTCCTGTCTTCGACGATGGCTTGGGCCCAATGCCGTCCCGGTTCCCTGGATGCCATTATCAAGGGTGAGGCAGCAATTCACCTTCCCACGACGCCATCTATGGGACCCCGACCATTGGTGCTGTTGCTTCATGGCAGCACGAGCAACGGTGCCGAGATGCTTCGGGACAGTGCTCTTGCCGATACGGCGGATCGACACGACTTCATCGTCCTCGCCCCCAATGGCGGTATTCCCGCAGGCCGTGGCTTCGTCTGGAATATTCCCGGAGTCCCGACCGTAACGGGGTCTCTCCCGCCAAAGAATGCCCGCGATGACGTGGCCTATCTAGTCCGGCTCATGGACCGGATGGTCGCAACAGGATGCGTCGATCGGAGGCGCGTTTACGCAACGGGTCTATCGGGGGGTGGCCGGATGACCTCCTTGCTAGGCTGTCGCATACCGGACCGGCTGGCCGCGATCGCGCCGGTCGTAGGACTGCGAGCCGGTCGTCCTCTCAAGGGCGATAGCAGCCGCGCCGACCCTTCGACCTGCCGCCCGTCCACCCCCTTGTCTCTGCTCGCCTTTTCCGGCGATGCCGATACGACCAATCCGATAGCGGGCGGCGGTGCAGCCTATTGGCAATATACGCAGGCTACGGCGCTTCAGCGCTGGGGGCAGATGAACGGATGCGCCGCGCCCTATGCCCGGAACATCGCCGCGAACATCTATGAACTGGGCTATGCCAAATGCCGGGGTGGCGTCACCGTCGCGGCGCGTGTGAAACGAGGTGGAGGGCATAGCTGGTCGGTGGTGGATAATGAGGCCATGTGGACGTTCCTGTCCCGATATACACGCCCAGCTGCACCCTAGCTTCCGGGGCGGTAAGTCCGCTCGACATGACCGGTGAGCTCGTCCGGATAAAAATAGACCGGGCGCAATCGCCCATTGGCATAGCGCTCGATCTGGTCGGCAAAATGAGGGGAGGCGGGATCGCCGCTCTGGCCGCCGGCCATCACCGCCATGGCCTTCACTCGCGGACCGAACTCCACGACCGCGACGAAGCTGTTCCCACTGGTCCCATAATAGGCTTTGGTGCCCGGCCACGCCTTCGCACCGAACGAGGCCAGGCTGCCCCACTGGGCGGAGGTGAAGGGTACGGGCGTCGAGGGTCGCGCATCGTCAAAATGCGGTTGGATGGCATCGTCCAGCCGCTGAAAGCGATTAATATCCCCCCAGCGGGTGCGCCAAATGCCGAAATCGCGCGTCAGGCGGATGACAGCCGATTCCAAGGCGGCGAGTTTGGCCGGGGCATCCACATGAGCGGCGATATAGTCCGGGACGTTCATCCGCTCGGCCTGAGCAAAGCCGCCGACCTCTCGCCAAAGCTGATCGCCCCAGAACACGGCAAGGCTGGTTGCAACCGAGTCATAGCCCCAGCGATGATCCCAGCCCGCCAGCGTCGCGACGGGCTCCGCCAGTGCCGACCGACGGGGATCGCCAAGTGGCAAGCTCTTCCATGCCGCCACGAGGCCGGGCAACAGTCGGGCAAAGGCGGGCAGATAGGGATCATAGGCGGCCTCACGCAGACTGTCGGGCGTCCAGTCGCGCTTGCCCGTCAGCAACAAGTCTGCATGGTCACCTCGCGCGTTCGCGCCCGTCTGATCCATATAGCGCGGATAGTCGGCGGCCCTCGGACTATCGGGACCGGCAGAACTCCAGGGCCAGTCATTGGTGTTGTGGACCCAACCCACCCGTGGATTGGCGACGCTGGGCAGACTGGCGAGCGGGTGAAGGCCTTGCCAGTCGGTCGCGGGATCGCTGCCATCGACGGGGCGGGTATAGTCGAAGCGGTTGTCCCGCACCGGCATGAATTGCGGCATCAGGAATGCGATCTCGCCCTTGTCGTCGGCGAATAACGTATCATTGGAGGAGTTCGCCTTTCGCTCCGCGATCTTCAGATAGTCGGCCAGATTGGTCGCCTTGGTGCGGAGCCAGCTTTGCTCCAGCGCCGGGACGGGGCGCCACATCAGCGCCGTGGCGATCCACCGACCGTCTTTCGCCGCGACGATCGGGCCATGATGGGTTCGCCACGTATCGAAACGCCGCTCGCCCATCTTGCCATCGGACCTACGGAAGCGGATCGTCACGGCGCGCTGGATGACGGGCCGTGTCTCACGGCCATAGCGATAGGTCCACCCCTTGGGCCCGCGCGTGATCTTCTCGGCGAACTGATCGACATTGTCGACCGTGGACGAGGTATGCATCCAGCCGGCATGCGTATTGAAACCCTGGTAGACGAAGAATTGCCCCCAGGTGCTGGCGCCATAGGCGTTCAGCCCCGTGTCGCTTGTCATCTGCGCTTCGGATCGGAAGTAGAAGCTGGTGTGCGGGTTGATCAGCAGGAGCGCGTGGCCCGCTCGGGTCAACTTGGGAGCAATCGCAATTCCGTTGGACCCGGACGGCTCGCGCGGAACCATTCCCAATTCCTCGGGGCTGGGCGGCGTCGGCCGGCCATAAAAGCTCTTCAGGTCGGCCAGCGAAATGCGTTCGATGTCGCCGCCGATGCTGCCCTCTGTGAAGCTCAACGCCATCCATGGCTCGAACTTGGTCAGGACCTTCGGCTTCGTTTCCGGATGGGTCGCCAGATAATAGTTCAGCCCATCGGCCCAGGCGTCCATGAGCGTTCGCAGCCAAGCGGGACTGGCGGCATATTGCGCCTGTAGCTTCGCCGGATCGACATAGAGACGCTGGCGCAAATCAGCCCAGATCGCCTCTTCGCCCTCCGCCTCGGCGGTCCGCCCTAGCGCGGTCAGATAATTGGCTTCGATCCGCGCGAAATCATCCTCTGCCTGCGCATAGATCATGCCGAATACCGCATCGGCGTCGCTGTGTCCGCGGACATGGGGGATGCCCCAATCATCTCGGGCGATCGTGACCCGGGCCGCCCGTTCCTGCCAGCGTGTCCGGTCCGGATCGGGCACGGCCGCCGCCGTCGCCAGCATCGTCATGAGGATCAGCGGATTGCGTAAGCGTCGCACGGGCTTATTCATGAACCCAGCTTAGGACGGAGGTAGGATAATGGCCATGCGTTGGCTGACGATAATGGCAACGCTGGCGCTGGGCGGTGCGAGCGCGCCGCCGCCCGACTCTTCTCCCATTCTGCTGCGTCCTGCGGCGATATTCGACGGGGTGGACGGCAAGGTTCATGCCGGGTGGCAGGTGTTGGTCGATGGCGATCGGATCGTGGCCGTCGGTCCTTCGCTTGCGGCACCGGCGGGCACTCGGATCATCGACCTCGCAGGCGATACGCTGATGCCGGGGATGATCGAGGGGCATGGCCATTTGTTCCTCCATCCCTATGACGAGGCGAGTTGGGATGACCAAGTGCTTCATGAACCTCTGGCGCTGAGGACTGCGCGTGCGGTCGCCAATGCGCGAGCGACATTGCGAGCCGGTTTCACGAGCGAGCGGGACCTCGGCACCGAGGGCGCAGGATATGCCGATGTCGGCCTGAAGGCCGCAATCGATCAGGGAATTGTCGAAGGGCCGCGCTTGAGCGTCGCGACGCGGGCGATCGTGGCTTTGGGCGCCTATGGACCAAAGGGATTCGAACCGGGTGTGGCCATTCCGCAAGGGGCCGAGGAGGTATCCGGCACCGAACAGATGGTGGCGGCGGTCCGGCGGCAGATCGCGGCAGGCGCCGACTGGGTGAAGCTCTATGCCGATTATCGTTGGCGCGCGGGCGAGGAAAGCCGCGCGACGTTGAGCATCGATGAAATCAAGGCAGCGGTAGACGCCGCGCATGACGCAGGACGCCCGGTGGCGGTCCATGCGGCGACGGCTGAGGGAATGCGACGGGCGATCGAGGCAGGAGTCGATACGATCGAACATGGCTATGGCGGCACGGCGGCCATCTTTGCGGCAATGGCGGCCGGGAAGATCGCATTATGCCCGACGCTCGCCGCCGCCGATGCGAGCGCCCGCTATCGCGGCTGGAATGGGAGCGAGCCTGCACCCGCGAGCGTGCGGATCAGCCGGGAGAGCTTTCGGCATGCGCTCGCCGCGAACGTGCCCATCTGCATGGGCGGCGACGTGGGCGTCTTCGCGCACGGGGCGAACGCGCGTGAGATGGAATTGATGGCGGCGGCCGGGATGACGCCAGCGCAAGTCTTGATCGCCGTGACTTCGGGCAATGCGCGCTGGATGCGTATGGGCGATAGGCTAGGCGCGGTGACGCCCGGATTGCTTGCCGATCTGATCGCGGTCGAGGGAGATCCGACGATCAAGATCGGCGCGATACGATCCGTCCGCATGGTCATGAAGAACGGCAGGGTAATCGCGATCTGATATCGAGGGTCAGCGACGAGCCATGGTCGCTGACCCTTTTGACCTTACCAGACGTGAACGCGCTGCTCGGGCGTCAGATACAGTTTCTGGCCGGGCTCGACCTTGAACGGGGCGTACCACGCGTCGAGGTTCCGGACGGTCAGGACACGCCACGGAGCCGGCGCGTGAACATCGGTGGCGATCCGCGCCCGCAGCGCCTTTTCGCGCATCTTGGTCCGCCAGCTTTGGGCAAAGGCCAGGAAAAAGCGTTGATCCCCGGTCAGGCCGTCGATCACGGGTGCGGGCTTGCCGCCAAGCGACGCCCGATAGGCCTCGTAGGATGCCGTCAGGCCGGCGACGTCCGCAATATTCTCGCCCAGTTCCTGTTCGCCGTTCAGATGAAGGCCGGGCAACGCCTCATAGGCGCTATATTGGGCAATCAGTGCCTGACCGGCGCCTTCGAAGCGCTTGAGGTCGGCGGCCGTCCACCAATTGTGCAGCCGTCCGGTGGAGTCGAAGTCGCTGCCGAGATTGTCGAAGCTGTGGCTGATCTCATGCCCGATCACCGATCCGATCGCGCCGTAATTGGCGGCGGCATCGAACTTGGGATCGAAGTACGGGCTTTCGAGGATCGCGGCGGGGAAGTTGAGCGCGTTCTGAAGCGGCAGGTTGACCGCGTTCACCGTCTGCGGCGTCATCCACCATTCGCTGCGATCGACCGGCTTTCCAAGCTTGGACAGGTGATAGCGATACAAGGCGAGCCTTGCCCGCTGCGCATTGCCGACCGGATCGTCGGCGCGCACCGTGAATTTGGAATAATTCCACCAATGGTCGGGATAGCCGACGCCGACCTTCAGCACCGCCAGCTTGCGCCGTGCCTCGGCCTTGGTCGCGGGGGCCATCCAGTCGAGCGCGGCAATCCGGCGATCGAAGGCGGCGACGATGTTCGTCACCATCTGTTGGATTTCGGCCTTGGACGACGCAGGGAAGTAGCGCTCGGCATAGATTTTTCCCACCGCCTCGCCGAGGGCGCTGTTGACGGCGGCGATGCCGCGCTTTTCGCGCATCTGCTGGGCGGGCGTGCCGTTCAGCGTGCGGCCATAGAAGCCGAAAGAGGCATCGTCGATCGCCTTGGGCAGCGAACCGGTAACCTGATTGATCGTGTGGAACGCCAGCCAATCCTGCCAGCTTTGCAACGGTTCGCTGGCGACGAGCGCGGACAATTTGGTGATCGCTTCGGGCTGCCAGGCGATGAACTCGCGCTGGCTCGCGGGAATGCCTGCCGCGCTCCAGAACGCGGCCCAGTCGATTCCCGGCGCGCGCGTGTCGAAATCGGTACGGGTCCAGGGATTGTCGCCCTTATGCGCATCCTGGCTGGTGATGATGTCGGTCTGCGCGGCGGCGATCTTCATTTCCAGGGCGAAGACACGATCGGCGCGAGCCTGTGGATCCGACAATCCGGCAAGCCGCATCAACTCCGTCAGATAGCCGCGATAGGCCGTCCGGATTTCTGCCATTTCGGGCTTGTCGGAAAGATAATAGTCCCGGTCGGGCAGGCCGAGCCCGCCCTGCATCAGATACGGCACGTTTCGGGTCGGACGGTTCAGGTCCTGGCTGACGAACAGGCCAAACAGGTCGTTGGTGCTGGCATAGTTGTTATTGTTGAAGGGATCGGTGTCGGAGCGCATCGCCGCACCGATGGCGCGGGACAGGCCATGCTTGTCCACGATGGCCGCAATGGCGGCAAGATCGCCCGCGATCGGCTTCAGCCCGCGCGCCTCGATGCCCGTCACGTCGGTGTAGGCGGCATAATAGTCGGCGATACGCTGCTGATCGCTGCCCGGCGCGTCCTTTGCCGAGGCAGCGCCCTTGATGATGGCGGCCGTGCGCCCCTCCGCCCGAAGCGATACGTCGAGGCCGACGCCGATGGAGGAACGGTCGGCCGGGATCTGCGCAGTCTTGGCCCAGGTGCCGTTGGCGTAATCGTTGAAGTTGTCACCGGGTTTGACGCTGTCATCCATCAGCGCCTTGTCCACGCCGGGTTGGAGGCCCGTCTGTGCAATGGCGGAGGAAGCGAGCAGGGCAAGGACAATGGCAAAGCGCTTCATGGGTATCCCGTGATCACAAATATATACCCGATGGAGCCGCCATTGCGCCGGCCAAGTCAAGACCGATAGTATGAACTTCGCTTCATGATCTTCGACGCGAACGGCCCGCAGGAGGCGTTCCTATTCGGCCTTCAACCGGGCATTTCGGATCAGGGTCAGCCGCGGGTCGCGGCAATAGGTACAGTCGGCGCCAGTAAAGTGCCGAGCGGCTTTCGCGTCGCCCTTTAATCGCCAATCCAGCCATGCCGTAACGACCTGCGCGGCGACACCGCCATGGGGCTGCATATAGGTGCCGCCATGGCCGACCGGCACATCGACCAATGCGGCGGGAATATGGGTGATGCGCTGGAAATCGTCGCTCCCATTGCCGTGCGCGATGTCGGTCTGGCCGCCCAGCACATATAGGGTCGAGCCATGGAGCCTGGCGAGCAGGGCCTTGTCCGACACGATACCGGGAATGGGATTGGCACCAGCGGGGAAGAAGCCGCTGTTCATGATGACCGATGTTCGCACGCGCGGATCGGCCGCAACGGATAATGCCTGAAGCCCGCCGCAGCTCCAGCCGGATACGGCTATAGCCTTGGTCGCGATATGCCCGCGAAACGGGCTGCCCTGGCGGCTATTCTCCGCGACCGCCCAATCGATGGCATCGGCCAGCAAATGGGTCGCCGTTTGGACCTGCAATCCACCATTGCCGCCCGGCGAAGGCTTGGCCGCCGCGCTTTTGGGGATGGTGCCCGACGCGATCACCAGATAGCCATGGGATGCGATCTCCAGCAGATGGTTGCGCGACGCAGTACCATCCGCGCCGCATCCACCGTTGCCAAAAACATAGATGCCGAGCTTGTCCCGCCCCAGCGCGCCCAGGTCGGCCGGACGATAAACAACGTGGTCGGGCAGGTCGGCTCGCTCTTCCAATATTGCGGGGAAGCGACCCGTTCCGCGCTCGGTTTCGGCTGGCGCGGCGCTCGCCATCGTCGCAGCGCTCAGGAGCGCAATCGGCGCGAACCGCCAGAGCCAACCGTTCGACATGAGTTTCCTCCCCTTGGCGCCGGCCCGTTCGACGACCGGCGCTCTATCGAACGGAAGGTGATAGAGTTTTGTCCTATTCGCAACAGGTTCGAGGCGATAGCTTAGGCGACAGCTTCCCTTTCGACGGGATGGGGGCGCAATGTCACGATCCGCCGCACGTGATCCGGGTCTGTCAGGCGTCGCGAAGGTCTGCCGATCAGATAGCCCTGGACCGCCGTACAACCTTCCCGCGCGACGATGGAAAGCTGAGCCGCTTCCTCGACGCCCTCTGCCAGCACCGGCATGTTCAGCGTCGCGCCCAACGCTGCTACCGAGCGCAGGATCGATACGGCCTGCTCGTCATGTTCGATCTCGGACACGAACGAAGCATCGAGCTTGATGCGATCGAACGGGAACGATCGCAGCACGTCGAGCGAGGAATAGCCGACGCCGAAATCGTCTAGGGCGATGGCGATGCCCATCGCCTTCAGTGCCTTGAGTTGCTCCAGCGCGAAGCGGCGATCGTGAATGATGGCGCTTTCGGTCAGTTCTAGGAGCAGGCGTTCGGGCGGCAATCCGCTATCGTTCAGTGCGGACCGCACGGTCTCGATCAGCCGCGGATCGGCCAGATGCATAGGCGACAAATTCACCGAGACCGGATGGCGGTTGGTCCATAAGGCGGCCTCGAAGCAGGCCTGCCGCAATATCCAGATGCTCAGCGGGACGATGTCGCCGCTCTTCTCTGCCAAGGGAATGAACGAGGCTGGCGGGACCATGCCGCGCACGGGATGGTGCCATCGGATCAGCGCTTCGTAACCGCAAATCTCGCCAGTGGTGACGGACGCCTGGACCTGATAATGAAGTTCGAACGCACCTTCATCCAGAGCCGTGCGCAGGTCTACGACGAGTTCACGTCCTTCCCGGACCGCATCGTCCATCTCCGAATCGTAGAAGCAGGGCTCGTTGGAGTGGATGGATTTCGCCCGGTACATCGCAAGATCGGCCTTGGCGAGCAGCGCATCGGCGTCGAAGCCATCGTGTATCGCCAGGGCCACGCCGATATTCGCCCCGATCGATGCGGTGAACCGATCGAAGAGAAAGGGTGCGCTGCAAACCGCAGTCAGCCGGGCGAGGAAGTCCTCGAGATCGACGGGCTCATTATAGGAAATCACCGCCGAAAACTCGTCGCCGCCCAACCGGGCGATACACTCGCCGGGTTTCAACATCGCCGTCATCCTCGTCGACAAGGCGACGAGCAGCTGGTCTCCCGCCTGGTGGCCATAGGTGTCGTTGACGACCTTGAACCGCGACAAGTCCATCATGATGACGGCCATGCAGGGATAGCCGTCCTTAATGAGGAAGCGTCTTTCCAATTCCTCGATGAAGCACATCCGGTTCGGAAGATCGGTCAGGCTGTCATGCATCGCCAGATAGCGAAGACGACGATAGGTCTCGGACTGGGTATGGCCGTCGATCAGTGCGCTGATCGCCGCGCAACCGACGATGATGCCGGTCGCCACGGTCGTCGTCGTCGCGAGCGTGACCATGGTGAGATCGGACAAGCCGTGACCCAGCTTCAGGACCGTGATGCTCATCGCGGTCATCCCGGTGAAGTGCAGCGCCGCCACGGCGGCGCTGAGCAGGCTTACGGCGTTGGCATTTCGCCATGCGCTCCGCCCCGTCAGCACATGAACGGAAAGGGCGGCCAGACCACTTGACAGCAACGCCGAGGCGGCGACGTAATTCCAATTCCAGGTGACGATGCCGTCGACGCGGTACGCCGACATACCGATATAGTGCATGACGGTTATGCCAAGGCCAATGACGGCACCCCCCAGGGCGCCCGCCCATCGACGTCGATGAGCCGCCAGAGCCAGGCCGGGCATGGCAATGCCGATCACCGCCAGGAGCGAGGATAGCGTCAGGATGGGGTCGAGGATGACGGGTGCTGTCGTTCGGAACGCCATCATCGCGACGAAGTGCGTTGCCCATACCATCGTTCCAGCCCCCACCGACGTCAGGGCGATCCAGCCGAAGCGACGATAGGAGGAGGACGCCCTAACCCGGTTAAACAACTGTACGGTGGCGATCGAACCGGTCAGGCAGATCAGCAGGGCCATTCCGACGAGTCGCAGATCATGCTGCTGGACGGTGCAGAGGACGACATCGATCATGCGACGCCCCCAATCCTGAGCAGGTCCGCACGCGCTTCCAGGGCGGTCGCGGCCTGCCGGCCGAGGGCGAGAAGATAAGCCTTCTGGTCAGCCGATGCGGGTTTGCGTTCCCGCGTGTCGAGCACACACAGCGCCCCGACATCGATTCCGCTGCGCACCCGCAACGCGACGCCGATATAGTAGCGGATATGGGGCGCGCCCGTCACCGCAGGCAGGGAGGCAAAACGGGAGTCGCCGCAGGGATCGCAGACTTCCAGAGTGTCGGGCCGATCGAGCGCGAAGTTGCAAAAGCTTCTGTTACGGGGATGGCATGCGACATCCACACCGTGGCACGCCTTGAACCATTGTTGATCGGCATGGATCAGCGAAAGCAGGGCCAGCGGCGCATCGAACGAACTCGCCGCCGCCGAGACGAAGCGATCGAACGACGCCTCGGGTGGGGTCCCCAAAATGCTCAAGGCATGCACGGCGTGGGAGCGGCGCCGCTCCTGGAACAGGCTTTTGAGCATCGTCTCTCGTACGCAATCGTTATATGCCCATTTTGGTCGCATCAAAGCCTTAAGAAATCGTGCCCTCCCCGAAACATGTTAAGCGAGCGACGTTTCGCAAAACGGGATGGCGTCCGTTTTCACGTCGAAGCATTTGCCCTGTGGCGGCGCTTATCGGTTCGCCGAAGCGACCACCGCTCTCGTAACGTCCCCCATCAGCCGCATCCGTGCGGGGATGGGTTGTCGTGTGCTGCCGATCATGACTGCGACGGCATAACGATGACCATCCGGCGCGACCAGCAGACCGACATCGTTATAGCCGGTCGCGAGGTTGCCCAGCTCCTGGCCCGTTCCCGTCTTGTGTGCCAACGTCCAGCCGGGGCGAAGGCCGGACTTCAGGCGGAGCGGGCCGGTCTTGCTCGACCGCATCAGCGTGAGCAGTGAATCGGTCGATCGCGGGGTCAGCAGCTTGCCCTGCGCCAGCAGAGACAGGCCGAGCGTCACGCCACTGGCCGATGCACCGTCCATCGGGGCGGCGAGATAGCGACGCAGCGCCTTGTCGCGGGCTTCAAAGCTCATCGCTGCGCGGGCCTGCAGAAAGCCCCAACCCCCGGCCCATTCCGGCCGCCATTCCAGCCCGGCGGTTCGCGCCTGCAACACGCGCTCGCCAGGACCAAACTTAACGCCGGCGATACCCTTTCTAGCGAGCATGCGGTTGATCGCGCTCGGGCCGCCAACCTTCCAGAGAAGGACATCGTTGCAGGTATTGTCACTGCGGGTCATCGCGCCGCGCAGCAGTTCGCCGATCGTCGTCCGATAACCGGTCTTGCCGATGAGCGCGCGGATCGGTTGATGGAAAACGGTCAGGTCGGACCGAGTGACTGTGACGGGATCGGACAGAGACAGGTCGCCGCGATCCACCGCGTCCATGACGGCGATGGCGACCCAAAGCTTGCTGACGCTCTGCTGGGGGCGGGGGCGATCGCCTTCCCACGCCACCACCCAGCCTTCGTCGATGTCACGAACGCTAATCCCGACCTCACCGTTGAAGCCAGCGCCAAGCGCCTGAATGACATTCAACAGGTCAGCGGACGGCTGCGGCCGAACCGGGGCGGGTCGGGTAACCGGAGCGGCCGGTCTGACGGTCTGCACCGTGATGGGAACGGGTGCTGCGGGCGGCACAGGCCGCTGTACGGTGGGAACGCAAGCGGACAACAAGGCCGCGCCGGCGATCAGCACGGCCGTGCCCAATGACGATGGAAGTGACAACGGAACGTCCCTTTTTTGCGGGTTTGTAGCGGAGCGGTCACGGGGCGGCACCCGACCGAACGGGATACTCGACGCGCCTGACGCACCGCTCATCGGGAAATTACCTGGCTGGGAACCTATGGCCTTGGGATCGCTTGCTCTCTCAAACAGCGAAAGGCGCTTCCATGTCTTCTTCTACGCCAATCTGGTTCATCACGGGCTGCTCGACCGGCTTCGGTCGCGAATTGGCGAAACTCGTTCTCGAACAGGGCAAACGCGCCGTCATCACAGCCCGGCGGCTCGGCGACGTCGTGGACATCGTCGAGGGCTATGACGATACGGCCTTGGCGCTGGAACTGGATGTCACGAACGACGCCCAGATCGCCGCTGCGGTGGCGGCGGCTTCAGATCGGTTCGGCGGCATCGATGTTTTGGTGAACAACGCCGGCTATGGTTACCAGAGCACGATCGAGGAGGGCGAGGATCGTGCGATCCGGGCGCAGTTCGACGTCAACGTCTTCGGCCTGTTCGCGGTGACGCGGGCCGTCCTGCCGATCATGCGGAGCGCGCGCCGAGGGCATATCATCAACATCACGTCGGTGGCTGGGCTCGTCGGATTTCCGGCATCGGGCTATTATGCCGCATCCAAACATGCGGTCGAAGGTTGGTCGGACTCGCTCGCCGCCGAGGTCCAGCCGCTGGGCATCCATGTCACCTGCATCGAGCCCGGACCGTTTCGCACCGATTGGGCCGGACGCTCGCTGCAGCAGACGCCGAGCCGGATCGAAGACTATGCAGAGACGGCGGGCAAGCGTCTGGCGAGCACGCGTGAGATCAGCGGCTCGCAAGCGGGTGACCCGGTTCGCGCAGGGCAGGCGATAATGGCGATCACCGATGAGAAAGAACCGCCCCGTCACCTCGTCCTTGGCAAATGGGGCTATGATGCCGTCACCGACAGGCTGAAGCACCGCACGGCGGAAATCGAGGCCAATCGAGACCGAAGCCTGAGCGCGGACTATCCGACCAACTAAAGCGTTCCGTCCAAACACAGACTGCCCGAACCAAGTCGAACGGGTGTTACGCGACGCGGCACAGCGATTGAGCGTTGCTATCTCTCCACGCCTCGGCCTTGGTCAGAGCGGGCTGGTCGTCCACGTCGATCCAGTCGACATCGGTGCAATCCAGCGTCCATGCCGCGTTGCGCGCTGCGAGGGCGCGCATTCCTTCGGTCAGCGAGGGGGCCTCGAGTCCGTGCAGGGCCTGGAAAAGGCCGCTTCCGATCGCAAAGATGCCAGTGTCGAAACAGTCATAGTCGGTCAGGCCCTTACCGATCGCGACGATCCGCGCGCCTTGGGTCCGGACGCAAGTCACGTCCTCCAGATCGACCCAATCGCTGTCGATGCGCCGATCGATGGCCAATCGGGCCCCGCCGCCCGTACCCGCAGTGGCGGTACGGCGGTAGAGTTCGGGATCGGCCAGATGATCGCACATCGCCAGCAAGGCGTCCTGGCCGCCGATCAACGGTTCGGCCGCCAGGACGGACACGCCATTCGGCTTGCGATAATCCGCGACCCGCACCGTCTCGACCGCGATCGGCCAATTCACGCTCGCGAGGTGGCGTTCGATGCTGTCGGCACCATAGCCGAGCACCACCACCGCACGCCGCAATCCCGCCTCCGCCAGACCGTGCAACGCATGATCGATCAAGGCGCGATCGCCGACGCGGCAGAGCGGCTTGTAGGGAGCAGCGGATCGAAGGCGACTGCCTTCGCCCGCGGCGAGCAGGATTGCGGTATCGATCACCTTATTGCAGCGTGATGAAGTCTTCGACCGCCTGCGCGGCGAGATCGTCGGTCATCTGCGTGCGCGGGTGCTTGCAGAAATAGGCCGAGGCCGCGTCGATCGGGCCGGACAGGCCACGGTCCTTGGCCAGCTTGGCGCAACGGATCATGTCGATGGCGACGCCCGCGCTGTTCGGGCTGTCCTCGACCGAGAGCCGCAGTTCCAGGTTCATCGGCACGCCGCCGAACATCGCGCCTTCCATGCGCAGGAAGCAGACCTTGTTGTCATTCTGCCACGGCACATAGTCGGACGGACCGATATGGACGTTCTCGTCTTCCAGACGCTCGGCGGCGACGGACTGCACCGCTTCGGTCTTCGAGATCTTCTTGGAGGCGAGGCGGCGGTGGTTCGACATGTTGAGAAAGTCGGTGTTGCCGCCGGTGTTGAGCTGATAGGTCCGCTCCAGCTTGACGCCGCGCTTGGCGAACAGATCGGTCAGCACGCGGTGAACGATGGTCGCGCCCAGCTGCGCCTTGATGTCGTCACCGATGATCGGCACGCCCGCGGCCTCGAACCGTGCCGCCCATTCGGGATTGCTGGCGATGAAGACCGGGATGTTGTTGACGAAGGCGACGCCCGCCTCCAGCGCGCATTCGGCGTAGAACTCGCTCGCCTTCTGGCTGCCGACCGGCAGATAGTTCATCAGCACGTCGGTGTTGGATTCGCGGAGCGCGGCGACGACCTCTTCCTTGGTCGGCTCGGGCGCGTCCGCCAGCAGGAAGGTGCGATCGTCCTGATATTCGGCCATATGCTCGGCCACGCCGTCCAGGACCTTGCCCATACGCACGGTCGCGCCGGTGGTCTCGATCGTTTCGCAGAAGATCGCGGTGCAGTTGGGCTTGGCGAAGATCGCCTCGGCCACATCCTTGCCCACCTTGCGCTTGTCGACGTCCCAGGCCGCGACGACCTTTATGTCGCTGGGGCGATAACCGCCCAGATCCCAGTGCATCAGCCCGATCGTCTCATTGGCGCCATCGCGATAGTGCGACAATCCTTGAACCAGTGAGCTGGCGCAATTGCCGACGCCGACCACGGCGATATTGATGCTCGTCATTGGGTGTTCATGTCCTTCGAGTGGATCATAGATGATGAAAAGGGGCGGGCGTCGGCTGGGATCAGGCGTCGCTCGACGCGCCGGTGCCACACCAAGCCGGTAAGCAGGATCAGGGTCAACGGCCCGAGCTCCACCCACCAGAACCAGCGGGGATCGCCCGCCAGACAGGCCAGAAAAATCGTATAGACGCGGACATTGGCGCTCAGCAGGCTCATCAACCGCATCGGCGGGATCGATGCACGGCCATAAGCCGACGCGAGCGGCATGGGATCGGACTCGCGCCCCAGGACGGCGTCGAAGCGGCGCGCGAAGCGTTCCAGCGTGGCGGCGACATGGTCGTAACACCGGACCAGGGGATTGCGGCTGACCGGCAAGGGCGGGGACGCGGCAATGCCCTTGCACCGACGATGGAACCGCGCCCGCTCGCTTTCGTAGAAGTTCGACTGGACGGCATGAGCTGCACCAGCCGCGACCGCCAGTGCCCAGCCGCCCACCGTCCCGATCGACCATGCGAGCGAAACATAGATCAGCGCGAACACGCCGTGGTCGCACAAGCCGTCCAGCGCCCGTCCCAGCGCACTCGCAGTGCCTGTCGCACGTGCGATCATGCCGTCCAGTCCATCGGCGATCAGCCAGCCGATGGACAGGATGAGACCGCACAGGACGAAGCGCCAATCCTGCCATTGCGCATAGCAGAGAGCGGCCAGCGCCCCCAGGATCAGGCCGCCGACCGAAACCATATTCGCCGACACACGGCGGGCAATGAACCAGGGCAGCAGCGAATAGGCTGCTGGGTGTACGATCCAGAGATTGGTCGGATCCTCGATCCGGCGATCCCGCGACCGGTCCGGTGGAGGACGTGTCATGCGGTTGTCACATACAGCGCGTCGTCAATGTCCGGCAAGCGGTTTGCCAATTCGAGGCGATAAAAAAGAGCCGATGGCGTCGCTTTTGTTCCCGAGCGTCCGCATGGTTTCACTTCGTGCGCCGGGCGGGGTGATTGGGCCGCGGTCTTCGCCCCCAATCAATGGCTTGCGCGCCGATCTCCTCGCGATAGCTTGAGGTGACATGACAGAAGGGGGAATTATGCGTGGCTTGATGCTGGGGTTGGCCGTCATGGCGTGCGCGGCGGCTCAGCCGGTCGCGGCGCGATCGGTCAAGGTCGAGGAGGTGTCGATCGACCAGTTGCAGTTGATGATGTCCAATGGTCGCGCCAGCAGCGTCGATATCACCCGCGCCTATCTCGCGCGGATCGCGGCGATGGATCGCAAGGGACCGACATTGCGCAGCGTCATCGCCATCAACCCTGAGGCGCTGGCCCAGGCCCGCGCTCTGGACGCAGAGCGTCGCGAGGGCAGGGTGCGGGGGCCGCTGCATGGCATACCCATCCTGATCAAGGACAATATCGAGACCGCTGACAGAATGGCGACCACGGCCGGAAGTCTCGCGCTGATCGACAATGTCACCGGTCGCGATGCGCCGGTCGTCGCCATGCTGCGTCGGGCCGGGGCGGTCATTCTGGGCAAGACCAACCTTTCCGAATGGGCCAATATTCGCTCGACCCATTCGATGAGCGGCTGGAGCGCGGTCGGTGGGTTGGTCCGCAATCCCTATGGTCTGGATCGCACCGCGTGCGGCTCGTCCTCGGGGTCGGGGGCGGCCATTGCGGCGAGCTTCGCGGTGATCGCGGTCGGCACGGAGACGGATGGGTCGGTGGTCTGTCCCTCCTCGGTCAATGGGCTAGTCGGTTTCAAACCCTCGATCGGCCTTGTCAGCCGCACCCATGTCGTGCCCATCAGCCACAGTCAGGATACCCCCGGCCCCATGGGCCGTAGCGTCCGCGACGTCGCGTTGATGCTGTCGGCCATGGTCGGGAGCGACCCGGCCGATCCGACAACCGTGAAAGCGGCCCCCCGCGATTACACGGCAGGGCTTTCGACCAGCGCGCTGTCCGGAATGCGCGTCGGGGTCATCCGGCCCCAGTCCATGTCGGATATGCTTTCGGCGCGATACGATCAGGCACTGGAAACGCTCAAATCGGCGGGCGCCGTCCTGGTCGAGGTCAGCGTTCCCGAGCTCAAGGGGCTGGGAGAGGCCGAACAGACCGTCTTGATGACCGAACTCAAGGCTGATCTGGACGCTTATCTTGCCACCACGCCTCCGATCGTGAAGACCCGGACGCTGGATCAGGTCATCGCGTTCAACCGTGCCCATGCGGCGGATGAGATGCCGTTCTTCGCGCAGGAACTGTTCGAGCAAGCGGCCAAGACACGGGGCCTTGATGATCCGGCCTATCTCGCGGCCCGGCAGCAATCGCTTCGCCTGGCGGGTAAGGCGGGGGTGGACGCGATGCTGAGGGCGGCGGGCGTACAAATACTGGTCGAGCCGACCTATGATGCCGCCTGGCTGAGCGATCCCATCTATGGCGATCAATATAGCGGGCCGTCGGCATCCGAGCTGCCCGCGGTGGCGGGCTATCCCCATCTGACCGTGCCGATGGGGCTGGTACGTGGCATGCCCGTTGGCCTGTCCTTCATCGCGACGAAGGATGCCGATGCGGTCGTCCTGGGTGCGGGCTATGCCTATGAGCAGCGAGCCAAGGCCCGGCAGGTGCCGCGCTATCTGCCCCAAACCGATGCGGGCAAGGGTCTGGACGGTCGGCAAGCGACATAAATGGTAAAGGCCCCGGCGAAAACCGGGGCCTTTGTTGATCGAGCAGAACCGGCCTTAGAAGGTGCCGCGCAGACCGATCAGGAACTGGCGACCCGGCTTATACTGGGTGAAGGTCGCATTTTCGAACTGGAAGTAGGAGCGCAACGTCGCATTGGTGAAGTTGGCGACATTGATGGTCAGCTGCGGCGCGCCCGGAATGCCGAAGATCTTGTCCAGATCGAACGCCGACGAGAAGTCATAGGTGGTATAGTCGGTCCCGAACAGCGCGGCGGCGGGAATGCCGTTCTGGGCCGCGCCGCTGTTCTGCGATCCCTGACGCGAGGTGGTCGCGACGCGCAGCATCACGCCATTTTTCTCGTAATAGCCCGTGATGTTGTAAGTGAAGGGCGCCACACCGAAAGCGATGGCCGGTCCGTCGCTCCGCTGGTCGACGATCGTGGCGTTGGCGTTGAAGCCGAAGCCGGTGATACCGATGGCGCGGGTCAGGAAGTCGAGCGGCTGAACCCACTGGAATTCCAAGCCGTTGATGGTCAGCTTGTTGGGCACGTTGACCTGCGACGTCACCTGTACCTGCGCCTGGCTGGGCCCGCCACGTGCGTCGATCGCGATCTGCTGCGTCGGGTTCAACGTGTCATAGGTAATGCCGTACTGGCCCAGGTTGGAGAAGGGCACGGTATTAATCGCGGTGGTGGTGAAACCCTCGATCGACTTGCGGAAGGCGTTGAAACTGATGACGCCTTCGCGTCCGGTATAATATTCGAAGCCGAGGTCGAGATTGGTCGACAGATAGGGCGCCAGCGCCGGGTTGCCGATAGACGCCTGATCCGCCGATGGCGCGCCGAAATTGACGCCGGGCAACTGGGCTGAGGGATCGGGCCGGGTCATGGTGCGCGATCCGGCAACGCGCACGACCGCATGCTCGCCGACGTCATAGGCGAACGTCGCGGCGGGCAGCCATTCGGAATAGACGTTCCGCGTTTCAGCGATATTGACGATATTCGGATAGCGGCTGCCATCGGGCAGCGATCCGCCACCGGCCGGCGAATTGCGTGGATCGGGAAGCGAGACGCGACCCGAAATCATCTGAATCGTGTTGACGTAGCGGACGCCGACATTGAAGCGCAGCGTGTTGCCGCCCAGCTCCTGTGCGCCGTTGATCGTCGCGAACGCCGACTTGACGACCTCGCGAATGAAGCCACCGCTGGCTCCGGTATTCGCACCGCCGCTCTCCGGCGCATTGTCGTGGAAATAGTTGTAGTTGCTCGCCGCGGCGAAGGCGGGCCAGTTGACGGTGACGAAGCCGGCAGGCCCCGGCATCAGATAGGTGGGCGCAAGGTTGTTGGGGATCAGCGATCCGCCATAGCTGACCGGACCGCTCATACCCGCGGTCGATCCCGTGCCATATCCCGGATAGGTGGGATAGCCTGCCGGCGCAGCGCCGGGTGCGTTCAGGCCGGTGCAGGGCGGCTGCGAATTGGGAGAGGGGACCGCGACATTCGGATTGTTGCCGCAGACCGCATTTTGCCAATATTGGCTGTTGTCGAAGCCGCGAATGCGGCGCGACGTATCGTCATAGGCGCCACCGACCTTCAGATTGAGCGCGGTGTCGCCCCAGGTCAGGTCGCCGCGGAAACCTTTGTTGATATTCAGGCGGCGCTCGTCCTGCAAATTGACGCGGCTGCCTGCATTCCAGCCGAAATTCTTAGGATCGTTCAGGTCCAGCGCGCTGGTGATCGTCGGAATACCGCCATTGTTGGAATAGGTCACGGTGTTGCCGACGCCCAGCGGCGTGGTCATCCCGACGGTCGGGCTTTCCCGGTGGAAGGTCGAGCGCGCATAATTGCCCTGGAAGTTCAGCTTCAGCTTGTCGTTGATCTCCCATTCCCCGCCCGGATTGACGCTCCAGAGGTGGGTCGTTTCGGTATAGGGGCGAAATTCGTTGAAGAATTGGACGTTGGCGAAGGTGCCGCCGGTGACCGTGCAGCCAGCGCTGCAATCCGCCTTGTCGAAGGTCAGGTTGGTCGGGATGATCGCGCCGTTGCGAACGATCCACGCCATATTCTCTCGCGTCAGTTCGTTCTGCTTATAGCCGTACAGCCCGTCGATATAGAAGCGCAGCGTATCCGACGGCCGATATTCGGCGCTGACGATCGCGTTCACGCGGTCGCGCGGGCCGCGAATGCTGGTAACGCGACCCAGGCGCGGCAACAGTCCGTTGTCGATCTGCTGGATCGTGGCGCCTGGATTGTTGGCCAGCAGAAAGGCCCTGTCGATCGTCGTGCCCGCCACCAGTCCGGCGCCGGCCCCCTGCGGGACCACCGCCGGGATCGTCCAGTTGCCGCCGCCCGTGCTGTTGCAGCCGCTCGTCGCACCGCATTGGGCGGCCGTCAAAGCGGGATTGGTGTAGCCGATCGTCTCGAACCCGCGCGTATCGGTAAAGATGCGCTGCGCCGACACGCCTGCCAGAATGCCGAAGCTTTCGTTCCGCCAGCTTCCAATCAACGAACCGCGCGCGCCGATGCGGTCTTCGGGCGTCTGCTTCGTGCCCTGGATGTTATAGGCGACGAACGATGTCTGGCGATCGAAGGGCCGGGCCGAGCGGAGGTCGATATTGCCCGCAGCACCCCCTTCGAGCAGGTCGGCCGTATAGCTCTTGTTCACGGTCAACTTGGTGAACAGGTCGGTCGGAAAGAAGCTGAGATCGACCGAACGGTCAGTGCCTTGCGCATCGGTCGCGCCCGAGGACGCCACCGCGATCGGAGCGCCGTTCAGCGTGACGTTGGTGAAGTTCGATCCCAGTCCCCGGATGGCGACGTTGGTACCTTCGCCCGTCACATCGCGCGTGATCGTCACGCCCGGAATACGGTTGAAGGACTCGGCGATGTTGGTGTCCGGGAACTTGCCGATATCCTCGGCGAAGATCGAGTCGGTGAAACCGGTCGAGGCGCGCTTGGCGTTGGTCGACTTGGCAAGGCTGGAGCGATAGCCGGTGACGACGATGTCTTCGCTCGTCGTGCCCTGCGTCTGATCCGTCTGGGGCGGGGGGCTGACCGCCGGGCCATTGTCCTGTCCATCGGCTGGGGCCTGTTCCTGCGGCGGGGGAACGGCCTGCGCCAGAGCCGTGGACGCGGTCATCGCGCCGACCGCCGTGGCGCACAGCAAGGCGAAGCGGCGCAGGCGGACGTTGGGCGTCGTTTTCATGGCAAATCCTCTCTGTCGACCCGCTGCCGTTCGTTGCGGCATGCGAGGATATTGGAATGATGATGAAGATGGTCGGGGGCTGCGGCGCTCAGGCGGTCGAGCAGCAACGGCCAAGGGTGGCGCGATGCTCGCAGGATGATCGGGCGGCAGCCATAAGCCCCGAACAGGACGTGGCGCCTGATCGCTTTCGACGCGCTATTGCCTTGGAAACCATTCCGCTTCCCCTCAAGACCGTCTGATGCGGTTTTACTGATAGCGCTATCGATACGCCTATTGGTTAGCAAGTCAAATGCAAATTGGTTAGGCCGGAATGGATGAACAGAAATTCATGGCTTGTGGTTCGTGTCCCACCGCGATTCTCGAAAGGTGGCAACACTTTCCTCAATGATGCCCGCGGCAGTGATAAAATCGAATGCAGATCGGCCCGACCAGATTGGCCAGGCAGCGCCTTTGGCTGCAGTCGAGATCGATCCGGCAATCCATCGCGCCGTTTAATCCGCATCGGCACAACAGCTTAATGGGCTTGTCCAGGCGCATGCGGATACTGCCGTGCTTTGTACCATGCCAGATCATGCTCGGGTGGGCGCACACCCGATGGCAGTGGAAGGTGATTGACCGACATCCAATAGGTCAGGCTGGCATCGCGCCACCATTGGGCTTCACGATTCTGGATGGCGAGATAGGTCGCCGTTTTCTGCCACCGCTCGGCATCGATCTTGTCCCGCAGGCCGCCCCATTGCTTCTGCATGTTCGCAACATAGGCAACGCCGCGATCATAATGGGCCACCAAATCCTCCCACAGAGACCGCCCGTCCGCCATGCGGTACGTCCACGGCAGATGATGGAACCATAGCAGCATCGACTCTGGCGTCGTTCCCGGCTTGGCAAATGTCCGGGCAACCGGACCGGCATATTGTCCGACGGCGTTGCTGCCCGACGCGGTACGGTCGAACCCGATCCCGGCGGCATCGGCACGGTGATAATAAACGGGGTTCCATTCCGGACGAGCCAGTTCGGAAACCCAGGGCCCGGGACCATAATGATGGCCGGTCGCCATCAGATGCGCCAGCCCCAAAGCGCCGGTATAGTCCACCACCGCCTCACGCGATCCCATCATCATCGTGGTGACCGTATCGATCACCTGGCGGTCCGGGCCGAAGGTCTGCGCGGCCCAGTCGCGCGCGATTGCCTCCGCAGAAAGGTCAGGATCCCAGGCAAGGCGGCCAAAGGCGTACCAGTTCGCCTGGTTAAAGGTCGATCCGCTCCAATCGCGATCGCGCCCGATATTGGCGACGCCTGCCATACCGGTAAGCTTATGGTGTTCCGCCTCGCCGTCGACCACATCGGCCACCGTCTCTCCAGGACGGTGGCCCGTCCTGGCGTCCAGGACCTCGGTGAACAACGGCCCGAGATACGCCAGATGCGTCGCGAAGCCGAGATATTCCTTGGTGATCTGGAATTCGATCATCAGCGGCGTGCGGGGCATCGCGCCGAACAGCGGGTGGAATGGCTCGCGAGGTTGGAAGTCGATCGCGCCGTTCTTCACCTGTACTAGGACATTGTCGGCGAATTTGCCATCAAGCGGTTTGAACTCGGAATAGGCTTGCTTGGCACGATCCTCCGGATCGGTTTCCGCATAGACGAAGGCCCGCCACATCACGATGCCGCCATGGTCGCGCACCGCAGCGGCCAGCATGTTGGCACCATCCGCATGGCTGGCGCCATAATCGCGAGGGCCCGGCTGCCCCTCGCTATTGGCCTTGACCAGAAAGCCGCCAAAGTCGGGTATGGCACGGTAGATTTCGTCCGCCTTGGCCCGCCACCATGCCGCAACTGCGGGATCACGCGGGTCGGCTGTCTTTAGTCCGCCAAGTTCGATCGGGGCCGAAAACCGGACCGACAGATAGACGCGAATGCCCCAGGGGCGGAATATATCGGCCAACGCCGCCGCCTTGGCGATATAGGGTGCGGTCAGGCTGTCGGCCTTTGCGTTGACGTTGTTCAGGACCGTGCCATTGATCCCGATCGACGCATTGGCGCGCGCACAGTCGGTGTAACGAGGATCGCGAAAATCGGGGAGCGTCCACCAGTCCCAGAGCGACTGCCCCGCATAGCCGCGCTCGACCGAACCATCCAGATTGTCCCAATGGTTGAGGACGCGCAGTTTGACCTTGGGGCTGGATCGCAGGTCGATCGAAGCAGCGGAACCGCCGGTGTTCAGGTGACGGATCAACGCGAAAGCGCCGTAAAGTGTGCCCCGATCGCTATTCCCCGCAACGAGTATCACCTTCCGCCCATCGAGTGTCACGCTGCGGATGAGATAGCCTTCATCTCCCAGCCCCTTAAAGTTCAGGCCTAGCATTTTAAGGTAGGGGCTGGAGGCGGTAGCGACGACGACCGGCGGCGCGTCGGGTGAGAGCGCACGGCGAAGTTCACGCTCCGCGAGCATCAGCGTGGCGGAGTCACCTAACCGGTTTGCATTTATCTGTCGGACCGATGAAGCGGCTGGCTTCAGCCAAAGCGCATAACCATCCTCCGCCAATGCGGGAAATGGCGCCGTCATCAGCGGGATAGACAGAGCCTTCAACCATATGCGCACCCTGTTCATGCCATTCTCTCCCGATGTGCCGCCAATTGACAAGGCCGCGCTTGGCCATCAGGGTACCGCTATCAGACCAATTGGCAAGTCGATTAAACGGCTTTTGGACAGAGGAGGGGTGCCATGGCCCGCAGACCGGATACTGCTCACGCGGCAGTTGCGCTGGTAGTGCCCGAACCTGCGCGCGTATCGGCTCCTCATTCCGATTGGACCGGTAATTCGGCGGATCGCGCCCCGCGATCGATCGCTTTCGACTTCGTCTAAAGGACCCCGCATGCCCAAGATCATCGCCGCCCGCCTGATCGTCACGTCGCCGGGCCGCAATTTCGTCACACTGAAGATCGAATGCGACGACGGTACGTTCGGGCTGGGTGATGCGACCCTCAACGGGCGCGAACTCGCGGTGGCGAGCTATCTGGAGGACCATGTCCTACCGTGCCTGATCGGGCGCGACGCGCATCGGATCGAGGATATCTGGCAGTATCTCTACAAGGGTGCCTATTGGCGTCGCGGCCCCGTGACCATGACCGCGATCGCGGCCGTCGACATGGCGCTGTGGGACATCAAGGGCAAGGTCGCGGGCCTCCCCGTCTATCAGTTGCTGGGGGGTGCCGCGCGTGACGGATGCCTGGTCTATTGTCATGCAAACGGCACCACGATCGAGGACACGATTGCCACGGCGATCCGACACCGCGACGAAGGGTATCGTGCGATCCGTCTGCAATGCGGCGTGCCTGGCCTGGCGTCGACCTATGGTGTCGCCAAGTCGGGGCAGCGCTACGAGCCGGCCGACGCCGATCTGCCGAGCGAAAGTGTCTGGGCGACCGAAAAATATCTGCGGATCGTCCCGGAGCTCTTCGCCGCCGCGCGTGAGGCCTTGGGGTGGGACGTCCATCTGCTGCACGACGTGCACCACCGCCTCACGCCGATCGAGGCGGGGCGGCTCGGCAAAGACCTGGAGCCCTATCGCCCCTTCTGGATCGAGGATGCCACACCAGCGGAAAATCAGGACTCCTTCCGCCTGATCCGCCAGCATACGACGACGCCGATCGCCGTTGGGGAGGTGTTCAATTCGATCTGGGACGCCAAGCATCTGATCGAAAATCAGTTGATCGATTATATTCGCGCCACGGTCGTCCATGCGGGGGGCATTACCCATTTGCGGCGGATCGCGGGGCTTGCCGACCTGTATCAGGTGCGTACCGGCTGTCACGGCGCGACCGATCTGTCGCCCGTGACCATGGCGGCCGCGCTGCACTTCGGCCTGTCGGTGCCGAACTTCGGCATTCAGGAGCATATGCCCCACACGGACGAGACCGATGCGGTCTTCCCGCATCATTATCGGTTCGAGGATGGCATGATGCATCCCGGCGATGCGCCCGGCCTGGGTGTCGCAATCGACGAGGAACTGGCGGCGACCTATCCCTATAAACGGGCCTATCTGCCGGTGAACCGGCTTGAGGATGGTACGCTGTGGAGTTGGTAAGATGAGCGACCTGACCCAAGCCGCCGCGACCGCGCCAGAAACTGCCGTCCACGCCGTTCCGCCGCCACGCGGCCGGATCCGTTGGGTCATTTGCGGCCTGCTCTTCGCGGCGGTCGTGCTCAGCTATATCGACCGGTTGGTGTTGGGCGTGCTCAAGCCGCAGCTGACCGCGCTCTACGGCTGGACCAATAGCGGCTATGGCGACATCACCGGCTATTTTCAGGTCGCCTATGGCTTAGGTTTTCTGTTGTTCGGCTGGCTGATCGACCGGATCGGGCCGCGTGCCGGTTATCTGCTTGCGATGGGCGCATGGACGGTCGGGCATTTCGCCCAGACACTCGTCACCTCGACCACTGGGTTCGCGCTGGCTCGCATCCCGCTGGCCTTTGGCGAGGCGGGGACATTTCCGTCCGCTCTCGCCGCCGCATCGCAATGGTTTCCGAAGAAGGAGCGGGCGCTGGCGATCGGCATCTTCAATGCCGGCGCCAATGTCGGTGCGGTGGTCACGCCGCTTCTCGTGGGCTTCCTCATCGCCGATATGGTGCTCGACTGGCGCTGGGCGTTCATCATCACCGGGCTCTTCAACCTCATCTGGCTAACGGCATGGTGGCGGCTCTATCATCCCCCTCACGCGCATCCGCGGATCACGCCGGAGGAACGCGCCTGGATCGAAGCCGAGCCGGTCGAAACGTCGGGTCGCGCGGGCTTTCTGACGGTGATGCGCCACCGCGAATCCTGGTCCTATATGACGGGCCGCTTCCTGATCGATCCTGTCTGGTGGACGTTCCTGTTCTGGCTGCCGGACTTTTTCCATAGCCGCTATGGCTATGACCTGAAGAGTTTCGGACCGCCGCTAGTCGCCATCTATATCATGGCCGATGTCGGGGCGATCGTCGGTGGCTGGTATTCGTCGCGCCTGCTCAAGCGCGGGGCCGAGACGGGGTGGGCCCGCAAGCGCGCGATGTTCGCCTGCGCTTTGTTCGCCCTCCCGGTCATGTTCGCCGCACAGGCGAGCAGCATCTGGATCGCCGTGGCAATGATCGGCCTGGCCTGTGCCGCGCATCAGGGCTTCTCGACCAATCTCTTTGCTCTGCCGGGCGATCAGTTTCCGCGCTACGCCCAAGGCACGCTAATTGGCCTGGGTGGCTTTGCCGGGGCGACGGGCGGGTTCATCGCGTCCAAGGCTTTGGGCGTGCTCCTCGACCGCGTGGGGAGCTATCAGCCTTTCTTCATCGCGTGCGGCGTCGCCTATCTCTTCGCACTGCTGGTCTTCCAGCTGCTCAATCCCCGTTATCGCAATGTGCAGATAGCGGACAAGTAACGTCCTTTCGATGGGATGCGATCCCGGTCCGATGACCGGGATCGCAGTGACGTCAGGCCTTTAGCGAGGCGGCATCGAGATCGACTTCCAATTCGCGCGCCCAGAAGCGCAATTCGCGGCATTGCGTAACGAAAGTCTTCGCGTCGTTGGACTTGGCGAGCGGCACGAAGCCGTCATCGCGGTCCTTGACCCCGGCCGCATCGAACAGACTGTCCGCATCCGCCGTGTGACCGATGAACTTGCAATGCGCAAAGGCGTCGGCCACAAAGTCCTTCGCCGTGGCATCCTTCGCCAGCATCGCGGCGCCTTGCGCCGATGGCAGGACCGCGACCGCATCATAGAGGACCGAGGGACCGCCATCGATCTTCTGCTTGGCGGCGACCTTGGTCCCGTCGTCGAGGGTCACGCCACCGATCTTGGGCGCGACGACCTCCCACAAGCCGCCCTCGGCGTCGAGCGCCTTGGTCAGCCCCTTGAATAGGTCCGCGCTGGCACCATCGGTTAGCAAAAGGCCCATCTTGCGACCCGCAAAGCTTTTCGGACCATTGGCCAGGATGCTAAGCTTCGGCGACGCCGACAGGTTCAGCGTCGGCTTGGCCGCCTTGGCCGGTTCGGGCAGCTCAAGCCCCAGCCCGTCCGCCACCGTCGCCGCCAGACCCTCGTCAATCAGGCGGAGGTGCGACACCGCGCGTGCCCGGATGTCGACGCGCTCGACCTTCGACAGTTCGAATACCAGGGCGTCGCCGATATGCTTCTGCTCGATCGGCACCTGGCTGACGAAGAATTGACGCGCCTGGCTATAATGGTCGGAGAATGTCTCCGCCCGGATGCGCTGCTTGGTTCCCCGAACCTCGGCCGGGTAACTGCGGTAACCGGCCGTCGGGTTCTCGCGTGGGCCACCTTCGGGGCCCCAGCTGTTCGGCTCGTAATTGGCGCGGCCCTTGGGATTGCGCATCGCCATATGGCCGTCCTGCTGGAAATTCATGACCGGGCAGCGCGGGGCATTGACCGGGATATGCGTGAAATTCGGCCCGCCCAGCCGCTTGAGCTGCGTGTCCAGATAGGAAAAGTTACGCCCATGCAGAAGCGGATCGTCCGAGAAGTCGATGCCGGGCACCACATTCTGCGTGCAGAAAGCCACCTGCTCCGTCGCCGCGAAGAAATTGTCGACATTGCGGTTGAGGGTCAGTGTGCCGATGATGCGGACGGGCACATCCTCTTCGGGGATCAGCTTGGTCGAATCGAGATGATCGAAGGGGAGGCGATCGGCCGTCTCCTGGTCGAACAACTGTACGCCCAAATCCCATTGCGGGAAATCGCCGGCCTCGATCGCCTGCCACAGGTCGCGACGGTGGAAGTCAGGATCGGCCCCGTTGATCTTGACCGCCTCGTTCCACAGAACCGACTGCAAGCCCTGTCGCGGCTTCCAGTGGAACTTCACGAACGTCGACTTCCCCTCGGCATTGACCAGTCGGAAGCTGTGGACGCCGAAGCCTTCCATCGTGCGGAACGAGCGGGGGATGGTCCGGTCCGACATCTGCCACATGACCATATGCCACGCTTCGGGGGTCAGGCTGGCGAAGTCCCAGTAATTGTCATGGGCCGACTGGGCTTGCGGGAACGCACGGTCCGGCTCCTGCTTTACCGCGTGGACCAGGTCGGGGAACTTGATCGGGTCCTGGATGAAGAAGACCGGGATATTGTTGCCGACAATGTCCCAATTGCCCTCCTTGGTGTAGAACTTGACCGCGAAGCCGCGCACGTCCCGGGCAAGGTCCATCGATCCCTTGTTGCCCGCCACGGTCGAGAAGCGGACGAACACCTCCGTCTGCTGCCCGACCTGGCTGAGGACGTCGGCGCGGGTATAGTCGGCCAAGCTGTCGGTCAGTTCGAACACCCCATGCGCGCCATAGCCGCGCGCGTGGACGACGCGCTCCGGAATTCGCTCATGGTCGAAGTGGAAGATTTTCTCGCGCAGGATGAAATCTTCGAGCAGCGTGGGGCCGCGCTCCCCTGCGCGCAGGCTGTTCTGATCGTCGGCGACCGGTACGCCCTGCTGCGTGGTCAGCGTGCGGGCGGGGTCGTCGGTCGTCTGGTGCGTCTCGCCGCCATGACCCTGGGCCTCGGCATAATGGGTCGGCATTTCGGCACCTGCGGGAAGGGGCGGTGCCTTGGCCGGGCTTTCGCCCTTCATCTTGCCCGCATCGCCCTTGCTGGTCTTGGTCGCCATATCGTCGTCTCTCGCTGTTGATCGGATCACATCGTCAACGCGCGGATTGCGAGATCGCCCTACAAGTAAATGATTGATTTTTATCAAGTCGGTTTCACCTGTATTAGCCTAATAATCGATTGATTGATGATGATCAGCCACATGGTTTGTGGTTGGTTGCCTCCGTATAGGCCGCTGGTGCTCGGGAGAACGGACCTGCTCGATACCCTTCCCGTCATTCTGTGCATCCCGGCCCGGAATGAAGAGGCGTCGCTGCCGACCCTGCTCAGCGCCTTGAGCTCACTCGTGGTCGAGGGAGGGCGTCTGACCGTCTGCATCTATCTGGATGATTGTCAGGATCGCAGTGCCACGCTGCTGGATCGAGCGGCTTCGGACCGTTCGTTCCGGCTGTGCGTGACGGCGGGGCAAAGGAGGGACGGCCCCAATGCCGGTGTCGCCCGCCATGCCGCCATGACGATGGCGCTGGACATTCTACAGGGTCGCGAAGCATTGCTGTTCGTGACGGACGCCGACAGCATCCCGCAGCCCGATTGGATTATGGCGGGCCAGAAAGCGCTGGCGGAAGCGGATGTCGTCGCGGGGCGCATCACGCGAAGCGGCGCTCTCGCCGATCCCGAGCAAGGTCGGCTCGAGCGTTATTATGATCGCCTGCATCGCTATCGCCGTCTCCTCGACCCCGTCCCCTGGGAAGCGCGCGATACGCATCACTTCGGCGGCGGCGCCAACATGGCAATGCGCGCCTCGGCCTATCGCGCCGTCGGCGGTTTCAAACCTCTGGCCACCGCCGAGGACGCGACCTTCCTCGACGATGCCGCGCGAGCGGGGCTTCGAGTCCGGCGCGATCGCGCCGTGGTCGTCGAGACCTCCTCCCGCCGCGAGGGGCGAGCGGCGAACGGTCTCGCTGGAGCCTTGCGTGCCCTTGATGCCGGAGAGGATCGGCGCGTCGCTCACCCGGCGGCGGCGGCATGGCAATGGAGCGCACATGCAGCGGCCAGGCAGAGTTTCACGATTATCGACCGAGCCGACATCCGAGCGGCGCTCGGCGATCGACTGGGTCTGACGCCGGATCATGTCCTGGGCGTCGCACGCGATTGTCCCAATGGCGAAGCCTTTGCGATGCGGATTGTTCCCGCATCCCCCATCTACACCGACCTGGTCGGCCTCGCTGAAGCGGAAAATCTGTTGTCCGCGATGGAAAGGCAATCGTGCGAGATCGCGGCATGATCGCGATGGCGCAACTCGTGCGGGATACGATTGAGGCGTCCGGTTGGACCCATAATCCCGCTCGCGACCCGCAAACGGGCGAGGAATATGTCGCCCTGTTGAGGACGCTCTACGAGATCGGGCGCCGCGACCTTCCGCTCGCGCGATTGGTCGAGGGGCATGTCGATGCCATACAGATCGTCTGCCGCCATGGCACAATGCAACAGATCGAGCGACTGCGGGAATTGGTCGCACAGGGTGCAACGCTTGGCGTTTGGAATGCCGGGCTGCCCGGCGAGCCGCTTCGGCTGGACGGCGGGCGGCTGACGGGGGGCAAGAACTATGCGTCGGGAGCAGGCGTGTTGAGCCATGCCTTGGTCACGGCGGACGTTCTCGACGGCGTGCAACTGATATTGCTCGACCTTGCACGAACCAGACCGGAGATGGATCGCGGCTGGTGGCAAGTGACGGGGATGCAGCGGTCCGAAACGCATCGGGTCCGCTGGGACGGGGTGCTGACCGACGAAGAAGATCGAATCGGCATCCCGAACGTCTATGCCCAAGAGCCTTACTTCAGCGGTGGCGCGTTGCGCTTCGTCGCGGTTCATGCCGGTGGCATTGCCGGGATTTTCGACCGGGTGCGCGACCATCTCGTCCAGACCGATCGAGCGTCGGATCCCTTTCAGGCGGCACGGCTCGCCGAGTTGTTCGCGCTGGCCGATGGCGCGGGCGCGGTGGTGCGTCGTGCCGCGACACGCTGGTTCGAGGAGCAGGGCGAAGCACGATTGGCGCGGATCGCCGCAGCCCGCCTCGCCGTGACCGACGCCGCCGAGCGGTCGATCATGATCGCACGAGAGGCCGTGGGTCTCGCCAGCCAGTTCGTCACGCACCCCCTGTCGGCCATGCTCAGCGACCTGGCGGTCTATCTCCGCCAGCCGGTCCCGGACGCACAACGTCTTCGCGTTGGTCGGGCGGTGGAGGGTGGCTTGCTGGCGCCGTCGCTATGAGGTTGGCGATCAAGGGCGTTCGCAGAGCCGTGATCGTCGCGCCGCATCCCGATGACGAGATCATCGGCGCAGCGGCATTGATCCGGACGTTGCGCCGTCAGGGCAGCGACGTGCAGGTCATCATCGTCAGCGATGGTGCCGCGTCGCATCCGGCAAGCGTGTCCTGGCTCCGCAACCGCCTGATCGCGGCACGGCGACGGGAAAGCGGGAATGCGTTGGCGAGGCTGGACGTGATGCGGGGAAACGTCACGTTCCTCAACCTGCCTGACGGTGGACTTCCAGCCAATTTCGACCGTTGCCGGGTGCAGCTTCGACGGGTGCTATCGAGACTCCGGGGCATCGATCTGATCGTCGGTCCCTCACCACATGACGCGCATCCCGATCACCAGGCGGTGGCAGAAGCGCTGAACCGGATTTCGATCACGGCACCCTGCTGGACATATCAGGTTTGGCCTCCGCTACGACATAAGCAGGGCCGTTGCCGAACCATCGTGATGCCGGGCGGAGCGGCGACAAAGCGCTCGCTGATCCGAGCCCATCGTACCCAGTTGGGTGCGATCAAGGATGACCCAAAGGGGTTCGCCATCGCACCCCATGAACTGACCATCTTTGCGCATCCGGTCGAACGCTTTGTGGTAGCTGGATGATGAAAGCGGCCGACTTGAGCAGCTTTGCCGAGAAGTTCGCGACTGACGGCGATCCGTGGTCGACCTTCACCAATCGCGACGAAGCCGTGAAGCGCGCGGCAATCCTCCATGCGCTCGGCCCTGCCCCGATGGGGCGCGTCCTCGAACTGGCGAGCGGCAATGGATCGAACAGCAGTGCCATTGCGCCCAGGGCGCTTCGCCTCGACGCGACGGAGGGCACGGCTGCCGGGACGCGATTGACCGCCAGCGCGATCGCGGCGTGGCCACGAGCGAGAGCGATCGAACTCGCTCTGCCCGCGCGCCTTCCCGCGCGGCCCTATGACGCGATCGTTGTGGCCGAGTTGCTTTATTATCTTTCCCCCTTGGACATGGCGCGCGTCGCGGATTGTGTCGGCAAGGCATTACGGTCGGGCGGGCGACTGGTGCTCGCGCACCACCAGGTCGATTATTATGATTTCGCCCAGCACGCGCGCGGCATCCACGAACGCTTTCTCGAGGAGACCGGATGCGACTGGCGCATCAAGGTCGTTCGACGCTGCGCGCGCTGGATCGTTTCGGTAGCCCGAAAGAAATGATCGACCTCTTGGCACAGGAATAGAGCTGCAACACGGATCCAAACCCGATAATTGGCTGCATCGCGTTCCGTCTGTCGTACCGTCGTTCTTCGTCGCTATCGCGGGCTTGGCGATGCCATATCTGCGAGTCACACGCTGGTCGGAAAGCAGAGCGCAAACGCCATAGCCACGCTCATCGGTTTCGGACGCCATCACGCTAGGATGCGCAAACCGGGATTGGTTCAAGCGTCGCTGCGCCAGCGCTCGATGGCCCGATCATAGCGATCCTGCGCCTCGTCCAACGCAGACTGTAAATCGCGCCGTTCGGCGGCATGACGGCGTTGCAATTCTCGGCGTTGCCGTTGGGCTTCCTCGACCCGCGCCTTGGCCTCGCCATCTTCGGCGTGATGCCGGGACTCCGCAGCGTTCAGCGCGGCCTCCGCCTCCGTCACCGCCGTACGGCTTGGGCGTGGTTTTGGCTTCGCTGGCTTTTTCGGCGGTGAATCAGCCTTTTGGGGGTGATCCTTATCCATTTTCGACAGCTCGGCGAATTGCTCCGCTTCGGAGCCGCGCAGGTGACGGATGACCTCGCCGGGCTTGGCCAGCGCTTCCGCGATCAACTCCGGGTCCGACACTTCGGATGCGAGGCCGCGGGCGAACAGGTCCCGCTCGCTCCCCCAGGCGCGTAGCGCGGCGGCCCGGCTTGGCGCCGCGACATAGACATCGTGGAAACCGATGGGTGTGGTGAAAACCTTCAGCTTGGGCGTCCTGGCCATCATGCCTCCTCGGGCGTGAACCCGCTTTGGGTCTCGTACGTTGATAATCGAGCAAGGAGAACGCTTTATGGCCGCTCGCGCCTATTGGCAGGGACAGATCAAGCTCGCCTTGGTGAGCATTCCGGTCGAAATCTATTCCGCCACCCGCTCGGGCGCCACCATCTCGTTCAAGCAGATCCACGAACCCAGCGGCAAGCCGATCCATTATGAGAAGGTCGTGACCGGCATTGGTCCCGTCGACAAGGATGAGATCATGAAGGGCTATGAGGTGAAGAAGGGCGAATTTGTCCTGCTCGAACAGGATGAGATCGACGCCGTAAAGCTCGAATCCAAACGGACCCTGGAACTGACCCAGTTCGTCGACGCGGACGCCATCGACGTGCTGTATTACGAAAAACCGTTCTTCGTCGTCCCGGCGGACGACCTGGCGAACGAGGCCTTTATCGTCCTTCGCGAGGCGTTGAAGCACACCAAGAAGGTCGGGCTGGGCCAGTTGGCGCTGCGGGGGCGCGAATATGTCGTCAGCCTCAAACCCTCGGGGCGCGGCATGGTGCTCGAAACTCTCCGCTACGCCGATGAGATGGAAAAGGCGCTAGGCTATTTTCGCGAAATCCCCGACGACGAGCCGGATGGCGAGTTGCTGGACCTGGCGGAGGCGCTGATCGACCGGAAGAGCGCGGCGTTCCATCCGCAGGAATTTCACGATCGCTACGTCGATGCGCTGAAGGATCTGATCGAACGGAAACGCAAGTCGCGTGGCAAGAAGGTCATCGAGGATGATGGCGCGACCAATGCCCCGACGGCGTCGAACGTCGTCGATCTGATGGCGGCGCTCCGTCAGTCGATGGACGGGAAGGGTGGCGGCTCGACCGCGAACAAGGCGCCGCCCAAGAAATCCGCCCCCCGCAAACGCGCGCCCGCGAAGTCCTCGGTGAAGAAACGTGCCTGATCGCCGCAAAGCCTCGATCGCAGCGGCGGAGAGCGATACGCTGGCGATCTACAACGCCAAGCGGGATTTTTCGCGAACGCCGGAACCGACCGGGGCGCTGGCGCACGGTCACGCCAACAGCTTCATCGTGCAGAAGCATGATGCCACCCGGCTGCATTGGGATTTCCGTCTGGAAGTGGACGGTGTGCTGAAAAGCTGGGCGGTCACACGTGGCCCAAGCCTGGACCCCAATGAAAAGCGTCTGGCGGTGCGGACCGAGGATCACCCGCTATCCTATTCGGATTTCGAGGGGGTCATTCCCCAGGGAGAATATGGCGGCGGGACCGTGATGCTTTGGGACCGGGGCACATGGGCACCCGTCGCGGGCAAGTCGGCCGCCGATCTCGCCAAAGGGCATCTTCATTTCGTGCTGGACGGCGAACGCATGCGCGGCGAGTGGATGCTGATCCGCTTGAAACCGCGGGGCCGGGAAAAGCGAGAGAACTGGCTGCTGCGCAAGGTCGAGGATGACTTCGCGGGCGCGACCGATGCGCTCGTCGAAGAGGCGCTGACCAGCGTCGCCTCCGGCCGGACCATGTCCGAGATTTCAGGCGGAAAGGCGGCGAAATCGAAGGCCCCGCCCGAACGGATCAAACGGAACGTCAAGAGAACCACGGCAATGCCGGTTTTCCGCGAGCCACAACTCTGCACCTTGCGCGATACGGTTCCCACCGGGGACGTGTGGCTCCATGAGATCAAGTTCGACGGCTACAGGGTCATGATCGCCACAGGGGGCGGGAAAGCGACGATCTTCACGCGAACCGGGCTGGACTGGACCGACAGATTCCCGGCGATCGCAAAGGCTGCGGCGCGCCTCCCCGGGGCGGCCCCGATCGGCGGTGAAGTCGTGGCCTTCAAAGACGGTCGCCCCGATTTTTCGACTCTGAAGACCGCCATCAGCGAAGGTGGCGAGATGGTTTTCATGGCCTTCGACCTGATCGAACAGGATGGCGACGACATCGGCGAGTTATCGACACTTGATCGCAAGGAGCGGCTTCGTGCGCTGCTGAACGACGCGCCGAACGCCATCCGTTTCTCGGAACACGTCATCGGGAAGGGGGAAGCCCTGCTCGAGCAAATGTGTCGAGACGGATTGGAAGGGGTCGTGTCCAAGCGTGCGGACGCGCCCTATCACTCGGGCCGCGCCAGGGCCTGGATCAAGGTAAAATGCGTTCAGCGCGGCCGTTTTCGGATCGTGGGGTGGTTGCCGTCCGACAAGCGTCGCGGGTTTCGATCGCTCTTGCTGGGGCAGGAAGGGCCGGGTGGTCTTGCCTATGCAGGGAAGGTCGGAACGGGCTTCGATACGACGAGCATGGATGCGATCGTCGATAAGCTGGAACGACTGGAGCGCACGACGGCAACCGTCGACGCCCCCCGCGCGATGGTTCGCGGTGCGCATTGGGTGACGCCCAGCCTGGCGGCCGACATAGCCTATGCGGAAGTGACACCCGACGGACTGCTGCGTCATGCCAGTTTTCTGGGGCTAAGCGGTGAACCGGGCCGGGAAGATGCACCGGAACCCGCCGACGGCGAAACCAGTGTGAAGGTGACGCATCCCGACCGCATCATATTTCCAGACGGTGATATCACCAAGGGACAACTCGCGGAATATTATGCCAGTATGGCCGGGTTGATGCTTCCCTTCATCGGCGATCGTCCGATCAGCTTGGTCCGCTGTCCTCAGGGAAGGGCGCGGAAATGCTTTTTCCAAAAGCACGACGCCGGCAGCTTCGGGGAGCATGTCCACCGCGTGCCGATCCGCGACAAGGACGGCAAGAGCGACGATTATCTCTATGTGAAAGACGCTGACGGGCTGGTCGCCTGCGTACAGATGGGCGCCATCGAGTTTCATGGATGGGGCTCTCGGGTCGCCACCTTGGAGAAGCCCGACCGAATGGTGTTCGATCTGGACCCGGACGAAGGCCTAGCCTTCACCGACACGAAGAAGGCGGCCGAGCACCTCAAGGAGCAACTGGCGGAGGTCGGCCTCACCAGCTTCCCGATGTTATCGGGGGGTAAGGGCGTGCATGTGGTCGTACCGCTTCAGCCCCTTGCCGAATGGACCGAGGTCAAGAGCTTCGCCGAACGCTTTGCCCGCGCGCTCGCCGCTCTGGAGCCCGATCGCTTTGTCGCGACCATGTCCAAGGCCAGCCGCAAGGACCGCATCTTTATCGACTGGCTTCGCAATCAACGCGGCAGCACCGCGGTGATGCCCTATTCTGCCAGGGCGCGAAATGGCGCACCGGTGGCAGTGCCGGTCTCATGGACCGAATTGCGCGATATCGAGACCGCGGCGGTTTGGACGATCCATGACGCTGCCGCCCTGATCGAGCGTGCTTCTGGAAGGGCGCTGTCCGGCTGGGGCGTAGCCAGCCAGACGCTGCCGGAATTGTGACGGCTCAGGGGATCAGGCGGTCGGCCCGGAGCCGTTCGAACAGGGCGAAGAACGCATCGTCCGTTGGTTGATACGCCGTGAAGCCAAGACGGCGGCTCTTGCTCATGTCCGTCACCACTTCGATCGGGCGGCCCAGATCCGCGTCGGTATGCCAGGGTGATGCCAAACGGTTGAGGTCAGACTCCGCCAGCCCCTCTCGCTCGGCAATCCGACGCCACAGCGGCGCATCGTCTACCATCTGCCGCTCGAGCGGACGCACGACGCCATCGAACGGCGCGGGCTCCAGGCCGAACCACTGTGCAATGCGGCCCCACATCCACTGCCAACGGAAGACGTCGCCGTTGACGACGTTGAAAGCCTCGTCATGTGCCGCCTCCGTTTCGGTCGCCCAAAGCAGATGGCGGGCCAACTGACCCGCATCGGTCATGTCCGTCAGGCCGGCCCATTGCGCCGCCGAACCCGGAAAGGCGAAGGGACGGCCTGTCTCACGGCATAAGGTGGCATAGACGGCCAGCGTCGTGCCCATGTTCATCGCGTTACCGACCGCCAGGCCGATCACCGTGTGCGGCCGGTGAACGCTCCACGTAAAGCCATCGCGGGCGGCGGCGGCGAACACCTCGTCCTCCTGCGCATAATAGAAATTCTCGACGTCCAGGCGTCCCTGTTCCTCGCGAAAGGGGGTCTGCGGAAGCGCCCCTTTGCCATAGGCTTCGAACGGACCGAGATAATGCTTGAGACCAGTGACCAGCGCGACGTGGCGCGGGCGGTTCGGCTTCGGTAGGCCGTCCAACAGGTTGCGGACCATCGCACCGTTGACCCGGATATTCTCCGCTTCGCTATCCTGCCGCAGCCATGTCGTGATGAACACGGCATCGGGGTCCAGATCGCGCAATGCTTCGGCGGTAGCGTGGGCGTTCAGAAGGTCTGCCGCGACCGGCTGTACGCCCGCCTGCGCGGTCGGACGCCGGGCAAGGCCGTGGACCTTCCAGCCCTGCTCCACGAGCAACCGAGCCGTCGCGCTGCCCACGATCCCGCTAGCGCCCACCACCAATGCCGTCTTAGCCATGAATAACTCCTCTTTGCGAACAAGTTAGGCATAGCTGGACAGGGCTTCCAGAAGGCACCATTTGGTGACCCAGGCACCAGGGAGTAACCATATGCAACCCGGATCACCGGATGAGGAATGGCGCGAAGATTGCGCGCCGCGCCGCATTCTGGAGTTGTTCGCCACCAAATGGACCAGCATGATCCTTCACACGCTTCACGCCCGGCATGAAGGGGCCGCGCGGACCGGCGCCTTGCTACGAAGCCTTCCCGGCATCTCGAAGAAGATGCTGACCCAAACGGTCCGCGACATGGAGGCGAGCGGCTTGATCAGCCGCCATGTCCATAGCGCCATCCCGCCGATGGTCGAGTATAAGCTGACCGAATTGGGCCAGCGCTTCGTCGAGCCGGTCGAGATGCTGTATGGCTGGGGCAGGGACAATAAGGATGCGCTGGATCGCCTCGTCCCGCGCGCAACGTCGCGGCGAAGCTAGGCGACCGACTGCTCGGCCTGGAGGGTCGCCACCTCGCAAAGCGCGTGGGTCGCCAGAATGTCGTCTGCACGGGTAGGCCGTCCCTCGCGGACCGCCGACAGGAAATCGGAGCACATCGCCTCGAAACCGCGCTGTTGCCCGACTGACGTCCAGTCGCCCCGGCGCTGATGACATTCGGTCCCGTCCAGGCGAATGTGCTCCGAGATATTGAACACGGATTGCCGCAGGCCGTTTCCGATCACGTCCAGCCGTTCCTCGTTCAGCCCGCTGTCGCGGTGCATGGTCCCGATCGCGGTGAAGCCTTCGCCCGCCAATGTCAGGATGATGGCCGACAGTGATCCGCCTTCGCCATGGGCCTCGATGCTATGGCGGGTCACCGATGACGGTGCGAGAAACAGCAGCGTATCAATGACATGGATGAAATCGTCGAAGATCACGCGGCGCGGCACATTGAGTTGGCGGTGGCGGTGCTTCTCCATCATGAGCAGGTTCGCCCTCGACCCCTTGAGCGCGGCATAATCGGGCGCGAACCGGCGGTTGAAACCGACGGCCAACAATGTCCTTTGACGCTCCGCCAAAGCCACCAGCTGCTCGGCTTCCGCCAGATTGTCGGCCAAGGGCTTGTCGACGAATGTCGGGATGTGGCGATCGAGCAAGCGTCGGACCAAGGACGGATGCGCCTCGGTTGCGGCATGGACGAAGGCGGCGTCGAAATGCCCGCTGGCCATCGCATCGTCGAGGCTGCAATAGGTGCCGGCGGCGTGAAAGGCGCGTCCGGCTTCCGTCAGGGTTCGCGCGTTGCGGGTGGCGAGGTGCAGCTCGACGTCGGGGCGGGTCGCCAGAACGGGCAGATAGGCCTTGTGGGCGATGTCGCCCAAACCAATGACTAGCACGCGCATATCCGTCTCCTAGCTCCTCTTCGGGAGCCATGATGGATTGCGTCCGCAGGCCCGAATGTCTACCAAATCCCGGTGCACTCTATCCCAACCGATCCCATCGAGGCGCGTGTCAAATTGTGCGACGCGCTGGACCGTATTGGGGCGGAGGATCAGGATGCGCTCAGCGAATTATACCGCATGACATCTGCCAAGCTGTTCGGCATTTGCCTTCGGATATGCGGTGATCGTAGTTCCGCCGAAGATGTCCTGCACGACGTTTACACCACCATCTGGAAACGCGCAGGGGCGTTCCAACCGGGGCAGGCGAGCCCCATGGCCTGGCTCGCCACCATCGCACGCAACCGCTCGATCGACTGGGTGCGCGCGCGTCGCAAAAGGCCGACCTCGCCGATAGACGCCGCCGCCGAAATCGCGGATGATTCACCCGATCAGTCCCTGACCGTCGAGCGAACGGAGACGGCACAACGGCTTCACGAATGCCTCGAAGCATTGGAAGTCCGCCAACGCGACGCGATCCGAACCGCGTTCTTCGACGGCAAAACCTATGCCGAACTGGCCGATGCGAAGGGCGTGCCGCTGAGCACGATGAAGACATGGGTCCGGCGAGGTCTGATGCAATTGCGGGGGTGCGTCGGTGACGACTGATCCCGATATGATGGCCGGCGAACTGGTGCTGGGGCTGCTCGATGGCGAGGAACGCGCAGCCGCGCTTCGTCGGATCTTGTCCGACCCGCATTTCGCGGCGGAGGTTGAATGGTGGCGCAATCACTTCGCCCATCTCTTCGACGATTATCGTCCCGCAGATGCGCCTGCCCATATCACAGCGCAGATCGTCGCCGCGCCTGCCGCCAAGCCGCGCACGCCGATATGGGCGACCGCCTCGGCCGCAGTCGCGATCGCTGCCATATTACTGCTGTTCCTGTTGCCACGCCCCGAGCCCGTATCACTCCCGCATCCTGAGGCTCGCTCACCCAATCTGATGATCGCGGCGCTGGCCCCGGAGGCAAAGGACGCCAAGCCGATCGGCACGACGATGGATATGGATCGCGGCGAGCTCCGCATCGCAGACAATACGCTGGCCCCGGAGGGCAAGATCGCACAGCTTTGGGTGCTTCGCGACGGAAAACCTTACTCGCTGGGTCTGTTGAACAGAGACGGTGCGACGCGCATCACCGTTCCGACCGCCCGTCGCCAAGACCTTCGGACCGGCGCGGTACTCGCCATTTCGATCGAACCGCCAGGAGGATCGCCCGAACCGACCCCGACAGGTCCGGTTGTGGCCACTGGCACCTTGGCGACGACTTGACGATCAGAAGAGCAACGCGCCACCGGTCACGAGACGCAAGCCCGGTGACGCGTGATTGAGTCCAGCAACAGCGAGAATGTCGAGTTGCATGACCTTTGTCGGCCGCCATGCGGCGGATAGCGCGGCAAGCGCCATGGTCTCATGCTGGTCGGGTTCGTCCTCCCGCTCCAGCGATAATTCGGCGGTGGCGGTGACCTTCTCGGTGAACTTGTATCGCAGGCCAGTAATCTCGCTATAGGCCAGATGACGGCCCATGCCGGATTCATTGGCCGCAGCATCGGCCTCTCCGGTCAGCGCGATCGCAAGCTTTTCGGTCAGTTCATATTGGACGGGGACGATGACGCCCGTCGACCAGGTGCCTTCGCCGACAGGATAGCGCCCTGTCGGGGCGGTGAAGAATGCCTGCACGCCCGCCGAGAAGGCCTTGCCCTTCTGCCCGGCCAGATGCTGGCGGATCGCGAATGTCATGTCGCCGGTACCGGTGACGGTATCGACGCTGCCATCCGTCTTGTCTCGCATGCGGTCGCGGCCGTAACCGACCCAGTCGAATTGCAACTCGGTATTCTTGCCGATCCCGACGCGGGTCAAAATATCCGCCGTGATGATCCGATCGTCACGCGGGTCGGATTGATCGTCGCGTTGCCATTCCAGGGTCGAGACCTCGACATGGACGCGGCCAAGCTCGGTGGTGCAGCTTGAGCCGCCAATGCTGGGCCGGGTGGGACAGAAGCGGGGCTCGTCGTCCTCGGCAAGAGCGGGGGCAGCCGCCGCAACACCCATGATGCCCAACAACACCGTCACTGTTCTTCGCATGATCACCCCCTAACTGCCTGAATTACCTGCCGCTTGGGCTAGCAGGGCGCAACGCGTCAATAGGGGGGCGTGGCACGAGCCCGCTGTTCGCGCGCGGCGGATGTCCACCATGCCAGGTCGTTGGCGAAACGCGGAAAGGTGCGCGCCAGTGCCTGGCCGCCGTCTCCGATCGGCTGACCATCCGCATCGAGCGCCTGGCCGATCCCCCCCACCGCCAGCGTAGTCGAGATGACGACCATGCCCATCTCGGACAAGCTACCATGCCATGCGACACTGGCATGGGCACCGGCCAGCCGCCCGGCCGAGTAGCTCGCGATGGCGGCGGGTCGCCAGAACCATTCCTCCAGGAAATGATCGGTCAGGTTCTTCAGGCCCGGCTGTTGGCCCCAATTATATTCGCCCGTCACGAAGACGAAGGCGTCAGCGTCTCGAATCTGGCTGGCGAGCCGCTCCATCGCCAAAGGGGCCTCTCCGGCCGGATACTCCTTGTACATTCGGTCTAGCATCGGCAAGCCGATGGCCTGTGCATCGATCAACGCGACGTCGGCGCCCCGCTCCGCAAAGGATCGGACGAGATAGTTGGCCAAACGTATGCCCTGTCGATCCGATCGATAGGAACCGTAGAAGACCAAGATGCGGTCGGCCATCGCTCACCTCGAACATCATGACCATCACATAACGCTGCCAAGCTGGGGATGATCCGGGGGGCAGTGATGCGCCCTTCGTTCGGGCGCCATTCCATGCGACGGATCAATGCGTTACCCGACGAACGAAACCGGTCACCTCCTGCAATACCGAAGCACGCCCACGAAACGGTCGTGAGAGGGCCAGCAGGATGCCCACATGACCCAGTTTTGGATAGGATCGAAGCTCGGCCGCGACACCCTCGTCACGAAGTTTCGCGGCGAGCGCCAGGCTGTTCCGGGGCTCTACGACCTTGTCGTCCGCCCCGTAGAGCAAAAGGGCAGGCGGATCTCCCGCTCCGGCCCAGGTCACTGGCTGCGTTTCGGCGGGCTTGGGGAAACGACCGAAGGCCGCCCGGCTCGCATCCACATTGAATGGCGCAAAATCATAGGGGCCGGCGAGCCCGACCAATCCCTTCACGACGGCTCGCGTGTCGCCCAGCCAACGCGGGTCCACGGCCAACATCGCAGCGATGTACGCGCCGGCCGAATGGCCCATCAAGACGATCGAGCGACCATTGCCCCCATAGTTCCCGGCATGGGTGGCGGACCAGCGCACCGCCGCCGCTCCATCCTGAACGAAGGACGGATATTCGACAGCCGGTACGAGCCGGTAATCCGGGATGATGGTCATGAACCCCTGGGCGGCGAGCGCGCGGCCGACAAAGGCGTAGCCCGCACGCGTGCCGCTGTTCCAACTCCCACCATAGAAGAACACGACCACGGGGCGTCGACCTTGTGCTGGGACACGGGGAACGTAGACATCGAGCCGCTGCCGCAGATCGGGGCCATAAGCGACATCCTTCGCCACCCGGATGCCGCCCCGATCCTTTGGCACAAGGGCGTCGAAGGTCGTCAGCGGCGAACAACTCGCCGCCAATACCGCCAGCAATGCCGTCACGCCTGCGCGAACGCCCGAACGCCTCATGGACGAGCCGCTCGGCAGACCGACGAAGCACGGTCCCGCAACCTCTGCCAGACAGCCAACTCCTCTGTCGCGTCAGCAAGAGCCCGATGAGCGGGCGATTTGTCCTTGGTCGCGTTTGCCCAAGCGACGAGTTCATCGATCAGGGCCTCGACCCGATCCGGAGGACATGCATCACGGAGGATAAGCGCCGCACTCTCTCGAAGCGCGACATCCGTATCCCGAAGCCGCAAAGCGTGGCGCGGCAGCCCCGCCGTCCGTAGCAACAGGCTCAACCATTTACCGTCCCAAGAGGGCGCACTGGCGAACAGCGCGTGAGGCGACAATTCTTCCACCATGCGCTGTGCCACCACCTCGTGCGAGACGCCCTCGCCGACGAGAAGGTCTCGGGAGAGACCATGAATATGTTCGGCCGCATCGTCCCAATCGTCCCAGCCGGGGGCAGGAGCGATCAAATGGCTTTCGGACCGGCCGTCTTCGAATATCCAGGCGACCTCGATCGGGTAGCTTCGATCCGAAAGGGATGAGGCCTCGAAATCCAGGAACACGTTCATCGCTCCTCCTCCAATGCCGCATACCATTCGGCATAGCCGGTATTCCGAGCCATTCGCCGGTTGAGGTCAGGGCTGCCATCTGTCCACCAGACCGGGCCGCGTTCGCCCAGTGCAACCTTAGCAGCCTGAACCTGCAACCGCGCGAGGCGGAGTTCCACATCGTCCCCACTGCGCAACGCCTTCTGGACGGAGCGCCGCGCCTGCATCAGCGTATCGACCAAGCTTTGTCGTTCGCTCGCGTCGAGATGAGGATTGCTCCTGCGCCACAGTCGCCCTCGAACGACGATATAGCGTCCGTCCGGCGTCGTTCTTGGCTGGTCTCCGCTGGCGGCGGCAGGCAATCTTTCGGCCGATCTATTCACGATGCCGCTGCAAGGCAGTTGGTGCCGCATCGGTCGGCCAGTCGATCGTATCCACGCCGCCTCATCCAGTTCACCGGTTGCCCGCCTCGCGCTGCTGAGCCGCGCGCTCGGTCAGGGTCTTCAGCGTCGTGTCGAACCGTCCCTCCCGCTCCGCCTGACGGAGGAACTGCACCTCATCGACCAGGATTTCGGACGGTGTGGGCTGCAGCGCAAATTGCGCCGCAACGGCATCGGCGAACGCCTCCAATGGCATATATCCCGGTCGATTGGACTGTCCTGGTGTCAGGTCGGTCCGCACGCCCGGTGGCGCGAGTTCGATGATCTCTACCTTGCCGGCCAACTGCGTCCGCAACGACACGGTATAGGAATGGATCGCGGCCTTACTCGCCGAATAGGTGGGGGCGGCGACCAGGGGAACGAAGGCGAGCCCCGACGTCACGTTGACAATGGCCGCGTCGGGGACATGGGTCAGGTGATCGATCAGGGCATTGGTCAGGCGTATGGGGCCCAGGATGTTGATCGCCAGTGTGGCCTCGGCGTCAGCCAGATCGCGCCGCTGCGTCAAATCCTCGAACTTCATGATGCCGGCATTGTTGAACAGTACATTCAGCGCCGGAAAGTCGCGGACGATCCGCTCGGCGAAAGCGTCCACTGCGCCGACATCCTCGACGTCGAGCACAACCGTATGGATACGATCGCGCCCGGCGGCGGCGCGGTCCAGATCGTCCTGGCGGCGGCCGGCGATGATGACGGTGTCGCCGCGATCATGGAACCGATGGGCCAGTGCTTCCCCAATACCGCTTCCGCCGCCGGTCATCAGGATCGTGTTGCCAGTGGTCTTCATGGGTCTCTGTCCCTTGGCCGGAGTCAATTCGTGTCAACTCAAGCTGTTGGGCAGCGTTCCGGTTGCATGAATTAAAGGTCACGCATCCTGCGGGCCAGGCATAAGCGGAAGCTACATCGGCAGCGTGTATTGACTAAATAATACACATGCGCGATCATCCGATTCCTCAACAGGGAGAACGTCCATGTATAGCGAGAGCGACATTGACGGTGCCGTGGCGGCGGGGGCCATTTCCCCCGATGCCGCAGCCGCGCTGCGGCGACATGTCGCCACGGTTCACGCCGCACCGACCGTAGACGAGGAGCATTTCCGGCTGCTCACCGGCTTCAACGATATATTCGTGTCGATCGCGATCGCGTTGCTGCTCGCGGCCCTGGGACAGATCGGCTTTCGGATCAGCCATGGACTGGGCGGGGCATTCATCGCTGCGGCGGCGTGGATGCTGGCCTTTTATTTTACCGAACGGCGGCGGATGGCCTTGCCGAGCATCCTGTTGCTGCTTGCATTTGTCGGTGGCGTGGCAGGTGGGCTGATCGGCCTGATCGACACGGTCTGGCCCCATATCGACGGCACGGCGGGTGCGCTGGCGGCCGCGGGTATCGGTTTGATCTCGGCCGGGTCGGCTTGGCTGCATTGGCATCATTTCATGGTCCCGATCACGGTCGCGGCGGGGGCGGCGGCGCTGGTCGTGGTAGCGATCGGCTTGCTGATGGCGGCTTTCCCGGACATGAAACAGGGCGTCTGGCCGATCCTGTTGTTGTGCGGCATCGGGGTATTCTCTCTGGCGATGCATTGGGACATGTCCGATCCCCGGCGAGAGACCCGTCGGGCCGACGTCGCCTTTTGGCTGCATCTGGCCGCCGCGCCGATGATCGCACACCCGATCTTTCAGCTATTGGGCGTATTCAATAGCGACATCGGCGCGGGCACGGGGGTGATCGTCCTTGCGCTGTACCTGCTGTTCGCAGGGATCGCGCTGGCAGTGGACCGGCGTGCCTTGCTGGTCTCCAGCCTCGTTTATGTGCTCTACGCCCTCTATTCCCTGTTCCTCAGTGCCGGTGCGGTCGAACTGGGCGCGGCCTTTACGGCTTTCGTCATCGGCTCCGCGCTTCTGTCCCTCTCGGCCTTTTGGCAGCCAATGCGCGGGATCGTCATCGGCTGGCTGTCGCAGCCGATGCGGCTGCGCCTGCCGCCGGTTCACCAGCCGGCGTAAAGGCTCCATCGCCGCTCTCCGTTCGGAGAGCGGCGATCCATTTGGGATTTAAATTTCAAAGCGCAAGGAAGCCCGCACCGTCCGAAGTGCACCGGGGTAAATCCATAAACGGCTATAGGAACTTGCCGCATAGCGCGCATCGAACAGGTTATCGGCCTCCAACCGGAAGCGCAAAGTATCGGTCACGGGTGCCTCGATCGCCGCCTTGGCTTTGATATAATCGGGCAGGACCAACGGGCGGGCGTCGAGGGATCCGGCACGATCCCCAACATAAGCGACGCCAGCGCTTAGCTGCCACTCACGCCCGGCGAGGGGCAGGCGATGTACGACAAGAACGGTACCCGAATGTTCGGGCACACCCAAGACGGCGGGCGTTGCAAAGCTCTTGTCGTCATTGCGGGCATCGACCCAGGCGTAATTGGCCACCACTTGCCACCGCCGCCCCAGGCGGAGCGACGCATCTGCCTCGACGCCCCGACTGTTCAACTGGCCAACGGGCGCATTGAAGCCGGGATCGACGGGGTCGGTCGTCAGGATATTGGCCTTGGAGATATTGAACCAGGTCAATCCCAAGTCGAAGCCGTTCCAGCGCCCGGCAAGCCCGACCTCATATCCGCGCGCCTCTTCGGGCTGGAACCCCTCGCCGGTGCGGCCGGTACCCGAGTTGAGGAGGAACGATTCGCCCCAATTGGCATGGACCGAAATGTGATCGGTCGCTGCATAACGTGCACCGGCTCGGAACTTCACCGGCTGCTCGACGATCTCCCCGACACCGCCTGTCCGGTTGTTGACGATCTTTTGCCGATAGGGATCGATGCGCGCCCCCCCGACCAGCGTCAGCCGGTCCGTGACCGCCCACATATCCTGGGCATAGATCGTGCCCGCCCAGCGGTTCTCGTCATTGTTGGTAAAGGGCAGGAGCGGGGCGGCGGACCCGCCATAGCCCGATAACGGATCATATAAATCAACGGCATAGGGGAAGGCCGCTGACGGGTTGCGGCGCATCCACCGCTCGCCATAGGTCATGCGGTAACCCTTGAGCCCCAGGCTGACCTGATGACGTCCGATCTGCCCGGCCAGTTCCAGCCGCGCGGAGAGATCGTCGATCACGAAATCGCGCGAGCGACGTTGCCGCCAGACCTGCGTCCCCACGATCCGCGACTGGTCCGCCGAGAACCCCTTGAGCGAACCGGTACGCCACACCAACCCGCCATTGAGCGTCCATCCGTCACCCAGTTGCGCCAAGCCCGTCAACTGGTGACGCTCGTTGCGGAAGCGGGTGAGGCCGTTGGAAGGCTCGCCATAATAGTTGGACCGGGGCAGGGCGTTCGCATCGTCGCCGACCGCCGGGATGCCCCGATCGAAAGGCGTGTCGAACTGCATGAACTCCGCCAGATAGGTCAGCCGCACCGCGTCGCTGGGACGCCAGGTCAATGATGGCGACACCACCCGCCGGCGAAGCTCCACCGTGTCACGCCAACCGTCGCTATCCTCCGCCGCGAAGACGATGCGAGCGGCGACGGTTTGTGACAGGGGGCCGGTGGCGTCGATCTCCGCGCGCCGGGTGTCGAACGAGCCATAGGTGACGGTAGCACGAGCGGACGGTGTGAAGCGCGGCACCTTGGACACGATGTTGACGCGCCCACCCGGATCGATGTCCCCGAAAACAGCGCCGGCCGGCCCTTTCAACACCTCGATCCGTTCCACGGTCGCCGGGTCACGGGGAGGGGCCATGCCTCGATTGGCAACGAAGCCATCGACATAGAATTCCGCGCCGCCATCGGGTGTGCCCAGAAACCCGCGTATCGCGAAATTGTCGAGCACCCCACCACGATTATTCTGCTGGCTGAACCCGCTGACCAGTTCCAGCGCGTCGCTCAGGCGATAGGTTCCAGCGGCTTGCAGCACATCCTGCTCGAGCGAGCGGCTGGACTGGGACATGCGCTCTGTCGCGGGATCGGACGACAGGGTACGATCGATCGTGCTCCGCGTACCGAGCACCACGATGTCGGTGCGCGTCTCGGCATCGTCGCGCGCATCCGTTTCCTTCGCGTCGGCGAGCGCCGGAATGGCGCACCACGCCATGGCAAATCCGAAAACAGACATATGGCGGCGAAGACGGGCAGCGGACATGAGAACTCCAGACAATGCGATACAGCCAATAGCGGCCTATCGCGCCATGACATGTTGCAACGTCTCATATCGTTCATACGCGGCAAATCAACCGTGCAGAGGGAGCAATTGGACGGCGGACTCGCGTTTCGGATTCACAGCCGCGGGGGCGGGGACGAAAATACGAAAACGGTTCGGCCTTCCTGCGAAGACCGAACCGCTATCCCGTCACGCCTGGGCGACCAGGTCAGTCGGAACCGAAGATGTCCCGAGTGAACAGCTTTTCAGCGCAATCGGCCAGTTCGGGGGCATTGCGGTTCGCGATGATGACGTCGCATTCCGCCTTGAACGCCTCCAGGTCACGCAGCACGCGCGAGCCGAAGAACTGATCTTCCTCCAGAGCGGGCTCATAGACGATGACCTCGATACCCTTGGCCTTCACCCGCTTCATGATACCCTGGATAGACGACTGGCGGAAATTGTCCGACCCCGCCTTCATAGTCAGGCGATACACGCCCATTTTGCGGGGGCCGCGCGCGATGATCTGATCGGCCAGGAAGTCCTTGCGGGTGCGGTTGGCGTCGACGATTGCGCGGATCAGGTTCTGCGGCACTTCGGAATAGTTGGCGAGCAGCTGCTTGGTGTCCTTAGGCAGGCAATAGCCACCATAACCGAAGCTCGGATTGTTGTAATGCGTGCCGACCCGGGGATCCAGGCCGATGCCCTCGATGATCTGGCGCGTATCCATGCCGCCCGCGATCGCATAGCTGTCCAGCTCGTTGAAGAAGGCGACCCGCATCGCGAGATACGTATTGGCGAACAGCTTGATCGCCTCCGCCTCGCGCGCGTCGGTGAACAGCACCGGCGCATCCTTTTTCTCCGCGCCCTGGATCAAAAGGTCCGCGAAGATACGCGCGCGTTCCGAGCGTTCACCAACGATCACACGCGACGGGTGGAGATTGTCGTACAGTGCACGGCCTTCGCGAAGAAATTCCGGGCTGAAGATCACCTGGTCGGTACCGAGCCGCGCGCGAACGTCGTCAACGAACCCGACCGGAATGGTCGACTTGACGACGACCGTGGCATCGGGCGCATGGGCCTTGGCCAGCGCAATCACCGTCTCCACGGAACCCGTATTGAACTTGTTGGTCTCGACATCATAGTTGGTCGGCGTCGCGACGATGACATATCGGGCATCCGCCAGCGCCTCTGCGGCATCGGTCGTCGCGGACAGATCCAGCGTGCGGTTGGCGAGGAACTCCTCCAACTCGGTATCGATGATCGGCGAGGTGCGCGCATTGACCTGAGCGACTCGTTCCTCCGAAATATCGACCGCCACGACTTGGTTGTGTTGCGCCAGAAGAACGGCATTGGACATGCCCACATAGCCGAGGCCGAAAACAGCGATCTTCATTCTTCAAACCCCATAGCAGTGGGAGGAGCCCGATCGGGACCGGTACGTCTCTGCGACTAGCCGCCCCGGTCGATCCACGACAACCCCATTCATGACAGGAAAGACAGGCGATTTGCCCAAGTGCGGGACTTTGGTGGCGAAGCGTCGGTGTCCTGTCCCATCGCGCCGAAAAATAATTGATGCTGCAGTGCGATGCAATCTTGACTTTTGCACTTTAACCGTGACGGCGCGGGCGTCCTGCCCTTGGTGGACGCTGGATGAACGGCACGTTGCCAAAAATTCAGCCTTTCGTACCTATTCCACGGTGAGACGCTGTTGCGATGCAAAATATCTGTTCCGCAAGCGGCACAGACGCTACATTCTGTCTCAACCAAAGAAATCAGGGCAGGTCGGCTAACATGGATATGGGAAGATTCCATAGCAAGGCGCCGATACAAAAGGTAAGGCGCTTGAGTATTCCAGCTTCTATTTTGCGCTTTAGGGCGCTCATTGCCCTGATCCTGATAGATTTAACCTGCGTTGCCGCAGGTTTTGCTGGTGCCGCCTATTTTCGGTTTGTCATGCTGGGACACACCCGTTGGACCCTAGCGATTGTGACATTATTGTCAGCTTACTTCCTGACATCCTTTTCCATCCGGGCCTATGATCAGGAAAACCTGACCATCCCTCGTCATGCTGCATCGCAAGGTACGAAGGCGTTGCTGATGGCGGTATGCGCGGTCATCCTGGTCGCGTTCGTTTTTCAGGCAAGTGAAGATTTTCCCCGCGTTGTCATCGCCTTGGGCGCGCTGATCGGGACGGTCCTGATCGCCTCCGCCCGCTATGCGTTCGTCCGGAATATGGCACAGGTCATCGGCGGTAACCCTTTCACCGTCATGCTGCTCCATGATGGCCGTTCGCCAATCCCGCAGGGTGACTTCGCACAGGTGGTCGAGACGGGTGACCGCTTCGACCCCAATCTTCATGACCCGATCATGTACGACCGTCTCGCACGGCTGGTCGCCAGCGCGGATCGTGTCGTGGTGGCCTGCGCGCCCGATACCCGGATCGCCTGGGCAAATGCTCTCAAGGGCACAGGTGTGCAGAGCGAGATCTTCGTGCCCGAGCTAAGTCAGCTCGCGCCACTCGGCATCTCCACTTGCGCCGACACGCCGACCATGATCGTCGCGGTCGGTCCCCTCGGCCTGTTCGATCGCTTTCTGAAGCGGATGTTCGATATCGCGGTCTCGGGACTGGCGCTGTTCCTGCTCGCGCCAGTCCTGGGGCTGATCGCGCTGGCGGTTCGCCTCGACAGCGCAGGGCCCATCCTATTCCGCCAAGTGCGTATCGGGTGGGGGAACGAGATGTTCCACATCCTGAAGTTCCGCAGCATGTATGTCGAGGGCAGCGACGGCGCAGGGCATCGCTCCGCCTCGCGCGACGACGACCGCATTACGCGTGTCGGCCGGTTCATTCGCATGACCAGCATGGACGAGCTCCCCCAGATCATCAATGTGCTGAAGGGTGATATGAGCATCGTCGGGCCGCGCCCGCATGCGCTGGGTTCGCGCGCGGCCGAGAAACTGTTCTGGGAAGTCGACGGTCGCTATTGGCAACGCCATTCGGTCAAGCCCGGCCTCACCGGCTTGGCGCAGGTTCGCGGCTATCGCGGCGCGACCCTGATCGAGGACGATCTCCGCAATCGCCTGCAGGCCGACCTCGAATATCTGGAGCATTGGTCGATCTGGCGCGATATTCGCATCGTGCTGCAGACGTTCCAGGTCCTGCTCCACCGCAACGCTTACTGACGATCGCGGGTTAGGGCGGGCCTGCAAGGCCGTCGCTTCACGCTATGCGCAAGTCCGGTAAGGACTACGCTGGAGGACGGCTGGCGTAACTCTCGACGGTGACGTCCGAAGCTTTTATGCCCCCCGCACGTCTCGGATATGGTCGTTTCGACGCAATTTAGGGGGCGGCGTTACCGCCCCCGCTCAAGATAGGGCCTATTTCTTCAGCTTCGACGGGGCATATTCCTGATAGGAATGGCCCAATATGCCCATGGTAAGCCCGGCCCCGCGCAGAAGGTGGACCATGGCGCGCCCACCCCAATAAGGCGAGACGAGCATCGCAGGCGACATCGCGGCGCCCAGTCCCATGCGCACTACCCCACGGGCGAGCTGCTTCGCCTTCTCTGCACCCGATCCCTCGATACGGGTCGCAACGGCGAATGTATTGCCAAGACGATACTGCCTCTGACGCTGCCATTTCATCGTCAGACGATTGACCGGGAACATGTCATAGACCAGCGCCTGATCCGACCAATGAATCCGGACACCCCGGCGCCACGCCTGATTAAAGAACAGATAATCACTGCCGCCCGTGAAACGCATCCGCGCATCGAAGCGTAGATCGAGTTCACGGAATCGGGCGAGATCAAACATCACGTTGTTCGAAGCCGCGAAATTCAACCTTTCGCCTTCGGCATAACGCTTGCGATCATAGAGACGGCTGCGACGCAGCCAGTCGTCCACCGGTCCTTCGAAGACGGGCTCGATTGGACCATATATGCAATCCGCGCCGGTCGCCTCGCGGGTACGAAGCATCGAATCCAACCAGCCATCGACCGGCCATTCGTCATCGTCAAGGAAGCAGAAAAGCTCCGTCCCTTCCGGTGCGCTGTCCATCGCCCGGTTGCGAGCGATCGGAATGCCCTGCTGCGGCTCGACGACATAATGAAGGTCATATTCGGGATGACCGGCATGGGCCATCACCGCATCCCGGCTGCTACCCGACGCATCATTGTCCACCACGACGATGCTGAGCTGCCAGGGCCGCGCCGGATCGCGATGCTGGTTGCGCATGACGCCAAGCAGCTTGTCGATCCCCTCCGGACGGCGGAAGGTCAGAACGCCCAGCGTGATGTGAATGGGCGCGCGGTCAGCGGACATGCCGGTCATCGCCCGAGCAGCGAACGGGCGGCGCCCGTGATCCGCTTGCGAATCACCTGCGTCGTCAGATTCTGACGAGTCCACCCCATGCCCCGTGCTTCGCGCGCGACGCGATCGATCTCGGCCAGCGTGTCGGTCATGCCGAGATGTGCATCGGCGATACCCCCGGTGACGAGGCTCTTGCCCATCCGGCCCAGCCCGTCGAAGCGGCGTGCGAGGTGCAGGCCGGTCGCCATCATGATCTGCGGCTTCAGCGACTTGGCGCGATCGGTGTTGGTGTAGCGGTTGCTTTCGTGCAGCCGCTGGTAGGTGAGCGGGGTCTCGACGAGCACGCCCGGCGCCAGATAGGCGGCCGCGAACTTCAGGTAATTGTCGCTCAACACCACGTCGTCGGCCAGCGGCATCGGCAGGATTTGCGACAGGATCGACCGATGGAAGGTCAGGCCGGAGGTAGGGACGGGCAGGGTAGGAAAGCCACCCGCGCGCATCGTCTCGCGCTTGTCGATCGGCGTGATCGCGATCTCGGCGGGCACCAGCCCGGCCTCGTCGTTCGTGACGCGATCGAAGCACCAGCCGACCTGACGCTGGGCATAGATGTCCGCGATCCGGGCCAGCTTTCCGGGCAGGAAGAAATCGTCCGCGTCGAGCATCATCAGCACGTCGCCGGTCGAGGCGGCAAAGCCGGCATTGAAGCTGGAGGCCTGACCGCCATTGGGCTTGAACACCGGGGTCACCGCATCACCATAGCTGGCAATTACGGCACGGGAGTCGTCGGTCGACCCGTCATCGACCACGATGATCTCCGCCCCCAACTCGTTTTGCGACAAGACACTGTCGATGCAGGCGCGCAGATACCTGGCGTAATTGTAATTGTTGATGAGGACCGACAGTTTCATCCTACTTCCCCGTTTGCCCTCGAAACCATATCGCGATGCAGCATTAGCATAAGCGGACCCGTGACCGCGATGGCGAAGCGATGTCGCGCGACACGAAAATTCATTCCGGCTGATCCGGCACGGGCACATCGTCGGCACCGATCCGTCCATAACGGGCGACGATACGCAGGTTGCTGCGAATGACGCGCGCGGGATTGCCAGCGACCAACGAATTGGGCGGTACGTCCTTGGTCACCACCGAGCCCGATCCGATCACGCATTCGTCGCCGATGCGAATGCCCGGCAGGATGATGCTGCGAGCGCCAATGAAGCAGCGGCGTCCGATCCAGGTATCGAGATACAGCCCACGCGTCAGGTCGTGGGTCAGGATCGCCGCATCGAACGCGACATAGCTCTCCTCGCCAATATGCAGCCCCTTGGGGTTCGTCCGGTCGAATTTCGCCGATAGCGAGAATTGCGCGGTCGGATGAATGTCCATTCCCCAGAAACGGACATACCAAAAACGCTTCGCCTCGACGAAGACGTTACGCAGCTTCTTGAGGCGATTGAGCCCCCATTTGGGCTTGGCTCCGCTGGTGCGCGCCACTGTCATTTCCTCCGATAGTCGTCGAGGACGCGGTCATAATAGTCTTCGAGCTGACGCGTCTGTGCCATCAGGTCGAAACGTTCGGCCACCCATTCGGGCGCGCGCTCGTGAAAAGACCGCCAGCGCTCGCCATCGGAGAGCAGAGAGGCGACCGCGTCGGCCATCGCCGCCACGTCCCGCTCCTCTGCCAGCAGGCCTGTACGTCCTTGCTCGACGGCTTCGCCGACGCCTCCCGAGCGAAAGGCAACCACGGGCGTTCCCACCGCCTGGGCTTCCAGATTGGCGATGCCGAATGCCTCGGCATGACCATTGTCCAGCGTGACGCTCCCATGCAGATAAAGCTGCGCCTGACCCAGTTCGTCGCGGATCGCCTCTTGGCTGAGGCGCGGATGATGGGTCACGCGGGGCAGGCTGGCGCGCGCATGTGCGAGCGTCGCGGCGGCTTCGGGGCCGTCGCCGATCATTACATAGTCGACCGGAATACCCTGTGCGGCCACGCGGGCCAGCGCATCGATCATGTAGCGATAGCCCTTATACTCCACGAAGCGGGCGATCGAAACCACCCGACCGGGAATGCGGGGGCGGGGATCGGGCCGGAACAGCCCATGATCGACGCCGATATAATGGCGATGGATCGACGTCGAAGGGTAGCCCAGATCAAGCAGCCGATCGCGAATAAAGTCGGACACGGCAATATGGTAACCGCCTGCCCGAGCCATCTGGGCCCGCCCTTTGGCAAAGAAGCGGATCTGGTTGAAGCCGCCCGGTTTCTTGGGATCACCGCGATAGGTGGCATCGAAGCCGTGAAAAGTCGTCACGAGCGGCTTGCCCAAGGCACGCGCCAGCGGCGAAAGGACATAGCCGTTCTTGCCGAAATGAGCATGGATCAGGTCGGCGTGCGCCAGTGGCGGAAACAGCTCCGGCACCGCGATCCGTGGGATTTTCAACAGAAGCGAGCCCGCCTTCATCAGCGGAGAGTTCGCTATCGCATGGACCGGCAGATCGCTTTCCCCGCCATGTCCTTCGCCCATACGCTGTCCGACGAGGAATTCCGGTGAATAGCGCTCATAGCCGCGCGCCTGCGCCAGCACGAAGGCCTGGCTGGGCGGGAGGAAGCGTTCGACGAAGATCGCTACGCGACTGCCATTATGGTTCTGCGGTCCACTCATCGGCCTGATCCCGCCGAGCGCAACGCCCCGGCCAGCGCATCGAGCGCGGGGAGGGGCATCATATTCTCATCGTACAGCAGGGCGCGGGCGCGGCAGCCATGACCCTGCGCGGCCTCCGCCTTGCTGAACTTCTCGCGCAGCCCCCAGGTGGTCACCCCTTTCAGCGTCCCCGACGCGGACACCGTTCGAACGAGGTCAGCAAAGGTGCGTCCATAGACGTCAAGATCCGGCGTGGGCAGCCGGTGCGCGAATTTGCACGACCCGTCCATCTCGGTGATATATGTGCCCAATCCCAATTTTTTGATCTCGCGCAGGAATGCGGTTAGCGCGGCAGCGTCGAGGCGGTCGAAGCCGGGACGGAAATGCGCCTGGAGCCCGATCGCGTGGATCGGCACATTGGCCGCGCGAAGCTCGCGCAGAATGTCCAGCATCATCGCACGGCGCGCGTCATAATTGGCACCCGCCTTTTCTAGATGGGTTTCGTTGATCACCAAAATGGCCTTGGGGTCGGCACGATGCGCCCGCTCGAACGCCTCGCGCACATGGTCTTTGCCGAGGAGACGGTAGAAGACCGAAGCCCGCCACTGTGCGGCGTCATATTCCATGACTTCGTTGACCACGTCCCACGCATAGACCTGCCCGGCGAAATGACCGACCGTCTGATCGATGTGCCGGTTCATCGCGCTGCGAAGCTCGGTCGGATCGGTGATTGCATCGACCCAGCTCGGAACGCGGTACCAGATCAACGTATGACCATAGAGCCCGGCGCCGATTTCCCTGGCGAAGGCCGCGATCTTGTCCGCGTCGACGAACTGGACCTGTCCCGGCTGCTTTTCCGTTCCCACCCATTTCAGCGCGTTGCGCGGGGTCAGCGATGAACAATGGCGACGAAACAGCTCGCGCATCGCGGGGTCGCGCAGATCCTCCGCGTCGATGGCGGCACCGAAGCGAATGCCGCGCGTCAGGTTGCGCAAGCTCAGGTCATCGGCTGCCGCACTCGGCATTCCGATGGTAAGAGCCGCCGCACCGCCACTCAGCAGGAGACCGCGCCGGGTCAGGGCCATGTCCTTCGCTCCGTCCGCCATCACCGCGTTCCGCTATGGCGAATAATGGCGTCGAGATGTTGCATCAATTGCTGGCGTCCGGGCGGGACGACGTCGTTGCCGGGCGGCGGAGCAAGATCGCGGGCCAGCAGCGCGTGCAGGTCTTCGGCGGTTCGTGCGACATAAAGCCCTGGACGCCCCTCAAGCTGGGACACTGTGGCCAGCTGATGGTCGTTGCGATGCTCGCCATGCGCCGCAAGGCGTGGAAAGAGGATGGCTGGGCGACCGACCCTCTGACACGTCAGTATCGTGCCGATACCGGCATGAGCCACCACCACGCGCGCATTCGCGAAATAGGCATCGACATCCAGCGGCCGGATGCGGGGGCTCCACTCGATATTGCGGGGAACATAGGTCGATTTGCCGGTCTGTGCGAAAATCGGTTCGTTCAACGACGGTGCGATGGCATCGATCGCCTCGATCAGCCGGTCGAAGGGAAGCTGCGTCCCGACGGTGACGAAGATCACAGAACCGCTCCTGCATGATGCGGCCCGTTGGGCTTGGCGAGATGCGCCCATTGGGTCAGCCATTCCGTCGCGACAAATCGCGCCAATGTCCCACTTTTAGACAGTTGCTCGACATTGGCGACGCTGTCGATCCATACGGTACGCGCCCCAATCAGGCGGCCGGCGAGCAGGCAGAAAAAGCCCGGCGCCGCACCGGTCGAAATGATGACGGCGGGACGGAGCGACAGAACCGTCGTGAAGGACCGGATCAGGCACTTTAGGCTCTGCAACGGTTCGTTGCGGTTACAGTCGGGCAGGACGATCCCGTCCTTGATACCCGCCTTCTCCAAAAGCTCGGCCTCCGTCGTCGCGAAGCGGGTCGCATGGGTGTCGAGCATGCTGCGGAGCAACATCATCTGCTCCCAATGGCCACCTTGCGATGCGACTGCGAGCACTCGTGGACGCGACCGGGTATCAGCGGGTTTGCCATTCAAAGCCATCTCGCAACCTCCCATGGCAAGGGCGATCTTCATCGCCCGGCGCGCCGCGGAATACGGAACGCCATCGTTGCGGTACCCTATATCGACCGGCGCGTAACCCGCAAATACTGTCGGTTATGGGACAGTTGCAGTGCAGCATAATTTGCTCGAAGACGGTGCGACCTGTACGAGCGCAATTGTCCTATCGCGGATCGGTGGCGTTCCGGGGGACGATGCGCATTGCCTTGCGTCGGAGGGAAGGTCACCGGTACACAATCGGACGCTTTAACCGCCGCGCAGGATGTCAAATGGTCGGGACGGAGACAAAAATATGAACCCGCTGGTGCCTGTCGAACAGGATTCGGCCAAGATAATCGACATCGGCGCCGTCATGAACGCGGTCCGTCGGCGCATCATTCCCATCGCGATCACGATGGTCATCGTTCTCGCGCTAACCGCCGTCAGCTACAAGCTGGCCACCCCGCGCTACAGTGCCGAAGGGCAGGTTGGTATCGAGCGCACCAACGAGGAAATCGTCAATGCGCAGCAGGACCAGCGCCTGCAACCCCTGACCACCGATTCGTCATCCGTCGATACGGAAGTCACGCAGATCCTCTCGCCCGAAACGCTGGGTCGCGTCGTGGACCGCCTGGGTCTGGCGAAGAACCTGGACTTCGTCGGCACCGATCCGGTCGATCCGACGACGGCACGCAATAATGCGATCGGTGCATTGACCGGCGGTTTGAGCGCCAAGCGCGACGGCACCTCCTATGCCATCGACGTCAGCTTCCTGTCGACCGATCCCGTCATGGCGGCGAAGATCGTCAACACGGTAATGGACGAATATCTGAACCGTCAGCAAATACAGAAGCGCGATGAGCGGAATAAGGAAATCGGTCTGCTCAGCTCGCGTATCGCCAGCGCGCGAGGCGAGTTGCTGGGAGCCGAGACCGAGGTGGCCCGTTTCCGTGCGGCGACCAACCTCGTCGACATTCAGAATGAAAGCACCAACGCGCAGCAGTCGATCGCGGTGCTCAACCAGCAACTGGCCGATGCGCAGGCCCAGCAGGCCGTAGCGGAGGCACGGAACACCGCCCGCAGCGCGAGCAGTGCCGGCGCAGGATCAGCGGTGACCTCGCCGGTGCTACAGCAGTTGCGCACCGAGGAAGCGGCGCTGAGCGCTCAACAGGCCTCGCTTTCGGAACGCTATGGCGAACGCCATCCGCAGGTGATCGAGACCAACGAGAAGCTGCGTGAGACGCGCCGCCAGATCGCATCGGAAACCGCACGAGTCCGCCAGAGCCTGGCCGCCGAGGCCGATGTCGCGCGTCGCCGCACTTCCTCGATCGTCTCGTCGCTCGGCGCACAAAAGGGGCAGTTGCTTCAGGGCAATGCCGCATCGGTCCGCCTGGGCGAACTGGAGCGCAAGGCGACGACGCTCAAGAGCCTCTACGAAGCGCTGCTCGAGCGGTATCAGCAGGCGATTGCCCGCCAGGGCACCGAGCGTAGCGCGGCTTACATCATCGCGCGGGCGTTTGTGCCGCAAAAGCCCGATAGCCCGAAGAAGATCGTCTATGGCGGTGGCGGCTTGTTGGCGGCGCTGCTCGCCGGGGCGCTTGTCCTGGCCGGCCTGGAAATGGCGGAGAACGGCTTCACCACCCGCCGTCAGGTCGAACGCGCGCTGGGCCTGCCGGTGCTGGCCTCGATCCCCGATCTTCGAACGCTCGATCGTCATCGGATCAAGTCGCCTACCCCTGCCACGATCAGCCATCATTTGGTCGAGCATCCCGGAAGCGTCTTCAGCGAGGCCTATCGCTCGATCCGCACCGCATTGAAGGTCGGACGCGAGGAGCAATCGGTGAAGGTCGTCGCGATCTCCTCCGCGCTTCCGGGCGAGGGCAAGACTTCGACTTCCTTCTCGCTCGCTCGCTCTTCGGCGTTGGCTGGCATCACGACCGTCCTGGTCGATTGCGACCTTCGGCGTCAGGCGACCAGCCGTCAGATGGAAGGGGCAATTCAATATGGTCTCGCCGACCTTCTGCGTGGTGAAGCGACGCTGGATCAGGTCCTGGTCCGCGACAGCGCAAGCGGCGCTTTCCTGTTGCCGCAGCGTCCGACCAATGCCGACACCTCGTACGATCTGATCGCCTCCAGCGCGATGCAGCATCTGGTCGAACAACTGCGCGAGCGCTTCGATCTGGTCATCCTCGACACCGCACCGCTTCTGGCGATCGCGGATTCGCGCGCTATCGCCTCGATGGCCGATGTCGCGTTGCTGGCGGTACGCTGGCGCAAGACGCCCGCTCCGGCGGTGCGGCTGGCGCTGGACCATCTGTCGATGGCGGACGCGCGGATCGGCGGCATCCTGATGACCATGGTCGATCTCAAGGTGCAGCGCCGTGCCGGAGCAGGCGACGAGATGCGCTACTATAATCGCTATTCCAGCTATTATAGCTGAAACGCAGCAGCTTCCGATCCACCATGATCCTTCCGAAAAGCCGCCGATCCCAATGGGACTGGCGGCTTTTTAGCATGGCTTGGTTGCCAAATCGGCCGAACGGGCCTCATCCGGGACGTCGACCGCCGCATAAGGCGTTGCAATGCGCCCAAGCCCCGATTAGGGCGACGCCACTTCCAGCCAACCCCCTATCAGGAGCTGCGTGACCATCATGGCCGCGAACCGTACCTTTTCGATCATCAAGCCCGATGCGACCCGTCGCAACCTAACCGGCGCCGTCACCAAGATGCTGGAGGAAGCCGGCCTGCGCGTCGTCGCTTCCAAGCGTATCCAGATGACCCGCGAGCAGGCCGAGGGCTTCTATGCGGTCCATAAGGAGCGCCCCTTCTTCAACGATCTGGTCGAATTCATGATTTCGGGCCCGGTCGTCGTGCAGGTGCTGGAAGGCGAGAACGCCATGCAGCGCAACCGTGACATCATGGGCGCGACCAACCCCGCCAATGCCGAGCCGGGCACGATCCGCAAGGAATTGGCGGAGTCGATCGAGGCGAACACGGTCCATGGTTCGGACTCGGACGAGAATGCGGCGATCGAGATTGCCTATTTCTTCAAGCCGGAAGAAATCGTCGGCTGATGGAATGGCGGCTGCGGCGGGCGGATGCGGGCGATGCGCCCGTCTTGTCGCTCGTCGCGGCCGCGACCTTCCTAGAGACGTTCGTCGGGGTCATCGCCGGTCCCGACATGATCCGCCACTGTTCGCGGAACAGCTCGCCGACCCGGTTCGAGCAATGGATCGCCGATCCGGACTGCGTGGCGACGCTTGCCGAACATCGTGATGGCGCCGCGCCGGTCGGCTACACGCTGCTGACCCCGCCAGATCTTCCCGTCGAAACCGATGCGCGCGATATCGAACTGCGTCGCATCTATACGCTTCTGCCTGCTCGGGGCACCGGGCTCGGCCACGGCTTGATGGCAAAAGCTGTCGATGACGCGCGCGCTTTGGGTCGGCGTCGGATGCTGCTCGGGGTGCTGGGCATCAATCATGTTGCTCGCGCCTTTTACGAGCGGGAAGGGTTCCAAGTCGTGGGGGCGCGGCGTTTCCAGGTCGGGACCGCCGTGTTCGACGACGCCATCTACGCCCGCGCGATCTGAACGATCACGGGCGGGCGCTCGCCCAGGCCGCCGCAAGCTTTGCCGGCGTGCCGTTCCGATCCCGCAGACGAAGCCCCTCCAGGCGAAGCGTTCGCCCGCGCAGCACCCGACCCTCGGTCCGCCAGACGATGTCGTAAAGCCCCGTAGCGGTTCGGGCCGTATCCCCATCCCAATATCTGGCGGTGATGAGCACCGGCAGCCGCCCTTCGCGATCATCCGCGCCGCCATCGGTCAGCGCGAGTAGGGGGCCCGCAATCGGCTCCGCCTCGATCGCGGGGGCGGAGAGGGGCGTTTGTCGTTCGATGCTCGAGCCCTTGGGAAAATCGATCGTCAGGTCCGAAAGATCATGTCGGGGATCGCGCAACGCGATCCGTCGCCCACCCTGTTCGACATTGGACAACAAATCCAGCCGACCGCGCTCATGTCGCTGGGCGCTAGCCGTCGCCGCCTTGTCGGCCGCGTCGCTACGGCGCTGCGACCAGTTGAGATACAGGGTCAGCGCGGCGACCAAAAGGCCCGCAACCGCTACGAACTCCGCCAGCGTCAACAGCCGCCGCCGCGACCGGGCGCCCGGAGACGATGCGTCCCCGGTCTTGTCGCTCATCGCCCGCCCGCCTCCAGCAATTGCGTCGGGGCGACCAGTTCCCAGCTTCGTGCGATCCGATCCTCGACCAGCGTCCAGTCGGTCTCGTGGTCCAGCCGGATCTCGGCCCAGCAGGGCGCATTGCTGGGATCGGCGGTGCAGATGTTCAGCACCGCACCGTCCCCCACCAGCTTTGCGAAAATCTCGCCTTCGACCAAGAAACAGGCCTCGCCGTCGGCGCTTTGCTCCGCCGTGCCGGGCAGCAACAGGGCGATGTCGCGAATGCGGGTCAGGTGATCGGTCATCGACGCACAAACTCCGTCAGGATTCGGGGATATAGCCCATGCTCTTCGGTCAGCACGCGCGCCGCCAAGGTATCGGCATCGTCACCGGGCAAGATCGGCACCTCGGCTTGGCCCAGCACTTCGCCGTCATCCAGTTGCTCGGTCACGATATGGACCGAGCATCCCGCCTTGTCGTCGCCCGCGGCGATGGCGCGAGCATGGGTATCGAGCCCCTTATAGAGCGGCAATAACGACGGATGGATGTTGACGATCCGACCGCTCCACTTGGTGACGAAATCACCGGACAATAGCCGCATGTAACCCGCGAGCGCGATCACCTCGACACCCGCATCGCGTAGCGCCGCATCGATCGCCGCTTCATAAGCGGGTTTGCCGATGCCCTTGGGCGAAAGGGCAAAGGTCGCAATGCCCTGATCCGCCGCCCAGGCCAATCCGGCCGCCTCCGGCTTGTCGGAGGCGACGATGGCCACGCTATAGGCCGCGTCCGGTGCCCGCGATGCCATGACCAGGGACTGCATGTTGGAGCCGCGCCCCGAGATCAGGACGCCAACCTTCACCGGCGTGTCAGCCATTATGGGTGGCCGTCCAGTCCGCTCTGGCGCTCCAGGTACCGGCCGAGCCCTTGACGGTGCAGCCACGCTGCCCCGCTTCGACGCGACCGATCGTCACGACCGTCTCACCCGCCTCGCGCAGCGTCTGTGCCAGCGCGTCCGCCTGTTCGGCCGCGACGATCACCGCCATGCCGATCCCGCAGTTGAAGGTGCGGGCCATTTCCTCGGGTTCGATCCCGCCCTGCGCCTGGAGGAAGGCCATGAGGCGCGGTTGCTCCCAGCCATCGGCGTCGACCACGGCATGGGCGCCGACCGGCAGGACACGCGGAATGTTCTCGAGCAGGCCGCCGCCCGTGATATGGGCGAGCCCCTTGATCGTCCCAGCCTTGATCGAGGGGAGCAGCGAGCGGACATAAATCCGAGTCGGGGCCATCAGCGCCTCGATCAGCAACCGTTCCTGATCGAACAGCGCGGGCCGATCGAGCTTCCATCCCTTGTCGCTGGCCAGACGGCGAACGAGCGAAAAGCCGTTCGAATGCACCCCCGACGAAGCCAGGCCCTGGATCACGTCACCATCGGCGATCGTTGCGCCGGTCAGGACTTCCGTCCGCTCAACGGCACCGACGCAGAAGCCCGCCAGATCGTAATCGCCCGGAGCATACATGCCGGGCATCTCAGCGGTCTCACCACCGATCAAGGCGCATCCGGCGATACGACATCCCTCCGCGATCGAGGCGATGACGCGCTCCGGCACATCGCCTTCCAGCTTGGCGGTCGCGTAATAATCGAGGAAGAACAAGGGCTCGGCGCCCTGAACAACCAGGTCGTTGGCGCACATGGCAACCAGGTCGATGCCGACCCCGTCATGCCGGTCATATTCGATCGCGAGTTTCAGCTTAGTGCCCACGCCGTCATTGGCCGCAACGAGCAACGGATCGGAAAAGCCGGCCGCCTTGAGGTCGAAGAAGCCGCCAAAACCACCCAGGTCCGCATCGGCACCCGGCCGCCGCGTCGCCTTGGCCAGCGGGCCGATCGCACGGACCAGCGCATTGCCCGCGGCGATCGAAACGCCCGCATCGGCATAGGTGTAGGACGCGCCCGAACCGGCGGGCGATGGAGTGGTGGACGGCGTGCTATTGTCGGTCATGTTTGCCCGTTAGCTATATCGCGCTTGGATTTCCACGCCTGCTTCGCCAAAAGGCCGCGATGCGTTTGCGATTGCCCTCCATTATGTTCGGTCTGGCCGCTCTTGCCGGCTTAGGCGTCGGTGGCGGCGCGGTGCTCGCCCAGATCGAGGGTCAGCCACGCGGCGTCGCGCCGATCGACAGTGGTGGCGCCTATGAGGTGACCGGCGTTTCCGTCGATGTGGCGGGCAAGACGGCCGAGGCGGCACGGCTGGGCGGCTGGCGGATCGCGCAGCGCAAGGCCTGGGCCGTTCTGGCACAGCGCCTAGGTCGTGGCGGGGTCGGGGCGTCCGACGACCTGCTCGATTCGCTCGTCAGCGGTATTGTCGTGGAGAACGAGCAAATCGGCCCCACTCGCTATGTCGCCCGACTGGGCGTGCTGTTCGACCGGGTTCGCGCAGCAGGGGTGCTGGGCGTTTCCGCCTATGCCGACCGGTCGCCGCCGATGCTGGTCATGCCCCTCCAGATTTCGGGTGGTGCGTCCCAGATGTTCGAGGCGCGCACCCCCTGGCAACAGGCCTGGGCCCGCTTTCGGACGGGTAACAGTTCGATCGACTATATCCGGCCGTCGGGCACCGGCACCGATCCGCTCCTGTTGAACGCCGGGCAGATCGGGCGGCGGTCGCGCGGCTGGTGGCGAACGATCCTCGACCAATATGGCGCGTCGGATATCCTGATCCCGGTGGTCCGCCTCTATCGCCAATGGCCCGGCGGCCCGGTCATCGGCGTCTTCGAGGCGCGGCATGGCCCCGACAACGCCCTGATCGGCACGGTGACCCTGCGCGTCGGTAGCACCGATAGTATCAACCAGCTGCTCGATACGGGCGTGGGACGCCTGGACGGCATGTACCAGCGTGCGCTGGCGAGCGGTACGCTGCACCCGGATGCGACGCTGACCCCGCCTCCCAAGCCCGAGGAAGCGGTGATCGACGATACCACGCCGGGCGAGGAGCCGATCACGGGGCTGGATTCCGCCATCGCCGCGACCGGCGCGGGAATCGCCATCACGCTGCAATATGACGCGCCCAGCGCCAGCGCGGTGGCCAATGCCGAAAGCCTGATCCGGTCCATCCCGGGCGTCGTCCGCGCCGGTACGACCAGTCTGGCGCTGGGTGGCGTTTCGCTGATGGCGGTCACCTATGACGGTGATCCGGAGCAGCTTCGCCGTGCGTTGGAACAACGCGGTTTGCAGGTGTCCGGCTCGGGCACCACTTTGCGCATCCGGCGTGCGGCTTCGCAGCCCACGCCCGCGCCTCAATCGGATAATGTGACGACCGGATGAACCAGATGGCGCTGCCGCTGCAATGGCCGGCGGACCCCCGATCAGATGCCTTTCTGCTGACCGATTCGAACCGGATGGCGGCGAAGATGCTCGACCAGTGGGAGGCATGGCCGACTATGGCCGCGATCCTGACCGGACCGCGAAAGTCGGGACGGTCGCTGCTCGCACGGATATTCGCAGCGCGAAGTGGCGGCACGATCATCGACGATGCCGAGCGTGTGCCCGAGGTCCAGATCTTCCACGCGTGGAACAATGCCCAGGCGGAGCGCCGACCGCTGCTGATCGTCGCGGATGCGCCGCCGCCGCGCTGGCAGGTCAAGCTGCCCGACCTTCGCTCGCGACTCGCGAATAGCAGTCTGGCGGAGATTGCCGCCCCAGACGACGAATTGGTCGCGGCGCTGTTTGAGCTTTTGTTTCAACGGCGCGGGCTTGATGCCCGTCCTGATCTGATCGAGTGGCTGACGCTTCGAATCGAACGTAGTCACCTTTCTGTCATGCGAGCAGTGGATATGCTGGATCAGGGGGCGATGGAACGGCGTGCGCGCTTGTCCATTCCCTTGGCACGATCCACCCTGACCGCGGCCGGCCTGATCGCCGAGCCGTAAGCCGCAAGCGAGTAACGATGACCCGTCCTGCCCATATCGCGCAAATGTCCGAGCCGGACGACGATCATTTCGCAGCGGAGCCGAACGGGCGGTATTTCAATCGCGAACTCTCCTGGCTCGCCTTCAACCGGCGCGTGCTGGAGGAGGCGTGCAACACCGCGCATCCCTTGCTCGAACGATTGCGCTTCCTGTCGATCTCTGGATCGAACCTGGACGAGTTCTTCATGGTCCGCGTCGCCGGGCTGAAGGGGCAGCAGGCACAGGACGTCGAACAGCGCTCGGTCGACGGCCTCACCCCGGCACAGCAGCTCAGCGGTATCATCGCCGAGGCGGATCGCCTGATGGCCAGCCAGCAGGAAGTCTGGGGCGATCTGCGCATCCTGCTCGATGAGGCAGGCATCTTCGTCCTGCGGCGGGACGCGATCGACCCGGAGGCCAGCGCCTGGCTGGAAACGCATGTCCGTGACCAGATTTTTCCGATCCTGACGCCCCAGGCACTGGACCCGGCGCATCCCTTTCCGTTCATCCCCAACAAGGGGCTGTCGATGATCTTCGATCTGACCCGCGTGTCGGACAAGGCGCCGATCCGCGAGTTGGTGATGATCCCCGCGACCATGCCGCGCTTCGTCCGCCTGCCGGGCGAGGTGGCCCGCTATGTCGCGATCGAGACGATCTTGCGGCGCTTCTCCGGACTGCTGTTTCCAGGGTATGTCGTCAACGGCGCGGCGACCTTCCGCGTCCTGCGCGACAGCGATATCGAAATCGAGGAAGAGGCGGAGGATCTGGTCCGTTACTTCGCCAATGCCATCAAGCGGCGTCGGCGCGGGCGGGTGATTCGACTGGAGCTGGAAACCGGCATGCCGGACGAGCTGGCCGATGTGTTGCGAGGCGAACTCGGCGGATCGGACGCGATCATCACCGAGAGCGGCAACCTGCTCGGCATCGGCGATCTCGACATGCTGGTAGACGAGAATCGCCCCGACCTGAAATTCCCGCCTTATGCCCCGCGCTTTCCCGAGCGGATTCGCGAATTCGCGGGGGATTGCTTTGCCGCGATCAAGGCGAAGGACATCGTCGTCCACCATCCCTATGAAACGTTCGAGGTGGTGATCGCCTTTTTGAAGCAGGCCGCGGTCGATCCGGACGTGGTGGCGATCAAACAGACACTCTATCGCGCGGGCAAGCAGTCGGCCGTTATCAACGCCCTGATCGCGGCGGCCGAAGCAGGCAAGTCCGTCACCGCCATCGTCGAGCTGAAGGCCCGGTTCGACGAAGAGCAGAATCTTTATTGGGCCTCCGCGCTGGAGCGGGCGGGCGTACAGGTCGTCTATGGTTTCATCGACTGGAAGACCCATGCCAAGGTATCGATGGTCGTCCGGCGCGAGGGAAGCGACTTCCGCACCTATTGCCACTTCGGCACGGGCAATTACCATCCAGTGACGGCGCGCATCTATACCGACATCAGCTTCTTTACCGCCGATCCGCTGATCGGACGGGATGCGGCGCAAATGTTCAACTACATTACCGGCTATGTCGAACCGGCCGCGATGAGCCGGGTCAGCCTGTCCCCGCGCGACCTGCGGCCCAATTTGATGGCGCTGATCGACGCGGAGATTGCCCATGCGCGGGCCGGTCGTCCGGGCAGCCTCTGGGCCAAGGTCAACTCGCTGGTCGATCCGCTGGTCATCGAGAAGCTCTATGAGGCGAGCGGCGCCGGCGTGGAGATCGACCTGATCGTTCGCGGCATCTGCTGCCTGCGCCCCGGTGTGCCGGGCATGTCCGAGAATATCCGCGTAAAGTCGGTGGTCGGCCGCTTCCTGGAGCATAGCCGCATCTGGGCATTCGGTGATGGCAAGGCGCTGCCCCATGATGCGGCCAAGCTGTTCATTTCCTCGGCCGATTGGATGCCGCGCAATTTCGATCGCCGTGTCGAATATATGCTCCCCATCCTGAACCCGACGGTTCACGACCAGATCCTCGACCAGGTCATGGTCGCCAACCTGCTCGACAATGAACAAAGCTGGGAATTGGAGCCGGACGGCAGCTATGTGCGCGATCAGCCTGGGGATCGCCCCTTCAACCTGCATCGGTATTTCATGACCAATCCATCCCTTTCGGGGCGCGGGGCCGCGCTCGACAGCAGCAAGGCGGTGCCGACCCTGTCGCTCCGGCGGCAACGATGATGCGCGCGGTCTGAACGATGGCGGCAGCACGCGCACCACGCACCGCGATCATCGATATCGGGTCCAACTCGGTCCGGCTGGTCGTGTATCAAGGACCGGCACGACTGCCCGCGATCCTGTTCAACGAAAAGGTCATGGCCGGTCTGGGTCGCGGATTGGCCGCAACCGGTGCGATCGATCCCGCCGCACTGGCCAAGGCGCAAATCGCCCTGGCACGCTTTGCCAGCCTGGCGCGGGAAATGGGCGTGACCAGTCTGCGCACCGTCGCGACGGCTGCCGTCCGTGACGCGGCCAATGGCGGCGATCTGATCGCCTGCGCCGAGGCGCTGGGCCTGGAGGTCGAGCTACTTTCGGGCGAGCAGGAAGCCAAGGCGGCGGGCGAGGGGGTGCTTTCCGCAATCCCGGATGCCGATGGCATTGTCGGCGATCTGGGCGGCGGCAGTCTGGAACTGGTTCGCGTCCGTGACGGCAATGTCGAAGATCGGGTGTCCTTTCCGCTCGGCGTGCTGCGCATTCCGGCCCTGCGCGAGCGTGGCGGCAAGGCGTTCGAGCGGCATATCGCGCGGCTCATCGAGGAAGCGGGTTGGGACGGGCGGGGACGTGGTCTTCCCTTCTATATGGTCGGGGGGTCGTGGCGGGCGCTGGCGCGGCTGGACATGACGCTGGCCGATTACCCCTTGCCGATCATCCATCATTACGAACTGACGCCGGTCGATATCCTTCGCCTGTCGCGCACAATCCCCCATCTGGGCAAGGCGCGACTGCGCGAGGTGCAGGGCCTGTCCTCGAGCCGCGCCGCCACGCTGGGCGACGCGACCGCCTTGCTCAGCGTGCTGCTCAAGCATCTGGGCAGTAGCACGACGGTCGTCTCCGCCTTCGGCTTGCGCGAGGGATTGTTGTTCGGCGCGCTGGACGCCCGTACCCGTGCGCTCGATCCTCTGATCGTCGGCGCGCGCGAGGAGGGCCGGTTGCTGGGGCGTTTTCCAGAACATGGCGATTTGCTGGACCGCTGGATTGCGCCCCTGTTCGACGAGGAGGCCGTTGGCGATGCGCGCCTCCGCCACGCATCGTGCCTGCTGGCCGATGTGGGCTGGCGCGCCAATCCGGAGTTCCGGGCCGAGCGCGGGGTAGAGATCGCGTTACACGGGAATTGGGTGGGGATCGACGCGACCGGCCGGGCGATGCTGGCGCAGGCGCTGCATACCAGCCTTGGCGGAGGATTGGACGTGCCGGCGCCACTGGCGGAGCTGGCGACACCCGCACAGTTGAAGCGCGCAACGGCCTGGGGCCTGGCGATCCGCCTCGGCCAGCGGCTAAGCGGCGGGCTGGCGGGACCTTTGGAGCGGACCGAACTGATCGTCGAGGGATCGATGCTCGGCCTGGCGATGCTCGACGCGGACCGGGGCTTTTATGGCGAGGCGGTGGAGCGCCGCCACAACGCACTGGCCGCCGCCCTCGGGCGCACGCCGAGCCGGATCAGCCGCACCTGACGCGGAGGATCCGGCCCTCGGCATCGACTTCGACATTCAGCCGGTCGATACGGTAATCCATCGTCACGACCGTGTCGGGACCGATGACCCGCAAGGTTCGCGAGCCCGACCGCTTCAACGCCTCGGGTCGCATCGAATCGGTCCATACCTTGCCAATCAGGGGCGCCACCCCGGCATCCCCGCAGTTGGCCCCAGCCGATATATCGGCCGCCTTGGGTGTCGGCGCGCAGGCCGCGACACCTATCAGCGCGCCGATGGCTAGCCCCTTCATCACGCAGCCTCCTCGGTATCGCGTACCATCTTCAGCTTGCCGCCCTTGACCACGAAACCCAGCCGCCCTTCGACCAGATCAAGTGCATCGCGACCGAATTGCTCGAACCGCCAGCCATCGAGCACCGACAGACCGGTCCGTACCCCGGCGGCCAGCATTTCCAGATCATCGGCCCGTGCGAGCAACCGCGGCGCCACGTCGATGTCCCGCGCTCGAATCTTGAGCAACAGCTTGAGCAGGTCGGCCACGAGCGCGCCTTCACGGCCGAGGCCCGGCTTGCGATCATCGCGCGCGGGCAATTCGTCGGCTCCGAGCGGCACGGCATTGTCGAGCGCGTCCATCAGGCGGCTACCAATGTCGTTGCTCGCCCAGGTCGCCGAGAGCCCGCGAACCTTGGCCAGGTCCGCCTGTTTGCGCGGCGGATGACCGGCAAGATCGGCCAGCGTCTCGTCCTTGACGATACGGCCGCGAGGCAGATCCTTCGCCTGTGCCTCCAGTTCGCGCCACCGCGCGAGAGCCTTGAGACGGCCCAGCATGTCCGGCTTGCGTCCCGAGACGCGAACGCGTTTCCACGCGCAATCGGGGTCGTTCGCATAGTGCGCCGGATCGGCCAGCCGCTCCATCTCCTGATCCAGCCACGCCCCACGTCCGGTCTTACGCAGCCGTTCGAGCATCTTGGGGAAGATCGCCGACAAATGGGTCACGTCGCCGATCGCATAGTCGACTTGGCGCTGGTCGAGCGGCCGGCGCGACCAATCGGTAAATCGCGCGCCCTTGTCCACCTGAATGCCCAGCCAGCTATCGACGAGGTTGGAATAGCCGATCTGCTCGCCTTGCCCCAGCGCCATGGCTGCAATCTGCGTGTCGAACAGTGGGTGCGGGGTCTTGCCGGTCAGGTTATAGATGATCTCGATGTCCTGCCCACCGGCATGGAAGACCTTGAGCACCTCGTCGTTGTTCACCAAAAGGTCGAGCAGCGGCGTCATGTCGAGCCCCGGCGCCTTGGGATCGATCGCAGCGGCCTCTTCGGTGTCGGCGATCTGGATCAGGCAGAGTTCCGGCCAATAGGTGCTCTCGCGCATGAACTCGGTATCGACCATGACATAGTCGGCTTGCGAGAGGCGGGCGCAGAGGTTGGCGAGCGTGGCGCTGTCGGTAATCAACGGATGGACGTGCATCATCTGCACATAGCGGCAGGTGTGCAGCTTGACAAAGAGGAACGCAAGCGACCGCGCTTTGGGCACAATGGGATTGACAAAAGGGGGGCTGGCGGGGAAGCGGCTGGGCTTTCCCAGACGTTCAGAGAATGTTCGCCATGCACGCCTATCGTACTCATAACTGCGCCGCGCTGACGGCCGAAGCCGTGGGCCAGACGGTCCGCCTGTCCGGCTGGGTCCATCGCAAGCGCGATCATGGCGGCGTTCTCTTCGTCGATCTGCGCGACCATTATGGCATTACCCAGATCGTCGCGGACAGCGATACGCCCGCGCTCGCGATCCTGGAAAGCGTGCGCGTCGAATCGGTCGTGACGATCGACGGCGTGGTAAAGGCACGGTCGGCGGGCACGGTGAACCCCAACCTTGCGACCGGCGAGATCGAGGTGTTCGCGCGCGGAGCCACGGTGCTTTCCGCCGCCGAGGAGCTGCCGATGCCGGTCGCGGGTGAGCAGGAATATCCGGAAGATATTCGCCTGCGCTACCGTTTCCTAGACCTGCGCCGCGAGACGCTGCACGCCAATATCGTGCGTCGGACCCAGGTGATCTCGGACATGCGTCGTCGCATGGAGACGGCGGGCTTCACCGAATATTCGACCCCGATCCTGACCGCGTCCTCGCCCGAGGGCGCACGCGACTTCCTGGTGCCCAGCCGCATCCATCCGGGCAAGTTCTACGCTCTGCCCCAGGCGCCACAGCAATATAAGCAACTGCTGATGGTCGCGGGCTTCGACCGCTATTTCCAGATTGCCCCCTGTTTCCGTGACGAGGATCCGCGCGCCGATCGTCTGCCTGGCGAATTCTACCAGCTCGATCTCGAAATGAGCTTCGTCACCCAGGAAGAGGTTTGGGAGACGATGGAGCCGGTGATCGGCGGCATCTTCGAGAAGTTCGCCGACGGCCGTACCGTCACCCCGATCGGCCAGTTCCCGCGCATCCCCTATTCCGAGTCGATGCTGAAATATGGCAGCGACAAGCCCGACCTGCGCAACCCGCTGATCATCACCGACGTCTCCGAGCATTTCACGACCTCGGGCTTCGGGCTGTTCGAGAAGATCGTCGGCTCGGGCGGCGTGGTCCGCGCGATCCCCGCACCGGGCACCGCCGAGAAGAGCCGCAAGTTCTTCGACGAGATGAACGAGTGGGCCCGCGCCGAGGGACATGCTGGCCTGGGCTATGTCACCCGCAAGGGCGGCGAGTTCGGCGGTCCGATCGCCAAGAACCACGGCACCGAGGGCATGGAGGCGATCTATGCCGCGCTGGGCCTCGGCCCCGATGACGGTCTGTTCTTCGCGGCAGGCAAGGTGGATCAGGCGGCAAAGCTGGCGGGTCTGGCGCGCACCCGTGTCGCCGAACAGCTTGGCCTGATCGAGGAAGGTGCGTTCCGGCTGTGCTGGATCGTCGACTTCCCCTTCTATGAGTGGGACGAAGACGAGAAGAAGGTCGAGTTCGCCCACAATCCCTTCTCGATGCCGCAGGGTGGCATGGAGGCGTTGACCACCGCCGATCCGCTGTCGATCAAGGCCTATCAATATGATTTGGTCTGCAACGGCTATGAGATCGCGTCGGGTTCGATCCGCAACCAGTCGCCAGAGCTCATGGTGAAGGCGTTCGAGCTCGTCGGCCTGTCCAAGTCCGATGTCGAGGAGCGCTTCGGCGGCCTGTACCGCGCGTTCCAATATGGCGCTCCCCCGCATGGCGGGATGGCCGCCGGTGTCGACCGGATCGTCATGTTGATCTGCGGCGCGCAGAATCTGCGTGAAATCTCGCTGTTCCCGATGAACCAGCGCGCCGAGGATTTGCTGATGGGCGCGCCGAGCTTGCCCGAGCCGCGCCAGATGCGCGAACTCCACCTGCGCACGACCGCCGAACCCAAGAAGGACGGCGATCAGGTCGTGGTGGCGGCGAGCCACTGAACTCCATGACAAAAGGGGCGGGTGTCATCATCGACACCCGCCCCCGAAAGATACCGCCCGCGCAGGTCTTCACCCGCGCGGGCGTTTTGATTTACGCCGTTGCGACCGCAGCAGCCGCCGGCTTGAATTCGCCCTCTTCGTCCATCAGGTGCAGCACGCCATCCGCAATCGCGAAATAGGCGCCCCGCAGCTTGAGCGTACCCGCATCTTCACGCTTCGTGACGAAGGGGAAGGTGCGCATATTGGCGATCGACGTACGAACCGCTTCCAGTTCCATCTCGCGCATCGCATCCGGGCCGTCGCCATGCTTGGCGACAACCTTCTCGCGCGCACCGTCGAGCAGATGCACCCAGTCCGAAATGAAGCCGCCTTCACCCTGCGGCGCATGGGCGAAACCTTGCGTCAGAGCGGCCTTGCAACCGCCGCATGCGCCATGCCCCATAACGACGACATCGGTCACCTCGAGCTGCGTCACCGCGAATTCGAGCGCGGCCGACACGCCGTGATGGCCGCCGCCGGTTTCGAAAGGCGGAACGAGATTGGCGACGTTGCGCACCACGAAAATCTCACCCGGCAGCGTGTCGAAGATCTGAGCCGGATCCACGCGGCTGTCCGAGCACGCGATCACCATCACCTTGGGGCTCTGGCCTTCCTTCAGTTCGGCCCAGCGGTCGCGCTGGCGACGCCAATCGGAGGTCCGAAAGCGCTGATAGCCATCCACGAGGTCGTTAAAGTCGGTCATTGCTCTCTCTTGTACAGTTTGGAAGCCACGCTGTAGCAGGCGAACCCGACCATGGCCGTTTCGGTTCCATATCAAATTGTGTCTATGCCTGATATAGGTCAGGCCGCCGGGGGCATTGTGTCCGACGAGTAGCATCGCTATTTCGCGGGTCATGAACGAGTTGACACCGTTGGTCGCGCCGGTGCGCGCGCGCAAGCCCGATTGGATCCGCGTCAAGGCTCCGACCAGCGCCGGTTTCGCCGCGACCCGCGAGTTGATGCGCGCGAAGAGTTTGACGACCGTCTGCGAAGAGGCGGCTTGCCCCAATATCGGGGAATGCTGGTCGAAAAAGCACGCGACCGTCATGATCCTCGGCGACACCTGCACACGCGCTTGTGCCTTTTGCAACGTCAAGACGGGCATGCCGCGCAAGGTCGACGCGATGGAGCCCCAGAATGTGGCCGACGCCGCAGCGCAGATGGGCCTGAAACATATCGTGGTCACCTCGGTCGATCGCGACGACCTTCCCGATGGCGGCGCGTCGCAGTTCGTGAAGGTGATTCAGGCTCTGCGCCGGACGACGCCGGACACGACGATCGAAATCCTGACCCCGGACTTCCGCAACAAGGCGCAAGCGGCAATCGAGTCGATCGTCGAGGCGCGGCCTGACGTCTACAACCATAATCTGGAGACGGTTCCCCGGCTCTATCCGACGATCCGTCCGGGTGCGCGCTATTATGCGTCGCTTCGCCTGCTCGAGAGCGTCAAGCGCCACGATCCGTCGATCTTCACCAAGTCGGGCGTGATGCTGGGCCTGGGCGAAGAACGGCTCGAGGTCCATCAGGTGATGGACGACATGCGCTCCGCCGACATCGATTTCCTGACCATGGGCCAGTATCTCCAGCCAACTCCGCGCCACGCCAAGGTCGCCGAGTTCGTGACGCCCAAGGCATTTGACGCCTATGCTTCGATCGCCCGGGCCAAGGGCTTTCTGCTGGTCGCCAGTTCGCCGCTGACGCGTTCCAGCTACCATGCGGGCGACGATTTCGAGCGGCTGCGGTCGGCGCGTGAGGCGAAGCTGGCTGCCACGCGCTGATGCCCAAGCATAGCGAAACACGGCACCTGCCCTATACGCCGGAGCAGATGTTCGATCTCGTCGCCGACGTTGCGCGCTATCCGGAATTCCTGCCCTGGGTGTCGGCGATGCGCGTGCGGTCGGACTCGGACACCGAGACGGTGGCCGACATGATCGTCGGCTTCAAAGGGTTGCGAGAGACCTTCACCAGCCGGGTCACCAAGACGCGGCCGGAAGCGATCGATGTCGATTATCTCGACGGACCGCTAAAATATTTGCGTAACAACTGGCGCTTCCGCCCGGAGGGGCAGGGGTGTGCCGTCGACTTCACCGTCGACTTCGCGTTCAAGAACCGGGTGTTCGAGATGCTGGCGGGGCAGGTGTTCGGCACCGCGCTCCGCCGCATGATCGGCGCGTTCGAGGATCGCGCCGCCAAGCTTTACGGCAATAGCAGTTCCAGCGCCAACAGCGCCGCCTGAAGCCGAATCGCGCCCCGGCCGATATCGCCAAACTCATGGCGTTCGGCCTTCACATCCTCGGGATCGCCGTTACGTAGCGCCTGAGCGAAGACGACGGTCCCGACCGGCTTCTTCGCCGTCCCGCCGCCCGGACCCGCCACGCCGGTGATCGCCACCGCCACATCCGCTTCGCTGGCCGCCAACGCGCCCTGTGCCATGGCCCATGCGGTGGCGGTCGATACCGCTCCGAACGTCTCGATGACTTCGGGATTGACCTTGAGCAGACCGATCTTGGCCTGGTTCGAATAGGTCACGAACCCCGCCTCGACCACATCGGACGAACCCGGAATTTCGGTCAGGGCAGCCGAGACGAGCCCCCCGGTGCAACTCTCGGCGAGCGCGACTCGGCGACCGGCTGCACGGTTTTCGGTGACGACCCGATCGGCGAGTTCGACCAGTTCACGGGGCAGGAGCACGTCCATCAGCGGTTTCCGTTGGCGCAGAGCGGCAGGTCGGGCACGGCCACCTGCCGTCCTCGCGCCTTTTCCGTCTTGAGATATTGAAGCGCGGTCACGACGACCGATGCCATGTTGCGCGGGGGGAGGGGGGCAAGCTGGGTCACCAGCCGGTCGATCGTTCCGCAATCCTCCAGCCCGATCCGCCCAACGATGAACGGGACGAGCAGCGAGGTCAGCAGCGGCCGGGCATAGTCCGACTGTAGCAGCGTATCGATTGCCGGGTCGGACAGCTTGACGATCGCCGCGCGCGCGGCCGGCCAAGCCTGATCGGCCGCCCCTTCATATTTCGAGATCAGCGTGCCGCCACCCCGGATCAGGCTGGTGGCGGGCAGACGGCCCGCGCAGACGCGCCCAGTCTCGCGCAATATGTCGGGCATGGCGACCAGGGTCATCGCCTCGGCTTCCGGCGCGGTGATGCAGGCGTGCTGCTGGGCGCCGGCCACTTCCGGGACGGCCAGACCAAGAAGGGCGACGATCAGGCCGAAGCGCCTCATGCCGTCGCTCCGCTGGGCAGCCGCACCGTCGCGACCGCCTGGGTGGCGATCCCCTCACCGCGTCCGGTAAAGCCCAGGCGTTCCGTCGTCGTCGCCTTCAGACTGACGCGGCCCTCCTCGATATTCAGAAGCCCCGCGATACGCTTGACCATGGCGGCGCGATGCGGGCCGATCTTGGGGGCTTCGCAGATGATGATCAGGTCGACGAAATCGATCCGCCCGCCCTTCTCGGCGATCAGCTTGGCGGCATGCTGCAGGAACTGGCCCGACTCCGCGCCCTTCCATTGCGGATCGCTGGGCGGAAAATGCGTCCCGATATCACCCGCCGCGATCGTGCCCAGCAACGCGTCGGTCAGGGCGTGAAGCGCGACATCGGCGTCGCTATGCCCTGACAGCCCCTGATGATGGGGGATCAGTACCCCGCCCAGCCACAATTCCTCGCCATCTTCCAGCCGGTGGACGTCGAAGCCCATCGCGGTACGGGTCTCCCATGACAGTCGCATATCGGCTCCGGCCAGGTCGTCGGGATAGGTGATTTTCTCGAGCATGGCATCGCCCTGCACCAAAGCGACGCGTCCGCCAAGACGTCGCACCATCTGGGCATCATCGGTCGCCTCCGCATCGGCAGGCCAGGCGGCATGGGCGGCGATGACCGATTGCAGGTGGAACCCCTGAGGTGTCTGGACCCGAACGACGCCATCGCGGGGGACCACATCGCCAAGATAGAGGCCGTCCGCCCGGTCATCCGTCCTCGCCAGCGTATCGGCCACCGGCAGGACCGGCATGGCACCGTCCGCTGCTCCCAAACCGGCGAGCACGCGATCGATCACGTCGGCGGACAGAAAGGGACGCGCGGCGTCGTGGATCAGCACCTTCGTGACGCCCGCCACCGCCAGGTGACGAAGTCCGTTCGCCACCGACTCGCGACGGCGGCCCCCCCCGGCCTCGCACCAGGCACCCGGCAGCATGTCTCGGACCGTCTCTATCTGGTCCGGCGCGACCATGGTCAGAACGAGGTCGACCGCCGGGTGGCGGACCAATGCCGCGTGGCTCCAGGCGAGCATGGGCCGACCGCCCAGATCGCGGAACTGCTTCGGGACGCTACCGCCCATGCGGCTGCCGCCCCCCGCCGCGACGATCAGGGCCGCGACCTTTTCATTTTCGCTCATGCCCGGTGTCTAGCCGCTTTTCGCCACGCCCGCCAACCTTGCCTCCTGGCCCGTGTTCGCGTACAGGCTGCTCATTTTTCAGGCAGCATGATGCGTAATCTCGCCCCCATTCAGGTCGGTCCGGTGACGATCGACAGCCCCGTGGTCTTGGCACCGATGACCGGCGTCACTGATATGCCGTTTCGGACCCTGGTTCGCCGTTACGGATCCGGGCTGAACGTCACCGAGATGATCGCCAGCCAAGCCGCCATCCGCGAAACGCGCCAGTCGATCCAGAAGGCCGCATGGCACCCTCTGGAAGAGCCGGTGTCGATGCAGCTCGTCGGTTGCACCCCGCGCGAGATGGGCGAAGCGGCGAAGCTGAACGCGGATCGGGGCGCGGCGATCATCGACATCAACATGGGCTGCCCGGTCCGCAAGGTCGTCAACGGCGATGCGGGTTCGGCTTTGATGCGCGACCTGAAACTGGCCTCGGAGATCATCCGAGCGACGGTGGAGGCGGTCGATGTGCCGGTCACGCTCAAGATGCGGATGGGCTGGTGCCATGACAGCCTGAATGCTCCGGAACTGTCGCGGATCGCCGAGGATATTGGCGTCAAGATGATCACCGTCCATGGCCGGACCCGCAATCAAATGTACAAGGGGCAGGCGGATTGGGCCTTTATCCGCCAGGTCAAGGATGCGGTCTCGATCCCGGTCATCGCCAATGGTGATATCTGCTCGATCGACGATGCGGACATGGCGCTGGACCAGTCGGGTGCAGATGGGGTGATGATCGGACGTGGCGCCTATGGGCGGCCCTGGCTGCTCGGGCAGGTCATGCACTGGTTCGCAACGGGCGAACGGCGCGAGGACCCGCCGCTCGACGAGCAATATCGCGCCGTGACCGAGCATTATGATGCGATGCTCGATCATTATGGGACCGAGACGGGCGTCAACATGGCCCGCAAGCATATCGGCTGGTACACGCGCGGCCTCCATGGCTCGGCGGAATTCCGGAACAAGGTCAATCAGGAAGCCAGCGCGGATCGCGTAAAGGCGATGCTGTACGACTTCTATATGCCGCAGATCGAGCTTGCAGCCGCAGCCTGAGCCGACGCGCCACGGCAGGCCGGGCTTTGGGGCGCTGTTCGCCGCATTGCCGGTTGCGGTCGTGGTCGTCGATCCGGAGGATCGGATCGCCCACGCGAACGGTCTGGCGGAACAGTTGCTCAACCTGTCCGAGCGCCTGATGGTCGGACAGCCGCTGGCTGCGATCCTGCCGCCGCCGGATGCACCGCGCAGCCGCGACGGGCATGGGTTCGCCGTCTACGACACGGTCATCGCCACCCCACGAGGCCCCAAGATCCGCGTGGATTTCGTCGAGGCCCAGATTCCCGATCATCCGGGCTGGCGCGCGATCACGCTGCACAGCGCAGGCCCGTCGCGCCGTCTGGCCCATTCCTCGGAGCGCTCGGCCGGTGCAAGGGCGGCGGTGGGTGCGGCCGCGATGCTGGCGCATGAGATCAAGAACCCCTTGTCGGGGATCAGAGGCGCGGCACAATTGTTAAATGGCGGTGAGTTGACCACGCTGATCACGACCGAGGTCGATCGAATCGCCGCCCTGATCGATCGCATGCAGGATTTCAGCGATACCAGACCCTTGCCGCTCGCATCGGAGAATATCTATCCGCTGCTGACCCATGCGCGAAGCGTCGCGCTGGCGGGTTTCGCGAGGGGTATCCAGATCGAGGAGCGGTTCGATCCGTCTCTGCCGCCCGCGCGGATCAATCGCGACGCTCTGTTACAGATCGTCATCAACCTACTGAAAAACGCGCGCGAAGCGGTGCGTGTGGTCCGCAATCCCCGGATCATCCTCACCACCGCCTATCGGCATGGCATGTCGGTCAGCATCGGCGACGGGCAGGAGCGCCTGCCATTGCCGATCGAAATTTGTGTGATCGACAATGGACCGGGTGCTCCCCCCGACATCGCCGACCATTTGTTCGACCCCTTTGTGTCTGGCCGGCATGAAGGGCAGGGCCTGGGCCTCGCGCTCGTCGACAAGCTGGTTCGCGACATGAGCGGAATGGTTCAATATGCAAGAGAGGGTTCTCCCGAAATGACGGTCCTGCGCCTTTTGCTTCCTAGGGCCGTCCTATGAGCCATGTTCTGGTCGTCGACGACGATGCCGCCATCCGTACCGTGGTGGGGCAAGCGCTGCGCCGCGCGGGCCATGAGGTCACGGCGGTGGAGACGCTGGCCCGGCTCGACCGCGTATTGGCGGGCGGCGCGCCGGACATTCTGGTCACCGACGTCATCCTCCCCGATGGCGACGGCATCGACCATATCCGCAGCGTCGCCGATCGGTTTCCGGCGTTGCCGATCATCATCCTCTCCGCCCAGAATACGCTGACCACCGCCGTTCGTGCGGCGGAGGTCGGTGCGTATGAGTATCTACCCAAGCCTTTCGATCTCGACGCACTCACCAATGCCGTGGCGGGCGCGCTGGCGCGAGGGGGCGTGCTGGTCGAGGACGGACTGGCGGACGATGACCGCGCCCTGCCATTGATCGGCCGGTCGCAGGCGATGCAGAGCGTCTACCGCGTCATCGCTCGTGTCGTTTCGACCGACCTCACGGTGCTGATCTCGGGCGAGTCGGGGACAGGCAAGGAACTGGTCGCCCGCGCGATCCATGATCTCGGCCCACGCCGCGCCGCGCCTTTCGTGGCGATCAACATGGCCGCCATCCCACGCGAATTGATCGAGGCCGAACTGTTCGGCCATGAACGCGGCGCATTCACGGGCGCTGCACAACGCAATGCCGGGCGGTTCGAGCAGGCGGCGGGCGGCACGCTGTTTCTCGACGAGATCGGCGACATGCCGATGGAGGCCCAGACCCGGCTTTTGCGCGTTCTTCAGTCGGGCGAATTCACCACTGTGGGCGGCGCCCGGACGATCCGCACCGACGTTCGCATCGTTGCGGCGACCAACCGGGATCTCGCTCAGCAGGTTACATCCGGCCAGTTTCGTGAGGACCTGTTCTATCGCCTGAACGTCGTGCCGATCGCCTTGCCGGCCCTGCGCGAACGGCGGCAGGATATTCCACTGCTCGCGCGCCACTTCCTGGAGAATGCGGCGCTGCAAGGTCTGCCCAAGCGGCGGATCGACATGCAGGCGATCGATGCACTGGTAGCGCATGATTGGCCCGGCAATGTTCGCGAGTTGGAGAATATGATGCGCCGCCTCGCCGTGCTGGCGCGCGACGAGGTCATCGATGCCGACGCGATCCGCGCCATGATGGGCGAGGCTCGCCCGTCTCATGGCAGTGCGGCAGGGGCGAACGAGGGCGATCTTGCCACGGCGGTGCGTAGTTACCTGGCGCGACTTGCGGTAGAGCGTCCAGCGATCCTGGATGACGGCTCGCTCTATGACCGGGTCATCGGCGAAGTCGAACGGCCGCTGATCGAGGCGATGCTCGCCCGACACGGCGGCAATCAGTTGCGCACTGCCCGTGCGATGGGGATCAATCGCAACACGCTGCGCAAACGCCTGGACACGCTGAACATCATGGCCAGCAGTGGCGATGAGGCTGGCGACTGACCAACCAAATTTCTACGAATTGTGGCTTGCAGGTCACGCTTCACGTTGTACGATTGCAACGATGTTGGCGTTTCTAAAGCCTGCTGTTCCTGCCGAACCACCGCGATCCCGCTTCGCGGTGACGCCGGTGATGGAGATCGCGATCATCATCGGCGCGGTGGCGATCGCGGCAGGGACCTATTGGTTCATCGAACAGCGGCACGATGCGCAGGGATTGATCGCGCCGCCGGTCATCGCGGGGCTGCTGGCGCTTAACCTGGTTCCTGCCATCCTGTTGCTGATGCTGCTCGGCCGGCGGGTCGCGATGCGACGTGCGGCGGAGTCCGCCGTGGGCGGGGGCGGAAGGCTGCATGTCCGGCTGGTCGCCATCTTCTCGCTCACCGCCAGCGTCCCGATCCTGCTGACGGTCGTCACCGCGTCGATGATGTTCCAGTCGTCCGCCGAATTCTGGATCTCCGATCGGGCGCGCAAGGCGTTCAGCGACGCGATGGACATAGCCCGCCAGTCGCAGCAGCAGATCATCAACCGCTGGGTCTTTGCCGGGCGCGCCATGTCGCAGGACCTGGGCCGCAATCTTCCCGTGCTACGCGAGAATCGGCGCGACTTTCACGACTATCTGGTTCAGCAGACCATCGTGCGGGACATGGAGGAGGCGGTGCTCTTCTCCTATGATCCCAAGCAAGGCTTTAAATTCTACGACTTCTTCAATCAGCCGACCGACGCCAGCTTTCGTGAGCTGGTGACGCCGGAGATGATGGGCCAGGCCAGCCGTTCGAACCGCCCAGAGGTCGGCATCAACGAACAACGCGTCTGGGTGGTCACCCCCTTGCCCGACAGCAGCGGTATCATGCTCTATGTCGGGACCAGCGTGAACGCCGCGTTCCTCAGCAAACAGCATTTCGCCGCCGAGGATGTGGTCGAGGGGTATCGGGCGCTTCAAGGACGAGCACGGTCGCTCCAGCTCAAGTTCAACATCGCCCTGTTCTTCGTCGCCCTGCTCATCGTCGGAATCGCCGTCTGGATCGCGCTGGCGGTCGCCGATCGCCTGGTGCGCCCGGTAGGCGAATTGGTCGACGCGGCGCGACGCATCGCAGGCGGCGACCTGACCGCGCGCGTCCCCGACCCCCGGACCCGGGACGAAGTCGGTACGCTGGCCAATGCCTTCAACCAGATGACGGGACAGTTGGAGCAGCAAAATACCGAACTGGTGACCGCGAACGCGCAGCTCGACAATCGTCGCGCGCTGATCGAGGCGGTGATGGCAGGCGTGTCCGCGGGCGTCGTCGCTATCGGCGCCAATCGGCAGGTCCGCATCGCCAATAGTTCCGCCGACATGCTGCTGGGCACCGAGCCGGGCGGGTTGATCGGCCACCGGCTGGTCGAGGTCGCGCCCGAACTCGATGCGTTGCTCGATCAGGGCCGCCGTGAGGCGACGGTTCAGGTGGCGCTGCACGGCGACATGCGCACTCTGGCGGTTCGTATCGCACAAACCGCCGACGGACCGATCCTGACCTTCGATGACATCACCCAGCAACTGCTCGACCAGCGCCGGGCCGCCTGGTCCGACGTGGCGCGTCGTATCGCGCATGAGATCAAGAACCCGCTGACGCCCATCCAGTTGGCGGCCGAACGGCTTCAGCGCCGCTATGGCAAGGTCATCGATCCCGAGGATCAGACATTCGGACGCCTCACCGAGACGATCGTCCGCCAGGTCGGCGACCTGCGCCGCATGGTCGATGAATTCTCATCCTTCGCCCGGATGCCCAAGCCGGTATTCCGCGAAGAGGCGATTGCCGACATCTGCGCCCAGGCCATGTTCCTCCACGAAGTCGCGCACTCCGAGATCCGCTTCGAAATGGATCAGGACGATCCTGCACCGATGATGGTGTGCGACCGTCGCCAGATGAGCCAGGCACTGACCAACATCGTCAAGAACGCGGTCGAGGCGATCGAGGCGCGGCCCGAGGGGATGAAGGGCGGGCACGTCATGATGACCGTGGGGCAGCAGGGCGGCATGGTGACCATCACTGTCGCGGACAATGGCGTCGGCCTGCCACCCGAGCGCGATCGGATCATCGAACCCTATATGACGACGCGGGCGCGGGGCACGGGGCTGGGCTTGGCCATCGTCAACAAGATCATCGAGGAACATGCCGGCACGATCGGCTTTTCCGACAATCCTACCGGCGGCACCATCGTTTCGATGATGTTCGATGCCGGCGCCCTGGCGGCGCTGGATCAGGGTGGCGCCGAACCCGAACTGGCTGGGGAGGGCCAGCTCACCGCTTTGACTCGTACTCGGACGTAAAGAATCATGGCTTTGGACATTCTCGTCGTCGATGACGAACTCGATATCCGCGAACTCGTCGCGGGCGTGCTGGAGGATGAGGGCTATGACGCCCGCGTCGCGGCGGACAGCGATTCCGCTCTGGAGGCGGTGGCCGTTCGCCGTCCGTCTCTCGTGCTGCTCGACGTTTGGCTGCAAGGCTCCAAGCTGGATGGCCTCGAACTGCTGGACGAGATCAAGCGTCGCGATCCCTCGATCCCTGTTCTGGTAATTTCGGGCCATGGCAATCTGGACACGGCCGTGGCCGCGATCCGCAAGGGCGCTGCGGACTTTATCGAAAAGCCGTTCGAGGCCGAACGCCTGCTGCTGATGGTGGGTCGCGCGACCGAGACGGAGCGGTTGCGGCGAGAGAACGCCTCGCTGCGGGCCAGCGCCGGACGCGAAACCGATCTGACCGGTTCGTCTAGCGCCATCAATGGCATTCGCGCTACCCTGAAGCGGGTGGCCGCCACCGGCAGCCGCGTGCTGATCATGGGCGCGGCCGGGGTCGGCAAGGAGGTCGCGGCGCGGCTTCTGCATGGCTGGAGCAATCGATCCAGTGCGCCGTTCGTCGTCGTCAGCGCGGCGCGAATGACGCCCGAACGCGTCGACGAGGAATTGTTCGGGGTGGAGGAGGGGGGGGACCTCGTCCGAACCGGACTGCTCGAACAAGCGCATGGCGGCACGCTGTTTCTGGACGAGATCGCCGACATGCCGATCGCGACCCAGGCCCGCATCCTGCGTGTGCTGACCGACCAGAGCTTCACCCGTGTCGGGGGAACGCGCGTCGTCAAGGTCGATGTCCGCGTCGTCTCCGCCACCGCACGCGACCTGACTCAGGAGATCGCCGAGGGGCGGTTCCGCGAGGACCTCTATTATCGCCTCAACGTCGTGCCAGTCACCATCCCTTCGCTCTCCGAACGGCGCGAGGATATTCCGCCGCTCGTCGAGCACTTCATGGCGCACTACGCCACCGAACGTCGCGTCCGCACGCCCGAAATCGCACCTGACGCGATGGTGGCGATGCAGTCCTACGACTGGCCGGGCAATGTCCGTCAGCTACGTAACGTCGTCGAGCGTACCATCATCCTGGCGCCAGGAGACCGGGTTGGCCGGATCGACCTCGACCTTCTGCCCGCCGAGGTACTGGGCGAGGGGGCCGACATGGGGGGTGGGGGCGCCACCGCGATCATGGGGGCGCCGTTGCGCGAGGCGCGGGAGAGTTGGGAACGCGAATATCTGCGCGTCCAGATTCGCCGCTTTTCGGGCAACATCTCCCGTACGGCGAGCTTCATCGGGATGGAGCGCTCGGCGCTCCATCGCAAGCTGAAGCTGCTGGGGATCAGCGAGACGCGCGACGAATGATCGACATGCCCACCCCATCGCCTCTGGACGAATGGGTGCCGAAACCATAGATATTGGCCGCGCCCGGTCCACGGGCGCGGTTCCGACGCCGGGAAACGGCGCTATTCGCGGGCACGGACCCGCCAAGAACAAGGGCTCGACCATGGCCGACAAGACGGGTTCGCTCCAGGACCTCTTTCTCAACGCGCTGCGCCGTTCCAAGGCGCCCGTTACCATGTTCCTCGTCAAGGGTGTGAAGCTCCAGGGCATCGTGACCTGGTTCGACAATTTCTCTGTGCTGCTACGCCGGGATGGGCAGTCGCAGCTGATCTACAAGCACGCCATTTCCACCATCATGCCGTCCGGTCCACTGGATGTCGCCGCGATCGTAGACGGCGTCAACGAACAGCAGCGCAAGAACCCGCTTTTGCAGGAAATCTTCCTGAACGCGGTGCGGAAGTCGGAAGACCCCGTCACCATGTTCCTGATCAATGGCGTGATGCTGCAGGGGCAGATTGCGGGTTTTGACCTGTTCTGCATGCTGCTCCAGCGTGAAGGGATGGCGCAACTCGTCTACAAACATGCCGTTTCGACCATTCAGCCGGCACGTCCGCTGAACCTGGCCGAAGAGCAGGCAGGATCGGCCGAGGATTGAGCGCCGGTTTCGATCGCGATCGCGGTGAATTCACGCGCGGCGCCCGCACCGTTATCGTCCTGCCGGATCAGGGTGATGCAGCGCGGGACGCCGATGCACGCCTCGATGAGACGACGGGACTCGCCATGGCGATCGGCCTCGACGTGGTGGAGCGCATCGCGTTACGCGTCCGCGCGCCCAAGCCCGCGACCCTGATCGGTAGCGGCCAGGTCGAACAGGTCGCGCAACAGGTGCGGATGGAGGAGGCGCAGCTTGTCGTTTTCGACGGCGCACTGACCCCCGTACAGCAACGCAATCTCGAGACCGCGCTCGAGGCCAAGGTCATCGACCGGACCGGCCTGATCCTGGAAATCTTTGGCGAGCGTGCTGCGACGGCCGAGGGGCGGCTCCAGGTCGAACTGGCGCATCTGGACTATCAGGCAGGCCGTCTGGTTCGCAGTTGGACTCACTTGGAGCGTCAGCGGGGTGGCTTCGGTTTCCTGGGCGGTCCTGGCGAAACGCAGATCGAAGCCGACCGTCGGATGATCCGCGACCGCATGGCGCGGTTACGGCGCGAACTCGATCAGGTAAGCCGGACGCGCGGCCTTCACCGTGACCGACGGCAACGCGCCCCATGGCCGGTGATTGCGCTGGTAGGCTACACAAACGCCGGGAAATCGACGCTGTTTAATCGCCTGACGGGCGCTGACGTTATGGCGAAAGATCTACTGTTCGCAACTCTGGATCCCACATTGCGACAGATCAGCCTGCCGGGGATCGATAAGGCGATCCTGTCCGACACGGTCGGTTTCGTATCCGACCTGCCGACCCAACTCGTCGCCGCGTTCAAGGCGACGCTGGAAGAGGTCGTATCCGCTGACTTGCTGATCCATGTCCGCGACATCGCACATCCGGATAGCGAGGCGCAGCAGGCGGATGTCGAGGCGGTGCTGACCGAAATCGGCGTCGATCCCGAAACGCCGCGTTTTGAGGCCTGGAACAAGATCGACCTTGTTGAGGGCGATATCCGCGACGATCTGCTCGTTGAGGCGGAGCGCCGTTCTAATATCGTCGCGGTTTCGGCCATGACGGGGGAGGGCATCGACGATCTGGTCGAGCAGGTGGCGGCAGCGCTGACCTCCGGGCATCGTCGTTACCGCGTCACGCTGGATGCGGGCGATGGGGCCGGGGCCGCCTGGCTACATGCGCACGGCGAGGTACTGGATCAGACGATCGAAGGCGAGCAGGCCGTCTATGATGTCCGCCTCTCGCCGCCCGATTATGACCGGTTCAGCCGTCGCGGCGCTTGACGCGCTGCCATAGGGCTTCCTTGCCTTCCAGATCGAGCGCCGCGAAGCCTTCACCCGCTTCCTGTTCCATGGCGCGGAACCGGCGCTCGAACTTGCGATTGCCCGCCTGCAGGGCCGCCTCGGCATCGACTCCGCAGTGACGCGCCCAATTGACCACCGCAAACAGCAGGTCGCCAAACTCTTCCTCGATCGTGTCGGGCGTGGCTTCGGCGATTTCCCGCATTTCCTCGTCTATCTTTGCGCGGGGACCTTCGGTATCGGGCCAATCGAAACCGACACGTCTAGCGCGCTTCTGCAGTTTCTCTGCCCGCATCAAAGCCGGCAGCCCCAGGGCAACGCCGTCCAGCGTACCGCCCGCCGCCTTGGCCTGACGCTCCTCCGCCTTGATCTGCTCCCAAAGGTGATGGCCGCCCTCGGCCACGTCACCGAAGATATGTGGATGGCGGCGCTCCATCTTGTCGCTGATCGCATTGACGACATCCGGGAATGCAAATTGTCCCGCATCTTCCGCGATTTGCGCATGGAACACGACTTGGAGGAGGAGGTCGCCCAACTCGTCCTTGAGGTCCGCCATGTCGCCACGTGCGATCGCATCCGCCACTTCATAGGCCTCTTCGATCGTGTAGGGCACAATGCTTTCAAAGCTTTGTGCAACGTCCCATTCGCAACCCGACTGGGGATCGCGCAGGCGTTTCATGATCGTCAGAAGGCGGTCCACCATCCATGCTCCTTCCATTCGATAATATATATTATGTAAAACTACGTCACTTAGGAGCGTTGAGGATGAGCACCCCTTGCTCCACCTTCCAAGATCGAAGCCGACGCAGGACGTTCATACCGATCACATCCTGATCGCCGAAACTGGGCGATACGATTGCCCCCACATCGTTCAAGGTGATCGGTCCGATGACGAGATGTTGGACGCTGACATGGTCGGCGATGACCCTGCCATTGGCCGTTTCCACCATGCTAGCGAACGGACTTTCGCCCAAGTCGAGCCCGGCGGCCTTGGCCGTCGCCTCGGACAAAGCGGTCGTCGTTGCGCCGCTGTCGACCAGCATGTGGCGTTCAACGCCGTTGATGCGGACATCCGCCCAGAAATGTCCGTCGGCACCGATCGCGATCCTGACCGTCCCGTCTGGCGCCGTATTGCCCGGCATCATTTTCACGAGCCGATCGCGTTGCGCGATAACGAGAAACGCGACGCCGAAAATCCCAACCCAGATCAGCCCCATGCGCAGCGTCCGACCGATCGGGATGCGTCGCGCGACCAAGGCGCTGAGCGGCAGCAACGGGATCAGGCCATAATAGAGGAAGTCCATGGCCTGATCGCCGCTCATGGCGCGACTTCCATCCCGTCATAGCCCGGCCGAACGCGATTGGGGAGTTCTTGACACAAGGTGGTATAATCCATCGACTGATCCATATGGATCAGCACGCTTTCTCGGGGCCCTAACTCTTCGATCCAGGTCAGAACGGCCGAGAGATCGGCGTGGGCCGGATGCGGATAGCGGCGAAGCGCGTCGACCACCCACAAATCCACGCCGCGATACAGCTCAGCCATCTCCGGTGTTAAATCATGAAAATCCGTGGCATAGCCGACACTTTTATCACCGCAATCAAAGCGTAGGCCGGCGGAAAATATCCGCCCATGCGGCTGGTCAACCGATCGGATGCGGATGTCCCCGATGACGAGTTCGTCTCCCAACGTGGTCATCGTCGCGGTCGGCGGATAGCCGGTCTTGCCCTGAAACACATATCCGAAGCGACGTTCCAGCGCCTCCGCGGTACGCGGCCGCGCATAACCGGCTACGGGATGTCCGAGTGCGTGATAAATCTGCCGTACATCGTCGATGCCGTGGCAATGGTCGGCATGATCATGCGTCCAGATGATCGCATCGACCGTACCGATATTCGCCGCGAGCAATTGTTCACGCATATCGGGCCCCGTATCGATGAGAATGCGGGTCCCCGCATGCTCGATCAGGGCGGAGCAACGCATCCGTCTATTTCGCGGATCGCTCGGATCGCACAGGCCCCAGTCATTACCGATCCGGGGAACGCCCGACGAGGTTCCGCAGCCCAGGATCCGGATCTTCACGCGAGGGTCTTGGCGAACAGACGGTGAAAATTCTCGGCGGTCGCACGGGTCAGTGCGTCCAGCGATTCCCCTCGCAGGTCAGCCAGAAAAGCGGCGGTGTCCGCCACGAAAGACGGCTCGCCGGTTTTGCCACGATGCGGCACGGGCGCGAGGAAGGGCGCGTCCGTCTCGACCAGCAATCGGTCCAGCGGCAACCTTGCCGCCGTCGCCTGCAGCTCCTTGGCATTCTTGAATGTCACGATACCCGAAATGGATATATAAAAGCCTAATGACAGGGCCTTATCGGCAAAATCTCCACTGGCGGTGAAACAGTGGATGACGCCGGGAAAGGCCCCCTTCCCCATCTCGTCGGCAAGGATCGCAGCCGTATCTTCCTCGGCATCACGCGTATGCACCACCAGCGGCAGGCCTGTTTCCCGACAGGCGGCGATATGTGCGCGAAAGCTCGCCTGTTGGCGTTCGCGGTCGCTATGGTCGTAATAATAGTCCAGCCCGCTTTCGCCGATGCCGACGACGCGGGGATGCGCGGCTCGCTCGACCAGCTTGGCGGTGTCGACATGGCTATGCGCATCGGCTTCGTGCGGGTGAATGCCGATCGTGGCCCAGACATCTGCTTCGCGCTCGGCGGTGGCGATCACCGCATCCCATTCGCTTTCGCGCGTCGAGATGTTCAGCATCGCGGTGACCCCACGGTCCCGGGCGCGGCTCAAGATCGCAGCCTGGTCCTCAACCAGTCCCTTGTAATTGAGGTGGCAGTGACTGTCGGCGAGCATCAGGCTTCCGCCTCGGCGGGAATTTCCAGACGCGGGAAAGCCGGCGTAGGGGGCGAGAGTGCGATGCCGCTCGCCGCTCGCCGCGCATACCAGCCGTCATCATCGATGGCGGCATGATCGCGCTCGTCGACGCCCAGCGTATCGAGCACGAGCCCTGCCCCACGCGGCGTGACCGGCAAGATCGCGATCGCCAGCATTCGGATGGCGCGCACCAGCGTGCCCAATACCGCATGCATCCGCTCGGGATCGGTCTTGCGCAACGACCACGGTGCCTGCAGGTCGATATACTGGTTGCAGGCATAGACGCCGCGCATCCAGGCTTCGATCCCCTGGCTCAGCATCAGGTCCTCGAACGCCGACTTCAAACCGGCACAGGCGACCACGACTTCCTCGATCAACACCGCATCCGCGGGGTCGCTGCGCCCCGGCTCGGGAAGAGCACCCTCCAAGTTCTTCGCAATGAACGACAATGTCCGTTGGGCCAGATTGCCGAAGCTGTTCGCCAGTTCCGCATTGACGCGGGTCACGATCGCCTCTGCGGAATAGGAGCCGTCCTGGCCGAAGCTGACTTCGCGCAGGAAGAAGTAACGCAGGGCATCTACGCCGAACGCATCCGCCAGACCCATCGGATCGACGACATTGCCGACCGACTTCGACATCTTCTCGCCCCGGTGCAGCAGGAAGCCGTGGCCGAAGACCGATTGCGGCAAGGGCAAGTCCGCCGACATCAGGAATGCGGGCCAATAGACCGTGTGAAAGCGCACGATGTCCTTGCCGATCAGGTGCAGATTGGCTGGCCAGAAGCGCGCCAATTCGCTGTCCTTATTCGGATAACCGGTACCGGTCAGATAGTTGGTCAGCGCATCGACCCAGACATACATGACATGGCCAGGACTGTCGGGAACCGGCACGCCCCAGTCGAAGCTCGTGCGCGAGACGGACAGGTCGGATAGCCCGCCCTCGACAAAGCGCATCACTTCGTTCCGCCGGCTTTCCGGACGGATGAAGTCGGGATTGTCGCGATACAGGTCGAGCAAAGGCTGTTGATATTTCGACAGGCGGAAGAACCAGGTCTCCTCGGCCGTCCATTCCACCGGCGTTCCTTGCGGCGACAGCTTGGTGCCGTCTTCGCCGGTCGTCAGTTCAGCCTCGTCGTAGAAAGCTTCGTCGCGGACCGAATACCATCCTTCGTACCGGTCGAGATACAGGTCACCCTTGTCCTGCATCGCCTTCCAGATCGCTTGGCTCGCCGCATAATGATCGGCGTCGACCGTGCGGATGAAGCGATCGTACGAGATATCAAGACGATCGGCCATCACATGAAAATGGCTGGACATTTCGTTCGCGAACTCGCGCGTCGAAATGCCGCGCGCGCGCGCCGCCTGCGCCATTTTCAGGCCGTGCTCGTCGGTTCCTGTCTGGAACAGCACGTCACGCCCTGCCTGACGCTGAAAACGCGCAATGACATCCGCCGCGACCATTTCATAGGCATGGCCGATATGCGGACGGCCATTGGGATAGTGGATTGCGGTGGTGATATAGAATGGATCGGCCATACCCGGTCCCTAGAACATCGCTTCGTGCAGGTGAAGCCCGGCTTGCTTCGCTCAGCCGCGAAGCGTCCATGCCAGCCACAGCCAGCCGAGGATCAGGATGGTGCCGCCCAACGGCGTCACCGCCCCCAGCCAACGGGGTGCACCAAGCGCCATGGCGTAAAGCGTGCCCGCGAAAATGGCGGCACCGATGACGAAAGCCCAGGCCACACCGCGCGTATCCAGCCGAAGCGCGACGAGCGCGGCGACGGCATGGATCAGTTGATACTGCCCGCCGGTCCGCAACCACTCGACCGCGACCCCCTCCGCCCGGTGTGCGCCGAATGCCCCCGCCATGATCGCGATCGCACCCGACAGCGCCGCCAATACTCCCAGCAACCCCATGGTCAGCCCTTTCGTTCGTCCTGCGTGATGATCCGATCATTGGCGGCACGCAGATCGCCGGACGCCGCCTGCGCCGCCAGTCGTTCCTTGTCTCGCGAACGGTACATGGTCTCGACGCGATCGATCTCTGCGCCGTCGATCTGCAGGCTTCCCAACGCCAGCCGCGCCATCTTCACAGCGGATTCGAGGACCTCTCGGACGACATAGGACGCCGGACCGCCCTTTAACCTCAAGACCGCACGGCGATCATAGGCACGCACGACAAGCGAGGCCTTGGGAAAGGCCGCATGGACGCTTTCCAGCAGCTCCAACGAAATCTGGTCTTCATCCAGGCAGAACAGGATCAGTTCCGCCTCCGCCGCGCCGGCCTGTCGTAGCAGGTCCAGCCGGGTACCATCGCCATAATAGACTTTCGCCCCGAACTCGGCGGCGATGTCGATCATCTCGATGTCGCGGTCGATCAGGGTCACCGGAATGTCGCTGGCGATCAGCATCTGCGCCACCGTCTGGCCGAAGCGGCCATAGCCGACGATCAGGGCGTTGGCGCCGTCGGTGACGGGCCCTTCCCGCTTTTCGCCGCGCATGATGACCGGTTCTTCGCGAATACGGCGGGTTGCGCGCATCAGGAACGGCGTGGTCGCCATAGACAAGGTGATGATCGCTCCGAACAGGCTCGCCGCCTCCGGCGCGACCAGATAGCCTGCCTGCGCCTGCGCGAACAGCACGAAGCCGAACTCACCGCCCTGGCTCATCAGCAAACCCAGCGCGAAGGCGGAGCGCCAGTTCATCCGGAAGGCCAGCCCGATCAGAAAGATGACCAGCGTCTTGGTCGCGATCAGGGCCAGCGCCATCACCGCCACGAAGACCGGCCGCTCAATGATCGCCGGCAGGTTGAGCATCATGCCCACCGCCAGGAAGAACAGGCCGAGCAGGATCGAGCGGAACGGCTCCACATCGGCCTCGAGCTCGTGGCGATACGGACTATCGGCCAGCATTACTCCCGCGATGAAAGCGCCCAGCGCGGTGGATAGGCCCAGCAACTCCATCACTGCCGCACTGGCAATGACCGTGAACAGCCCGGCGAAGACGAACATCTCCCGCTCGCCCATATTGCCAATCAGGCGGAACAGCGGCCTCAGGAGGAACCGCCCCGCCACGATCAGACCGACGATCGCTCCCACCGTCTCCAGCGCCAGGATCCATCCCGGCGGCCCGGCATGATCTGCGGGATTGCGCGACATGGCGGCGACGATGGTGATCAGCGGGACGATCGAAAGATCTTGAAACAGCAGGATCGAAAAGGCCCGCTCGCCAAAGGGCGTGCGCAACCGGCCCGAGGATTGCAGCATCGGCAGCACCTGCGCCGTCGAAGACAAGGCCAGCGGCAGGCCGAGCGCCAGGGCAGCCTCCATCGAGAAGTGCGCAAGCAGCACGATACCGCTGATCGCCAGGCCGCAAGCCGCGACCTGGAGCAAGCCTAGGCCGAAAATCTCATGCTTCATGCGCCAAAGCCGGGCCGGATTGAGTTCCAGCCCGACGATGAACAGCAGAAGCGTAATACCGATCTCGGCGATACCCAGCTTCGACTCGGCGTCGCCGACCAGCCCCAGCACATGGGGGCCCACCGCCGCACCCGCGACGAGATAGCCCAGCGTCGCGCCCAGGCCCAGCCGACGGAAGACGAGGACAAAAGCCAGTCCGAAGCCGAGCAGGATCGCCCCGTCCCGCAACAGCGAGATTTCACCGTGCATCGGCGCAGGCCTTTGCGGCGGCTTCGTCGACGGCCTCGGCCGCGGCCTCGAATGCAAGGCGGATCGAGGGGTGACGAGCGCTATAGGTCAGAGCCGGTGCGAAGACATCCAGACCGGGCCATTCGGGCGCTTCGCCCCGCGTGCCCGCCAGCCAGCCGGCCAGAGCGTCGCGCGCTGCCGCCAATTCGCGAGCGTCACGCCCAATGATATGGTTCGACAGCAACGCCGCCGACGCTTGGCCCAAGGCACAGGCCCGGACGAGCATCCCGACCTCGCTCACCCGCCCGTCCGCATCCAGATTGACGTCGACCGTCACCCGGCTACCACAAATGGGTGAGCGTCGCTCGATGCTGCCCATCGGGTCGGCCAGACGCCGATCATGGGGAATGGCCGTGGTGAGACGCAGGATTTCGGCATTATAGAGGGGAGCGTTCATGATGGGGTCTCGCTGGCATTGGCGGGGCCGCTGTCCGTGGAGGGGGTCGGCGCGCCGAACACCGGCAGGCCGCGACGGCGACGATCGACAAAATCGGCAATGCCCGCACTGGTTGCGTTGAGCAGCTTGTAGGTCCGGCTCTTCACCATCCATTCGGGCCGCCGCGCCGGGCCGCCGCCGACCGTGTCGATCATCAGCGCGACCACGAGGAAGACGAGGCTGGCCAAGATCAGCCCCTTGAGCGCGCCGAAGCCGAAGCCGAGCGCCCGGTCGACCGGCCCGAGGATTGAGGTCCGCGTCCGGCTGCCGATCGCGCGGGCGACCATGCGGCCGCCGAGATAGGTAACGGCGACGATCAGGGCAAAGGCCAGAACGGCCGCGCCCGAGACCGTCCCGACGACCCCCGTCAGCGCTTGCGCCAAAGGAATATGGAATAATTTGAGCGCCGCGACGATCGCGATCCAGGCGAATAGCGCCAGAACCTCGGTCACGAAGCCACGCAGGAAGCCCTGAATGGCTGCTCCGAAAACCGCAATGAGGACAAGTATATCGAGGGCGGTCAATGCTTTATGTCCAATACCTTATCCCAAGCATGACGAGCGGCCATGTTCGCCATCAGGCGAGGGACGGACATGGCGGCACGCGCCCCTCTTCGCTACCCCCGCCCCAGCATATGGTCAACGAACTCGGCCAAGGTCCGAAACCCGGTCATTCGTAGCCCCCCTTCGTCCCCAGCCATTGCGCGCGGGACCATCGCCTTTTCGAAGCCGAGCTTGCCCGCCTCCTTCAAGCGCAGCGGCCCATGCGCGACGGAGCGGATTTCACCCGACAACGCGATCTCGCCGAAGACGATCGCATCGGCCGGCACTGGACGCTCCGACAGGGCGGATATCAGCGCCGCCGCCACCGCCATATCGGCGGCGGGGTCCTGCACGCGATAGCCGCCCGCAATGTTCAGATAGACTTCCGCAGAGGAGAAGCTCAGCCCGCATCTCGCCTCCAGCACTGCCAGGATCATGGCGAGGCGACCATTGTCCCACCCCACGACCGCGCGTCGCGGTGTCGCGCCCGATGCGAGCCGGACGGTCAGCGCCTGGATTTCCACCAGCACGGGCCTTGTGCCCTCGAGCGCGGGGAAGACGGTGGCTCCGGTCACCCCCTCTTCCCGGTTGGTCAGGAACAGAGAGGACGGGTTGCCGACCTCGGTCAAACCCTCGGTCTGCATGGCGAACACGCCGATCTCGTCGGTGCCGCCGAAACGGTTCTTGATCGCACGCAGGATACGATATTGATGGCTACGCTCACCCTCGAAGGCGAGGACCGTGTCCACCATATGTTCCAGCACCCGAGGGCCGGCGATCGATCCGTCCTTGGTAACGTGGCCGACCAGCACGACGGCGGTTCCACGTTCCTTCGCAAAGCGGATCAGTTCCTGACCCGACGCTCGGACCTGACTGACGGTGCCGGGCGCACCCTCGATCAGGTCCGAGTGCATCGTCTGGATGGAATCGATGATAAGCAGCGCAGGCGGCGTGCCGATCGATAGCGTGGTCAGGATGTCGCGAACCGATGTCGCCGCCGCCAACCGGACCGGCGCTTGCCCCAGCCCCAGCCGCCGGGCGCGCAGCCGGACCTGATCCGCCGCCTCTTCGCCCGACACATAGGCGACAGGCTTTCCCGCCATCGCCAGCTTCGCCGCCGCCTGGAGCAGCAACGTCGATTTGCCGATGCCCGGATCGCCGCCGATCAGTGTTGCCGATCCCTCGACAAAGCCTCCGCCCAGCGCACGATCGAGTTCGGCTATCCCCGTGGCCATCCGATCGGGCAGCGGAATATCCGCATCCAGCCCGACCAGTTGGATCGCACGGCCGCCGCCCTGAAGATTATGCTTCGCGGCAAAGGGCGTGACCTGCACCGGCGCTTCTTCCAACATCGTGTTCCATTCGGAGCAATCGGGGCATTGCCCCTGCCAGCGAGAGGAAACCGATCCGCAGGATTGGCAGACATAGCGCTTTTGAACCTTGGCCATGACGTGCATCTAATAGCCGTGGAACGAAAATGGAACATCGTTCATGGACAGGCAGTGGGATAGTTTTTGAGCGCCATGCCCGCTATGGGCCGACCGCCATGACCCCAGACCCGTTTCGCGTCGCCCTGTTCAGCGGCAACTATAATTATACGCGCGACGGCGCGAACCAGACGCTGAACCGGCTCGTCGGGCATTTGCTCGATCGCGGAGTGGCGGTGCGCGTCTATTCGCCGACCTCTTCCACGCCCGCATTCCCACCTGTCGGCGACCTGGTCGATGTGCCCGCGATCCCGCTGCCCTTCCGGGCCGATTATAAGCTGGCGCGCGGGCTACCGGCCAAGGTCCGGGCCGATCTGGAAGCGTTCGCGCCCAATATCGTCCATGTCTCCGCTCCGGAATTTCTGGGCCATGCCGCGGTTCGCTGGGCGCGGGAAAATGGGGTCGCGTCGATCGCCTCGGTCCATACGCGGTTCGAGACCTATCCCGCCTATTACGGGCTGGGCTTCCTCGAGCCCGCCATCATCCGGTTGCTGACGCGCTTCTATAACAAGTTCGACCGTGTCGTGGCCCCCAGCCCCAGCATGATCGCGCTACTTCGTGGATGGGGCGTGACGCCACCCATGGGTATTTGGTCACGCGGGATCGACCATGACCGGTTCCGCCCCTCGCGTCGCAGTGTCGAATGGCGGCGTTCGCTGGGGATCGCGGACGACGAGGTTGCGATCGGCTTTTTGGGAAGGCTGGTCAAGGAAAAGGGCCTCGACGTCTTTGCGGATGCGCTGGCCGAGCTTCGTCGGCGCGGGGTTCCGCACAAGGTGCTGGTGGTCGGCAAGGGCCCCGCTCAGGACTGGTTCGCCAAGGCGACCCCGGATGCGATCTTCGCGGGCTATCAGACCGGCAACGATCTGGGCCGGGCGGTCGCGTCGATGGACATCTTCTTCAACCCCAGCGTCACCGAAACATTCGGCAATGTCACGACAGAGGCGATGGCGGCGGGCGTTCCCGTGGTCGCGGCCCATGCGACGGGCGCGATGGATCTCGTGGTGAATGGGGAAACGGGCTATCTGGTCGGCGCACGGGACATTCGCGGCTATGCCGACGCACTCGAGCGGATTGCCAGCGATGCCGCGTTGCGCCGCCGGTTCAGCGAAGCGGGACATGCCCGCGTCGCCGATTACCGGTGGAACAAGGTGAACGACGCGGTGATCGAGGCGTATCGCGCGCTCTTTACCGGAAACTCCTGACCTAAGCCTCGCGCCAGTCGAAGGTCAGCGGTGCTTCGCGAAAGGCGAAGCGGTCGAGATGGCTCGAAACGACTTCGCGCATCCGCGCGATGTCCTCGGCTTCCGGCACCGTCAGCACGATGTCGAGCGTGTCGCTGTCGGCACGCATTTCCAGCTTGGAGCCGTTGGGAAACAAGATCGTCCCCTCCTCCGGTGTGAAATCCACCTCCATCTTGTGCAACCAATGTTTGGCAAGTTGCTGAAGATAGCGGCTGGCCGAGCGGGTCGGCACGCGGGCGACGGACTGGTTCATTTTAGGCGTTCCACTTTCTGGGCAAGCTCATCGATCATCGCGGCGATGTCGTGCAGACTCTCCTGCGACAGATCACTCCGGGCGAAGCGTTGGCCGAGGGCGACCTTAAGACTGCCCATCGCACGGCGGATCGGCGCGGCGTCGATGCGATCCCGATGCTCGCCCAACGCCCGCAGACGGGCAATCAGGGCCTCGACCCGTTCGCTATTCTGCGTCAGGTGCGCGCGGCCCTCGTCAGTCGCGGCGAACCGTTTCTTGGAGCCTTCGGAATGCTGCTCCGCGATGAAGCCCATCTCGTCGAGAAGGGTCATGGTCGGATAGATGACGCCCGGGCTCGGGGCATAGGCGCCGCCGGTCATGGCCTCGATCTCGCGGATCAGATCATACCCATGCCGGGCCTCGTCGGCGATCAGCTTGAGCAGAACGAGACGAAGCTCGCTTCCGTCAAACATGCGCGAGCGACGCCCGCCGCCGGGACGTTCTCCGCCTGCAAACCAGTCGCCGCCAAACGGGCCTCGCCGCCCGCCGCGCGGCCCCTGCATCCCGACGTCGAGGTCATCCCAGCCGAAGCCAGGCGATCCCGCATGCCTGTGGCCGTGCATCCGGCCCAAATGATGATGTTGCATGAAATCTCCTATTGCGATAGCATCAAGATATATCGCAGAGGGCTTAAGTCAAGATAGATTGAGATATATCTTAAGACGGGTTGGTGACGATCGAGCTTCGATCTCCTACATGATGGGCATGGCCGATCTCTTTGCGGGTATGGACCCCGCCCCTGTCGCTCCTCCCCTATCGCCGGACGCGCCGCTGGCGGATCGGCTTCGGCCGAACCAGTTAAGCGATGTCGTCGGGCAGGATCATCTCACCGGGCCGGAAGGAGCAATCGGACGGATGGTCGCGGCACAGCGTCTATCGTCGATGATCCTGTGGGGACCACCAGGCACCGGAAAGACCACGATCGCCCGCCTTCTGGCCGCAGCAGTAGGCTTGCGGTTCTCGTCGATTTCGGCTGTGTTTTCGGGTGTGGCGGACTTGAAAAAGGTCTTTGCCGAAGCTCGCGACCATGCCCGACTGGGACAGCGCACCCTGTTGTTCGTAGACGAGATTCACCGTTTCAACCGCGCGCAACAGGATGGGTTTCTGCCCTTTGTCGAGGACGGCACCGTAACGCTGGTCGGCGCGACAACCGAGAATCCCTCCTTCGAACTCAACGCCGCGCTGCTCAGCCGTGCGCAGGTCCTGATCCTGCACCGTCTCGGTCAATCTGCGCTGGAACAATTGCTGACCAGGGCGGAGACGGAGATGGCCCGCCCCCTACCCCTCCAGCCGGCGGCGCGTGAAGCCTTGCTCGCCAGCGCTGATGGCGATGGACGGTTCCTACTCAATCAGGCTGAGACGCTGTTTGCGGTCGATCTACCCGAACCGCTCGACGCCGCCGGGCTGTCCGCCTTCCTACAGCGACGGGTCGCGGTCTATGACAAGGATCGGGAGGGGCATTACAACCTCATTTCTGCGCTTCACAAGTCGATCCGGGGGTCGGACCCGCAAGCCGCGCTTTACTACCTGGCGCGGATGCTGACGGCGGGCGAGGAACCGCTCTATGTGCTGCGCCGGCTGACACGCGCCGCCGTCGAGGACATCGGGCTCGCCGATCCACAGGCCTTGAGCCAATGCCTTGCCGCTAAGGACGCCTATGACTTTCTAGGCTCACCGGAGGGTGAATTGGCGATCGTCCAAGCCTGTCTCTATCTCGCGACCGCGCCCAAATCGAATGCCGCATATATGGCCCAAAAACGGGCCTGGCGGTCGGCGAAGGAAACCGGATCGCTGATGCCGCCAACCAATATCCTGAATGCCCCGACCAAGCTGATGAAGCAGATCGGCTATGGTGCGAATTATCAATATGATCACGATGCGGACGGCGGCTTTTCGGGCGCGAACTACTGGCCGGACGAACTGCCGCCCCAGGATTTTTACGAGCCGTCCGGGCGAGGGCTGGAAAAGCGCATCGCCGAACGGATGGCATGGTGGGAAGAGCGTAGGCGCGCGTTGCGCCGACAGGATGGAGAAGACAGCCATCGCGCCTGACCGCTTTACCGGCTTCGTCGCAATCGACTGGTCCGGCGCGCATGGCACGTCCCATCCGGGTATCCGCATGGCGATGTGCGGGAGTGGCCGGGCGCCGCCCGAACTCGTCATGCCGCCTGGTCGAGCCTGGTCGCGTGAAGGCGTCGCGGCCTGGTTGCTGGAACGCGCCGCCGAGCCGCTGTTGATCGGTTTCGATTTCAGCTTTTCCGCCCCTTTCGTCGCCCGTGGCGCGCATCTGCCCGGCGACCGGCCGACCGTGGATGCGCGCGCGCTATGGGATTATGTCGATGATAGCAGCAACGATCCCGACCTGGGCGCTCGCAGCTTTCTGGAGGCCCGGCGCGGGCGGCATTTCTATTTCGGGGCGGCGGATGGGCAAAAGGCCGACTTCCTTCACTGGCGCGCATGCGAGATCGCGCCGGATGGCGGTCGCAAACCGTCGACCGTCTATGATGCGATCGGCGCGTCGCAGGTCGCCAAGGCGAGTTTCGCTGGGATGCGTCTGCTTCGACGGATCGATGGCCATGTCGCGATCTGGCCGTTCGATCCCATCCCCTCCACTGGGGCGCTGGTCGTCGAAATCTACACTTCGATCGCCGCGCGCGACGCCGGGCGACCGCGCGGGCGAAGCAAGATCAGGAGCGCCGAAGCTCTGGACGACGCCCTCATGGCCTTGGGGAGCGAGCGGCATCGCCCCCTCGACCGCTATGACGATCATAGCACCGATGCGATCCTGACCTCGGCTTGGCTACGCAAGATGGCCGTTCGCGATGATCTATGGCACCCAACCGGGCTTTCTCCGCTGATCGCGCGAACGGAGGGCTGGACCTTCGGCGTATCTTGACGCATGGGGACGGCAATGCCGGTTTAGCACAGTTGGTAGTGCACCTGATTTGTAATCAGGGGGTCGGGGGTTCGAGCCCCTCAACCGGCACCATTTCCCGCCGGTCGCGCTTGATCCATGTGGCACCAAAGCCGTTGGGGTGCGTTACATTCGCGGAATGATCAAGGTCGCCAGCTATAATATCCGGAAGGGGATCGGTGCCGATCGACGCCGCAATCCCGACCGCATCCTCGATGTCCTGCGCGAAGTCGATGCCGATGTCATCGCGCTCCAGGAAGCGGACCGTCGCTTCGGTGACCGGGAGGGCGTGATTCCCCTTCACATGCTCGACGATCACAGCGACTGGAAGCCGATCGTCTATGGTATGAAGGCCAGGTCCCTGGGCTGGCACGGCAATACGATCCTCGTCCGCAAATCGACCCAGATACTCGACTTCGAGGCGATCCACCTTCCGTCGCTGGAGCCGCGCGGGGCCGTGATGGCCGATCTGCGGACCGCAGGCGGCGTGATCCGCGTCGTCGGCATGCATCTGGACCTGTCCGGGCTATGGCGGCGACGCCAGGCGGCGGCGATTCTGTCCCATTTGGCGAGTTGCCTGCATCGCCACCCCACGGTGATGATGGGTGACCTGAACGAGTGGACCCGCGGTTCGGGCTGCCTGCGCGATTTCTGCCGCGACTTCACCATGGCCGATACCGGCCCGAGCTTCCACGCGCGTCGCCCGATCGGACGGCTGGACCGGATCATGGTGTCCCCCGATCTCCGCATTGCCGAATGCGGGGTTCATGCCAGCCCGACCTCTCGAAAGGCATCGGATCACCTGCCCATCTGGGCGAGGATCGGACCGCGCTGATGCGGGAGAAAGAGTTACGGCTGGCGCTGGTCTGTTATGGCGGGATCAGCCTGGCCGTCTACATGCACGGCATCACCAAGGAGATCTGGCGCGTGGTTCGCGCCAGCCGAGCCTCGCATGAGGGGGATCCACCCGCCTCGGCCGTCGATGCGGTCTATCATGAATTGCTCGACGAAATGGCCGCTCGCGGCGGCGTGCGGGTTCGCATCCTGGCAGACATTATCGCAGGCGCAAGCGCGGGCGGCATCAACGGCATCTTTTTGGGGCAGGCACTGTCCACCGGCCAGTCGCTCGATCCCCTGACCGATTTGTGGCTGGAAGCAGCCGACATCGAGTCGCTGATCGCACCGGATGCCGCGCCGACGTCGCGCTTCTCCAAGATGTGGGCGCTCCCCATCGCCTGGATGGCCGCCGGGCGCAGCGGGGACAAGATCGAAGGGCTGGACGAGGAAACCCGCGAGGAGGTTCGCCGCAAGCTGGGCCATCTCATCCGCTCACGCTGGTTCGAGCCGCCCTTTGCCGCCGACGACTTTACCGGTCGGTTGCTGGAGGCGTTCGACCGGATGGCCGCAGCGCCAGCGGGCAAGCGGCTTCTGCCGCCCGGCCAGCCGCTCGACCTGTTCGTCACCGTTACCGATTTTACCGGCCAGCCGCAGCGGCTCCGGCTGCATTCGCCCGGCGAGGTGGTGGAGACCGAGCATCGCATGGTGGTCGACTTTACCGACAGCGGAGACGGCAAGCTGGCGGCCGTCCCCGAACTCGTCTTTGCCGCGCGCGCGACCTCCAGTTTTCCGGGGGCCTTCCCGCCGTTCACTGTGGCCGAACTCGACCGCGTCCTCGAAGCACGCGATCAGTCCTGGCCCGAGCGGGACGCCTTTCTGCGCCGGGTGCTGCCACGCCATCATGCCGCCGGAGCAGCGGACAAGGCGGTGCTGATCGATGGTTCGGTGCTGGTCAACGCGCCCTTTCGTCCCGCTATCGACGCACTCGGCCGCCGCCCGGCGCGTCGGCAGGTCGATCGGCGTTTCGTCTATATCGACCCTTTTCCGGGCATGCATTTCCGCCTTCCCGGCGGCGGCGGTCATCCCGGCTTCTTCCAGACGATCATCGGCGCGATCAGCGAACTTCCCCGACAACAGCCTATCCGCGACAATCTGGAAGCGATCGCCGCCCGGTCCGGGCGGATCGACCGGATGCAGGCGATCGTCGCCGCGATCCGCGAGAATGTCGAGCAGGAGATCGAACAACTGTTCGGCGGCACCTTCTTCCTCGATCGCCCGACCGCCGCCCGTCTCGCCTCCTGGCGGGTGCGAGCGCAAGCGGCCGCCGCCGCGAAGGCTGGGTTCAGCTATGCCGCTTATGGTCATCTGAAGATCGCGGGCGTCGTCGATATGATTGCGACCATGCTGGCGGAGGCCACCGGCGACGACGGGACCGCGAGGCGCAGTCGGCTTCGCGCGATGGTCGAGCGGACGTTGGCCGCGCGAAGCGGCAATGGCGAAGCGATTGGCTTCACCGGCGGCCCCAGTGAAGGGGCAAAGGCATTCCTTCGTGGCTTCGACCTGGGTTATCGCATCCGCCGCCTGCGGCTGCTTGCCCGCCGCCTGACCGAACTCGAGGGTGAGCATAGCGAGACGGAACTCGCTCCCGTTCGCGACGCCCTCTACGAATCGCTTGCCGAATTTCTGGAACGGCAAAATGGCGGCGCCTATGCCGACATGGCACATGACGTCCGTTCCGTACGGAGCGACGGCGGACGGGTCCTCGAGGAATTGCGGACAAGGCTCGACCTGACACGCCTGGACGGCGAAACGGATGCGCGGTTGGCGAGCGCCTTTGCGGGCCTACCCCGCGCGGCGCGGCGCACATTGTTGCTGACCTATCTTGGCTTCCCCTATTTCGACGTGGCGACCCTACCGCTTCTGCAGGGCGAGGGTCTGGACGAGTTCGACCCGATCAAGGTCGATCGCATATCCCCCGACGACGCGACCGCGATCCGCTCGGGCGGCGCGGAAGCGACGCTGAAGGGCATTCAATTCCTGACCTTCGGGGCGTTCTTCAGTCGCAGCTACCGCGAGAACGACTATCTCTGGGGACGGCTGCATGGCGCGGAGAGGATGATCGACATCGCCGTTTCCACCCTCCCCCCGACCATCCGCCTCAAACCCGGTGCGGTCGCGGCCTTCAAGCGGCGAGCTTTCGTGGCGATCCTGAACGAAGAAGAGGATCGCCTCACCGCGATCGCACCGCTGATCGCCTCGCTTCGCCGCGAGATCGGCTGAAGGCTGGTCATGCCGGACCAACGCGGCTAGACCGCGTCGCGCAAGCGATGTCCGGCCGCCTCTTGCGCGGTTCGGTTATAGGTTAGGCGGAGAAGCGCATGCAGTTCCTGAAAATGCTGTTCTGGTGCCTGCTGGCCTTCCTGGCCGCGGCCTTCACGCTGGGCAATTGGACGACTGTGCCGATCCGGCTGGTTGGCGGCCTGGTGGCGGATGTGAACCTGCCGCTTCTGCTGTTCCTGACCTTTCTGCTCGGGCTGGTCCCCACGCTCATCTGGCAGCATGCGGCGCGCTGGCGCTTGCGGCAGCGGTTGAACGCAACCGAACGCGCGCTGGCGACCGCCACCTCCTCGACCGAGACCGGCCTCTATGCCGCCCCGGTCGAGCCCGCCCCCCTTTCCACCCAGCCCATGGTCTGATCCCCTTATGAGCAATCGCATCTATGTCGCGATCGACACGCCCGATCTGGCCCGCGCGCAGGCGCTGGCGCAAAAGGTGCGTCATCATGTCGGCGGCCTGAAGCTCGGCCTGGAGTTCTTCTGCGCGCATGGCGCCACGGGCGTGCGGGAGATGGCGCATATCGGCCTGCCGATCTTCCTCGACCTGAAGCTGCACGACATTCCCAATACCGTCGCTAAGGCGGTGCAGTCGCTGGGTCCGCTCGCGCCTGCGATCCTGACGGTTCATGCGGCGGGCGGTCGTGCGATGCTGGAGGATGCCAAGGCGGCAGCACCGACGGGAACCAAGGTCGTGGCCGTCACCATGCTCACCAGCCTGGATGCCACCGACCTGACCGATACCGGCGTGACCGGGAGCCCCGCCGATCATGTCCGTCGCCTCGCCGATCTGGCGGCGGAGGCGGGCGTAGACGGCATCGTCTGCTCCGGCGAAGAAGTCGCAGCGGCACGGAAAGCTTGGCCGAAGGGCTTCTTCGTGGTCCCGGGCGTCCGCCCGGCCAATGGCGTGGTCGGCGACCAGAAGCGGGTGGTTACCCCGCGTGCTGCGGTGGACGCGGGCGCGTCCATCCTGGTCATCGGTCGCCCCATCACCCAGGCCGATGATCCCGACGCCGCCGCACGGGCCATTGCCGCCACGCTTTGACGCCTTTCTCCGTCGATTTCCTCTCATCCCGGAACAGGCCATGCCGACCACTGCCAAGATTTGCGGACTGACCACGACCGCGACGCTCGACGCGGCACTGGGCGGCGGGGCGAGCCATGTCGGCTTCGTCTTCTTCCCGGCCTCGCCCCGGCATCTGACCTTCGATGCCGCCGCCGGGCTCGCGGGGCGGGTGCCGGATCACGTCCGACGAGTCGGCGTCTTCGTCGATCCCGACGACCAATTGCTCGAAGCCGCCGTTCGGGCAGGGACTCTCGACGCCATCCAGCTTCATCGCACGGCCCCCGCCCGCGTGGCGGCGATCCGTGCCCGGTTCGATAAGGAGGTCTGGGCCGCGGTCGCCATCAAGGTGCGTGACGATGTGGACAAGGCGCGCGACTATGCCGGTGCCGCCACCCTGATCCTGTATGACGCGAAGACGCCGGACGAGGCCTCGCTGCCCGGAGGCATGGGATTGCGGTTCGACTGGAGCCTGCTCGACGGCGTTCGGCATCCCTTGCGCTGGGCGCTGTCGGGTGGACTGGATGCGGGCAACGTTGCCGAAGCCATACGCCGTACGGGCGCGCCGCTGGTCGATGTTTCGTCCGGCGTGGAAAGCGCGCCCGGCGTCAAGGATATGGACAAGATCGCCGCGTTCCTTAAAGCCGTTGCGACAAATCAGTGACAGGATCGTTTGCAGGGCTCGCCCCGCAAATGCTCAAGGGATACGAAATGAACGCCCCCAACTCCTTCCGCGCCCAGCCCGACGAGCGCGGCCATTTCGGTGAATTCGGCGGCCGCTACGTCGCCGAGACGCTGATGCCGCTGATCCTCGACCTCGAACGCGAATATCGCGCGGCGCAGGTCGACCCGGCTTTCCAGGCCGAATTCGACGGCCTGATGACCCATTATGTCGGGCGTCCCAGCCCGATGTATTATGCGGAACGGCTGACCGCGATGCTCCGCGAGACCGCGCCCGAAGGCAAGGGGCCCAAGGTCTATTTCAAACGCGAGGAACTGAACCACACCGGCGCGCACAAGATCAACAACTGCATCGGCCAGATCCTGCTTGCCAAGCGGATGGGCAAGACGCGGATCATCGCCGAGACGGGCGCCGGCCAGCATGGCGTCGCCACCGCGACGGTCGCCGCGCGCTTCGGCCTGCCCTGCACCATTTTCATGGGCGCACGCGATATCGAGCGGCAGGCGCCCAATGTCTTCCGCATGAAGCTGCTCGGCGCGGAAGTCCGCCCGGTGACGTCGGGCGCACAGACGCTCAAGGACGCGATGAACGAGGCGCTGCGCGACTGGGTCGCCAATGTCCACGACACGTTCTACATCATCGGCACGGCGGCGGGACCGCATCCCTATCCGGAGATGGTGCGCGACTTCCAGTCGGTGATCGGAACCGAATCGCGCCGTCAAATCATGGAGGCGGAGGGCCGCCTCCCCGACCTGCTCATCGCGGCGGTCGGGGGCGGGTCGAATGCGATCGGCCTTTTCCATCCGTTCCTCGACGATCCCGACGTCGCGATGCTCGGGATCGAGGCGGCAGGCCATGGCCTTGCCACCACGCAACACGCCGCCAGCCTGACCGGCGGCAAGCCCGGCATCCTGCACGGCAACAAGACTTATCTGCTTCAGGACGAGGATGGCCAGATCACCGAGGCGCATTCGATCTCGGCAGGTCTCGACTATCCGGGCATCGGGCCCGAGCATAGCTGGCTGAACGATACCGGCCGCGTGGTCTATGAGGGGATCACCGATACCGAGGCACTGGAGGCATTCCAGCTTTGCTGCAAGATCGAGGGGATCATTCCCGCTCTCGAAAGCAGCCATGCGCTGGCGGGTCTGATCAAGCGCGCGCCGTCGATGGATCGCGACCAGATCGCACTCGTCAACATCTCGGGTCGCGGCGACAAGGACATCTTCACCGTTGCCGATGCCATGGGAGTGAAGATGTGAGCCGGATCGCCGACCGCTTCGCGCGCTGTGCCCAGTCTGGCCGCGCCGCGCTGGTGACCTTCGTGACGGCGGGCGACCCGACACCGGGCGATACCGCCGCGATCCTCGACGCCCTGGTCCAGGGCGGAGCCGATGTGATCGAACTCGGCATGCCCTTCACCGATCCGATGGCGGACGGGCCCGCCATTCAGAAGGCGAACATCCGCAGCCTTGGCGCTGGCACCCGCACCGCCGACGTCCTGTCGATCGCTTCGGCCTTTCGCGAACGCCATCCGGACGTGCCGTTGGTCCTGATGGGCTATGCCAATCCGATGACGGTGCGCGGCCCCGAGTGGTTCGCCAAGGCTGCAGCCGAAGCTGGCGTGGACGGCGTGATCTGCGTCGACGTTCCGGCCGAGGAAGACGATGCATTGGGCGTCGCGTTGCGCGCCGAGGGTGTGGCGTCGATCCGGCTTGCCACCCCGACCAGCGACGCCGCCCGTCTGCCGACGATCCTGACCGGCGCCGATGGTTTTCTCTATTACGTCTCGGTCGCGGGGATCACCGGACAGCAACAGGCTGCGCAATCCTCGATCGAAGAGGCGGTTGCCCGGTTGAAGGCGGCGACGCAGTTGCCCGTCGCGGTCGGCTTCGGCGTCCGCACGCCTGAACAGGCCGCGGCGATCGGTCGCGTGGCGGACGGCGTCGTGGTCGGTTCCGCCATCGTCGATCTGGTCGGCGAACATGGCGCCGCTGCACCGGCGCCGGTCCGGGCCTATATTGAAACTCTGTCGTCGGCACTGGCCGATGCACGCAAGGAACTCGCATGAGCTGGCTCAACAGCGTCCGTAACGTCATCCCCTTCGTCGCCAAGCGGGAAACGCCCGACAATCTCTGGCACAAGTGCAAGGGATGCGGGCAGATGGTCTTCACCAAGGAATTGGAAGACAATCTGAACGTCTGCCCCAAGTGCGACCATCATGATCGCATCGGTCCAAAGGCACGCTTCCGTCACCTGCTGGACGAAGGGAGCTGCAACGAGCTTCCCCCCGCCAAGGTACCGGAAGATCCGCTCAAGTTCCGCGACTCAAAGCGCTATGCCGACCGGTTGAAGGCCGCCCGCGCCAATGCGGCGGAGAATGACGCGCTCGTCAATGCGCGTGGCACGATCCTGGGTCACAAGGTCGTGATCGGGGTACAGGATTTCGCCTTCATGGGCGGGTCGATGGGCCTTGCGGTGGGTGAAGCCTTTGTGCGCGGGGTCGAGGCGGCGATTGCCGACCAATGCCCCTATGTCATCTTCACCGCATCGGGCGGCGCGCGGATGCAGGAGGGTATCCTCAGCCTGATGCAGATGCCGCGCACCACTGTCGCGATCCAGATGCTGCACGATGCGGGCCTGCCCTATATCGTCGTGTTGACCGATCCGACCTCGGGCGGCGTGATGGCCGCCTATGCCATGCTGGGCGACGTCCAGATCGCCGAGCCGAAGGCGACCTTGGCCTTCACCGGCCGCCGGGTGATCGAGAACACGATCCGCGAAAAGCTACCCGATGATTTCCAGACGTCGGAATATTATCTCGACCACGGCATGCTCGACATGGTCGTCCACCGCCACGATCTGCGCGAGCGTCTGGCGACCGTCATCGGCTATCTGACGGGATCGCGCAAAGCCGCCTGATCCGAACAGTCGCGAGCGTCGCCTTTGAAGGGCGATGTCTTTAGAAGGGCGGGCCGAGAGGTCCGCCCCTTTCATATCCCCCGCCCCTATGCGAGACCGGCCGATGCCCGATCATGCCCGCTCCCAAAACCCGGCCGTACAGGCACAGCTCGATCGCCTGTGGTCGCTGTCGCCCGGAGCGGACATATTGGGGCTGGAGCGGATCACGCAATTGCTGGCACGGTTGGGCGATCCGCAGAACCATCTGCCCCCCGTCTTTCACGTTGCCGGCACCAACGGCAAGGGTTCGACCTGCGCCTTTCTGCGTACCGCGATCGAGGCGTCCGGTCGGCGAGTCCATGTCTATTCGAGCCCGCATCTGGTGCGCTTCAACGAGCGTATTCGCATCGCAGGCGATTTGATCGAGGACGACGCCCTCGCCGCCCTGTTGGATGAGGTGCTTGGCCAGGCCGAGGGGATCGGGGCCAGCTTCTTCGAGGTGACAACGGCGGCGGCCTTTTTGGCCTTCGCGCGTACGCCAGCGGCTGCGACGATCGTCGAGGTCGGTCTGGGCGGGCGTCTGGACGCAACGAACATCCTGCCTCCGCCCGCCGTCTGCGGGATCGCGGCGCTCGGCATCGATCATGAGGCGTTTCTGGGCCGCAGTCTGATCGGCATCGCGCGGGAGAAGGCGGGCATCGCCAAGGCCGGGACACCGCTCGTCACGATGGACTATCCACGATCTCTTCGCGAGGCGATCGCGCAGGTGGCGGCAAACGCCGGTGCGCCTTTGGTGTCGCGTGGTCGGGATTGGTTCAGTCGTTCCCGGCCGGGCAAGGTCGATTATCGCGACGAGCAGGGAGAAATCACCCTGCCCCGCCCCGCCCTGATCGGCGGGCACCAAGCGCGGAATCTCGCGCTGGCAACGGCGATGATCCGGCACCAGGACAAGCTGTCCATTCCCGACGAGGCCTTGCAGGCTGCCGCGACGCAAACGCACTGGCCTGCCCGCATGCAGCGCCTGGGTGATGGCCCTCTGACCGCCCGCCTCCCCAGCGGGAGCAACTGCTGGCTCGATGGCGCGCACAATCCCTCGGCGGCCGGCCCCGTCGCCCGTGCCATGATGCACTGGCAATCGCAGGGGCCGAGCGCTCTGGTGTTGGGAATGCTGGCGAACAAGGAAGCAGGGCCGGTCCTGCAGAAGCTGGGCGCGATGGTCGATTTCATCGTGACGGTACCAGTCCCCGATCACGCCACCCACGCCCCCGAGGAACTGGCAAGCCAAGCGCGGCAACTTGGTATCGAGGCGCTCGCGGCAGCCGATCCGGCAGAGGCTCTGAAGGTGATCGCCCATCGCTTTCAGAAGCCGGTCCGTGTTCTGATCGCCGGGTCGTTGTATCTCGCAGGGCATGTGTTGGCGCTCAATGACGAAGTGCCGCAATGATGCGACGAAGCGCCGCAGCGAACCCCTTCATTTGCGATTGACTATCAATAGCGAGCAATTAGCATGGGCTCCATCATCACGGAGTCCCAGCCGATGGCCGAAACCACGACCCTTTCCACCACGCTTCCCCACATGCTGCCGGCCTGCCCCTATGCGCGGATAGCGTTGTTCGCGGTACGTCGAATGGGCGCCCACGGCCTGGGGGATGCACGCGCCGCGCATACGCTGTTCACCGTCTTTGGCCAGGACTTCCGGCGGCCCTTGTTGCTCATGCGGACGTTGATGGCCGATCTCGCCGCGCATGCTTCGGGCCAGATCGCGATCGCGCCGTGCTGCTGCGCCCGAATGACCGCTGCCGAAGCCGCGCTCATCACCATATTGGCGCAGATGGAAAGGGCGCCGGACAAGGCGCGCTATCTGATGAGCGACCTGCTCGGCGTGCGGCGGGTGGACGGCGTACTCGCCAGCGCAGCCGCCGTCAGCGCCGCCTTTGCCGATGAGGGGCGCCCGATCACTGGGTAACGGGCACCTCGCGACGGGCGTCGCCCTCTCCTTCGACGCCCGCGCTACCGATTGAACGGTCAACCAGGCCGGAGCGCGCCATCCACCAGAACAGGATGACCCCCGGCACCGCGGCGACGGTCGTAAGTAGATAGAAGTCGACATAACCGAACCGCTCGACCAATGCCCCGGCGGTCGTCCCGCTGAGGATTCGCCCAACGATGCTGGCCGCCGCGGAGATCAGGGCATATTGCGCGGCGGTGAAACGCAGATCGGTCAAGGCGGAGAAATAGGCCACCACCGTCACGCCACCGATCCCGCTGGAGAAATTCTCGAACCCGATCGCGCCCGCCATGCCCCAATTGGAATGGCCGAGCGCCGCAAGACCGGCAAAGGACAGGTTAGACACCGCCATCAGGATCAGGCTGATGATGACCGACCGCTTCATGCCCAGACGCGCGTATAGCAAGCCGCCGACGAAGACACCCACCAAGAGCGCCCAGAAACCGACCCCGACGTCATAGAGCGCAATCTCGTCCTTGCTGAAACCCAAGTCGTTGAACAGCAGCCGAAACGTCAGATTGGCCAAGGTGTCGCCGATCTTGTGGACGAGGATGAACGCCAGGATGATGGCCGCGCCCTGACGCCGGAAGAATTCGGCGAATGGGCCCACCACGGCCCGGACGATTCCTTCGGTCGGGCGTTTCGCCGTGATCTCGCTATGACGCGCGGGCTCACCCATGACGAGGGCCGTCAGGATCGCGGGCAAGGCGAAGGCGCAACTGACGAGATAGGCGACGCTCCATCCCGCCCGCGTCGCCACGACCAGCGACAGCGACGCCACCAGCGCAGAGCCGATGCGCCAGCCATATTGGCCCATGCCCGCCCCTACGCCGAGCTGACGGGGTTCGAGGAGTTCGATGCGATAGGCGTCGATCACGATGTCGAAAGTCGCGCCCGCAACCCCCAGTGCGATTGCGGCCAAGGCCGTTTGCGCCAGGGAAACGCGCGGATCGGTCAGCCCCAGGCCGACCGCCGCAAGACAGACCAGTGCCGCGACGACGAACAGCCAGGACACACGCTGGCCGAGCCGATGCAGCACGGGGATTTTAACGCCCTCGACGATCCAGGCCCAGAGAAATTTGAAATTATAGGCCAGGATGACGAGCGCGAAGGCCGTGACGCTCTTCTTCTCGATCCCCGCTTCCGCCAACCGGCTGGCCAGCGTCGCGTTGATCATCGTCAGCGGGAAGGCGGAAGATATGCCGAGTGCCAGAGAGGCCAGCGGGGCTGCCTCAACATACGGCCGCACTCCGTCCAGCCAACGCGCACTCGCCATATGAAACAGACCCGCCCTATCGCAAAGCGCGGACCGTAGTGCGCTTGCCGTCGCCGGGCAACGGGGCGCGGATCAGGCGCGGGCGAACAATCGGAAACCGGCGGGCAAGCGACTGGGCGCCTTACCGGTCCGCCGTTCCTCGATCGCGGCAATGGCGCCAAGCAAGTCCCGCGCGCCATAAGGCTTCATCAATATTCCCTCGGCGAGATTCTCCACGCCATCCGGCGGCGTGCCCGTAAGGAACAGGACGGGAATATCGCGTTCGTGCGCCGCCCTGGCGACATCGACGCCACTGCCGTCCGCCAATTGCACATCGGCCAGGACTAGGTCGATCGCGGTACCGCCCTCGATCAGCGTGATGGCCTTGCTGACCCGGTCGACCGTCCCCACCACTTCGTAATCGGCATCGCTCAGCACATGCTCGGTGTCGAAGGCGACCAGCGGTTCGTCTTCGACCACAAGCAGCCTGACCAGCTGCCGCTTTTTCCGCCCGAAGAATTTCATCCCTCTATCGGCCCGTCTTTCTTGCCCCACTCATCGCCGTAACGCTTTGTCCGGCGGAAACGACGCAATTAATTTCCTTTGGCCTACACCCTATGTATCAGCGTCGATCATGACATCAGATCAACGTATCGCCAAGCTGCTGGCCCGGGCCGGTGTCGCATCGCGTCGAGAGGTCGAGCGGATGATCGCCGAGGGGCGTATCGCCCTGAACGGCGTCGCGATCGACACGCCAGCGACCCTGCTTTCCTCGCTCGACGGCATCACCGTCGACGGACAGCCGGTCGCCGCGCCCGAGCCGACCCGACTGTTCCTCTATCATAAGCCCAACGGCCTGCTGGTGACGGAACGCGATCCCAAGGGGCGGCCGACCATCTACGACCGGCTGCCCGCGGACCTGCCCCGGCTGGTGCCGGTCGGACGGCTCGATCTGAATACCGAGGGGCTGCTGCTGCTGACCACCGATGGCGGCTTCAAGCGCCAGTTGGAGTTGCCCGCCACCGGCGTCGAGCGGACCTATCGCGCGCGCGCCTATGGCGACATCACGCAGGCGCAGCTCGAGGAACTGATCCACGGGGTCGAGATCGACGGGATCCGCTATGGCCAGATCGACGCCAATCTGGAACGACGGACCGGGGCCAATGTCTGGATCGAGATGACCTTGCGAGAGGGCAAGAATCGCGAAGTCCGCCGCGTTCTCGAACATCTGGGGTTGCAGGTCAGCCGGTTGATTCGGCTACGCTATGGCCCGTTCCTGCTCGGCGATCTCCCGGCCGGTGAGATCGGTGAGGTGAAGGGATACGAGATCGTCGAGTTCCGCAAGACGTTGGAGGGCGGCATCCCTGCCGATGCCGTACGGCCGGCACCACGCGCAGGCTTCCGCACGCCCCCGACACGAACCGCACCGGCGCGTGCCCGCACGGAGCGGGACGGCGAGGTACGCCGGGACGCCGTCCCCGCGCGCAGCCCACGCCCCTCCGCAAACCAGGGCGACCGGGCGAAACCCTTCGCTAAGCGCCCCCCACGGGCCGATGATCGCCAGGACCGCAGCGAGCGTCCGGGACGCGCCGCCGCCTCGCCGAACGCACGTCAAGGGCGGTTCGCCCCGAATGAGCGCGGTGGCGACCGCCCGACGGGCCGAGCAAATTCCGGCGAACGAAAGCCATTCGGCAAGCGGCCGACGGAAGGTCGTATGGAGCGTGGGGACCGGACCGAGCGCGGCGCTTCCCCCACCCCACGGGGTCCAGCGCGTCCCAGATCCGACGGGCGGAATGGCGATCGGCCTTCCGGGCGGCCGGGTGGTCGACCGGGCGGCGGCGGATCGCGGCCTGGCCGCCCGCGAGGAGATCGTTGATGCGGGTGATTGCTGGACAATGGCGGGGTCGCCCGCTCGTCGCGCCAAAGGGTGACGTCACCCGCCCGACCGCCGATCGGACGCGGGAGGCCTTGTTCTCGATGCTGACCGCTCGGCTGGGTGATTTCGACGGGCTGGCCGTGGGCGATTTCTTCGCGGGCTCGGGCGCGCTGGGGATCGAGGCCTTGTCGCGCGGGGCGGCGTCCTGTCTGTTCGTCGAGCAGGATCGCGGCGCGCTGGACGCTCTCCGTGCCAATCTCGAAAAGCTGGGTGCCAAGGCGGACGTCCGCGCCGCCTCGGTCATGGCGCTGGGGCCCGCTCGCCAGCCGCTGGACCTGATCTTGATGGACCCACCTTATGGCACCGGTGCGGGGAGCGTGGCGCTCGACAAGCTGGCGCGGCTCGGCTGGGTCGGCGCCGGAACGTGGATCAGCATCGAAACCGCCAAGCAGGAGGAAATCGAGCTGGCGGGCTTCACCGTCGACGCCTCACGCGTCCACGGCAAGGCTCGGCTGACCCTGCTGCGTCAGGCCTGAACGCTTTTCCCGCGCATCAGGGCAAGCCCGGCGAGGCTGAGCAGACCGGCGGCGACCAGATAGCCGCCGACAAAGTTCAGCCCGCCACGCTCGGTCAGGGCCTGCGCGGCGATGGGGGCGAGCGCGCCGCCGATGATCCCACCCAGATTGAACGTCATCGACACCCCCGTATAGCGCACACCGGCTGGGAACAGCGCGGGCAGCCATCCGCCGAGCGGACCATAGGCAAAGCCCATTACGAACAGCGCGAGCGCGAGCCAGACGAACACCACGACCAGCGATCCTGCACCCAGCATCGGCCCCATGACGAGGCCGACCAGAACGCAACCCGCAAAGCCAAGAGTCAGCATGGCGGGGGCTCCACGACGGTCCGCCATCACGCTGGAGATGATGACCCCCAGCGCTAGGAACAGGATCGCGATGAGCTGAATGCCCAGAAAAGCCTCGCGCGGATAGTTCAGGACGGTCGTGCCATATCCAAGCGCGAAGGCGGTCGCGAGGTAGAAGATCGCGAAGCAGGCAACCACGCCGCCGGTCCCGACCAGCAGCGCGCGGCCATGATCCTGCACCAATGTCGCGAAAGGAATGCGGGGCAAGGCTTCGGACCGCTTGGCCTCGGTAAAGTCATGCGTTTCGGTCAGACGAAGCCGAACCCAAAGCCCCAGTATCACCAGCACCGCGCTTGCCAGGAACGGCAGCCGCCAGCCCCAGGCGCGGAACTGCGCGTCGGTCAGGACAAGGCCCAGCAACAAAAAGAAGCCATTGGCCAGGATGAAGCCTACCGGCGCGCCGAGCGGAGGAAACATGCCCCAGGTGTTGCGACGCCCCGGCGGCGCGTTCTCGACGGCCAGCAGGGCAGCACCACCCCATTCGCCCCCCAAACCGAGCCCCTGCCCCAATCGCGCGATGCACAAGAGTAGCGGGGCGATCCAACCCGCCTGCGCATAGGTCGGCAGGAAGGCGATGGCGACGGTGGATCCCCCCATCAGCATCAGGCTGACGACCAAGGTCGACTTGCGGCCCACTCGGTCGCCGAAATGACCAAAGGCAATCGCACCCACGGGGCGCGCGACAAAGGCCAGGCCGAAGCTGGCATAGGATAGCAGCAACTGGGCGGTCGCGGATGACGCCGGAAAGAATAGCGGTCCGAAGACCAGCGCCGCCGCCGTCGCATAGATGTAGAAGTCATAGAACTCGACCGCCGTACCGGTCAGGCTGGCCAGCAGGATATGGCGGTGCGACGGGGGCGATGCGTGAGTCATGCTCCGCCCGTGCAGAAACGAAACGAATACGTAAAGGCCTATCCCGACCAGAACGCTTCGATCGCGGACTTAGCGCACGACCACGCCAGCCAAACCCAGCAGCATCCAGTAGAGCAAGCCGGAAAGCAGCATCGCGGCCGGCAGGGTCAGGACCCAGGCCAGGATCATGTTGCGGATCGTACGAACCTGAAGCCCCGCTCCGTTGGCGACCGACGCGCCCGCCACGCCGGACGTCAGGATATGGGTGGTGGACACGGGCCGCCCCATGAACTCCGCGATCATGATGGTCGCGGCGGTGGTCAACTCGGCCGCGGCTCCCATGCCATAGGTCAGATGCGTCTTGCCGATCCGTTCTCCGACCGTCGTCACGATCCGTTTCCATCCCACCATGGTGCCAAGGCCAAGTGCCAGCGCGACGGTCACCTTTACCCACAGGGGAATATAGCGCGTGCCGCGCTCCAGCTGTGTGGCATAACCGTTGAGCGATTCGATCTCGGTTGCGGTGAAGCGGCTCTTGGCCGTCTCGCTCTTCGTGATCATGCGCGTCGTATCGAGGACGAGATACATGTCGTTGCGCAAATTGGGTACGATTGCGGCGGGCACGCGGCTGAGCGCCCCGTAATTGCCGATCCGCTCGCCAATGTCGCGGGAAAGGACGGAAAGGCCGGTATAGACTTCGGGCTTGTCTACCGCCTTGGCGCGGACGCCGGCGACGACGATCGCACGAGCCTGGTCGATGGTGGGATTTCCGCCCGCGCCATGGGCGGCATAGGCAGCGGAGCCGGTCTGCGCGCTTCGTACGAATGCGGGCATAGCGCTTTCCGGCAACGTCCGGTTCAACGCATAGGCGGTCGGCGCGCAGCCGATAAGGATGAGCATAATGAGGCCCATGCCCTTTTGCCCATCATTGCCGCCATGCGCGAAGCTGACCGCCGTACAGGTGAAGATCAACAGTGCGCGAATGCCACGCGGCGGCGGCGTATCGCCTTCCGGCTCACGATACAGCCGATCGTTGCGCAGGAAACGCTTCATGACAAGGAGAAGCAGCAGCGCAGCGCCGAAACCGATCAGCGGACTGAACAGCAGCGCGGAGAGCACCTTCTGCACCTGTGCCATGTCCACCCCCGACGTGCCGGGAATGGTGGACAGCATCTGGTTGGCGAGCCCCACGCCCAGGATCGATCCGATCAGCGCATGGCTGGACGAATTGGGCAGGCTGACCGCCCATGTCGCCAAATTCCACAGCACTGCCGCCAACAGCAGCGCGAAGATCATCGCAAAGCCCGCCCCCGACCCGACGTGCAGCATCAGATCGATCGGCAGGAGCGTGATGATCGAATAGGCCACTGCCCCCGTCGAGCAGAGCACCCCAAGGAAATTGAAGAAGCCGGACCAGACCACCGCCAGCGGCGCGGGCATGGAATGGGTATAGATCACCGTCGCGACCGCATTCGCGGTGTCGTGAAAGCCATTCACGAACTCGAAACCCAGCGCGATCAATAGCGCAAGGCCCAAGAAGGCGAAGACGCCGATCGCCATCGGCTCTCCGACCCGCGCCGTGTCCAGCGCGATGCTGTAGCCCGCATAGGCCAGCCCGCCGACCAACAGGCCCGCGAATATCCAGCGCCCCATGGGATGAAGGCTGGCATCGAGACGGGGACCACGAGCGCGCGATTCGGATTGGCCACCGGCGAGTGCAAAGGATGTCATGGTGATCCCCCGTTGCGCTTCTCTGGTGACAATTTGATGACGCCAGACTTGGCGTATTCCCATCCCGGAACGTGCCGCGGAGTTTGCAGGTCGCATTCTGAGGCGGCGGTGCCCAGAAGGATCGGGTTCGGTAAGGCTCGCAGCCGGGGAAACAATTCTTCCGATGCACACTGGATGGTTGCCCCGCCTGCAAACGTTCCCTAACTGTTCGCGATGACTCCTGCCCACCCCGATCCCGCCGCCCAGCTCGCCGATTATCCCTATCTGCGGACACTCAATCCGGCGCAGCGAGAGGCGGTCCTGACCACGGACGGGCCGGTCCTGGTTCTGGCGGGGGCGGGTACGGGCAAGACGGCGGCGCTGACCGCGCGGCTGGCGCATCTGCTCTACACGCGCAAAGCCTGGCCTTCCGAGATCCTGTCCGTCACCTTCACCAACAAGGCGGCGCGCGAGATGCGGGAACGGGTCGGTCGGCTGGTCGGCGACGCGGTGGAGGGGATGCCGTGGCTAGGCACCTTCCACGCCATCGGTGCCAAGATGTTGCGACGCCATGCCGAACTGGTCGGGCTGCAATCCAACTTCACGATCCTGGACACTGACGATCAGCTTCGTCTGCTCAAGCAGTTGATCGTCGCTGCGGACATCGACGAAAAGCGCTTCCCCGCCCGCGCGCTGGGCGGCCTGATCGACGAATGGAAGAATAAGGGGCTGGTGCCCGGCGACATCGATGCGGGCGAGGCAGAGCGTTACGCCAACGGGCAAGGCGCCGAACTCTACCGGCAGTATCAGGAGCGGCTGCGCAGCGTGAACGCCTGCGACTTCGGCGATCTGCTGCTCCACATGTTGACCATATTGAAGACCCATCGCGACGTGCTGGAGCATTATCAGCAGCGTTTCCGCTACATCATGGTCGACGAGTATCAGGACACCAACAGCGTCCAATATCTCTGGCTGCGGCTGCTTGCGCAGGCGCGCAAGAATATCGCCTGTGTGGGCGATGACGACCAATCCATCTATTCGTGGCGCGGTGCGCAGGTCGAGAATATCCTGCGGTTCGAGCGGGATTTTCCCGGCGCAAAGGTCATCCGGCTGGAACAGAATTACCGTTCCACGCCCCATATCCTGGGCGCAGCATCGGGCGTGATCGCCAACAATGGCGGGCGTTTGGGCAAGACCCTCTGGACCGAATTGGATGTCGGTGAAAAGGTTCGCGTGCTTGGCGTATGGGACGGCCCCGAGGAAGCGCGGCGTGTCGGTGAGGAGATCGAGGCGGCGAAACGCTCCGGCACATCCTATGGCGACATCGCCATTCTGGTTCGCGCGTCGCACCAGACCCGCGAATTCGAAGATCGCTTCATCGCGATCGGCATGCCGTACCGCATCGTCGGAGGCTTCCGCTTCTACGAACGCGCCGAAATCCGCGACGCGCTCGCCTATTTACGCATCGTCAACCAGCCTTCGGACGATCTGGCGTTCGAACGGATCGTCAATGTTCCCAAGCGCGGCCTGGGTGACAAGGCTTTGGCAAAGATTCACCAACTTGCCCGGGCGGAGGGATTGCCGTTGACGATCGCCTCGGCCCGTATCCTTGATACCGACGAACTGACGCCGCAGGCGCGCCGCAGCCTGGGCAACCTGGTCGGCGACATCGCCCGGTGGCGCGACATGGCCCGCGACCTCGCCCATCCCGAACTTGCCCGGCAGATGCTGGACGAGAGCGGCTACACTGCGATGTATCAGAACGAAAAATCCGCCGAGGCGGCCGGGCGGCTGGAGAATCTGTCCGAACTCGTGCGCGCCATGGAGGATTACGAGTCGCTCGGCGCCTTTCTGGAGCATGTTTCGCTGGTCATGGACCGGGACGGCGACCAACAGGAACCCGAGGTGACGATCATGACGATCCACGCCGCCAAGGGCCTGGAATTTGATACCGTTTTCCTGGCGGGATGGGAGGAAGGGCTGTTTCCTTCGCAACGCGCCATTGACGAAGGCGGCACCCGCAGTCTGGAAGAGGAACGACGGCTCGCTTATGTCGCCATCACTCGCGCGCGTCGCAAGGCGGTGATCCTGCACGCGGCCAACCGCCGCATCTATGGCCAGTGGACCTCCAGCCTGCCCAGCCGGTTCGTCGGCGAACTCCCGCCCGAGCATATCGACAGCGAGACCAGCATGACCGGGGGCGAAAGCCTGTGGCGGGCCAACTGGTCCGAACATGCCGATCCCTTTGCCGATGTCGCACGAGGGACCGGCCGGGGGCCGGGGTGGCAGCGCGCCGCCGCCAGCCCGCAGGGGGTGCCGGGCCGTAACGCGCGCGTGGTTGAGTCGCGGGCGCCCTCCGTGGGACTGGGCCAGAAGGGCCGCGACGATCTCAGCCTGGGCGAACGGGTCTTCCACCAGAAATTCGGTTACGGCCAGATCGCGACGATCGAGGGCAACAAGCTGGAGATCGATTTTGAACAAGCGGGCCGCAAGCGCGTAATGGATAGCTTCGTCACCAAGGGATGAGCGATCGGCGTATGGTATCTTCGGCGACCGGGGCGGAAGCCCGTTCAGGAACCATATCAATTCGCAGCCGTATCGGTCGCATCGCCCGATTGTCCGGGCATGGAGGATAGGATCGATGGGCTTTCGTCATTTGGCCATCGCTGCAATCACGACTGCCGTCATCACCACGGCCGTTCCCGCCGCCGCGCAATCCGCCGCCGACGATGCGCGGTTCCGCGCGGCGCAGGCCCGTTTCGATCGCGAATATCAAATCTATCGGCAAGAGGTCGACCTATACCAGTCCCGTCGCGACCGGGGCGGCTATGATGACGGCGACTATCGCCCCGCCCCGCCCCCCGGCGGGCCCGGCGGCCATCGTGTCGCGCCCCCCATCCCCGCCCGAGGGTATAGCAGCAATGCGGAGCCCTATTATGATCCCGTGGGCGATTATCGCGACGGTCCACAATATCGCGAACGTGTGCTGCAGCCGCAGGACCGTGTCTATGCGGGAACCGATGGACGCTATTACTGCCGCCGTTCGGACGGGACGACCGGCCTGATCATCGGCGGTGCTGCGGGCGGCATCCTGGGCAATCTCGTCGGCGGGCGGAGCAGCACCATTGCGACGTTGCTCGGCGCGGCAGGCGGTGCGCTGGCCGGACGTTCGATCGACCAGAACCAGGTTCGCTGCCGCTGACGGGATCGGCGCCGCTCCCATCATGTGTGGGGCGGCGCTGCCCGGAAAAAATTAGGCGGGCTCTACCATCATCAGTGCGGCGTCACGATATTTGTCCGCATCGCGCTCGAACAAGGCGCTGGCGGTGAAGCGGCGCGGTGTCAGCCGCAACGAGCCCAGCCCCGCCAGCTTGAAGGTCCCCATTTTTTCCTCGCGCGGCGGCTTTCCATCACGCTCGATGGTCGTCGCATCGACATATAGCTCATCGTGACGCGTAAAGATCACATGAGGCGCGAGCACCACTTCCCCGCGATTGTACATGGCAGACACTGCCTGCATCTTGACGATCGCTTCGAAGATGATGGCGGGAGCGCCTGCCGCCGGCTCAGCCGGACGGCGCTCGGTCGTCGTCATATCGGTCATGCCTTGCATTTGCCCATCCTGCCGCACCGCAGCAAGACCTATATTTACGCATAGGTCATACAGGCAAAGGCCGAGCGGCTCCAGCGCCCGGCCTCCGGCCCTTACCGCTTCGGCGTATCCATCAGTTTTTGCGCGAAATAGACCATTTGCTGGGCGCTCAACCGGGCACCCTGCGCGATGTCGGCGTCGCCCGAATGACCACCCGCCGTATCCTCGTAGAAAAGATAGGGGATGCCATATTCAGACAGGCGCGCGGCGAATTTGCGCGCATGCTGCGGCCCGACCCGGTCGTCCTTGGTCGTCGTCCAGATATAGGGCTCGGGATAGGCCACGCCTTTGCGGATATTGGCATAGGGCGAAATTTTGCGGAGGAACGCCGCCTCTTCGGGCACGTCGACCGAGCCATATTCGTCCTTCCACGAATCGCCCGCCGCAATCTTCTGGTACCGCACCATGTCGAGCAGCGGGACCTGGATCGTCACCGCCTTCCACAATTCGGGATGCTGGGTCAGTTCGACCCCCATCAGCAGGCCGCCGTTCGAGCCGCCATAGATGCCCAGCTTTTGGGGACTGGTGATCTTCCGCGCGAACAAATCCTTCGCCACCGAGGCGAAATCGTCATAGATGATCTGCCGCTTGGTCTTGCGACCGGCATCATGCCATTTGGGCCCGAACTCGCCACCACCCCGGATATTGGCCAGCACATAGGCGCCGCCCCGTTCCGTCCAGATTTTGCCGGTCGATCCCAGATAGGTGGGCAGCCGCGCAATTTCGAAACCGCCATAGGCGGTCATCAGCGTCGGCGTGCTGCCGTCCAGCTTCGCACCCTTGGGCAGCACGACGAAGTAGGGGATTCTGGTCCCGTCGGTCGAGGTCGCTTCATATTGGTGGACCGTGGTGCCGGCCGCGTCGAAACGGGCAGGAAGAGTCTTCAGCACCTGCAATGCGCCAGGACGGCTGGCGTCGAAGCGTGACAGGACGGTCGGCGTGGTGAAGCCCGCCGTGGACAGGTAGACGATGTCGGAACGATCGCTGGTGCTGACCACATCGACCGCCATATTGTCCGGCACCTGCACCGTCGCCGAAGACCATCCGCTTTCCTGCGGCGCGAAGACGCTCGCGCGGCCGCGGACATTGTCGATATAGGTGATGACCACCCGATCCCTGGTGGTGGAGACGCCTTCCACCGCCTGACGGTCGGTAGGCGTGAACAACGCCTGCGGTGCGATCGTCCCGGACTCCAGTTCCGACAGCGGCGCCCAGACGACCGCCCCGGCGGGATGGTCACCCCAGGCGTCGCTGGTCTGGAAGATCACGCGGCCATCGACCATGCCTGCGGGGAACGCGCGCGCCGGCATCGTGAGCGGCTTGGCGCCGCCCTTGGGCGTCCAAAGCAGCTTGTCGCCGCCGAAGAAGGTCTGCCGCCGCTCGATCACCACGGCACGGTTGCCCTTGGCGTCGATGAGCACACCCGCATAGGTGCCCAGTTCGTCCGTCGGCGCGCCCCGGAAGATTTCGGTCGCCTGCGACAGCGGCGTCCCGCGCTTCACCATCTTCACGACAAAGGGATAGCTGGACTTGGTCAGCGTGCTCTCTCCCCAGTCGCGGCTGACCAGCAGCGTATCCTTGTCGAGCCATGCCGCTCCTTGCTTGGACGTCGACAGGCGGAAGCCACCCGGTACGAACTGCCCGGTCTGCATGTCGAACTCACGATATTCGATCGCGTCCTCACCGCCTTCCGACAAGGCGACCAGGCACAGGCGATCTTCGGGACTGAGGCAATTGACGCCCTTCCAGACCCATTTCTTCCCCTCCGCCTTGCTGAGCGCGTCGAGGTCGAGCAACGTCGTCCAATGTGGATTGGCCGAGGCGTAATCCTCCTCCGTCGTCCAGCGCCACAGACCCTGCGGATGGTCCGCATCGCGCCAGAAATTGACGATCCGGCCATACATCTGGCCCGGCATTGGAATGCGATCCTTGGCGGATGCGATGGCGAGCGCCTCGCCATAAAAGCTGTGGTAGCGCGGATCGTTCTGAAGACGCGGCAGGGTTTTGGCATTCTCCGCCTCCACCCAGGCGAGCGATTTGGGCCCGTCCTTGTCCTCCAGCCAGACATAGGGATCATTCTCGGTCATCTGGTTCGTCTGCGCCATCGCCGCTCCCGTCACAAGCTGGCTGGCCAGCATCGAGCCCGCCAGCATCCACCGCCATCCCCGCATTCGCTACGCTCCGTCCTACGCTCTAGTGGGCGGAATGTGACTTCATCACGCGAGGCTGGCAATGCTTCCCCAAGGCTTTTCCCAATTATGTCGCTCGCTGGCGTTCCGTTATTCCACAGGCGAAGCCGCTGAAATCGATGGCATTTGGGGCAGTGTGCTTCCGTCACGCAGACGGAACGGCTTACCCACCGGTCCGTTCAGCCTGCTCATTCCCCGCACGAATGCTCAGGAGCAGACGATGCCATATGTAAAAACCCGCGACGGCACCGACATCTATGTCAAGGATTGGGGCGAAGGTCGTCCGGTCGTCCTTCTCCATGGCTGGCCTCTGTCCGCCGATATGTGGGATGCGCAGATGATGGCGCTTGCGGAAGCCGGTTTCCGCGCCATCGCCTATGACCGGCGCGGCTTCGGGCGTTCGGGACAGCCTTGGTCGGGCTATGACTATGACACGTTGTCGGACGATCTGGCCGATGTTCTGGAAGCGACCGGCGCGCGCGACGCGGCGATCATCGGCTTCTCGATGGGCGGTGGCGAAGTCGCGCGCTATATGAGCCGTCATGACGGAAAGGGCGTCATCGCCGCAGGACTGATTGCCTCGGTCGTGCCCTATATGCCCAAGACCGACGATAATCCGCAAGGTACCGACCAGTCGGTGTTCGACCAGATCGGCCAGGGCCTGCGCGACGATCGCGCACATTTCCTGCGCCACACCTTCTTCAAGCAATTCTTCGGTGTCGGTTATATCACCAGCCCGGTGAGCGACGAGGTGCTGGACTGGGCGACCAGCGTCGCGATGCAGGCGGGCCTGAAGCCTACCCTAGCCTGTGCCGAAGCGTTCAGCCAGACCGATTTCCGGCCGGACCTGTCGGCCTTCCGCGTGCCGACGCTGATCGTTCACGGCACGGGTGACCAGACCGTGCCCATCGATCCGGCGGGCCGGGCGGCGGCGGCCGGGATCGCCCATTCGCAATTGGTCGAATATGACGGAGCGCCGCACGGCCTGAACGTCACGCATAGCGATCGCCTGACCGGCGATCTGCTGACGTTCCTGGGCCGCTGACAGGAAAAGGGCGGCCCGGATAACCAGGCCGCCCTTCCTATTTCAGTGGGACGATCACTTCGTCCGGATGGGCGACATTCAGTTCCTTGCGCACCATTTCGTCGACCATGTCGGGATTGGCATGGTCCGGGTCGAGCAAGGCGACGCGGTTCTTCAGGATCGTCCGCTTCTTGTCGAGCGCGGCATAATCCTGTTCGCGTTTCACCAACTGGCGCTGATACTCGCCATAAGCGAGCAGACCGTTGCGCCCCAGCACCGCATAGGCGCCAAAGAACGCAACGATCGTCAACCCAAGGGCGGGCAGGGCTGCCCGCCGCATGGTCCGCATGAAGGGCGTCGGCTTTCTGGTCACGATCGCCATTGTCGTACCGACACCCTTCAATTTCAAGCGCGTATCAACACGTCACGGCCCGCATAGCGCGCCGAATCGCCCAGCTCTTCCTCGATACGGATCAGTTGGTTGTACTTGGCGAGCCGGTCCGAGCGAGCGAGCGAGCCCGTCTTGATCTGGCCGCAGTTCGTGGCCACTGCCAGATCGGCGATGGTCGCATCCTCGGTTTCGCCCGAACGGTGCGACATGACCGCCGTGTAGCGCGAACGCTGCGCCAGCGACACCGCCTCCAGCGTCTCGGTCAGCGTGCCGATCTGGTTGACCTTGACCAGCAGCGAGTTGGCGTAGCCGCCGTCGATGCCCTGCTTCAGACGCTTGGGGTTGGTGACGAACAGATCGTCGCCGACCAGCTGAACCTTGTCGCCGATCATGTCGGTCAGCGCCTTCCACCCTTCCCAATCGTCCTCGGCCATGCCGTCCTCGATCGACAGGATCGGGTAGTTGCGGGTCAGGTTGGCGAGATATTCAGCCATCTCATGGCTCGACAGGATCTTGCCTTCGCCCGAGATATTATACTTGCCGTCCTTGAAGAACTCCGTCGCGGCGCAGTCGAGCGCGATCATCACGTCGTCGCCGGGCTTGTACCCGGCCTTCTCAACCGACGCCATGATGAAGTCGAGCGCTTCGGTAGTCGAGGCGATGTTCGGGGCGAAGCCGCCCTCGTCGCCCACGCCGGTCGCCAGACCCTTGTCGTGCAGCGCCTTCTTCAGCGTGTGGAAGATCTCCGAACCGCAACGGACCGCTTCCACGATGCTGGTAGCGCCGACCGGCATGATCATGAATTCCTGGAAGTCGATCGGATTGTCGGCATGCTCGCCACCGTTGATGATGTTCATCATCGGTACGGGCAGCAAGTGGGCCGAGACGCCACCGACATATTTATAGAGCGGCAGGCCGCGTGCCTCGGCCGCCGCCTTGGCCGCCGCCAGGCTGACGCCCAGGATCGCGTTCGCGCCCAGCCGGCCCTTATTCTCGGTGCCGTCCAGCTCGATCATCGTGCGGTCCAGATCGGCCTGGTCTTCTGCGTCCAGCCCGATGATCGCATCGGCGATCTCGTCGTTCACCGCCTCGACGGCGGCTTCGACGCCCTTGCCCATCCAGCGGCTCTTGTCGCCGTCGCGCTTCTCGACTGCTTCATGCGCGCCGGTCGACGCACCCGAGGGGACGGCGGCGCGGCCGAAGCTGCCATCGTCGAGCAGAACGTCCACTTCAACGGTCGGATTGCCCCGGCTGTCCAGGATTTGCCGCGCATGGATGTCGATGATTGCGGTCACGTAACGATGCTCCTACATCAGCCTTGAAGGTCCCGGCGGGCTCTATCGTGTGACCGCGCGAAGGGCAATTGCGGGAAAGCATGGAACCGTGGTTCCGCTGCCGGGGTTAAGAGGCGCACTGCCCGGTCATCCGGGCCAAAGAGGAAAGGGTTTCCCATGGCCGACACGGACAATAACTTCCCACTGTCGCAGGACGTTACGCCCAACTTCGGCGGCAACGTCGCGGTCGCGCCCGAAGTGGCCGCGCCCGACGCGGCGCCCGGCACGTTCGACGCCGAAGATTCCACAAAGAGCAAGGCGACCCTGTCGGATGCCAAGCAGCAGGTGAAGGACGGCGCCACCAAGGTCCAGCAGCAAGCTGTGGACAAGGTTTACGCACTCGCTGGCGACGGCAAGGCCAAGGCCGGTTCCGCGCTCGATCAGGTCGCGCAGCTCTTGAACGATGCCGCTGGTCAGGTGGATGAAAAGCTGGGCGCCCAATATGGTCAATATGCCCGTTCGGCCGCCGATACCGTCACATCCTTCTCGGGTGCGATTAAGGACAAGGATGTCGAGGAACTGATCGGCGACGCCCGCGCCTTCGTGGCGAAGAGCCCGGCGGTCGCGATCGGCATTGCCGCCGCGCTGGGCTTCGTACTGGCGCGCGTCGTTCAGTCGGGCGTGGAAGCCCGCCCATCGGCCGACACTGCGGCGTGACCAGGGTCACCACCCCCTTGTCGGCAACGCGACCGGACCCGGAAACGCTAACGTCGCTGGTGTCACAGCTGGTCGATGACGGCCGGTCCTATATCACGGCGGAAATCGATCTGGCCAAGGCACGGGCCTCGGACAAGATCGGGCGTTATCGTAGCGCCGCGATCTTCATTGGGGCCGCGGCCGTATTGGCATTGGCGGCACTGATCGCCCTGCTCGTCGGGCTGATCTTCGCCTTGGCACCGGCGACCGGTCCGCTGGGGGCGACGTTGATCGTCGTCGGCGTGGTGCTGGTCGCGGCGGGTGTGCTGGCCATGGTCGGCAAGTCCCGCCTGACGGGAGGAGCCGCATGACCGTCGTCGAAGCCGAGGTTCGCGCCGCTGCCGCCCGTGAACGGATGAACCAGACCGCCTCTCGCTTGCAGGCCCGGTTGGAACCCCATGCCCTGGCGTCGCAAGCCAAGGAAGCCGGGATGTCCGCCGCAAAGTCGAGCCTGGACTGCGCGAAGAGCAACCCGGCGGCCGTCGCCAGCGGGGTCGCGGTTCTTGGCCTGTTGCTCAATCGTCGGCGGATCGCCCGCCTGTTCAAGCGCAAGCGCTGATTTGGCCCGCCGATGGGCAACCATCGGCGACATAGCCCAGAAGGATGTTCGCAATGACCACCGAAACCCAGAACGAACAGCAAAATGACCGCTTCCGCGAGAAGCTGGATCATGGTCGCGAAACGGCATCGCAGGCCTATCACGATGCCAAGGACAAGGCGGGTGAACTGGCGCATAAGACCGCGCAGACCATCGAAGCCAACCCGCTCGGCATTCTGGTCGGCGGTCTCGCCGTCGGTGTGATCGCGGGGGCATTGCTCCCCCGTTCGTCGCGCGAGAAGGAATTGCTGGCCCCGCTCGGCAAGAAGCTGGGCGAGACCGTGCGTCAGGCGACGCAGGCGGCACGCGAAGCCGGCCTGCGCGAGCTGGAAGATGCAGGGCTCACCAAGGACGCCGCGAAGGATCGCGCCCGTTCGCTGTTCGACGATGTCGTCAAGGCGGCAAGCAACGCCGGTTCGGCCGCGGCCAAGGCGGCGACGAACAAGTCGTCATCCGAACCGGCCATCTGATGATGCCATGAAGGGCGCCCCGCGATCCATGACGGACGCGGGGCGCCCTTTGTGACATTGGGCGGCAGACGGTGGCTTGCGGGCGACGGACGGGCTTTCTACCAAAGCGGTTCGTCAGCTTTTGAACGGGATACTCGTTTGCGCCACCTCCCTCTCGCCGCCCTTCTCGCCTCCTTGGCGCTGCCTGCCACGCCGCTTGCGGCGCAAGCCATTCCCCCCTCTCCCGCACAGCCCGGCGAAGGTCAGCAGGACGCCCGGCTGAAGCAGCTTTTCCATGACAGCGACGAGGCCAGCCTGGCGCGCAACCCGATCAACGGGTTGTTCCGGGGCGATATGCGGCGGGCCGATCGCATCGGCGACTTTTTCTCGGACGCGTATATTGCTGCGGAACGCGCGGCGGCCGAGAACGACCTAAAGCGCCTGGATCAGATCGATCGGGCCAAGCTCACGCCGACGAACCAGATCGCCTATGACGTATTTCGCCAGCAGACCGAGACGACGCTGAAAGGCTTTGACCCCGCCCTGGTCGCGCTGACCATCGTGCGGCCGATGGACCATTTCTTCGGCATCCAGACCTTCTATCCCGAATTCGCATCGGGCCAGGGCGCGGCCCCGTTCAATACGGTGGCGGACTATGACAATAATCTGAAGCGCAATGTCGAATATGCTAATCTGCTCGACGAGGCGATCGGGCGGTTCCGGCAGGGCATGGCGACGGGCGTCGTCCAGCCCAAGCTGGTCGTGCGCAACATGATCGCCCAGTTCGACAATCTGCTGGCGGGAACGGTCGAGGATTCGACTTTCTATGGCCCGGTCAAGCGCTTCCCCGCCGCCATTCCAGCGGGCGAGCAGACGCGCCTCAAGGCCGCCTATGCCGCTCAGATTCGCGACGTCATCATTCCTGCCGAGAAACGGATGCGGACGTTCCTGGCCGACACCTATCTTCCCGCCGCCAGAGAGTCGGTCGGTCTCGTCGGAATGCCGGGTGGTGCCAAGTTTTATTCATATCTGATCGAACAGAACACCACCCTGCCCCTCCAGGCGGACGCGGTACATCAGCTCGGCCTGTCCGAAGTCGCCCGCATCCTGAAGGCCATGGAGGTCCAGAAACAGACGGTCGGGTTCAAGGGCAGCCTGCCCGAATTCTTCACCTTCCTGCGCACCGATCCGCGCTTCCAGCCCAAATCGGCCGCACAGCTTCGCGAGGGTTACGAGGCGATCGGGCGGCGGGTCGACGCGCGCATTCGCGAGCAATTCTCACTGATCCCCAAGACGCGGCTCGAAATTAGCCCCGTTCCGGCTTTCAAGGAAAAGACCGACGCAGGCGGCTCCTATCAGGGCGGCACGCCGGACGGTACACGGCCCGGTGTATTTTACTATAACACCTACGACCTGCCCTCGCGCTATATGTGGGAAATGGAGACCCTCTATCTGCACGAGGCAGTGCCGGGGCATCACTTCCAGATCAGCCTGGCGCAGGAGAATGCGGCCCTTCCCGCCTTTATGCGGTTCGGTGGCAATACCGCTTATGCGGAGGGCTGGGCGCTTTATGCCGAAACCCTATGGCCGGAACTGGGTATGGAGACCGACCCCTATCAGCGTATGGGAGGCCTGAATGACGAGATGCTGCGCGCGATGCGCTTGGTCGTCGATACGGGTATCCATGCCAAGGGTTGGACGCGCGACCAGGCGATCGACTATATGCTCGCCAACTCCCCCATGGCACGAACGGACGCGACCGCCGAGGTCGAGCGCTATATCGCCATCCCCGGTCAAGCGCTGGCGTATAAGATCGGCCAACTGACGATCAGCCGCCTAAAGGCGCAGGCCGAGGCGGAACTCGGTTCGGAATTCGATCCGCGTCGCTTCCATGCGGAGGTACTGGACACGGGTGCACTGCCGATGCCGGTCCTGGAAAAGAAGATCGCGGACTGGATCGCGGCGGAGAAGCGGCGCGGCTGATCGGCAAAAGCGCCACGTCAGGGGACGTGGCGCTTTTCCAGCTTCCGAGCCAGCGTCCGCCGGTGCATCCCGAGCCGCCGCGCGGTTTCGGAGATATTGAAGTTGGTTTCGGCCAGCGTCTCGTTGATCCGCTCCCATTCAAGGGTCTTGATCGAGCTCGGGCGGTCGGTGATCGCCGTGGTCGTATCGCCCGCCGCCTTGTGAAAGGCCGCCTCGATGTCGTCGGTATTGGACGGTTTGGCGAGATAGTGGCATGCCCCCAGCTTGATCGCCTCGACAGCCGTCGCGATGCTCGCAAAGCCGGTCAGGACCACGATCAACATTTCCGGATCATGCGCGTGCAATGTCTGCACGCAGGCAAGGCCCGACGCCTGTCCAAGCTTCAGATCGACCACGGCATAACGCGGTGTCGTCTCCGACAGGATGGCGACCAGCGCATTCGGGCTCTGCGCGACCCAGACACGATAGCCGCGCCGCTCGAAAGACCGCTGCAGCGTGCGCGCAAAGGTCTCGTCATCCTCGACGATCACGAGCGATCGTTCTTCGTCCATCATGCCTCCCGATCCGATAAGCCGATCATACTCAGAGGTAGGGTCAGCGTGACGACCGCGCCACCCTCCGGGCGATTGCCGGCTTCCACCCGCCCACCCAGCTTGCGAACGACGCTCGACACCAGGAACAGGCCGACACCATGTCCCTCGCCCTTGGTCGATTGCTGAGGGCGTCCGACCTGCGACAGTGTCGTGGAGGTGAATCCCGGCCCGCGATCGGTAACCCGCACGGCCACCGCGCCGCCTTCGCGCGCAACGGTCAGGCCGACCCAGCGCGGCGATGCCTCCGCCGCATTGTCGAGGACGTTCCAGACTGCCTGTTTGATCGCCGGGTCGGACACGATCGTGGCATCGTCGTCAGTCCGCTGATAGTCCAGCACAACCTGTGCATGGCTTTGCCGCCATTCGCCGACGATCGCGTCGATGAACCGCCCGACCTCCGACAGTTCCGCAGCCTCGCCGCGCGGCTCCCCGGCCGATTGCAGGATGCGGGTCACGATCGCCTTGCAGCGCTGCACCTCCGCCTGCATCTCCGCAATCTCTCCCATGAGTTCGCTATCGTCGCGAAGCTTGGGCACTCGTCGCCAGTCGCTCAGGATCACCGACAGGCTGGCGAGCGGCGTGCCGAGCTCATGCGCCGCGCCCGACGCGAGCAAGCCCATGCGTACGATATGCTCCTCCTCCGACGCCTGTTCGCGCAGATCGGCAAGGCGTGCCGCGCTCTGGCGCAGATTGTGGCTGATCCGGGTGACGAACAGGATCAGCAGCCCCGCCACCAACGCAAAGCCCAGCCAATTGCCCAGCGTGTGAAGCCCAGCAATATCCCCGAACAGCCATGGCGGGAATGCCAGTGGCCGATGATGGAGCGACAACAGCCCGAAGCAGACCCCGGTAATCCCCGCCAGCGCCCAGGCGGACCATGTCTCCAGCAGGACGGCACCGAGTACCACCTGGATCAGATAGAGCGAAATGAAAGGGTTGGTTGCACCGCCCGCGAGGAAGAGCTGCAACGTCAGCGTGCCCACATCAAACATCAGCGCGAACAGCAATTCGGTATTGGTGATGCGGTGGAAGCGAAGGCGAAAATGGCTGAGCAGGTTGATCGCCACCGCCATGGCGAGCACGCCCATCATCGCCGCGACCGGAAGCTGAACCCCCATGACCCGGTTGACGATCAGGATCGTCCCCAACTGTCCCACCACCGCCATCCAGCGCAGGTGGATCAGCTGCCGCATATTGGCCGTCCCGGCCGTCACGTCCGGTTCCCGCGGGCGGACCGTGAAGGGCAGGAACGGCGGGACGCCGGGTGTCACTCCCGTCCTCGCCGCCAAAAGATGACCAGACCGACACCGGTCAGGATGGCCAGCGCAAACCAGGTCAGCGCGTAGGAGAGATGGCTGTTGCGAAAGGCGACGACCGTAAGCCCGCCGACCGGATACCCGCCGGGATTGGCCGTCGAATCGGCATCAATGAAGTAGGGCGCGACCCGACCCAAATCCTTGGCCGCCGCGATGGCCGGAACATCCCGCGAATACCAGCGATCGGCAGCCGGATCATTCGAGCGGAGAAACGCGCCCTTGGGCTCACTCATCCGGATCAACCCTGTGACGCGAACCGTTCCGCCGGGCCGGTCATGCGCCTTGCGGTGCTCGGCTGGCACAAAACCGCGATTGACGAGGATGGTGAAACGCGGGGTCACCAGCGGCGTCAGGACCCAGTAACCTGGGCCCCGCTCGGTCACTGCCTGAACGAAGCTTTCCCGATCATTGCGAAAGACGCCTGTTGCGGTCACCCGTCGATAAACGTCTTCAGGATCAGCGAAAGGGGGCGCCATGACGGCGGGTGCGTGGAGCCGTGCATCGACCTTGGCGATCAGGTCCAGCTTCCATAGCCGGCGCTGCAACTGCCATACGCCGAGAGAAACAAACGCCGCGATCAGCGCAACGCCGATCGCGGTCAGGATCGCCAACACCAGCGGCGAGCGGCCGCGCCGCTCACCACTCGTGCCGGCATCCGTCATTACATGCCACCGCCCATCTGGGCGGCCATGTCCGGCATCATGTTGCTGTTCATGTGATACATGACCCAGATCGACCCGCTCAGCGTGATGACGACCAGCACGGCGGTAAACACCAGCGCCATCATCGTCCAGCCACCCTCCGACTTGGTGTTCATGTGGAGGAAGTAGATCATGTGGACGACGATCTGGACGAAGGCCAGACCCATGATGACGAGCGCGGTCGTCTGGGTATCGCCCAGCGCGCCGGTCATGACCGCCCAGAACGGGATGGCCGTCAGGATCACCGACAGCACGAACCCGATCATATAGCCCTTCATCGAGCCGTGACCATGCGTGTCGCCATGTGCGTGGAGGTCATGGTCCAGATTGGCGTGGTCGCCATGACCATGGGGAGGATGAGCGCTCAACGGAGAACTCCCAGCAGATAGACAAAGGTGAAGACGCCGATCCAGACAACGTCCAGGAAGTGCCAGAACATCGACAGGCACATCAGGCGCCGCTTGTTCGCCTCGATCAGGCCGAAGCGGCCGACCTGGACCATCAGCGTGACCAGCCAGATCGAACCGAAGGTGACGTGCAGACCGTGCGTGCCGACCAGCGTGAAGAAGGACGACAGGAAGGCCGAACGCTGCGGACCCGCGCCCTCATGGATGAGGTTGGCGAATTCGTAGAGCTCGATCGACAAGAAGGCGAGACCGAACAGGCCGGTGATGCCCAGCCAGATCAGGGTGTTCGACTTCTGGTTCTTCTCCATCGCGATCATGGCGAAGCCATAGGTTATCGACGACAGCAGCAGCATCGAGGTGTTGAGCGCAACCAGCGGGAGCTCGAAAATCTCCCGCGGGGTCGGCCCGCCCGCATAGCTGGTGCCCAGCACGCCATAGGTGGCGAACAGGATGGCGAAGATGAGGCAGTCGCTCATCAGGTACATCCAGAACCCGATGGCGGTCGAGCCACCGGATTCGTGATGATGATCCTCGTCCTCGACCAGATAATAGGTCGGGTTCTTTGCCGGATCGGCGCTTAGAACGTCGGTCGACATGGATCAGGCCCCCTGACCGAGCAGGCGACGCCGCTCGTTTTCCGTTGCCACGACTTCATCGACGGGGATGTAGTAATCGCGGTCATAGTTGAACGTGTGCCAGATGGCGACGACGACGACACCGATCAGGCCGAGAGCGGCGAGCCACCACATGTACCAGATCATGCCGAAACCAGCGGCGGTCGACAGTCCGGCGATGATGACGCCGGTGCCCGTGTTCTTGGGCATGTGGATCGCCCGGTAGCCTTCGATCGGCGCCTGCGCCTTCTTGTCCTTCATGTCGTACCAGGCATCCAGCTCGTGGATGACAGGCGTGAACGCGAAGTTGTAATCCGGCGGCGGCGACGAGGTCGCCCATTCCAGCGTGCGGCCGTCCCAGGGATCGCCCGTCACATCGCGCAGTTCTTCCTTCTTCCAGATCGACACGCCGATCTGAACCAGGAAGGCCCCGATGCCGCCCGCGATCATCAGCGCACCCAGCAGCGCGACGACGAAGTAGATCTGCAGCGACGGATCGTCGAAGTGATGGAGGCGACGCGTCACGCCCATCAGGCCCATGATGTAGAGCGGCGTGAAGGCGACCCAGAAGCCGATGACCCACAGCCAGAACGACACCTTGCCCCAGAACTGGTTGAGCTTGAACCCAAAGGCCTTGGGCCACCAGTAGTTGATCGCGGCGAAGGCACCGAACAGCACGCCGCCGATGATCACGTTGTGGAAGTGCGCGATCAGGAACAGCGAGTTGTGCAGAACGAAGTCGGCGGGCGGAACGGCCAGCAGAACGCCGGTCATGCCACCGATGGTGAAGGTCAGCATGAACGCGATGGTCCACATCATCGGCAGCTCGAACCGGATGCGCCCCTTATACATGGTGAACAGCCAGTTGAAGATCTTTGCCCCCGTCGGGATCGAGATCACCATGGTCGTGATGCCGAAGAACGAGTTGACGCTGGCCCCCGAGCCCATGGTGAAGAAGTGGTGCAGCCAGACGAGGTACGACAGGATCGTGATGACGATCGTGGCGTAGACCATCGAGGTGTAGCCGAACAGACGCTTGCCCGAGAAGGTCGAGGTGACCTCCGAGAACACGCCGAACAGCGGCAGGATCAGGATGTACACCTCCGGGTGGCCCCAGATCCAGATCAGGTTCACGTACATCATCGGGTTGCCGCCGAGATTGTTCGTGAAGAAGTTGGTGCCGACATAGCGGTCGAGCGACAGCAGCACGAGCGTGGCGGTCAGCACGGGGAAGCTCGCGACGATCAGGACGTTCGCGCACAGCGAGGTCCAGCAGAACACCGGCAGCTTCATCATGGTCATGCCCGGCGCGCGCATCTTGATGATGGTCGCGATCAGGTTGATGCCCGACAGAGTCGTACCGACACCGGCCACCTGGAGTGCCCAGATATAATAATCGACGCCGACATCGGGACTGAAGTCCAGTTCCGACAGCGGTGGGAAGGCCAGCCAGCCGGTCCGCGCGAACTCGCCGATGAACAGCGACGCCATGACCAGCACAACGCCGCCCGCGGTCATCCAGAAGCTCAGATTGTTGAGATACGGGAAGGACACGTCGCGCGCACCGATCTGGAGCGGTACCACATAGTTCATCAGGCCGGTGATGATCGGCATCGCCACGAAGAAGATCATGATGACGCCGTGCGCGGTGAACACCTGATCATAATGGTGCGAGTTCAGGAAGCCCTGATTGTCGCCGAAGGCGATCGCCTGCTGCCCGCGCATCATCAGCGCGTCGGCAAAGCCGCGCAGCAGCATCACGATGCCAAGGATCATGTACATGATCCCGATGCGCTTGTGATCGACGGTGGTGAACCACTCCTTCCAGAGATAGCCCCACAGCTTGAACTTGGTGATGAGCGCCAGGACCGCGATACCCCCGACCGCGACACCCAGGAAGGTGCCGACGACGATGGGCTCGTGGATCGGTAGCGACTCGATCGATAGCCGTCCGAAGATGGTCTTTATGATGTTGTCCATGATGGCGTGCCTCAGCCGCGACCCGCGCCGGCATGGCCGGGGGTCTGCGGGATGGAAAGGAAGGACATGCGGCGATTCTTCATCTCGCCCGGTTCCTGCACGCCGTTCGAGGGCACAGGCTCCTTGCTCTGATGCGGCGAGGTCTGGATTTCCTCGGGCGACTTTTCGAGTGCGCCCTTGGTCCGCTCACCATGCATCGGCCCGGTGTTGTTGACCGGCGGATTGCCCTCACCGACTTTCATCTTGTGGGGATCGCCGCCACCGGTCATCCGATCGTGCATCATCACGTCCGACATGCACGGCGTGTTGTCCGCGACGCAGCGATTGACCACGCGGTCGAACAATCCGCCCTGCACGCCGTTGAAGTACATGGCGGGCACATATTCGCTCGGCTTTTCGATGGTCAGGAAGGACGCGCGGGTCAACTGCCCCTGCCCCTTCTGCTGCCCTGCCTGCGAAGACCGGACCTTGTCGACCCACTGGTCGAAGCCGCTCGACTGCAATGCGTAGACCGGGAAGTGCATGCCAGAGAAGCCCGCGCCGCTATAGTGCGACGACAGACCCTTGAACGTGCCCTCGCGGTTCAGGACCGCATGAAGCTTCGTCTCCATGCCGGGCATGGTATAGATCATGCCCGCCATCGCCGGGATGTAGAAGGCGTTCATGACCGAGGTTCCGGTCAGGCGGAACTCGACCGGGCGATCGACCGGCAGAGCCAGTTCGTTGACCGTCGCGATACCCTGCTCCGGATAGATGAACAGCCATTTCCAGTCGAGCGCGACGACCTGAACCTCCAGCGGCTTGACGCCCGCAGCGATCGCCTGGCCTGGCGCGGTCCGCTCGATCGGGCGATAGGGATCGAGCAGATGGGTGCTCGTCCACGTCACTGCGCCCAGGCAGATGATGATCAGCAGCGGGGCCGACCAGATCACCAGTTCGAGCATCGTCGAATGGTCGAATTCGGGATCATATTCGGCTTGCGTGTTGCTCTTGCGATAGCGCCAGGCGAACAGCACCGTGAGCGCCATCACCGGAATGATGATGAGCAGCATCAGGGCAGTTGCGATCAGCACCAGATCGCGTTGCTGCACGGCGACGTCACCGGCAGGGTTGAGCACGACCGCGTCGCATCCCCCCAGCATGGCCAGGAGGGGCAAGGCGGCCCAGCGAAGAGGGCGCAGGCGCGCAAGGCTCGACGAATGAGACATATGGGAAGGGCCGCTACGCCTTTGCTGCACCTGCGCACATTGGACAGTTTGTCCAATCCCCCCGGACGATCGAAAGGCGCATAGGCGCAGCAGAATGGCGGTCATGCGCGGTCTTTTTGCACCGCAACCGACCTGCCTCAATAACTTGGAAGAAGTCAGGACTGGCAGCCGATGAGCGCAGAGTTAACCGCATCGACCTCGACGCCCCTTGAGCGGGACGCGCGGCTGGTCAATGCCCGCGATCCGCACCATGTCGCACCGGGCGACATCGCCATCGGCGTCATCATTGGGCGTACGTCGGAGTTCTTCGACTTCTTCGTCTATGCCATCGCCTCGGTGCTGGTGTTCCCGTCGCTCATCTTCCCCTATGTCGATGCGCTGACCGGCACGCTCTATTCGTTCGCCCTGTTCTCGCTGGCGTTCATCGCGCGTCCGATCGGCACCTTCATTTTCATGGCGGTCGACCGTAATCTGGGACGCGGGGTCAAGTTGACCATCGCGCTGTTCCTGCTGGGCGGATCGACCATGGCGATCGCCTTCCTGCCCGGCTATGCGCAGATCGGCACATCGGCCGCCGTCCTGCTCGGTATCTTTCGGATCATGCAGGGGCTGGCGCTGGGTGGCGCCTGGGACGGCCTGCCGTCGCTCCTGTCGTTGAACGCGCCGGAGCGCCGTCGCGGCTGGTATGCGATGATCCCGCAGCTGGGCGCCCCCCTTGGCCTGCTGGTCGCCAACGGGCTGTTCGCATTCTTCCTGACGACGCTGAGCACCGCAGACTTCCTGGATTGGGGCTGGCGCTATCCGTTCTTCGTCGCCTTCGCGATCAACGTCGTGGCGCTGTTCGCCCGCCTGCGGATCGTGGCGACGCCGGAATTCCAGCGCCTGTTCGAGACCCGCGAGCTTCAGCCCGCGCCGGTCGGCGAGACGCTGAGCACCGAGGGTCGCACCGTCATCCTCGGCGCGTTCGCGCCGCTCGCCAGCTTCGCGATGTTCCACATCGTGACGGTGTTCCCGCTGTCCTGGGTCGTGCTGTTCAACCGCGAAAAGCCGCAAGACTTCATGATGATCGAGATCATCGGCAGCATCGTCGGTGTGTTTGCGATCCTCGCCTCGGGCAAGATCGCCGACCGTGTTGGGCGTCGCACGCTGCTGGGCTTCTCGGCCGCCGCGATTGCCGCCTATGCGGGCTTCGCGCCGCAGCTTCTGGATCAGGGCGGCATCGGCGAGACGATCTATATCGTGCTCGGCTTCCTGCTTCTTGGTCTGGGCTTCGGTCAGTCTTCGGGCGTCATCAACTCGGGCTTCTCGCCGTTGCGTCGCTATACCGGTGCCGCGATCACTTCGGACCTGGCATGGCTGCTGGGTGCCGGCTTCGCCCCGCTGGCCGCGCTGCTGCTGTCAAGCAATTTCGGTTTGCTGTCGGTCGGCGTCTATCTGCTGTCGGGGGCCGTCGGCACGTTGGCCGCGCTGGGCATCAATAAGGAACTGGCCAAGCGCGCTTCCTGATCAGGTGCCTCTAGCCTGCTTTCCAACGAAACGGCCGGTGGAGCGATCCACTGGCCGTTTTGCTTTGTGCGTTTCGCTTCCTACATTCCTGACGAATGGGATTGGGCTGGGAGTAGAGCCGATATGAGGATAAGCAACTGGCGCAGCGCCTTGCTCGCCGTGGCGACCACCGGTGTAGCGATGATCTCGGGCGTGGCGGATGCGCGTGTCCCGGCCGGTATCTGGGCCAACCCTTCCAAGACTGTACAGGTTCGCTTCGCGCCATGCGGGCGTGGTCGGGACGCGCAGCGGATGTGCGGAACAGTCGTCTGGGCCAGCGAGCAGGCCAAGGCCGACGCCGCGCGTGGCGGCACCGACCGGCTGGTCGGTACACAGCTATTCGCCGACTTCGAGGAGGAGGAACCGGGTCGTTGGGCCGGGACCGTCTTCATCCCAGACATCGGGCGCGAGGTCGAGGGCACCATCACCCAGATCGACGCCAGGACACTGGTCGGCGAGGGTTGCCTTTTCGGCCGGCTGGGATGCCGCGAGCAACGTTGGCAGCGCGTCAAATGATGAAGGCGATGGAACCGGAGCCCGTCTGCCGCGTCCCGGACCCAGGCAATAGGGAAGGAACGCCATGGCTGACGATGCGCTAACGGTCATCAAGGATACGGTCGAGGACAATGTCTCCGAACGGCAGGTCGAATTCGTCGGAGAGGTGGAGGGCGAGGAATACCAGTTCGCCGTGCAATATGATCTGCTCGAAGCACTGAGCGGCGACGTCCCGGATGGCGATGCCGTTGAGCTGTTTGAACGCTATTCCGATGACATATTGGAGGCAGCCCTGACAGCGCTCGGGCGCGATATGGAGCAAACGTTGATCGTCGTCAGCGAGAACGATCTCGACTGACGCACGTCCGCCGGGCCAGCGGGTCGATCAAGACGCGGATGACGGCCAGCAAATTGCGGCAAATGTGCGCGATGCTGGTCGTCAACTGGTGATAGCCCTCTGTTTTAGACGGTGTTACAGTTGGTTTTGGGTCGCGCGCAGCGCGCCCTCGTTGCCCTTTATCGGATGATGTGCCGACCGACCGCGAGGACTTTGGATGCGGTGATCCGATGATCCAGGCCCTTCACACGGCATCGCTTCGCACGGCGCGTGCGAGGTTCGATACGCGAGATTCCGCTGCCGACCGACATGACCTGCGTATCGAGAGAAGGCCAGCGCATCCGCCCAGATTGAGTCGAAGCGGGTGGAAGGGGCCAGAGCGCGCGGTGGCCTAGATCAGAAACATCGATTCCGGCCAAATGGGACGCTAAATCCGAGGTTGACCAGTCGCGCGAGGCTTACGCATGCGGCCTCTCCCTTCGTCCGGAAGGGCTTGTTCCCGACGATTGTGAACTCGGTTCGCTACTAATCCACGGCCGACCGCCATATCTCAGAGCTCTTCGCCAGCCAGAGTCGCGGCCGCCTGGATGACGGCGAGGTGGGTCAGTCCCTGCGGCATGTTGCCCAGATAATGGCCGGTCCCGGCATCGATCATCTCCGCATAGAGCCCGCAGCCGCGGCTATCGAGCGCCTCCGTCGCGGCATCGAACGCAGCCTTCGCTGCGTCATGCTGGCCCAGGATCGCACGCGCCTCGATCATCCAGAAGGTGCAGGCGAGGAAGCACGCTTCCTCCTTATGGACGCCGGAATAGCGATAGTGGAACGCCCCCTCGCCCAATTCCCGGTCGAGTGCGTCGAGCGTCCGCGCCAGACGGTCCTGCCCGTCGAAGCGAAACCGTACCGCCAGCGCCAGGCTGGCGTCGAGCGCGTCGCTGTCGGGATGCATCAGATAGGCGCCGCGCTTTTCCGACCAGCAATATTCGCCGATCCACGCTTCGATCCGGTCGCGTTCGCGTGCCCATCGGTCGCGGCATGTCGTGGGGATTTGCCCGTCGTCGGCCAGTTCCACCGCGCGCGCCAGCGCCTGCCAGCAACTGATCTTCGACATGGTATAGTGACGCTGCTCGGGCAGTTCCCATATGCCCGCGTCGGGCAGGCGCCAGCGATCGGCGCAGCTGTCCGCCAGGTGCGACAAGGTCTCGGCGCTGGAAGTGTCGAGAAAATTGCCGCACGCCACGAAACGGCTCGCCGTCTCGAAAATATCGCCGTAAATGCCGTGCTGATGCTGGCTGCCAGCCAGATTGCCAACCCTGACGGGGCGGGAATGGCGATAACCGGATACCGCAATCTCCTGCTCGGCGGGGACGGGCTGCCCCTCCAGCGTGTAGCAGACCTGCGGCTCGCCCTCTCCCAGCCGCTTGAGCAACCAGGTGAATGCCGCCTTCGCTTCGCCATAAGCGCCGATGCGCAGGAACGCCTTGATCGTATAGCCCGCATCGCGAACCCATGCGTAGCGATAGTCGTAGTTCTTCGAGCCCCCGATCCCCTCCGGCAATGAGGTCGTCGCCGCCGCCGTGATCGCGCCGGTCGGTGAGTAGAGAAGCAGTTTGAGCGCGAGCGCGCTCCGCAGGATGCGGTCGCGGTGCAGGTCCGGTACCTTCAAATTGCCCGACCATTGCCGCCATTCGAAGTCCGAGAGGTCGATCCGTGCGTCGATCTGTTCGATGTCCTGACAGACCAGGGGCTCGTCCTCGCCCGCGATGATCGCGATGCGGGCCCGGTCACCCGGCCCGACCGCCGCCGTGCCGGTCACCAACCCATCCTCGACCCGGTCGATGGTCACATGCGCACAGTGGCGAAATATGCCGAGCACCCGGTCGACGTGAAAAACATTATGCCCACCCGCCGGCGCGAAATAAGGGCTGACCGTGTCCGCCCTTCGGCTGAAGCGCAGCGTGATCGCGAAGCGGACATGTCCGTCCAGCCCTTCCACCCGCCGCGCCAATTCCGCCCAAGGCAAACGCCCCGCCGGCCCGCTGTTGATCGACTCGACCAGCTTGGCGCGGCCGCTTGCGGTGGTGAAGATCGTCTCCAGCACATTGCTGTCGGGGCGGTAGGTGCGCGCGACGGTGAAGGGCTCGACCGGGGTAATCGAAAAGCATCCGCCACGCTCACCATCCAGCAGTCGGTCGAACAACGGCGCGGAGTCCATATTGGGCACGCACCACCAGTCGATCGAACCGTCCGCACCGCTCAAGGCGACGCTGCGCCCATCGCCCAGCGCGGCATAATTTTCCAGATCCAGGAACCCGTCGGCGTCGCGGAGCGGATCGGCATGCTGATCGGGCAATGTCACGGGGATGCTCGCTCCAGATATGGGTAATGATGCAGGTTAGTCTGTGGAAACTCGCCAAATGCATTAAGTCTCCGTGGGACCTTCCCGGCATTTGCGCGTTGCAGCATCCGTATCGACATTTGGGAGCATCGGCATGAGCCTGGCATCGGCATTGGGATTCGGTTCGAAAAAAGTTCGCTATGCCGTTGTCGGCGCGGGCGACATCACTCAGTCGGCGATGCTCCCCGGCATCAGCCACACCGGCAATTCCGAACTGACCGCCATCGTCACCGGCGACGCCGAAAAGGGTCGCCTTCTCGCCAGGAAATATGGCGTCGAGCATGTCTACTCCTATGCCGAGTTCGACAAGCTGCTGACCGCCAATGTCTGTGACGCCATCTATCTCGGCACTCCCAATTGGCGTCATGCAGAGTTCGCGATACCGGCGCTGGAAGCTGGCATTCACGTCCTTTGCGAAAAGCCGCTCGACATTTCGGTCGAGAAGGCACGCGCCATTCAGGATGCAGAGCGCCGCTCGACCGCAAAGCTGATGACCGCCTATCGCCTCCACTTCGAGCCCGGCACGCTGGATGCGATCGAGAAGATCCGGAACGGCGAACTGGGTGAATTGGTCGGCTTCACTTCCTGCTTCGGGCAGAAGCTCGATCCCGACAATCACCGCGCCAAGCATGGGCTGGAAGCCGGGCCGTTGTTCGACATGGCGCCCTATCCCATCAACGCCATCCGCTATCTCTTCGGTGCCGAGCCCGTCGCGGTCGAGAGCGCGGTCGCCACGCGACAGCCGAGCGCCGGGCTGGGCGACCTCGACGATACCTTTGCGGTGGTATTGCGGATGCCGGGCGACAAGCTGGCCAGCTTCACCGTCAGCTATGTGATGAACAATATCGACAGCCTGATCGTGGCGGGCATGAAGGGCTCGATCCATATGAGTCCCGCCTATGGCTTTCAGTCGGCGATCGAACAGAATGTCACGATCGGCGACAAGCAGAGCCATGAGAAATTCAAACATACCGATCACTTCGGCGGCGAGATGCGCTATTTCTCCGATTGTATCCTAAACGACCGCGATCCCGAGCCGGACGCCGAAGAGGGATTGTCGGACCTTCGCGTGATCGAAGGCATCGTCAAGGCGTTGCAAACCGGTGGGCGCGTGGAGCTGCCGCCGTTCACCCGCACCCGCCGTATCGACCCGGCGAGCCAGCGCCAGACGCTCTCGGCGGTCAGTGCGCCGGAGCCCGTGAAGGCGAAATCGCCGACCGGCGCGCATTGATCGTATTTAGGCCATTTCAGACGGAGCGGAATGACGGCATCAATCGTTACGCTCACGATGACATATCTGGTGTTACGTTAGGGAGGTGACGGTGGAAGATCGGGACGAAAAGCTTCGCCAACGGGCCTATGACATCTGGCAGGCTGAGGGCGAGCCGCATGGGCGCGACCGTGAACATTGGGAGATGGCCGAACGCGAGTTCACGCCGGCTTCCGACGACGCGTCTGCACCGGTGACGGAGGATGCCGCCAAGCCAAAGACGACCGCGCCACGTCGGAAGAAGGCCGTCTCGTCCGCCCCGTCGGAGGCGGAAACTTCGGAACCTGCCGCCAAGCCCAGGACGCGAAAGCCACGGGTCGCCAAACCGGGCTGACGATTTGCCCCGATGATGCGCCACCTTAACGGCGGTCGTCGGGGCCCCTCCCCGCGTGTTCCGCAATCCTGCCGTGTTGACCTGTCGCATAGTCGTCCGACTTTTGCCGGAGAGCTTCCTTGACCGCATTGCCCGACCAGATTCTTTCCGGTTCCGCCCATCCGCTGGGCGCCACCTTCGACGGTGAAGGCGTGAATTTCGCCGTATTCTCGGCCAATGCCGACAGGATCGAGCTTTGCGTGTTCGATTCCCAAGGCAAGCGCGAACTCAAGCGCTACACGCTTCCCGAGTGCACCGATGAGGTATGGCACGGCTATCTGCCCGATGTCGGCCCCGGCCTATTATACGGATACCGCGCGCATGGCCGCTATGAGCCGGAGGCGGGCCATCGTTTCAACCCCAACAAGCTGCTTCTCGACCCCTATGCACGCAAGCTGCATGGCGAGATCAAGTGGACCGATGCGCTGCACGGCTATCAGATCCGGTCCAAGAAAGAAGATCTCAGCTTCGACAAGCGGGACAGTGCCGCCGCCATGCCCAAGGCGGTCGTGGTGGACGATCATTTCGACTGGTCGCGCGACGTCAAACCGAACACCCCCTGGTCCGAGACGGTCATTTACGAAGCGCATGTCAAGGGCCTGACTAAGCTGATGGAGCTTGTGCCCCCGCGTGAGCGCGGCACGTATGCCGGGCTCGGCCACCCGGCGGTCATCAAGCATCTGAAGCGGATCGGCGTCACGGCGATCGAGTTGCTGCCGATCCATAGCTTCACTCAGGATCGCTTCCTTCAGGAAAAGGGGCTGCGCAACTATTGGGGCTATAACACGCTGGGCTTCTTCGCTCCCGAGCAGGCCTATTTCGCGAGCGATACCCAGGACGAGCTGCGCCGGGCGGTGCACCGCCTCCACAAGGCGGGGATCGAGGTGATCCTCGACGTCGTCTACAACCACACCTGCGAAGGCTCGGAAAAGGGCCCGACCCTTTCCTGGCGCGGCCTCGACAATGCCAGCTATTATCGGCTGGTACAGGATCAGCCACGCTACACGATCAACGATACCGGTACCGGCAACACGCTGAACCTGTCCAAGGCGCGCGTTATCCAGATGGTGGCGGACTCGCTGCGTTACTGGGCGACCAGCTTCGGCGTGGACGGCTTCCGCTTCGACCTTGGCCTGACGCTGGGGCGTGAGGTGGACGGGTTCGACCCCGGCTCGGCCTTTTTCGACGTGCTTCGGCAGGACCCGGTCCTGGGTCGTCTCAAGCTCCTGACCGAGCCATGGGATGTGGGCCCCGGCGGCTATCAGCTCGGCAACTTTCCGCCTGGCTTCTCGGAGTGGAACGACAAATATCGCGACACCGTCCGTAAGTTCTGGCGCGGCGATGCGGGGCAGCGCGGCGAACTCGCGGCGCGGCTGTCCGGCTCGGGCGACCTGTTCGACCGCCGGGCGCGGCGCCCCTGGGCCAGCCTCAACATGCTCGCGGCGCATGACGGTTTCACTTTGGCCGATACCGTGATGTACGAGGAGCGCCACAACGAAGCGAACAAGGAAGACAATCGCGACGGCCATTCCGAAAACTATTCCCGCAACTGGGGCGCCGAAGGGCCGACCGAGGACGCAAGCATCAACGCCGCACGCGGGCGCGTGATGCGGTCGATGATGACCACCTTGTTCGTGTCGCTCGGAACGCCGATGATCGTGGCGGGGGACGAGTTCGGCCGGACTCAGCAGGGCAACAACAACGCCTATTGCCAGGATAACGAGATCAGTTGGCTCGATTGGAAGGCCGCGGCGTCGGAAGAGGGCGAGACGATGATCGCCTTCACCGCCAGGCTGGCCGAATTACGCCGCCGCTATCAGGTCCTGCGCGCGCCGCACTTCCTGTACGGTCAGGATACGCCGGGCCATGGCATCAACGACATCGAATGGTGGGACGAGCGCGGCGAACAGTTGAGCCCTGGGGATTGGGACAATCCCGATGGCCGCGCGCTGATGATGCGGCGCGCCACCGCGACCGAGGATGGATCGGTGGAGGCGGTATCGCTGCTGCTCAACGCCTCGCCCGATCCGATCACCTTCACCCTGCCCCCGCCCCACGCCACCCGCACCGTCCTGATCGACAGCGCCAAGCCCGAACAGGGCGAGGTCGAGATTGACGACAGCTATGAAGTCGGGCCGCAGAGCGCGGTGCTGATCACCTGGCGCGATGTGGTCGCGGCATGACGCATTGGGGCCCCCAACTACGCGAGGGCGCGGACACCGTCTTTCGCCTCTGGGCGCCGGACCGGGATGCGGTGACGCTGGAAATCGATGGTGCTCCCTCGGTTCCCATGCGCCGCGATGGCGAAGGCTGGTTCCACGCCGACGCGCCTGCCGGAGCGGGGACGCGCTATCGCTTCCGGCTGGACGCCGAGCTGGCGGTGCCCGATCCCGCCTCGCGCCTTCAGTCCGGCGGCGTCCATGGCTGGAGCGTGGTCGTCGATCCGGCCTTTGCCTGGAGCGCGACCGAATGGCGCGGACGGCCGTGGGAGGAAACGGTCCTGTTGGAGGTCCATGCGGGCGCGCTAGGCGGCTTTGCGGGCATCCGCGATAGCCTGCCCGCCATCGCCGCGTCCGGGATCACCGCGATCGAACTGATGCCGGTCAACGCGTTCGGAGGCACGCGCAACTGGGGTTATGACGGCGTGCTGCCTTATGCCGTGGCGGAGCCTTATGGCTCACCCGCCGAGTTGAAGACGCTGGTGGACAGCGCCCATGCGCTGGGCGTCTCCGTCTTCCTCGATGTGGTGTATAATCACTTCGGGCCCGACGGAAATTACCTGAACGCCTATGCCCGTGCCTTTTTCGACCCGGACGTGGACACGCCCTGGGGCGGGGCGGTGGCGGTGGATGCGGACCCGGTGCATCGCTTCTTCGTCGATAACGCGCTGATGTGGTTGCGCGACTATCGGATCGACGGACTGCGCTTCGACGCGGTTCATGCCATCGCCAATGACGGCTTTCTCGATCGCATGGCGACCGAAATCCGTGCTGCCCTGCCCGAACGCCATGTCCATCTGGTGCTGGAGAACGAGAAGAACGATGCCGAGCGGCTGGGGCCAGGACGCTATGACGCGCAGTGGAACGACGACTTCCACAATGTCCTGCACGTCCTTCTGACTGGCGAGACGAGTGCCTATTATGGCGACTTTGCGGATCGCCCGGCGGAACGCCTCGCACGCTGTCTGAAAGACGGGTTCATCTATCAGGGCGAAGGCTCGGCCAATCATGACGGCGCGCCCCGTGGCAAGCCTTCCGGCCATTTGCCGAGCACGGCCTTCGTCGCCTTTCTGCAAAATCACGATCAGGTCGGCAACCGGGCCATGGGCGAGCGGCTGATCCACCTGACCGATCGTGACAAGCTGCGCGCCGCCACGGCCCTGCTGCTGCTCGGCCCACAGATACCCCTGTTGTTCATGGGCGAGGATGAAGGGAGCGAGAGCCCGTTCCTGTTCTTCACCGATTTCCACGACGAACTTGCCGACGCGGTGCGTGAAGGGCGACGCCGCGAATTCGCCAAATTCGACGCCTTTGCCGACGCGGAAGCGCGCGAGAAAATCCCGGACCCCAACGCCCTCGCCACCTTCGAGGCGTCGATCCCCAAACCGGGTCCGGCCGCCGGCGAATGGCGTGCATTGTATCGCGAATTGCTGAGCCTGCGTTGCGCCCACATCGTACCACGCTTGCAAGGCGCGGTCGGTCTGGTGGCGGACGTCCATGGCACCGCAGGGGTCAAGGCGCGCTGGCGAATGGCGGACGGCGCGATCCTGACCATCGCCATCGACCTCAGCGATACGCCCGTCCTCCCCGACGGCGAAGACGGTGACCCGATCTTTCGTGAAGGCGATCGCTTCGCGGCATGGATCGCGACATGAGCGATCTCCTCGCCCGCGCAGAGGCGGCAGGACTGTCGCTCGAATGGGAAGACGCCAAGGGAAAGACCCAGCGCGTGTCTGACGATGTGCTGTCGGCCATCCTCGAACGGTTGGACATCGAAACGGGGGAAGTGACCTTCGTCTCGGGCGATGCGGAACAGAGTGTCGCACTGCCGCATGGGTGGCGGGCCGGAGCCGCGCAGTTGACGCGGGAAGACGGCGTGACCCTGTCAGTCATGCTGGAAGAGCATCGAGATGGCGTTCGCCCGCCGGCGCAGGCCATATGCGGCTATCATAGACTGGAACAGGCGGGGCGTGCGCTGACGCTCGCCATCGCGCCGCCGCGATGCCCCGCTCCCCCGTCGGGACGGCATTGGGGAAGCGCGGTCCAGATCCCTTCCCTGCGCGAAGGGGGCGGGGCTTATGGCGACTTCGCCAGCCTCGCCGCCGCCGCCTCGACATTGGGGCGGGCCGGGGCCGCCGCGCTGGCGATCAGTCCGGTTCATGCGTTGTTCCCGGCGGATGCGAGCCGGTTCAGCCCCTATGCCCCGTCGAGCCGCCTGTTCCGTAACATCTGGCTCGCGCCCGCTGGCGAGCCCGTCCCGCAAGACGATGACCTGATCGACTGGCCCAGCACCGCGCCCGACCGGATGCGGGATTTGCGATTGGCCTATGATCGGCTTTCCGGGTCGGAAGAGCAGGCCTTTGCCGAATGGCGGCGACAGGCGGGCGAACGGCTGGCGGCGCAGGCGCTTTACGACACGCTGCACGCCTATTTCCATCAGCGCGACCGCGCCGCCGGCTGGCCCGACTGGCCAGTCGCCTATCGCGATCCCAACGGGGACGCCGTGGCGCGCTTCGCCGAGGAGCATCAGGATGCCATCCGCTTCCATGCCTTTGCGCAGTGGCATGCGGAGCGCGCGCTGGAGGCAGCGGCGGAAGCGGCACGACAAAGCGGCATGGCGATCGGGCTGATCGCCGACCTTGCGATCGGGGTCGCGGCCAACGGCGCCGACGGCTGGAGCCGACCACAGGATTTGTTGACCGGCCTGTCGATCGGCGCCCCCCCCGATCCTCTGGGGCCGGACGGGCAGAATTGGGGGATTACCGCCCTCTCCCCCTTCGCGCTGCGGCGTCAGGGTTTCGCGCCCTTCATCGACACCCTCCGCGCCGTCTTAGCCCATGCTGGCGGCATTCGTATCGATCATGCGCTGGGGCTTTGTCGCCTCTGGGTCGTTCCCGATGGAGCCCCTGCCGATCAGGGTACCTATCTGGCGATGCCGTTCGCCGACATGCTGCGCATCCTGAAGATCGAGGCGCACCGGGCAAATGGCGGGCGCGGCGCGATCGTGATCGGTGAGGATCTGGGCACCGTCCCACCCGGCTTCCGCGACGTGATGGCGGGTGCCGGGATGCTGGGCATGCGCGTCCTGCCGTTCGAGCGCGATCAGCATGGCGGGTTCACGCCCCCCGAACGCTGGGACGAACAGGCGATTGCGATGACCGCGACCCATGACATCCCGACCGTTGCGGGTTGGTGGCAGGGCCGCGACCTGACGTGGCGGGCTCGGATTGCCGGAAAGCCCGTTTCTCCCGACGACGAACAAAATCGCGGCAAGGAACGAACGTCACTCTGGGACATGGTTGGTCAGGGCACACCTCAGCCCGACGATGCGACCCCGGTCGTCGAAGCGGCGATCCACGCGGTGGCCTCGACGCCCTGTCCACTTGCCATCGTGCCGGTCGAGGATTTGCTGGCGCTGGAGGAGCAGCCCAATCTGCCCGGCACCACGGACGAACATCCCAATTGGCGCCGTCGCCTCCCCGGCGATCTCGCCACTCGCCTGGCCGACCCCGATGCGGCGCGCCGTATCGCCATTCTCAACGCCCGCTGATCCGCTTCTTGCCCAAAGGATTGCGCCCATGACGCCGCGCGCCACTTATCGGTTCCAGTTCCACAAGCGCTTCCCCTTCGCCAGGGCGGAGGCCTTGCTACCCTATCTGGATCGGCTGGGAATCAGCCATGTCTATGCCTCGCCGATCACCACCGCGGCGGCCGGGTCGATGCATGGATATGACGTGATCGATCCGACACGGATCAACCCCGAACTGGGTGGCGAAGCGGCGTTCCGCAGCCTGTCCGAAGCGGCCCGCCGCCGCGCTATGGGCGTCATCATCGATATCGTTCCGAACCATATGGGCGTGGCGGGCGGCGGCAATCGCTGGTGGAACGACGTGCTGACCCATGGCCAGGCCAGCCGCTATGCACGCTTCTTCGATATAGACTGGTCGAGGAAACTCGTTCTGCCGATCCTGGGCGACCCTTTGCCGAAGGTCATCGACGACGGACAGATCATGGTCGAACGCCAGGACGGACGCGCCTGGATCGTCGCCTATGGGGAACATAGACTGCCGATCCGCGACGAGGATCAGGACGGGGCGGAGACGGCGGATCTGGCTGATTTGCTGGAGCGCCAGCATTACCGCCTCGCCTCGTGGCGGGTGTCGAATGACGAACTCAACTGGCGGCGCTTCTTCACGATCAACGATCTTGCCGGACTGCGCGTCGAAGATGACGAGGTTTTCGAGGAAAGCCACGCTCTGTATTTTCGCCTCTATCGCGAGGGGCTGATCGATGGCGTGCGGATCGATCATGTCGACGGGCTGACCGATCCGATCGGATATTGCCGAACGCTGCGTGCACGCTTCGACGCCATCGATCGAGACGACGGCAATCGCGCCTATATCGTAGTCGAGAAAATCCTCGCCGCCGACGAGGCGATGGGCGATGATTGGGGCGTCGACGGAACCAGCGGATACGACTTCATGGAAGAGGTCGCCGCGCTTCTCCATGCCCCGGAAGGGACGCGCCCGCTCGGCGAATTATGGGGCCAGTTGAGCGGTCGACCGGTCGAATTCTGGCCCGAGGAACTTCAGGCGCGGCAGGATCTGCTGGCCTGGCAATTTGCGGGGCAGATGGATCAGTGCGTCGCCTCGTTCGCGGCGCTGCTTGCCTCTGTGCCCGATCTGACCGGCACGATCACTACTGCGATGTTGCGTCGGGCGATCGAACGATTGCTCTGGGTTTTTGCGGTCTATCGCACCTATGGCCCGAACGCCCCCGCCACCGATGAACCCGTTCGTGCCGCAGTTCGCCAGCGCGTCGAGCGCCACGTGCCGCCGGGTGAGGGGTTTGTCGTGGACCGCGTGCTGGAATGGCTGTCCGGTCGCGGGCCGGGCGACCGCGTCCTGCTGGCGGAGGCCGTCAGGCGGTTCCAGCAATTGTCCGCGCCCATCGCGGCGAAGGCGGTAGAGGACACCGCCTTTTATCGCCACGCCATTCTGCTTTCGCGAAACGATGTGGGCTTCGACGCCGGGCGGTTGAGCCTGTCCGTCGCCGCCTTTCATGAACGCATGGCGGGTCGGGCCAAGCGCTTTCCCCACGCCATGCTCACCACCGCGACCCATGACCATAAGCGCGGCGAGGATGTTCGCGCACGACTGGCAGTGCTGAGCGCGATACCCGATACATGGCGCGAGCAGATCGAGCTTTGGCAGCGACAGACCATGTCGCTTTCGGAAGGGGTCGATCCCGCCGACTGGTATATGCTGATCCAGACACTGGTCGGCGCATGGCCTGCCCCCAAGGACATGGGCGATTTCGCCGAGCGTATCGCGGCATGGCAGGAAAAGGCGCTGCGCGAAGCCAAGCTGCGATCATCCTGGGAAGCGCCCGATACCGATTATGAGGCCCGCTGCAACGCGCTCGCCAAGACCTTGATCGAGGACGAGGCGGGTGCCGCTTTCCGAGAAGGGGTTGAAGCCCTGCTGACCCGTATCGGTGCGGCGGCGGAGGCAAACTCGTTGGTTCAAGTTGCCTTGCGCTATACGGCGCCCGGCATTCCCGATTGCTATCAGGGAACCGAATTCGCCGACCTGAGCCTCGTCGATCCGGACAATCGCCGACCGGTGGATTATGAAGCCCGCGAAGCCGCGCTGACGGATTGCAGCGTCGCCAAGCAAGCGCTGATCGCCGATCTTCTTGGCTTGAGGGGCAAGAACCCCGACCTCTTCACCACTGGCGAATATCGGCCTCTTTCGATCACCGGCCATGGTCGCGACCGCGCAATCGCGTTCGAACGGCGGCTTGGAAATAGCACGCTTCTCTGCGTCTTCGGATTGCGGCTGGCTGGATTGGCGGACGCGGATGGATTTGTGGATTGGCGCGATACGGAGGTCCTGCTGCCCGAAGGGTCGAAGCGTATCGCTGACCTTTTGAGGGACAAGCCCGTGTGGTACGAAATGCGCTCGCTCTCCAATCCAGGCTAAGTCGTGCAGGCCCTGCCCCCGAATTTCTATACGCAGGATGTCGACGCCGTGGCCCAGGCGTTGATCGGGGTGACCCTGACCGTCGATGGCGTTGGCGGCCCGATCGTGGAGACCGAAGCCTATGACGCGGCCGATCCTGCCTCGCACAGCTTTGTCGGCCGGACACGGCGCAATGCGGCGATGTTCGGGCCGGTCGGCCGCGCCTATGTCTATCGCATATATGGCCTGCACCGCTGCGTGAACATCGTTTGCGGCACGCCGGGTAGCGCGGTCCTCATCCGCGCGATCGAGCCGCGTTTCGGTCTGGACGTGATGCGGCAACGACGGGGCCTGGAGATGGCGTCCCGGCTCCTATGTTCCGGTCCCGGACGGCTTTGTACCGCGCTGGCTATTGATCTGACGCTCGACGGTGCCTCGCTGAACGAGCTGCCGTTCCTCCTGACGGATGCCGGTGAATCGCCCCAGATCATGACCGGACCGCGGATCGGGATTTCCAAGGCCGCGGACCGGATGCGACGCTATGGTCTGAAACATTCGCCTTGGCTTAGCCGCCAGTTTCCTGATGAAAGCGCTGCATTGCACCATGACTGAAGCCATATTTTGGCCGCACTGCAAAAACTTATTTTCTTGATACCGACCATATTTCCAATCAGCCTCGCTCCATAACAAGAAAAAGGGCGAGTCGATGGAGTGGATCAAGGTCCTGGCAGTGGTCGCCATGGTCTATGGCATTTGGGCAGCCTATCGTTCTCTCGGCGCACCGGTCCGCCATGACGGTGCCCTATATTACCGGCAGCCGGATGGAAGCTTTCGCCGCTGGTACGGGGGGCGTCGTTTCAGCGCGTCGGAAGTGGGCATGCACGATCAGGGCTGATTTTCCCGCGGTCAGCTATTGTACACACAGGATCGGCTAAACATCTGTCCTCAGGGCCCGGTCTTCGGGTCGATCAAGGACTTCGGACAATCATGTTTGCCGATCTGGGCGTTCCGACGCCCCTGGTCATCATCGTCATCGCGGTCGTCGTCGCCGGTATCGTCGCGCGCCGTGTGCCGGTCCTCCGCGTGGCGATCAATCTGGTCAGTTGGGTGTTGCTGGCGGGCCTGCTGTTCGTCGTGCTGCAACAACGCGAGCAGTTCGATCCCTATATCCAGCGGGCGATGCAGATCCTCAATCTTCAGGATCAGAGCGTCGTCGGGGATACCGTGCGCATTCGCATGGCGCCGGACGGTCATTTCTGGGCGCGCGTGACGATCGATGGCGTGACCCGCCGGATGCTCGTGGATAGCGGCGCGACCCTGACCGCGCTGTCGACGGAAACCGCGCGCGCCGCCGGATTGCGCCCCTCCGCGCCCGTCTTTCCGGTGGTGCTCAATACCGCGAACGGCATGATCCGGGCGCAGACGGGGCGCGTCCAGTCGCTACGTATCGGGACGATCCGCGCCGATAATGTGCCGGTGGTGGTGTCGGCGGCATTCGGAGAGACGGATGTCCTGGGGATGAACTTCCTTTCCCGACTGAAAAGTTGGCGGGTGGAGGGATCGACCCTGATCCTGGAGCCCCATCGTCCCCAAATGCCCGCCGAGCGCGCATGAGGTTCACCGGGCTGAAATCTGACGGAAATCAGCGTGATTGGCCTCCGTGCCGATTGACTTGAAGATGTAGCTTTCTCATGCCGGAAACCATGACCACTTCCCAGTCGCGCATGCTGTCGCTCCCGCCGCAGCTCGACCGATATGTTACCCACGCCTTGGATACGGGCCAGTTTCCGAGCGAGCAGGCGTTGCTGCTCGCCGCGATCGACCGGCTGCGCGCCGAAAGCGTGCCCGCGGACCTGAAGGCCTGGCTGGTCGGTGGCGGCGAATGCGGGCAGCGGGTGCGCGACCTTGATTGGTCGACGACGCCGCTCGGCTCGATGTGCGAATGGCCGGGTGAATTGCGGACTACGGTCGCCAACATCGTGCATTCGCCCATCGCCAAGGTACTGATGTGGGGTGACTCCCATGTCATGATCTATAATGACGCCTATCGGGCCATCGCAGGTGCCCGTCACCCGGCAGCGTTCGGCGGCCTCGTGGCGGATGTCTGGCCGGAAATCTGGGACTGGAACCGTGACATATTGGAGCGCGGTTTCCAGGGCGAGGAGATCGCCTATCGCGATCAGAGGATGATCGTCACGCGAGCGGGCGTTCAGGAAGAGGTGGTGTTCGACCTCTATTACACGCCGGTCTATTTCAACGAGGGTGATGTCGGCGGGGTTATGTGCACCGTCGTCGAGAATACGGGCCGGGTCGCGGCGGAGCGACGGCTGGCCGAGAGCGAAGCGGAATTGCGGACGATCACCGATTCGATGCCGGTGCTGGTCGCGTTCGTGGACCGGGACCAGCGCTATCGCTTCGCCAACAACCATTATCGCGAATTTCTCGGCATCGATCCCGAGGCTATGATCGGCACGCGGATCGGCGATGTCCTGACAGATGCCGATTATGCCGATCGTCTGCCGCTGATCGAGCGTGCGCTTGCCGGCGAAGAAGTGGTGGCCGATGTGCATCTGCATCACCGCGACGGCAGTCGGCGGCGCGCAGAGACGCGCTACATCCCGCGCCGCGATGCGGCGGGCAGCGTGATCGGCTTCCATATCCTGGTCTTCGACGTGGACGAACGGATGCGCCACGCCGAAGCGATCGAGCGCAGCAATCGCCGCTTCCGCGCGGCCATGGACGCGGTGCACGGCGTGCTGTGGACCAACAGCGCGGATGGTCGGATGGTCGGCGAACAACCCGGCTGGGCGGCGATCACCGGGCAGACCTATGAAGACTATCAGGGCTTCGGCTGGGCGAACGCGGTTCACCCCGACGATGCCGAGGCTTCGATCGTCGCCTGGAATGAGGCGGTCGCGGTCAAGGGCATGTTCGTCCACGAACATCGCGTCCGCCGTCACGATGGCGAATGGCGTACCTATGCGATCCGTGCGCTGCCGATTATCGGGGCGGACGGCGAGTTGATCGAATGGGTCGGCGTCCATACCGACATCACCGAACAGCGCGCCGCCGAGCAGGCGCTTCGCGATCAGGCCAATGTGCTGGCCCGACAGGTCCATCACCGCGAGCGTGCCGAGGCGCAGCTTCGCCAGCTCAACGAGACGCTGGAGACCCGCGTCATCGAGGAGATCAGCGAACGCCGCCAGGCTGAACAGGCGCTGGCCCAGGCCCAGAAGATGGAGACGATCGGCAAGCTGACCGGCGGCGTCGCGCACGACTTCAACAATCTGCTCCAAGTCGTCTCGGGCAATCTCCAACTGCTGGGCAAGGACGTCGCCGGCAACGACCGCGCCGAACAGCGGGTCGCCAATGCGATGGCCGGCGTCTCGCGCGGGTCGAAGCTCGCGGCGCAATTGCTGGCCTTCGGACGGCGGCAGGCCTTGGAGCCCAAGGTCGTCAACGTCACCCGTTTCGTTCAGGGGATGGACGATATGCTCCGCCGCGCAATCGGCGAGGGCGTGGAGATCGAGACGATCGTCGGTGGCGGTCTGTGGAACACCTTTATCGATCCCAACCAGATCGAGAATGCGCTGCTGAACCTCGCGATCAACGCACGCGATGCCATGGAGGGTCAGGGCAAGCTGACCATCGAGTTGAGCAATGCCCATCTCGACGACGAATATGCCCGCAGCCATGACGAGGTGACGCCGGGGCAATATGTCATGCTCGCCGTGTCCGACACAGGCAGCGGCATGTCGGACGACATCATCGAAAAGGTCTTCGAACCCTTTTTCTCGACCAAGGGCGAGGGCAAGGGATCGGGGCTCGGGCTGTCGATGGTCTATGGCTTCGTCAAACAGTCGGGCGGCCATGTGAAGATCTATTCCGAGATCGGCCATGGCACGACGATCAAGCTCTATCTGCCCCGCGCGATGGAAGCGGAGGATGTCGAGGTCGCGGTCGACACCGGCCCGATCACCGGTGGATCGGAAACAGTGCTGGTCGTCGAGGACGATGCGGAAGTGCGCGCCACCGTGGTCGAATTGCTGTCCGACCTGGGCTATCGCGTCTTGAAGGCGGTGGACGCACAAAGTGCGCTCAACGTCATCGAAAGCGGCATTCCGATCGACATGCTCTTTACCGATGTCGTCATGCCCGGCACGCTCAAAAGCCCCGAACTGGCCCGCAAGGCGCGCGAACGCCTACCCGACATCGCGGTTCTGTTTACCTCTGGCTATACCGAAAATTCGATCGTTCATGGCGGTCGCCTCGACAAGGGTGTCGAGCTGCTGTCCAAGCCCTATACCCGCGAAGCCCTGGCGCGGAAGTTCCGCCATGTGCTGGGCAACCAGAAGCAGCGCCGGATGGCCTCGCTTGGCGTATCGCAGGACAAGAGTGCGCGTGAGGTCAAGGGTCCGGAAGAACCCTCCCCCCGACCAATGCACGACGGGCGCACGATCCTGCTGGTTGAGGATGACGATCTGATCCGCGCCAGCACCGCCGAGGCCTTGCAGGATGCGGGTTTCGTCGTGGTGCATGCGGTCACGGCGGAAGAGGCGATGACCGCGCTTCAGACCGCGCAGATCGACGTGCTGGTGACCGATCTCAACCTGCCCGGCGAGTCGGGTATCGAGCTTGCCAAGCGCTCTCGCCAGCTCCGGCCGACCTTGTCGGTGGTCTTCGCGACTGGGGATGGCGGCATGGCGGTGGAAGCGGCGGACATGGGCGCCGCATTACTGACCAAGCCCTATTCGTCGCATCGGCTGATTGCCGCCATTCGTGGTCAGTTGGAGATTATGGAGCAGACGACCCGGCCATGAGCCGGGTCGCCTACCCCTTTCCGGTCGGGTTCATGCCGGAGGGGGGCGGCAGCGGAACCCTTGCGAAACCTTGAAGTCGGTTAGCGGGCCTTCCAGCCCTCGATAGCGGCGAAGGTGATGATCACCGCCAACACGAGCAGGGCACCCTGCAATTCCAGCGCGGTCAAATCGAACTCCATCGTCATCGGCTATCTCCCGAGTGATGTCACAACCCAAAACGCTGTCCGTCACCGTTTCGTTGGCGGGCGGCGAACACCTATCCGGCGAAGCCGGACCTTCCATCGCGCCATTGCGACGGCGTCCAGCTTCTGCACTCAGTAGATACGCTGCGAGTTTTGCTGTCGTGCAGCGAAAACGTGACAAATCATGTCCGACAATGCGGAAGTCGAATTTCCGCGCAAAGCCCCCCCTCCGGGCGGTTGGCGAGGGTCAGTTCGCCGCCTTCCGCCGCGACGACCCGCGCGACGATGGACAGACCTAAACCAAACCCCACGGTGTCGCGCCGCCGCGCGGTATCCAGCCGGACGAAGGGTTCCAGCACCAGTTCGAGCGACTCTTCCGGGATGCCGGGGCCGTCGTCTTCGACACGGATAGATACATCGTCCGCCGGATCGGCCCTTAAGGTGATGATCGCGTGCTCCCCGTAATGGAGTGCATTCTCGACCAGGTTGGTGAGCGCGCGCTTCATGCCGAAGCGGCGCAGGCGACAGTCGAAATGGTCGGGACCGACATAGCGAACGTCCCGGCCATGATCCGCGGCATCATCGGCGAGATTGGCGCAGAGGATCGCCAAGTCGGTCAGTTCGGGTTGCTCGGCATCGCCCTCGCCGCCCAGAAAGGCCAGAAGCGAGGAAACCATCGCCTCCATCTCTTCGATGTCGGTACCGATGGCCTCGCGAACGTCGTCGTCTTGGATCGCGTCGGCGCGAAGACGCAATCGTGCGAGCGGCGTGCGCAGGTCATGGCCGACCGCCGCCAGGGCACGGGTTCGCTCGTCGATCAACCGACCGATTCGTGCCTGCATCCGGTTAAACGCGCGGGTGACGTGACGAACCTCGCCGGGCCCACGTTCGGGGACGAGAAGGGCCGCTCCCTGGCCCCCGCTTTGTCCGCGTCCCAATGTGTCGGCGGCGCGGGCGAGCGTTCGCAGCGGATGAAGGATACGCCCGATCAGCGCCCCGCTGAGCAACATCAACGCGATCGCGGGAATGAGCGCGAGCAGCACGCGCCCGAAGGCGAGGTCGAGGGTGCGAACCCCCTCCCGCATTCGGAAGCTGAGCAACGAGCCATCGTCCAGCCGCAAATCCCCTGACACGACCGAGGTTCGTCCCGGCGAGGTCAGGCGCAGGTGAATGTCGGTCGCCGCCAGCGACGGTTCCCAGTCGACGATCTGGCGTCGCATAGAGTCCATCGCCGGCGCGATGGTGGGCCGGGGCGGCGCCTCCGCCGACCAACTGACGATATAGCGGTCGGTGGTCAGCTCCCCGGCCACTTCGGGGCGCTCGATCCGGGGACGCTCGTTCAGGACGCGGCGCGCGACGATCAAATGCTCCGCCAGACGCCGTGCCTCGTCGTCACGGACCGAGACATGGCTGGCGCGCTCGTAGAGATAAGTGGAGACCGCAAACTCGATCGTCACCGCCAGCAGCAGGATCGCGACGATCCGGCCGAGCAGGCCGACCGACGGGCGGATCACCGCCGCTCCACCGGCACGTTGAGCATATAGCCGACCCCGCGGACCGTGACGATGGGGGCGGCTCCCCCAGCCCCCGACAATTTGCGACGCAGACGGCTGACCAACACGTCGATGCTGCGATCCGAGCTGTCCCCAATCCGCGCGCGCGACAATTCGATCAGCCGCTCGCGCGCCACGACCCGCTGCGCATTGTCGAGGAAGGCGACCAGCAGATCGAACTCGGCACCGGTCAATTCCACCTGCGCGCCCGAGGGCGACATCAGCTCGCGGCGTGGCAGGTTCGCGGTCCAGCCGTCAAAGCCCAATATACCCGCTTCCCGCTCGCCCGGTGCATTCTCCAGGCCGCCGCGACGCAGCACCGCCCGGATTCGCGCCACCAGTTCGCGCGTGCCGAACGGCTTGGCGAGGTAATCATCCGCCCCCAGTTCCAGCCCGACGACGCGGTCGACCTCGCTGCCCTTGGCGCTGATGAAGATGATCGGAACGGCATTCTTCTGACGCACCTGCCGACACAGATCGATGCCGCTGGTGCCGGGCAGCATGATGTCGAGCAGGATCAGGTCGATCTGCCCGACCTCAAGCGCCTGCCACATTTCGGGCGCGGCATTGGCCAGCTTCACGGCGAATCCGTTCTCCTGAAGCGCGCGCGCGGTCAGGGTGCGAAGGGCGGGATCGTCCTCGACGATCAGGATGGTAGGCGGGGTCACCCTGCTTGGCTAGGCAGCCGAACCGCGCACGTCAACGACCGGCTCGGCCTGATCCGCGTCAAGCCGCTGCAGATGCACGGCATATCGCGCGGCGCGGGCGGCATAGCCCTCCGCCGACAGACCCAGCCGGGCGACTTGATCGGGCTCCAGCGCCCGAACCGCGCGGGCCGGCACACCGACGATCAGGCTATGGGGCGGAAATATCTTTCCTTCCGTGACCAGCGCGCCGGCCCCGACCAGCGACCCGCTGCCGATCACCGCATCGTTCAATATGGTCGCCCCCATGCCGATCAGGCAGCCATCCTCCACCGTGCAGCCATGCAGGATGGCGCGGTGCCCGATGGTGCAGTCCGCCCCGATGGTCAACGGGCTACCCGGATCGGAATGGAGGACCGCGCCGTCCTGCACATTGCTGCGTGGGCCGATGTGGATCGGGCCATTGTCGGCGCGCACGATCGCACCGAACCACAGGCTGACCTGCTCGGCGACAATCGCCTGTCCGACGACATCGGCAGACGGGGCGATCCACGCTGATGGATCGATGACCGGGCGTTGTTCGCCCATGACGTAAAGCGGCATCAGCCTGTTCCCTGCTGCTTGGCGAGCTGACGATAGCGATGAAGCAGCGGCTCGGTATAGCCGTTCGGTTGCTCCCGCCCCTCGAAAATCAACGCGCGGGCGGCCTGCAAGGCCAGGCTGTCACCCTGGGAATTGAGCAGCGGACGATAGCCGGGGTCGTCACGATTCTGCTCATCGACCTTCGCCGCCATTCGGGCCAGCGCCGCCTCGACCTGATCGGACGTGACGATGCCGTGATGCAGCCAGTTGGCGATATGCTGGGACGAGATGCGCAACGTGGCGCGATCCTCCATCAGGCCGATGTCGTGCAGGTCGGGCACCTTCGAACATCCCACGCCCTGATCGATCCAGCGGACGACATAGCCGAGCAGCCCTTGCGCATTATTGTCGAGTTCGTCGGCAATATCCTGCGCGGCCCAGTCGGGCGCGAGCGCCACCGGCGGGGTCAGCAGACGTTCGATCGCCGCCACCGGTTCGGCGCCTCGCGCGGCTTGGCGGGCCGAAACGTCGACGCGGTGGTAATGCGTCGCGTGGAGCGTCGCCGCGGTCGGGGACGGCACCCAGGCGGTGGTCGCGCCGGAACGCGGATGCGCCTCCTTCTGCGCCAGCATATCGGCCATACGGTCCGGTGCCGCCCACATGCCCTTACCGATCTGCGCCCGCCCCGCAAAGCCGCACGCCAGACCGATTTGGACGTTTCGGTCCTCATAGGCCGCGATCCAGTCCGCCTCCTTCATCGCGCCTTTGCGGATCATCGGCCCGGCCTGCATCGCGCTATGGATCTCATCCCCGGTCCGGTCGAGGAAACCGGTATTGATGAAGACGACCCGGTGCCGCACCGCATGGATGCACGCCGCCAGATTAGCGGAGGTCCGGCGTTCCTCATCCATCACGCCGATCTTGATCCGATGTCGATCGAGCGCCAGCATATCCTCGACCGCATCGAACAGCCGATTTGCAAAGGCCGCCTCTTCGGGGCCATGCATCTTGGGCTTCACGATGTAGATGGAACCGAAGCGCCCGTTGCGGGGCGGCTGGCCGCTCCGCCCATCGCGCATCGCGATCAGGCTGGTGACGACGGCGTCGACAATACCCTCCGGGGCCTCGCCACCGTTCGGAAGGCGAATGGCGGGCGTGGTCATCAAATGCCCGACATTGCGCACGAACAACAGGCTGCGGCCAGGCAATGTGAACGCTTCGCCATCCGGCCCGTGATAGGATCGATCCGGTGCCAGCCGCCGGATCACGACTTTGCCGCCCTTCTCGACCGGGGCGGTGAGGGTCCCCTCGATCAGGCCGAGCCAATGCGCATAGCCCGCGACCTTGTCCTGCGCATCGACCGCCGCCACCGAATCCTCCAGATCGCAGATGGTGGTCAGCGCAGATTCCAGCAGGACGTCGGCAACACCCGCCGGATCGGTGCTTCCGATCGGGTGCGCTACATCGACGACGATCTCGACGTGCAGGCCATGATGGCGGAACAGCCATCCTTTCTCGTTGCGCCCGCGAAACTGTGCGGGCTCGCGCAACAGGCCGATCGCGGTTTGCAGGTCGGATATGGTCGCCCAATCCCCCTCGATCGGCAGAGCGTCATTCAGAAAAGCACGTGCCCAACGAATGACGACGGCTCCCCGATCCGGGTCGTATCCCGGAGCACGAGATGGCGGTGCGATCGCATCGGTGCCGTAAAGCGCGTCGTAAAGACTGCCCCAGCGCGCATTGGCCGCGTTGAGAAGGAACCGGGCGTTCAGCATCGGCACGACAAGCTGAGGTCCCGCCAGCCGGGAGACTTCGTCATCAACCCCGGTCGGCGAAATGACGAAGGGTTCGGGTTCGGGCACCAGATAGCCGATATCGGTCAGAAAACGCCGCTGCGCCTCGCCGTCGGTGGCGCCATCCAGTCGATACCAGTCGTCAATCTGTTGCTGGAGAGCATCGCGACGGCGCAGAAGCTCGGCGTTTTCGGGCGCGAAGCGCTCCAGGATGCTGGCCAGTCCTTCCCAGAATTGCCGCGGTTCAATTCCGCTGCCCGGCAGCGCCTTATCCTCGAGGAACCGGACCAGCGCGGGTGCGACGGACAGGCCGTAGCGATCGATCATGTTGCTCTCCTCAACCATGGCTTCACTCCGCCCTGCTCTCATGCCGGTGATAGGGAGTCGCCATACCCTCCGGTAGTGGGCATAATCGAACCGCTGTCGATCGCCGGAGGAACGAATGGACCCGGACATTGCGCTGTTCGTGGATGTGGTGCGGGAAGGGAGTCTGGCGGCGGCGGCGCGGGTGTGGCGGCTGTCCCCGGCGATGGTGTCGAAACGGATCGCACGTCTGGAGGAGCGGTTCGGCGTGCGCCTGCTCCACCGAACGACCCGCAGGCTGGCGACGACGCCCATTGGCGCGGCCTTCCATGCCGAGGTCGCGCCGCTGGTCGCGAATTTACGCGCTGCGCAATCACGCATGATGCAGGCCGCGGCGGAGCCATCGGGCCCGTTGCGCATCAGCGCGCCAACTTCTTTCGGTCGGCTCTGGATCGCGCCTTATCTTCCCACCTTTCTGCGACGCTATCCGGCCGTTCAGTTGCAGATCGATCTGGCCGATAATTTCGATGATCTGATCGGCGGACGGATCGATGTCGCTTTTCGTATCACCGCGACACCGCCGGGCGGCGTCGCCGCCCATCGGTTGATGGCCAATCGTCGGATCCTTTGCGCCAGCCCACGCTATCTTGCCGAAGCGGGACGACCGGAAAGCCTGGAAGACCTTGCCGGACACCGTCTGCTTGCCGCGTCGGGGCAGTTGCCATGGCACCTGGCGGGCGTCACCGTGCCCGGCCGGAGCTGGATCGAGACCAATTCCAGCGAAGTCGTGCGGGAACTGGTTATGGCGGGGGCGGGCATCGCGTTGCGTTCGCTATGGGACGTGGCGGACACACTCGCCGATGGGCGGCTGGTGCGGGTCCTGCCCGAGCATGAGGGCGCGCAGTCCGTGGCGCTATGGGCCCTGCATGCCCAAGCCGGAGCCCCCGCCGCCGTGGCTGCCCTCATCGATCATCTGATCGCGATCTGGCGCGCAGCGCCATGGGCGACATGACGACTTCGTCATTTTTCCGTGCATCGCCCGGCGTCCGGCTCTAGGCAGAACAAAAGCTTTACAGGGAGTAGAAGGTCGATGGCAGGGGGTCTGGTCGCATTGCTCGACGACGTGGCGGCGATCGCCAAGCTGGCGGCGGCGTCGCTGGACGACGTGGCGGGCGCATCCGCGCGCGCCGGTGCCAAGGCTGCCGGGGTCGTCATCGACGATACGGCTGTCACGCCGCGCTATGTCGTCGGCCTGGCACCACAACGGGAATTGCCGATCATCGGCAAGATCGCCTTGGGTTCGCTTCGCAACAAGCTGCTCTTCCTGCTGCCCGCCGCCCTGTTGCTGAGTGCCTTCGCACCATGGGCGATCACCCCGATCCTGATGGCGGGCGGCGCATTCCTGTGCTTCGAGGCGAGCGAGAAGATTCTCGAGAGCCTGATCGGCGGCCATGCCGAAGCCGAAGAGGCGGGGGCCGTCGATCCCAAGACGCTGGAGGACCGGCAGGTTTCGGGCGCGATCCGGACTGACCTGATCCTGTCGGCGGAGATCATGGCGATCGCCCTGTCGGAGCTGCCCGACCTGTCGATCGGAACACAGGCGATCGCGCTGGCGCTTGTCGGGATCGCGATCACGGTCGGCGTCTATGGGCTGGTCGCGGCGATCGTGAAGATGGATGACATCGGGCTCCACCTGGCTCAGCGGGAGAGCAGCGCGGCGCAGGCGATCGGGCGCGGCCTCGTCAAGGCTATGCCGGTGGTCCTGCGCGTGCTGGCGGTCGTCGGCACTGCCGCGATGGTCTGGGTCGGCGGCGGGATCATCGTGCATGGCATGGAGGAGTTCGGCCTCACCACCCTGCCCCACCTCATCCACGACACCGCGCATCACGCCGGAGAAGCAATACCCGTCGCGGGGTCGGCCGTGGCCTGGATCGTCGGCGCCATCGGGTCGGCCATTGTTGGTCTGATCGTCGGGGCGGTGATCGTGGGCATCCTGCACCTCATTCCCCGTAAGACCGCCCACTAAGCATGTCGGAAGGGGGCGCGCGGTCAGGCGCCGCGAACCCCCTCCGCCTCCATCAGCGTCGGGCCGAGCATCCGCCCCACGACGCACACCGACTTGCCGACATGATCGACCGGTACGCGCGGCAGGCGCAGCTCCAATTCCCCGCCTTCGTCGCATTGCAGAATGAAGGCACCGTGGCGACGCAATAGGCGACCCGTGACGGCCCGCTGGGCTTGGGAATGATCAATATCCATGACGCTCTGCAATCGCCCGCTAGTCTCTCGGGTTCCGGCAAGCCGTCACATCGCCAGTCCTACCCGGTCGCGGCCCAACCCCTTGGCGTGATACAGCGCATGGTCGGCGCGCCGGATGGTCGTCTCGATATCCTCGCCATCGCGCCATTCCGCCACGCCCCCGCTGAACGTGACCGGAATCGACCGGCTCTCGACGACGATCGGTCGCTCCGCCACCGCCTTGCGCAACCGCTCGACCACGCCCGCCGCCGCATCGATCGAGGCCGCCGGGAAAAGGATGGCGATTTCCTCGCCGCCATAGCGCGCGATCATGTCCCGACCGCGAACGCCCTGTCGCAACCGGGCGGCCGTCTCGATCAGCACCTCGTCACCGGCGCCGTGGCCATATTCATCGTTGATCCGCTTGAAATGATCGAGGTCCAGCAGCGCGAAGGAAAAGGCCTCTCCCTCTTCCACCGCATGGTCGCGCGCATCCTGGATCGCGGCCATCAGGGTTCGGCGGTTGGCCAGCCCCGTCAAGGGATCGGTACTTGCCAATAGATCGAGCTGTGCGTTCGCCGCGCGAAGGGCTCCGGTGCGCTCTTCGACCATCACTTCCAACATCCGAGCCCGGCGGCGAATGACCGCCGTCACCAGCAGGATCACCCCCCCCAACGAAACGATCGCGAGGATGGCGAGCCCGACCCGGGCGGGCCAGCTTTCATACCATTGCGGCTCGACGATCAGGCGTAAGCGGCGGCTCACCACCTTGGCGGCAAAGCCGGGAACATTGGCGCGCAGGTCCAGCCAATATTGGCCTGCGGGCAAATTGGTGTACGTCGCACTGGCGGGTGTCCCCGGGGGCACGATCATCCATTGCCGATCGAAACCCTCCAGCCGATAGCGATATCGGATCTCATCCGGTGCGGCGTAATCGGTCAGCGCAAAGCCGACGCGGAGCGTCCGCTCATCCCCGTTCAGCCGCAGGGCGAAGTCCGGCGAGACCGGATCACCGGGCAGCGCATGCCCATCCAACTCCGCCCCGCTGACGATCATTCGCGCGGGATCCACCGCCGCCTTCTGCCCCAGCAAAAGATCGGGCTGCAGCACCAAAAGCCCATCCGGAGAGCCGAACAGCAAAGAGCCATCGGCGGTTCGCGCTGCCGCACGCTGATTGAACGCGCCCATGGTCAGGCCGTCGCGGCGGCTCATCACCCGGACATGACGACCCGCAGGATCGATCAGCGAAATGCCGCCCGTACTCGCGACCCACAAGCGGTCCCGGCGATCCCGGACGAGGGAGGCGACATTGTCCCCCGCCAATCCTTGCGCCTCGGTAATCGCACGAAACCGCCAGCCGCCGGGCACCGCCTGGCCATATCCCACGCCCCCATAGGTGCCGACCCAGATGTCGCGGCCAAAGGGAATGATCGATCCCGCATAGTCCTGCGGCAGGCTGGTCGCGTCCCCCGCACGGCTGGCGAAATTGGTGAAGCGCCCCGTTCGCAGGTCGAGCCGGCCAATGCCCCCCGGCGTGGCGATCAACGCCACGAACCCCGGTTGGACGACGATATTGATCACTTCGTTGTTGGGCAGGCTGTTCGGATTCCCGGCGTCATGCTGCAAATGCCGGACCACGCCGTTGGCCCGCCGCCGGACAAACAGTCCCTTGTAAGTACCGATCAGCAGCAAATCCGGCGTCTCCGCCAGCGAAATGACGGGAAGATCGTCCAAGCCCGTAACCGGGACGGGCCGCTGGCGCAGGCTTTTCGGGTCGATCGCCACCACGCCGCGCGCACCTACCAGGATGGTGCCGTCATCGGATTCGAGCAGCGCTTTTATGTCCTGTCCGGCATGACGGCCCTCTAGTGCGATACGGCGCACTTCGCCCGCTGCCCGGTCTAGCCGGTCGACCCCGCCCTTGCTCAAGCCCAGCCAGATCCGGTCGTGCCGATCGACCATGATCCCCCGCACATTCTCGTCGGACAGCGACATATGCGGGTCGGGCATGGCCGAACCGATGCGAAGTACGCCGCCGCCCGGCCCCTGCGTCCGCGCCGCCCCCAGTTCGGTCGCTGCCCATATCCCGCCCGATCCGTCCAGCGCCAGAGAACGAACCGTGTCTCCCACCAACGAAAACGGATTGGCGGCCAGATGTCGAATCGGCTTTCCGGCAAAGTCCTGAGCCGGATCGATCAGGATGATCCCCATGCCGTCGGTGCCGACCCATATCCGTCCCCGCCCGTCCTGAACGAGCGCGCGGACGGTACGGTGGCCGACCAGCGCAGACGCACCGTCCAATCCGGGCAAGACGCGAAATGGCTGATCGCGTCCGGTCGAAAGATACAGGCCATCGGCCCCCGTCCCGATCCAAAGCCGTCCCTGGCCATCGCGCAAGATCGACCATATGTCGCTTTTGCCGCGATCTTTGCCCAGTTCCACGAGCTCGAAGCGGCTCGCCCCGGGGCGACGCATCCACAACCCTTCTTCGCATCCTGCCCATAGCGTGTCGTCGGAATCGCGGTGGATGGAGAAAGATCCTTGCGGCCGTCCATCCTGCGAATGGATCGCCTGCTCGGCCATCGGGTCGATCGCGTCGGCCTGGCGGACATAGTGATGCACACCGCCATCGGACCCGATATAGGCCCCCCCGCGACCGTCCGGCGTGAAGCCATAGACTCGCGCTCCGATCCGCCCCCTTATCGCTTTCAGGCGTCGAAACTGGCCGGTACCAGGGTCGTAACGCGCGGTTCCGCCGACATTGGTGCCGACCATTATGCTGCCATCTGGCAGGGCCAGCAGCGAGCGGATATAATTGTCGGGTAGCGAATGCGGGTCGGCCAAGCGCTGTTTGAAGCTCCGGAGCCGCTGCCCGTCATAGCGGACCAGTCCGCCACGCGTCCCGATCCACATCGTCCCATCCGGCGCGCGGGTGATCGCGGTGGCGGTGACATGGGGCAGTCCCGCATCGCCGCCTATCCGCGAGAATGCCGCCCATTGCCATTTCGCCCATGCATCGCCCCCCTCGCCCCATGCCAATGACGGCAACAGAGCCAGGAACAGAAGGGCGACGGCGCCAAAAGATCGAGCGAGGGTCAAAGGGTTCGTCCAACCGCCTTTTTGCCATCCGACAGGTGAAAGTGTCGTTAACCCTGGTGCGGCAGGACGCAATGATTTTGAGACCTCTCGCCTCGTGCAGGCTTGACCTCGCCTTCATGTTCCTGTTTCGTTTCAGAGCTCGCAGGTCGCGGGCCACGGGACGATATGGGCTTGCCGGTGCCACCCCCTACCTCAGACGCCGATCCGTCATCGGCACATGATGGTCGCAAGATCATCCATGTCGACATGGATGCCTTTTACGCATCGGTCGAACAACGCGATGACCCGTCGCTTCGTGGGCGGCCGGTAGCGGTCGGCGGGTCTCGCGCGCGGGGCGTCGTGGCCGCAGCAAGTTACGAAGCCCGTGCGTTCGGCGTCCGCTCCGCCATGCCCTCCGTCACGGCATCGCGGCGGTGCCCGAAACTGATATTCGTGCCGCCCCGGTTCGAGGTCTATCGCGAGGTCTCGGGCCAAATCCGCGCGATCTTTGCCCGCTATACCGAATTGATCGAGCCGCTGTCGCTCGATGAAGCCTATCTGGATGTGACCGAGGATCGCGCCGCCATGGGCTCGGCAACGGCGATCGCCAATGCCATTCGTACCGCCATTCTGGACGAAACGGGCCTGACGGCATCCGCCGGGGTGAGCTACAATAAGTTCATCGCCAAGCTCGCCTCGGACCAGAACAAGCCCAACGGCATCTGCGTCATCCCACCCACTCTTGGCGCGTCGTTCGTCGCCGGGTTGCCGGTCAAACGCTTCCACGGGGTCGGACCGGTTACCGCGCGCAAGATGGAGGCACTTGGCATCCTGACCGGCCAGGATTTGCGCGATCGGCCTCTGGCGTTCCTGCAACGCCATTTCGGCAGCTATGCCGACTATCTGTTCGGCGCGGCGCGGGGGATCGACCATCGCCCGGTCCGCGCCCAGCGCATCGCCAAGTCGGTCGGCGCGGAACGGACGTTCGAGAACGACCTGACCGAGCCGGACGCACTCCACGCCGCCCTCGAACGGGTGGTGGACGCGGCCTGGACCCGGATCGAGCGGAGCGGCGTGGCGGGCCGCACGGTAACGCTGAAATTGCGGCACAGCGATTTCCGGACCATTACACGGGCCCGATCGATCACGCATCCAATCATGGACCGGACATCCTTTGCGAGCATCGGGCGCGAATTGCTCGATCTGCAATTGCCGGTCGTCGGTGGCGTCCGCCTCCTGGGCCTGACCTTGTCGGCGCTGGCCAAGGCGGATGAGGCAGGCAAAGCCGCCGCCACACAGGCGGAATTGCCGCTTTAAGGGCAGGACACCGGGATCAGGCCGCCAGCCCGGCAGCTTCGCCTGATCCGGCATCCGCATCCAAGGTCAGGATCGCCATGGCGCCCGTTCCGGGCCCCGCGCTGCGGAGTTCCAGCGTCCCACCCATCGCCGCTGCCGAGTTCGCGCACCAATGGAGACCGAGCCCCCCGGACTTGTCCGTCCGCGTCGAATATCCGGGCTGGAAAAGTCGCGTCACGACAGCGGGATCGAACCCTTCGCCATCGTCGACGATCCGCGTCGCGATGCGTCCTCCGACGGGGGCCAGCAACTCGACCAGGATCGCGCCATGGCCGCGCCCGGTCGCCACGATCGCCTCGACCGCATTGGACAGGAGGTTGCCGATCACCTGGCTCAGGATCACCCGATTGGCCAGGACATAGGTGGAATGCGCCGGAAAGGTGAAGCCGATCGATACCGACTGGGCATAGCGCGCGATGGTCGCGTTGCGTGCGACGATGTCGGTGATGTCGCAACGCTCGCGAGGCGGCCGTTCATGGGCGCGGGCCTGCTGTGCGCCGATGATCTCCAGCGTCTGGCGCATGGCGTCGCGTCCGACCTCCAACTGACGGCGGACAGCGTCGCGCGCCATGGCGTCCGCCCCCAGCGCGGCGCGGACGAATTCCACCAGCTTCGCACGGCGATCAGGCGCGACATCGCCCCGCGCCAGTTCGGCCAGCGCGCGTTCTACCAAATGACGATCGGCTGGACCGTTCGGGACCATACCCGCGCTCAGGATCGTACCGAGCGGCGCCAATGCGTTGCGGACATTGTGAAGCACCGCGACCGCGCTCTCCGATCGCCCGAGCGCGAAGCTTTGAATTTCATTCTGTTCGCGCAAATCCTTCAACTGACTGAGCATCGCATTGAAGCTTTGGCCGAGGGCACCGAACTCGTCATCGCGCCGCTCGTCATACTCGAAGGCATGTAGCGCGCCCGAGGCCTGCACGCGCCGCATATGGCGCTCCACACGGTGGAGCGGCGCCAGCACGAGCCTGCCCAGTGCGCGGCGCAGCATCAGCAGCATGAAGACCAGCAGGAAAATTGACCCCGCGACGGCGAGCAGAAGAACTCGGCGACCAAGCAGCACGACTTCCCGCGACACTTGAAATATCGTCGTGGCAAAGGGCCGCCCATCGGGTCCCCGAACCGGAACGGCGATCTCGATGACGCGCGAATGGCGGCGGATCGTATCGACCGCATCTGTTGCAGGCTGTTCGATCCGCGCAAGCTTCCCCAGCGCCGCCGATAGAAGCTCTGGGGTCAATTGGCGCGCGACAACGAGATGGCCGAGCAGATGCCCCTCCCCGTCCTTCATCGCGACCAGTCCCAGCGCCACGACATCGCCGTCAACCGGCAGGTAGAAATGGCTCGCCCCCTTCAGTCGGTCGAACCCTATCCGGGCAAGTGCGCGCGCCAGGCTCGTTTGCCGGATCGCATGTCCGCCTTGCCTGGCGGCGGGTCGCATTCGGACGATCCATGAATTCGCCGACACCGGACGATACGCAATCGCATCGACCGGATGCGCGTCGAAGATCGCCTGTGCCCAGCGATCATATGCGCGGCTCGAGCCTGCCGAAAAAGGAGGGCTGGCGGCGTGGGCGGCCGCAATCCCGCTCATTGACGCGGAGAAATTGGCAAGGGCGCCCCGCAGGCGGTTCTCATAGCCGGCGGTAGCCTGCTGTTCCAGTTCGGAGAAGCCTGGCGAGATGACGAAGGCGAGCAAGGTCGCCAGCGCTACCGCGCCGCCTATGCCCGCCAGCGTCAAGACCGAGACCATGGTATCGCGCAGTGACCGCGGCCTTATCCGCGCGCCGAACCATCGCCGCAAAGGGTTCACGCCGTTCAGGCCTGTACGCTTTCGGCCATGTCCTCGGTGCTGCCGCCGCTCGACAGGGACAGCCATTGCTGTGCGGCCAGCGCCCGTGCCTCCTCGGCGGGAACCGGGTGAGAGAAGAGGAATCCCTGCAAATGGCTGGCCCCAGCGACGCGAAGGGCCTGGGCCTGCGCCTCGGTCTCGACACCTTCCGCCACGACGCCCAGACCCAGGGCACGGCCGAGATGGATGATCGAGTGCACGATCGCCGCCGACTCCCGTTCACGTCCCATGCCGTCGATGAAGCTGCGGTCGATCTTCAGACAGTCGAGCGCGAATTTGCGGATATTATAGAGGCTGGAATAGCCCGTGCCGAAATCGTCCAGCGCGATGCGGAACCCCAGATCCCGCAAGTCGCACAGGGTCTTCGATGCCCGCTCCGCATCGTCGAAGATGGCCGTTTCGGTGATTTCGATCTGGACCCGCCCCGGATCGATACCCGCGCGCTTCACGCTGTCCATGATATGACCGACAAAGTGCGAACGGCGGAACTGGATCGGGCTGAAATTGACCGAGACATATTGGCCGGGCCAGTGGCGCAGTTCCGCGAGCGCATGGTCGAGCACCCAATCGCCCAGATCGTGGATCAGGTGACTTTCCTCGGCGATGGGGATGAAGATTGCCGGGCTGACCGCGCCATGCTCGGCAGTGTGCCAGCGGACGAGCGCCTCGAAGCCCACGACATCCAGGGCACCGCGACCGACGATCGGCTGGAAGCATAGGCTAAGCTCGTCGCGCGCAAGCGCCTGGGTCAGCCCCTCCTCGATCTCCCGCCGGATTCGAATGCCCTCATCCATGTGCGTGTCGAATACCCGGACCACGCCGCGCCCCGATCGCTTGGCATCGTTTAGCGCCATGTCGGCCCGGCGGACCAAATCGATCGGGTCGCGCTCACCGGTCGCGCCGCCCATCACCAGGCCGCACGACGCGCCACAACGCACCGCGTGCCCCAAGATGTTGAAGCTGGTCGCGCAGGCGTGGACCACCTTCTCGCATGCCGCGACCGCGGCTGCTTCGTCCTCGCTATCGAAGAACAGGCCGAACTCGTCACCACCCAGTCGGGCCACCATCGTGCCCTGCGGCACTGAGCGTTGGATAGTCCCGCACACCTCGCGAATCAGCTCGTCCCCGGCCAGATGGCCGAGCGTGTCGTTGACCAACTTGAACCGGTCGAGATCGAGCATCGCGGTCGCGAAACCCCGCGCCTGCCGACAGCGCTCGGCCAGTGCGCGGAGGAAGGCGACCCGGTTCGGCGCATCGGTCAGGGCGTCGTGCATGGCGATGTGCATCGCCAGACTTTCGTTCGCGGCCAATTCCGCGCTTTTTTCCTCCAGCGTTTCGACCTGGGCGGCCAGGAGCGCACGGGCTGCGGCCAATTCCCGATCATTTTGCCAACGACGGCAAAGGGCGAGCGCCATCTGGGAGATTTCCGCGACCTCGAAGGGCTTCGGGATATAGAAGATCTTGTCGGCGGGCCCGGCGACCTTGCTGATCTCGACGGGCGAGAAATCCGAATAGCCGGTGACGATCACCAGATGGATGTCCGGGTCCAGCGCCCGGATACGCCGCGCCGTCTCGCGCCCGTCGATCCCCGGCGGCATGCGGATGTCGATGAAGGCGACGGCAAAGGGGTGATCGTCCACAATGGCACGCTCGACCGCCGCCACCGCATCAATACCCTGATGGCAATGATGGGGTTCGAAGGCGAACGCCGCGTCGTCGGCAGCATCCGGCTCGCCCGCCCCGAACAAGTCCGTCGCCATTGCATCCAGCGCATCGCGCGTTTCCGCAGGCACACCGCGCCCGCCTGAGAAGCAGAAACGATAGCTGTCATGAACCGCTGGTTCGTCGTCGACGATCAGAATGCGCATCGGGTTACCATCGGTCCATCCATATTTGGCGACCGATGGTAAGCATCCATGCTTAATCTGATGTAAACGGCCCGTTATTCGACCGTGACGCTCTTCGCCAGATTGCGCGGCTGGTCCACGTCGGTACCCTTCGCCACCGCCACATGATAGGCCAGAAGCTGCACCGGCACGGCATAGACGATCGGTGCGATCAGCGGATGCACCTTCGGCATGGTGATCGTCGCGATACAGCCCTCGCCCGCCGCCTCGATCCCGTCATAGTCCGAAATGAGCACAACCTTGCCGCCGCGCGCCTGCACTTCCTGCATGTTCGACACGGTCTTTTCGAACAGCGGGCCCGACGGCGCGATGACGATGACGGGCACGGATTCATCGATCAGGGCGATGGGGCCATGCTTCATCTCGCCAGCGGCATAGCCCTCGGCATGGATATAGCTGATTTCCTTGAGCTTCAGCGCACCTTCCAGCGCCAGCGGATAATCGGTGCCACGCCCGAGATATAGCACGTCCCGAGCACCCGCGATGGCACCCGCCATGCCCTCGATCGCTTCATCATAGGCCAGTGCGCCGTTGATCGCGGCGGGTGCCTCGGCCAGATGGCGGACAATCTGCCTTTCCTCATCGGCGGTCAGGCGCCCCTTGGCCTTCGCCAGATTGGCGGCCAGCGCGGCGAGCACGCTCAACTGACAGGTGAATGCCTTGGTCGAGGCGACGCCAATTTCCGGCCCGGCATGAGTCGGCAGCAGCAGGTCCGCTTCGCGCGCCATCGAACTGGTCGGCACATTGACCACCGCCGCGATCGTCTGCCCCTCCGCCTTCGCATGGCGCAGGGCGGCCAGCGTGTCGGCGGTCTCGCCCGACTGGCTGATGACGATCATCAGCCCGCCCGACTCCATGACCGGCGCGCGGTAACGGAATTCCGAGGCGACATCGAGGTCAACCGGCACGCGCGCGAATTGTTCGAACCAGTATTTGGCGACCATGCCCGCATAGAAGCTGGTCCCGCAGGCGACGATGGTGACGCGCTTGATCCCCGACAGGTCGAAGTCCGGGATCGGCAGCGCGATCCGGCCCTCCAGCCTGTGCAGATAGGAGCGCAGCGTCTGGGCGACGACGATCGGCTGCTCGTAAATCTCCTTCTGCATGAAGTGGCGGTGATTGCCCTTGTCGATCAGCGCACCGGTGACGCCCGACAGGGTGACCGGCCGGTCGACGGGATTGTTGTCACGATCATAGACCTGAGCCCCTTCGCGCGTGCAGACGACCCAGTCACCCTCGTCCAGATAGGCGATACGCTGAGTCAGCGGCGCGAGCGCGAGCGCGTCGGACCCCAGATAGGTTTCGTCATCGCCATAGCCGACCACCAGCGGCGAGCCGAGCCGCGCGCCGATCAGCAGGTCGGGCTGGTCCCGGAACAGGATGGCGAGCGCGAAGGCGCCGTGCAGGCGGGGCAATATCTCGCGAACGGCGGCGACGGGATCGAGGCCCTGCTCGACCTTTTCGCTCACCAGATGCGCGACGACCTCGGTATCGGTTTCGCTGGTGAAGACACGGCCGCGTCCGATCAGTTCGTCACGCAGGGCCTTGAAATTCTCGATGATGCCGTTGTGGACGACCGCTACGTGATCGGTCGCATGAGGGTGGGCATTGTTGGTCGTGGGGCCGCCATGCGTGGCCCAGCGGGTATGGGCGATCCCGATCGAGCCTGGCAGCGGATGCACCGCCAATTCCTTGGCGAGATTGACCAGCTTGCCCGAAGCGCGCCGCCGTTCGATCTCCCCATGATCGATGGTCGCGATCCCGGCAGAGTCGTAACCGCGATATTCCAGGCGGCGCAGACCGTCGAGCAGCCGCTCCGCCACATCGTCTCCGCCCAGGATCCCTACGATACCGCACATAAGCCTTACTCCCCGCCCTTCTTCGCAGCCTTCTTGGCCGTCATCATCTCACGAAATCGTTTCGCCCAGCCGGGCTTGCTCCGCCGCTCCGCGCGAACGAGCGCGAGGGCATCGGCCTCCACATCGCTGGTCACCACGGACCCCGCGCCGACGATCGCGCCCGCGCCGATATTCACCGGCGCGACGAGCGCGGAATTGGAGCCGACAAACGCCCCCTCCCCGATGGTCGTGCGATATTTGAGGAAGCCGTCATAATTGCAAGTGATGGTACCCGCGCCGATATTCGCACCGGCACCCACCTCCGCATCGCCCAGATAGGTCAGATGGTTGGCCTTCGCGCCCGGGCCGAGCACGGCCTTCTTCATCTCGACGAAATTGCCGACCCGCGCGCCCTCGCGCACGTCCGCGCCGGGCCGCAGCCGGGCATAGGGGCCGATGTCCGCACCAGTCGCGACGGTCGCGCCCTCCAGATGGCTGAAGGCGTGGATCGTCACCCCGTCCGCGACGTGAACGCCAGGGCCGAACACGACATGGGGTTCGATCACCACGTCGCGGCCGATCCGGGTGTCGTGCGAGAACCACACCGTATCCGGCGCGATCAGCGTCGCACCGTCCGCCATGGCGCGGGCGCGGCGACGGACCTGCCACTCGCCTTCGACCCCCGCCAGCTCGGCGCGGCTGTTGACTCCGGCGACTTCGCCCGCATCGGTTTCGATCACGGCGGAGTGATGCCCGTCCTCCGCCGCCAGCGCGATGATGTCGGGCAGATAATATTCGCCCGCCGCATTGTCGTTGCCGACCCGGTCGAGCAAGCCGAACAATTGCGCCGATGGCACAGCCATCAGACCCGAGTTACAAAGCTTTACGGCACGCTCTTCAGCATTCGCATCCTTATACTCGACGATCCTGTCGAGCCGTCCGCTCGCATCGGCGATCACCCGGCCATAGGCGGCAGGATCGGCAGGACGGAAGGCCAGCACAACCGCCGCAGGCTCGTCCGCCTCGCGCAATCGGTCGATCATCCGCCGCATCGTCGCCACCTCGACCAGCGGCACATCGCCGTACAGGACCAGCACATCGCCATCGAAGCCCTTGAGCGCCTCGCGGGCCTGCGCGACCGCATGGCCGGTGCCCAGTTGCTCGGCCTGAAGCGCGGTACCGATGCCCAACGGCGCAACCGCTGCCTCCACCTGCTCGCGCCCGGCCCCGGTCACCACGACGACGCGTTCGGGGGACAATTGCCGCACATTGTCGACCAGATGGAGCAGCATGGGCCGCCCCGCGATCGGATGAAGGACCTTGTGGAGGTCAGATTTCATGCGGGTGCCCTTGCCCGCGGCGAGAATGATGGCGGCGACCGGTCTTGTCATGATGGTTGCGCCTGCCATGCTTTTCTTGCCAAGGCCAGATACAGAGTGGCACCGGAACAGATCATGGACGCAATTTCACCTCGTGGTTTCCCCTTTTCCATCGTCGGGTTCGATCTGGACGGTACGTTGCTGGACACCAGCGGAGACCTGGCCGCAGCGGTCAACCATGCGCTCGCCTCGATCGGGCGACCATTGCTCAGCGTCGAGGCGGTGAAGCCGATGATCGGCGGCGGGGCACGGGCGATGCTCCGCCATGGCCTGGATGCGACGGGCGGATGCGATACGGAGACACTCGACGTGCTTCATCGCCGGCTGCTCGATTATTACGAAGCCAATCTGGCCGTCCATACCGCTCCCTTTCCCGGCGCGCTGGACGCGCTGGACGCGCTTGCGGCGCGGGGCGTGACCATGGGCATCATGACCAACAAGCTGGAACGGTTCGCGTGCGGCATTCTCGAAACGCTGGGGCTGACCGATCGCTTCGCGACGATCATCGGGGGTGACACGCTGGGGGTCGCCAAGCCTTCACCGGTGCCGATCCAGGCACTGGTCGATCGATGCGGTGGTGGCCCGGCGGCGTTTGTCGGCGATTCGATCTTCGACGTGCAGGCCGCAAAGGCCGCCGGACTGCCGGTCGTCGCCTGCGCCTTCGGCTTTCTCAGTCAGCCGGTCGAGACGCTGGGTGGGGATGCGATCATCGACGGCTATGATGATCTCATAGCGACGCTGGAGCGTCTTTCCGTTTCCGCCATTTGATCCACAAATGCCGGGCGAGCAGCGGCGCGGGCATTCGGATGGCATGGGAACGCAGATAGAAAATCGCTCGCGTCAGGGGCTTGCACCCCCGCCCCCAACCGTCCCGTGCGATCATTCGGCGGCGATAAAGCCGGTCGGTCATGGTCAGTCGTCGACAAGCGGGCGGAACCGGCGTCCCATAGATGGCATAGCTGAGCCGCAATGCCCGAGCGACCGCGCTCGACAGATCGTGATGCGCGGCATGGCCTTCCACAGCGTCGTATCCCCGCTCTTCTATAAGGGCGTGAATATCCCACAGATTGCGCAGGCCGCCGCTGAGATCGCCGTCCGCGAACAAATGTGCGGCGGCGTGGACGATCATGTCGGGATGCGACAACACCGCCAACCCGCCGCCCAGCGGCTCGGCCCCCGCGATCAGCGCCGCGGCATCCGGCCGGGACTTCGCGGTCGGCGGCAGGATGGTGTGATGCACATCGAGCATCCGGTCGCGCTCTCGGTGGATCAGCGGGGGGAGTTCGTGCATCCACTGACGATAATAGAAATCGTCATACGGGTCGGTCTTCACCCATTCCCACCCGGCTTGCGCGAGCAGCGCCTCAGCCTGCGCCAGCATTTGACGGGGAACGAGAATATCGCAATCGCCGATCGACCGCCCGATGCCCGCCGACAGTCCCGCCGCGACAAAGGCCGTGCCCTTCAACAGGATCACGGGCATGCCTAGCGGCGCCAGTGCGCGAGCCACGCGATTGGCTTCCCAAAGGGCAACACGCCGCGTTTCCATCGCTTCCGCGCGGGCGTCGTCCAGGACCTGCCGAACCGGCTGCGGCAAATCCAGCCCGTCGAGTCGATGTGCCAGCGTCCCCAACAGCAACTCCGCCCGCGCCACGGTCAGCACATTGGACCAATCGGCGACCGCAATAGTCCGTGCATCGCCCGGATCGCGCAGCAGGCCGATCAGCCGCTCGACCGCCGTCACAGTGCGTCCCATAACGCCTCGACCGCTGCCACGCCTGCCTCGCCGTCAGGATAGTCGAGGGCGATGGCCGGGACCTCCGCCCGCAACCTCGTGATTGCTCGAAATCCGGCCTCTCCCATCGCGACATAATTGGTCGACGCCTGGGTCAGGCGGACAAAGGCTTCCGCCGGGGGAAGGACACGGGTGGCCGCCGGAAAGCCAAAGCGGGGAAAGACCAGCAGGACCGGCCTGGCCGCGCGGCCCATAGCCGCAATGTCGTGCGCGCCGGGGGCGACGTGGCGGATGTCACCCTTTGGCGTGCCCGACAGATGCGGTCCAACTACACTGTCGAGCGGAATGGCGGACAGACTTTCATTCTTCAAGCTGATCGGGCGGGGAAAGGGACAGGCCAGGCCACTCTTTGGGTCGATCAGGGCGAACTCGTCGCCCAGGAATCGCCATCCCCGTTGCGCCAGCAACAATGAAAGCGTCGACTTGCCCGCTCCCGAAATGCCGCTCAACAGCAGGGCCCGATCCTCCCGCGCCACGACCGCCGCGTGGAGCAGCAAATGGCGGCGATGCCCCAGCGCCATCTGGAGGTTCATTCCCAGCTCCGCCGCCAACAGCCCCTGTGCCAAAGGCAGCGGCGCGGCTTCGGGCAGCCGGTAATCGCCCGCAATATGGATGGACGGCCGAAACCAGCGTCGCAGCATCGACTTCGCCTCCAACCGAACCGTGTAATCGGCAAAGTCGGCGCGCGGATAATCACGATAAAGAGACGAGATCGCCTCGATCGGACTGGCCCAATCCGATCCGATCCGGAAGCCGACCGGCCCGACGCGCACGGCAATATGATGCCTCACCGCGCCTCGATCAGCCCGGCTGCCTCCAATTCTTCCAGCCGTGCCCGCAGCATGGCCGGGCCCTCGTCCTGCGCATCGCCCAGATCATAGTCTTGCGACAGCCGCTGGAGCAGCCGGTCAGCGCTCATCGCTTCGGTGGCCAGCACCTGCAATATCTGGGGTGCCGGCTCAGTCAGCAAATGCGTTATGCCGGAGGGGCGATGGAAGACCGCCGTGAACAGATCGAGCGGCTCGACGATCAACAGATCCGGCCCCGCCGCGCGGTAGCACGGACCCGTCATCGCCTCAATTGCCGGGCATCTGTAACGAGGCATAGCAGGTAAAGCCGCCCTGTCCGCGCTGCAGTCGCCGGATATAGTTTAGATAGGCCCGGTTGCTCAGGAAGTTCGAATTGGGCAACATCCCGCCTTGCAGCGCCTGCTTCACCTCTTCGCCGGTATAGGGGCGGCTGGGCGGGGCAAATGAACCGAGCGTTCGCGCTGGAACGGTCGATCCATCTAGAGCGATATAGCTGCCCGCGCGACCGGGATCGGGCACGGGTATCTGGCAGGTCAGAACCGATCCTGCCGTCTGCGCCAGGGCCGGGCGGATCGCCACTACGGCGCTCGCTCCCACCGCGCCGAGCATCAGCATCCGCCGACTGGTCGTGGTGCGCGTTACGGGATCCGGCGCGGCCCCATCGGCGGAGATCGGAGGTTCGGGGGATGGAAATATGTCATCCATGACGGCGTGATGTCCCATATTCGCGCCCGCTCGACAAGCGCTCGCAGGGCGAGCCGCTGACCCAAGCTGGGAGGAAGACAGGCCGCGCGTCGCCCGCTACATCGGCAAGCCATGGGATTCGGCATTCGCACCTTATGGGCTATCGTCGTCGTCGTCGTCGCCGCGGTCGTGGTGTTCCTGACCGGCGGCCCAGCCCCCGCGATCATTACCCTTGTCGGCGGGATCGCGGCCGCGCTGGTCGCGAGCGAGGGCGTCGCGGACGCGGATGACGACGTGCCCCAGGCGGAGGATAGCCGGGGTCCGCTCTCCCCCCTTCTCGAAGAGGCGCTGGACGCGATCGTCGAGCCGGTATTGGTGATCGAAAAGGGACAGGTCGTCCTCGCCAACCGCTCGGCCCGGACGCTGCTGGGCGCACATATCGTCGGCGAGGACGCCCGCATCGCCATTCGCCACCCCGCCGCCGCCGAGCGCCTGTTGGCCAAGGAAGCGGCGACCGAGCCGGGGCAGCCCATATCGCTGGTCGGGCTGGGGTCGCTGGAGCAGCGCTGGGAAATGCGCGTCGCGGACACGACCGGCGGCCAGCGCATCGTCCATCTGATCGACCAGACCGCGCATGACGCGGCGGAGCGCATGCGCGTCGATTTCGTGGCCAATGCCAGCCACGAGCTCCGCACGCCCCTCGCCTCCATCCTGGGGTTCATCGAGACGCTCAGCGACGAGGCGGGGGAGGATGCCGAAATCCGGGCCCGCTTCCTGAAGGTCATGTTCGACGAAGCGCGACGGATGCAGCGTCTGGTTGAGGATTTGATCTCGCTCAGCCGGATCGAGGCGGACAAATATCGCCAGCCCGCCCAGCCCGTCGATCTGGTCGACCTGATCCACGATGTGCACGAGGAATTCCTCGATTCGGGCTCATCCCGCGCGGCGGACATCGTCTGCGACCTGGACGAGGATTTGCCGGAGGTGGTGGGCGACCGGGCGCAATTGTCGCAAATGCTGCACAATCTAATCGGCAACGCCATGAAATATGGCCGACCCGACACCCCCGTCCGCGTGACCCTGAGCCGCGACGACGCCCGGCTGCGACTGACCGTTGCGGACAAGGGCGAGGGAATTCCGGCCAACCACCTGCCCCGGCTGACCGAGAGATTCTATCGGGTGGATTCGGGGCGGAGCCGCAGCATCGGCGGAACCGGCCTGGGTCTCGCGATCGTCAAGCATATCGTCGAGCGGCATCGTGGTCGGCTGGAAATCGCCAGCGAGGTCGGCTTGGGGACGACTATCACCGTGCGAATTCCGATCGTGAAGGGCCCGAACAAATCCGCTTCGGAGAGCACTGTCACAAAAGCGCAATAGAAATGTCACACGGGGGTATGGCGAGCATGGCAGCGCCCGGTTCGCACCCGTTTCGGTGGCCTAAGGATTTCGATGCGTCTGCCCTGCCTTCTCGCCGCGATGTTCGCGCTGGCGGCCTGCCACGATCAGGCCAATGGCGGCGGCGCGGGCGTGCGCGAGCAGATCACGGCGGTGGGATCGTCGACCGTCTATCCCTTTACGACCATCATCGCCGAGCGTTTCGTCGCCAGTGACCCGCAGGCCAAGGCACCCGTCATCGAGTCGACCGGCACCGGCGCGGGGATGAAGCTGTTCTGCGCGGGGATCGGGGCGGCGCATCCCGATATCGAGGACGCCTCGCGCCGGATGAAGGCCGGCGAGTATCGTGATTGTGCGGCGCACGGCGCAGCGGAGATACTGGAGATCCCGATCGGTATCGACGGTATCGCCTTTGCCGAGTCGAAGCGCGGGCCGCGCATGGCCCTGTCCACCGTGGACCTCTACCGCGCGCTGGGCGCGCATCCCGGCGGCAAGCCCAATCGCGCACGGACCTGGCGGGACGTGAACCCCGCGCTACCCGCCATTCCGATCCAGGTCTATGGTCCGCCCGCGACCAGTGGCACGCGCGATGCCCTTGCGGAACTGATCCTGATGCGCGGCTGCGATCAGGTCGAGCCGCAGGCGCATGCGCTGTCGCTTCGCGATCCCGACGCGCACCGGCTGCTCTGCACCCCCGTCCGCGAGGATGGCGCCTATATCGACGCGGGCGAGAACGATAATCTGATCGTCCAGAAGCTACAGGCAAATCCGGACGCGCTCGGCGTCTTCGGCTATTCCTATCTGGAGGAAAATCGCCAAACGGTGAACGGCGTCACCATCGACGGCATCCCGCCGACCTATGACGCCATCGCCGCCGACCGTTATCCGGGATCGCGGCTGCTCTATATTTACGTGAAAAAGGCGCATCTGGACGCCATTCCCGGCCTCAGGCGCTTTCTGGCGCTCTATGCGCAGAATTGGGGTGCAGGCGGACCGCTGACCCGGCGCGGGCTGATCGCATCGCCCGCTCCCGTCCAGGCCCGTGCGCAAGCGATCATCGCGAACGAAATCGCGCTCGACCCGGCCAGGCTGCCGTCGTGAACGGCATCATTCTCCTGATCCTGATCCTGGGGCTGGGCATCGTCGCCTGGGCCTCGACACGGATGCGCGCGCTCGGCTTTCGGCGACGGTCGAGCGTGCGGGTCAGTTCGCTGCCCCATCATCATGGCTGGTATGTCGCATTGTGGACGGCAGTGCCGCCGCTGATCTTTCTTATCATCTGGTCCGCCACCTCGCCTGCGCTCGTGACCGACATGGTCCTGCGCGTACCCGCCGCCGCGCAACTACCCGCGCCAGGTTTCGAGCGGGCGGCGATCCTGTCCGAAGCGCGAGCGCTGGCCGCCGGGCGCGCGCAGGGCGCGTTCCATGCTCTGTCCCGCACGCTGGCCCCGGCCTATGACCGGGCGCAGACCCGGTTCGACTGGATCGCGACCGCCATCGTCCTGCTCCTCGCGCTGGCGGGAGGCGCCTATGCCTATCTGCGTGTGAAGCCCGACTTCTCCGCGCGAACCCGGATCGAGCGGGTGGTGCTGGGATTGCTGCTTGCGGCGTCGTTGATCGCGATCCTGACCACCGCCGGCATCGTGGCGTCGCTACTGTACGAGGCGGGGCGCTTCTTTTCGGTGGTGCCCGTCACCGACTTTCTGTTCGGAACGCATTGGAGCCCGCAGGTCATCGACCCGCGCGATCCGGGCGCGTCGTTGGGCGCGGTGCCGCTATTCTGGGGCACCTTCTTCATCGGCGCGGTGATCGCCATGGCGGTCGCCATTCCCTTCGGCCTGATGAGCGCCATCTACCTGACGCAATATGCCCAGCCGCGCGCGCGCCGGATCATGAAGCCGGTGCTTGAGGTGCTCGCGGGTATTCCGACCGTGGTCTATGGCTATTTCGCCGCGCTGACCGTCGCGCCTGCTGTCCGCCAGTTCGCGGTCGCCATTGGCATCGACTGGGCATCCTCCGAAAGTGCACTGGCGGCGGGACTCGTCATGGGTGTGATGATCATCCCCTTCGTCTCCTCCATGGCTGATGACAGCCTGGCTGCGGTGCCCAGCGCGATGCGCGACGGCAGTCTGGCGATGGGCGCGACGCCGTCCGAGACGATCACCCGCGTCATGCTGCCTGCCGCATTGCCCGGCGTCGTGGGCGGCGTATTGCTGGCCGTCAGCCGCGCGATCGGCGAGACGATGATCGTCGTCATGGCGGCGAGCGGCGTCGCCACTCTGACCGCCAATCCCTTTGCGAGCACGACGACGGTGACGCGCCAGATCGTCGATCTGCTGACCGGAGAAGCCGAGTTCGACAGCCCCAAGACGCTGGCGGCCTTCGCGCTGGGCCTGACGCTGTTCGTCATCACGCTGCTTCTCAACATCGTCGCGCTGAGCGTGGTGAAGCGCTATCGGGAATCCTATGAATAGGCCGTCCTCCCCCAAAGGTTGGGACAGCCCGGCGATGGAGCGCCGGTTGCGCCGTCGCCATGCCGCAGAGCGTCGCTTCCGTCGGATCGGCGCGGCCGCCGTCGCGCTGTCGGCGGCGTTCCTGGCCTTTCTGTTGGTCACGATGATCGCACAGGGTTACCGCGGTTTCACCGAGACGCGGGTGACCGTGCCGATCGACCTGGCGAAAGCCCGACTGCCGATCGAGCCCGCCCGGCTGAAGGGGCGCGGGGCGGATCTGGCGCTGGCGGGCGCAGGGCTGGAGGATGCGGTCGACCGGGCCGCGACGAGCGCCTTCGGGCCGGACGGGGTCGACCTGTTGTCGCCGGGCGCGTGGATCGTAGTGCGCGATGCCGTCAAGGCCGATCCCTCGCTGCTTCATCGCACAACCAGCTTCGCCCTGCCCGTCGCAAGCCCCTATGACGTCGCCGCCAAGGGCGAAGGCACGCCGGAGGCCGAGCGCGTCATAGGGCGGTTGCAGGCGCGCGGATGGGTGTCGAGCGGCTGGAATAGCGGCTTTCTGCGCAATGCCGACGCCACCGATCCGACCCGGGTGGGCATTTGGGGCGCGGCCAAGGGCTCGTTGCTGACCATGCTGGTCACGCTGGCGCTCGCCTTTCCCATCGGCGTGCTCGCGGCCCTCTATCTCGAGGAATATGCACCCAAGAATCGGTGGACCGACATGATCGAGGTGTCGATCAACAATCTGGCCGCGGTCCCCTCGATCATCTTCGGCCTGCTGGGGCTGGCGGTGTTCCTCGGCAGCTTCGGCCTGCCGCGCTCGGCACCTTTGGTCGGGGGGCTGACGCTAGCGCTGATGACGATGCCGGTGATCGTCATCGCGGGGCGCAACGCGATCAAGGGCGTGCCGCCGTCGATCCGCGATGCCGCGCTGGCGGTCGGCGCGTCGCGGGTGCAGGTGATCTTCCACCATGTCCTTCCCCTCGCCTTGCCCGGCATCCTGACGGGCACGATCATCGGCATGGCACGCGCATTGGGAGAGACCGCTCCGCTGCTGATGATCGGGATGCGCGCCTTCATCGCCGCCCCGCCGCAGGGGCTGACCGACCCCGCGACCGTCCTGCCGGTCCAGATTTTCCTCTGGTCGGATCAGGTCGATCGTGGCTTCATCGAAAAGACCTCTGCCGCGATCATCGTTCTTCTCGTCTTCCTGCTCGCGATGAACGGGCTGGCCATCTATCTTCGCAATCGGTTCGAGACACGCTGGTGACCACCCCCAAGATTAGCGCGCGCAATGTCAGCGTCTCCTATGGCGCCAAGCAGGCGATCCACGGCATTTCGATCGATGTTGATATGGATCACGTCATCGCCTTTATCGGCCCCTCGGGCTGCGGCAAGTCGACCTTCCTGCGCACACTGAACCGGATGAACGACACCATCGCATCGGCGCGGGTGACGGGCGACGTCCTGCTCGACGGCCAGGACATCTACGCGCCCGAGATGGACGTGGTGCAATTGCGCGCCCGTGTCGGCATGGTGTTCCAGAAACCCAATCCTTTCCCGAAGTCGATCTTCGAGAATGTCGCTTATGGCCCGCGAATCCACGGCCTGGCATCATCCCGGGCCGAGCTGGACATGATCGTCGAGCGCTCGCTGACCCGTGCCGGCCTGTGGAACGAGGTCAAGGACCGGCTGTGGGAAAGCGGCACCGCCTTGTCGGGCGGCCAGCAGCAACGGCTTTGCATTGCGCGCGCCATCGCGGTCGACCCGGAAGTCATCCTGATGGACGAGCCGTGCAGCGCGCTGGACCCCATTGCGACCGCGCGGATCGAGGAACTGATCCACGATCTTCGTGGCCGCTATGCCATCGCGATCGTCACCCATAACATGCAACAGGCCGCCCGCGTCTCCCAACGGACAGCCTTTTTCCACCTCGGCACCTTGGTCGAGTACGGGAAGACGTCCGACATCTTCACGAACCCGAAGGAAGAGCGGACGAAGGACTATATTACCGGCCGTTACGGCTGAGGACGAGGATCATGGATCACACCGTAAAGGCATTCGACAACGATATCGGCCGCTTGCGCGGGCTGATCAGCCAGATGGGCGGATTGGCCGAGGAAGCGATCGCCAATGCGATCCGCGCGCTGCAACGCTCCGACCTGGAGCTGGCGCGCAAGGTTCGCGAGGACGACAAGGCGATCGACCTGATCGAGGCGGAGGTCGAGCGGCTGGCGGTGCGCACCATCGCGCTGCGGGCGCCGATGGCCAACGACCTGCGCGAGGTCGTCGCCGCGCTGAAGATCGCCAGCGTCGTCGAGCGGATCGGCGATTATGCCAAGAACATCGCCAAGCGCGTGCCGATGATCGAGAGCGAGGACCGGATCGAGCCCGTCTCGATCCTGCCCGCCATGGCCAAAATCGCCTCGGCGATGGTGCATGACGTGCTCAACGCCTTCGCCGCGCGCGATGCCGAGGCGGCGGTCCGGGTCCGCGACAGCGACAACGCACTCGACGATTTCTACGATTCCATTTTCCGCACGCTCGTCACCCATATGGTCGAGAATCCCAAGACGATCGGCCAGGTCGCGCACCTGCTGTTCATCGCCAAGAATCTCGAACGCATCGGTGACCATGCGACCAACGTCGCGGAAATGGTCTATTTTGCCGCCACCGGCACCCAGATGGGTGAGCGGGACCGCGGCGGCACTTGGCCTTCTTGAGGGAACAGGCACGATGGCACGGGTAAAGATGTTGCTGGTCGAGGACGACGCCGCGCTCGCGGAGCTGCTCGTCTTCCATTTCAAGCGCGAGGATTTCGAGGTTGCCCACACGCCCGATGGCGAGGAGGCGCTGTTGCTGGCGCGCGAAAGCACGCCCGACATCGTCCTGCTCGACTGGATGGTCGAGGGGATTTCGGGGATCGAGGTGTGCCGCCGCCTGCGCCGTTCGCCGGAAACCGCGAACGTACCCATCATCATGCTGACCGCGCGCGGCGAGGAAGAGGACCGGGTGCGCGGGCTGGAGACGGGCGCGGACGATTATGTCACCAAGCCCTTCTCCCCGCGCGAACTGGTCGCCCGCGTCGGCGCGGTGCTGCGCCGGGTCCGCCCGGCACTGGCGGGCGAGGCGCTGACCTATGCCGATATCGAGATGGACACGGTGGGCCACAAGGTGCGCCGCGCGGGCGAGGTCGTCTCGCTCGGGCCCACCGAATTCCGGCTGCTCAAGCATTTTCTGGAGCATCCGGGCTGGGTCTTCTCGCGCGAACGGTTGCTCGACGCCGTCTGGGGGCATGACTCCGACATCGAGAGCCGGACCGTCGACGTGCATATCCGTCGCCTGCGCAAGGCGATCAATATCGGCGATCGTCCCGACATCATCCGCACGGTCCGCTCGGCAGGTTACTCGCTCGACGCGGGCGGCTGAAAAAAGTGTCAGGATCGGGTCGCAAGCGAAACGAGGGAGCCAAGTGGGGTATGAGGCGTTCTGCCCCACGCGCTAACGCACTTGCGCTTCCGAACAGGAGATACGCATGAAGCTCGTTTTTCTGGCCGCCACCGCGCTGATGGCCATGCCCGCCGTGGCTCAGACCACGCCCCAGACCGACACCACCACGCAGGCCGGGGTGCAGGCCGGAGCCTCGACCGACACCTCGGGTTCGATGCAGGCGAACGCCGCCGCGTCCGCCGCGACGATGACCGCCGGTGGCTATCAACCCGCGCAGCCGCCCATGGCCTCGCCGCCGGTCCCGGGTGCGCCGGTCGTGTTCCAGCAGGCGCCGAGCCCGTCGCAGGCCTATCCGGCCCCGGCTCCGCTCAAAAGCTATCCGATCTGTAAAAAGGGTCAGTTTGACCAATGTCGCCAGCGCGGCGGCAAGTAACCGCCCCGCACTGTCGCGACAAAGCAACGCCGGTCCCTCGCGGGGCCGGCGTTTTCTATTCCTCGACCAATTTCATCAATCGCCGCTCGACCGGGGCCAGGACCGGCCCGAGTTCGTGCCCGCGCTTGAGTACCGCCCCGCCCTCGCCGATCAAGGCCCACATGCCCTGGCGATTGCGAAGCGCGGGCCGCTTCTCGATCCGATACTCGGGACGCTCGGCTGTTCGGCGAAATGCAGAGAATATGGCGGCGTCGCGGCCCAGGTCCATGGCGTAATCGCGCCAATGTCCGGCTGCCACCATCCGGCCGTACAGGTCCAATATGCGGTTCAGTTCGCCGCGGTCGAACCCGACCTGACCGGGCGACTTGGGGAAGGGAACGACTCCCATCAGGCGCGGTCGCGCTCCTCTTCCCGCTCGGCCAGTACCGCATCCAGCCGCCGCCGCATGGTATCCAGTTCGCAGCGCAGCATCTCGATCTTCTGCGTCTGCGGGTCGAACATCTCGGAGCATGGCGTGCCATAGGGGACGAAGCGCCGCTCCGGCGCCACCCCGCCCTCGACGACGGTCGGACGCGCGGGGATGCCGACCATCACCGCGCCTTCGGGCACATCGCGAGTGACGACCGCATTGGCCCCGACACGCGCTCGCGGCCCGACGGTGATCGGGCCCAACACCTGCGCACCGGAGCCGACAATGGCTCCGTCCATCAATGTCGGGTGGCGCTTGCCCGCCACGCCATTGTCGGGGCTGGTCCCGCCCAGCGTGACACATTGATAGATGGTGACGTCATCACCGATCTCCGCCGTTTCCCCGATCACGACGAAGCCATGATCGATGAAGAAATTGCGACCGATCTTGGCACCGGGGTGGATGTCGATCGCGGTCAGGAAACGGGTGAAGTGATTGACCAGCCGCGCGAGAAAGAAGGCGCGGGCGCGGTACAGCCGATGCGCGACCCGGTGACCCGCCAAGGCCCATACGCCCGGATAAAGCAGGATTTCCGCCCGCGAATGCGGTGCAGGGTCGCGGGCCCGGATCGAATCGAGATAGGCGGCCAAACGGCTCGGCATGAGCATGTCCCCAGATGCGATAGGTGCATTTAAGCACAGCATTCCCTGAAATCCAGATAGCCGGTCGAGACATGGCTTCGCGACAAACTCTATCTTTGTTGCAGCGTTGGTTTCGACACGGCATGGCCTCCCAGCCGCAAACCCCCTAGGAGACATGATGGACCCGACCAGTAGCGAACTGATCCACATCCTGCCGTTCGTGGCTGTCGGCTTTGCCGCGCAGGTGGTCGACGGTGCATTGGGCATGGCGTTCGGCGTGATCTCCAACACGCTGCTCATCAGCCTGGGCGTGCCGCCCGCTGCCGCCTCGGCCGGAGTCCACAGTGTCGAGACCTTTACCACCGCTGTGTCGGGGATCAGCCATGCGGTCCAGCGCAACGTCAACTGGCGGCTGTTTCTGCGCCTGATGATCCCGGGCGTGATCGGCGGGGCGCTGGGTGCCTATGTCCTGTCCAATGTCGACGCGGCGGTCGTAAAGCCCTTCATCCTCGCCTATCTGACCGGCATTGGCGTTTATCTGCTGATCCGCGCCTGGCGGCACAAGACGCATGTCCGGGAGCCCAAGGTGGTCGAGCCGCTGGGCTTTCTCGGCGGTTTTCTCGATGCGGCGGGCGGCGGTGGCTGGGGGCCGGTGGTGACGTCCAACCTGCTGGCGCAGGGCGCCGCGCCCCGAACGACTATCGGTACGGTCAACACCGCCGAATTCTTCCTGACGACCACGATTTCGGCGACGTTCATCAGCCAGTTGGGATGGGGAGCCTTCACCATGGCGACGGTCGGGCTGCTGATCGGGGGTATTTTCGCCGCGCCGTTCGGGGCGATGCTGGCCAAGCGCGTCCCGCCGCGCGTGCTGCTGGCGCTGGTCGGGATCATCCTGACGCTGACCAGCTTCTGGGGATTGTATCAGGCGGTCAGCGACTGAACCGTTCGTCCGGTCTCGCCCGCAGACAGGACGAAGGGGCGGACCGATCGCGGAGCCGCCCCTCCAACCACCGCTTTGCGGAATCCGCGCTCCCCAAGCACCGCTTGGGAAGGATCGGGTTCACGCGATGGCCGAATGGACCGTCGCCACGGCCTGCATCACCGCTGCGATGCGCACCGCGGTCTGGATGATCTCCGCCGAGGCGCCCGCCTTCTTCAGCACCGCCTCATGCGCGTCGATGCACATGCCGCAGCCATTGATCGCCGACACGGCCAGGCTGAACAATTCGAAGTCGATCTTGTCGATGCCCGGTGCGCCGATCACATTCATGCGCAGCTTGGCGGGCATGTTGCGATATTCCTGGTTTCCGGCCAGGTGGGTGAAGCGATAATAGACGTTGTTCATCGCCATCACCGCCGCCGCCGCCCGCGCGGCGTTCGCCGCCTCGGGCGACAGCTTCGGCGCGCATTCGGCTTCGGCGGCCTCGACCAGCGGCTTGTGACCCGTGCCGTGCGCACAGGCGAGCAGCAGGCCGTATTTGCGCTGATCGTTGAGCACCGGCTCATTCAGCAGCGAGCCGACATTCAGGCGAATGTCCTTGGCGAAATCGGGCAACTGCCCGGCGAATTCCTTGAGAGACATGGGATTGCTCCAGATACACGACGCCCCAGTCCGGGCCGCCGATCGCAATGGATCGGCAACCCTCGCCGGGGCGTCGGAGATAAGGGCCGGACGGCGATCGCGCCCCCGGCCCTGGTGATTACTCGGCGGCCAGCTGGAGGACGTCGTCGCCCTTGTTCCAGTTGCACGGGCAGAGTTCATCGGTCTGCAGCGCGTCGAGGACACGCAGCGTCTCGGCCGGGTTGCGACCGACGTTCAGGCCGTTGATCGTCACGTGCTGGATGACATTGTCGGGGTCGATGATGAAGGTCGCGCGATAGGCGACATGCTCATTCTTGTCGACGATGCCCAGCGCGTCGGCCAGAACGCGGCCATTGTCCGCGATCCAGGGGAAATCGGCCGCGGCGAGATCCGGGTCCGACTTGCGCCATGCCAGGTGGACGTGCGCGGTGTCGGTCGACGCGCCGATCAGCACGGCGTCGCGATCCTCGAAATCGCCCTTCAGCTCGGAATAGCCGACGATCTCGGTCGGGCAGACGAAGGTGAAGTCCTTCGGCCAGTAGAAGAGAACCTTCCACTTGCCCTCGTACGAGGTGTCGCTGATCGTCTCGCCGGCGGGGAGCGCGTTGGTCCCCTGCTGGACGGGGACGGTGAATGCGGGGAGCTTGTCTCCAACGGTCAACATGGCAATATGCCTCCTTTTCTTCAAAAGTTCGGCTTCAGCCATCCTCTCACGCGATCGGCGGTAACCCGCCTGTATTCGTTGCACCGACGGATATGGGGACTGGCGCGTTCGATCCAACAAGCTATTTGTCAAAACGCAATCGACTGAGACGATCAATGGCCGCGACCTACCTACCGACGCTGAAACAACTCCAATATCTCGTGGCCTTACAGGACCATGGGCATTTCGGCCGGGCGGCCGACGCTTGCTTCGTGACGCAATCCACTTTGTCGGCGGGCCTGCGCGAGCTGGAGACGCTTATCGGCGTGACGCTGGTCGAGCGGACCCGGCGCGTGGTGCGCTTCACGCCGCTGGGTGAACGCATCGCCGACAAGGCGCGGCGCGTGCTGCGCGAGGCGGACGAACTGGGCGACATGGCGCGCGCCGCCGGGCGCCCCTTGTCGGGGGAGATGCGCATGTCGGTCATCCCGACCATCGCTCCCTTCATGCTGCCGCGTATCCTGCCCCGCTTGCGCCGCGACTATCCGGACCTCAAGCTGTTCCTGCGCGAAGAGCCGAGCGGCCCGGCCTGCGAGCGGCTGCATAATGGTCGCACCGATTGCGTCCTGCTCGCCCTGCCCTTCGCCTGTGGCGAGGTAACCGCCGAGCCTTTGTTCGACGACCGGCTATTCGTCGCCTTCCCCACCGAGGACGATCTCACGCCACCACCCGCCATCGCGGCGGCCGCGATCGATGAGAATCGCCTGCTGTTGCTGGAAGACGGCCATTGCCTGAAGGATCATGCGCTGGCCGCGTGCAACCGCCCCGAATTACGGGCGGAAGCGACGATGCTCGGCACCTCGCTCCACACGATCGTCCAGATGGTCGATAACGGTCTGGGCATGACGATGCTGCCCGAGATGGCGTTGAAATCCGGCATTTTGGACAACACCCATATCACCGCGCGTCCGCTGGATGCCGAAAATGCGATGCGAAAAATCGCGCTCGTCTGGCGCCGGGCGAGCCCGCGCGAAAAGGATTTCCGCCTGCTCGCGCAGGTTCTGGCCGAGGCCGGCTAAACCCCGGTCGTCCATGGAGCGTGCACCCCGGGCTTTGCGTTCCGCCCCCATTCCACCGTTCGAGGAGATATTCCATGACCCTGACCGCACGACGCCTGCTGGCCGCACTGCCGCTCGTCGCCCTGATCGGGTTGGGTGCCTGCGGGCGCGGCGGGGACCAGCGGGAGGCGCCGGCCACGCCATCGACCGCCGCGGCATCCGCTCCCGCCGAGCCGCCGGTCACCCCGGACCAGGCCATGGCCCCGACCCGGACGATCCTGGACAATGCCGCCGCGACGCCGTCGCTTTCCTCGCTGGTCGCAGCAGTGCGCGCATCGGGGCTGGCCACCACCTTGGCGGGTCCCGGCCCCTATACGCTGTTCGCCCCCTCGAACGAGGCGTTCGGACGGCTGGCGCCCGGCGTGCTGGAGCAATTGCTGCAACCCGCCAACCGCGACTCGCTCGTGCGGCTGCTGCGCTTTCACATGGTGCCGGGAACGCTCGGTGTCGCCGAGTTGCAACGGCGGATGGCGGCGGGCGGCGGCACCGCGCGGATCATGACCGTGCAGGGTGAACCGCTGACCGTCACCATGTCGCAGTCGGTGATCACCCTGACCGATGGGGGCGGCAACAAAAGCTATATCGAGGCGGGCGATCTGGCCCAGGCCAATGGCGTGATCCACATCGTGAACGGCGTCTTGGTGCCAAAACTGGATTAAGTGCGTTACTCCCGACAGACCAGCCGTTTCGCCTGCGCATCGGCCGGTCTGCCCTTCACCATGCGGCGCGACGCGAACCCGCTCCGCCGCCAGAAGAACGGGAGTAACTATTCCATGCTGAAGACCTTCGCGATTCTCGCCACCGCCACCGCTTTGACCGGCGCCGGGATGGCGATGGCGCAAACGACGCCGGCCCCGACGCAGAGTGCGCCCGCCCAGACGATGACCGCACCAGCCACGCCTGCCGCCCCGGCACAGGCGACACCGGCTGCCAGCGGCACGATCCTTCAGGTGCTTGCCGCGACACCGGACCGCAGCACGCTAGCGCGGCTGGTCACGACGGCGGGCCTCAATACCGATCTGGCGGGCCCCGGCCCCTTCACCGTCTTTGCTCCCAGCGACGAGGCGTTCAGCCGTATGCCCGCCGGTGCACTCGACACGCTTAGCCAGCCGGCGAACAAGCCGACGCTCGCCACGATCCTGAAATACCATGTCGTTTCGGGCAAGCTGACCGCCGAGCAGTTGAAGGCCCAGATCACCGCCGGAAACGGCACTGCGACGCTGACCACGCTGGCGGGACAGCCGCTGACCGCACAGATCGGCCCCAACGGGAATATCATGCTGACCGATGTCAACGGTCAGAAGGCCTATGTCGACAAGGCCGACGTGAACGCCACCAACGGCGTCGTCCACCTGACCAACGGCATCAACGTACCGAAGATCGGCTGACCTCTCGTCGATGATAGAAGGAAGGCGGGGCTCCGGCTCCGCCTTTTCTACGACGCTTCGTCGTTCTGCCAGCGCTCGGACGCGGCATGATCGCTGTCACGCGCTTCGACCCATCGGGCCTGGTCGCCGCGCGTCTCCCGCTTCCAGAAGGGGGCATCGGTCTTGAGCCGGTCGATCAGATAGGCACAGCCATCGAGCGCGTCGCGGCGATGGGGCGCGGCGGTGACGACGAGGACGATCCGCTCGCCCGGTCGCATCGGACCGACGCGGTGAACGATGGTCGCTGCCTGCAACGACCAGCGCTGTGTCGCGGTCTGTGCGATCCGTTCGAGCGCAGCCTCGGTCGCGCCCGGATAATGCTCCAGTTCCAGCACATCGACGCCATCGTCCGCGCGAACGAGGCCGCAGAAGCTGGCGAGTGCGCCGACATGGCTTCCTTCGACGCGCGCCATTTCCTCGGCCAGATCAATCGGATCGGTTGAGACGCAAATCCGGATCATCCGCCCGTCACCGGCGGAAAGATCGCGACTTCGCGCGCGCCGTCAAGCGACGCGTCGAGACCGACGAACGTCTGGTCCACCGCCGCGCGCAGCCGTTCGGGTTCGGCCAGCGCCTCGGCATAGCCGTCGCCGCGCGCCGCCAGCCAGCGGATCAGCTCGGCTACGCTCGTCACGCCATCAGGCAGGGTCAGCGCTTCCTCGGCCAGACCGATCCGCTCCCGGACCCAGGCGAAATAGAGAATGGTCATCAGCTATCCATATGCTTGAGGCCGACGCGCAGATAATCCCAGCCGGTGATCAGCGTCAGCACCGCCGCGCCCCAAAGCGCCGCAAGCGAGGCGATGTGCACCCAGGCCCAGCCCGGCAGCGCGCCACCGAGGATCAGCCCGCCCAGCGCGATCAGTTGCAGCGTGGTCTTCCATTTGGCGAGCCGCGAAACCGGCACCGACACCTGCAACTGCGCCAGAAACTCGCGCAGGCCCGACACCGCGATTTCGCGCAACAGAATGATAAGCCCCGCCACCACGCTGAGCCCGCTGATGACCTGCACCGCGACAAGGACGAGGATGACCGAGGCGACCATGATCTTGTCCGCGATGGGATCGAGGAAGACGCCCAGTTTCGACACCGCCCCCTGCGCACGTGCGAGATAGCCATCGAAATAATCGGTGATGCCCATCAGGCAGTATAGCGCGAAGGCCACGCCGTAACCCCATTCCCAATGGGGTTGCCATAGTAGCCCCGCGAGCAGGGGTACGGCCACAATTCGCGAGAGCGTCAACAGGTTGGGCAGCGTCAGCATGACGCCTTCTAACCGCTCGCCCGTCCATGACAAACCGCTTTAAGCGGTTGGCGATGCGGACGGGGGTGGCTATGTTGTCGTCATCCTATTGCCACGATCGGGCCATTTTTCGTTATGCTCAACGCCCTCGGGCTTCTCAAGCGGCGGCGGTTCCTGCCGTTGTTCACCACCCAGTTCCTCGGCGCGTTCAACGACAATCTGTTCAAGACGTCGATGGTGCTGTTCGCCACCTATGCGATCTTCAACGACGCCCATGCCGAAGCGAACTTCAACGCGCTGGCGACCGGCCTGTCGATCGTGCCCTTCGTCCTGCTCTCCGCGCTGTCGGGGCAATTGGCGGACAGTCATGACAAGGCGCGGATCATCCGCATCGTCAAGACGGCGGAGATCGGGATCATGATCATCGGCGCGCTGGGCCTGATGGTCGCGAAGGCGGGCTATACCAATATCGGGCTGGGCATGATGCTGGGCACCGTCCTGGCGCTGGGCGTCCATTCGACCTTTTTCGGACCGATCAAATACGCGATCCTGCCACAGCATCTGGAGCCCGACGATATTCTGGGCGGGACCGGGCTGGTCGAGGCGGGGACGTATCTCGCCATCCTGCTGGGCACGGTCACGGCAGGATGGGTCCCGATCGAGGCCGCCGCCGCCGGTGTCCTGATCGTCGCGGGTCTGGGCTGGTTCACCGCGCGTCAGGTTCCCCCCGCCCCGCGCGAGGGGCCGCCGCTCAAGCTGAACTTCAATCCCTTCACCGCCTCCTGGCGACTGATCGCCGCCACGCTGCATATCCGGCGGCTGTTCCTGGCGATCGTCGCCATCAGTTTCTTCTGGACGATCGGATCGGTGCTGATCATCGTCTTCCCGCCCCTCGTGAAGAACGTGCTGACCGCCGATAAGGAAGTCGCCAGCCTTGCCATCGCGATCTTCTCGATCGGCGTCGCGATCGGATCGGTGGTCATCAATACCATGTTGAAGGGCGAGATTTCGGCGCGCTATTCGCCCGTTTCGGTCATTGCGATGGGCGCGTTCGTGGTCCTGTTCTCGATCCTGTGCCGCAACTGGGCCCCTGCCCCCGATGGCGGCCTGTATAGCTGGCAGGCCTTTCTCGCCGAACCGCGCGCGATCGGCATTTTGGCGACGCTGCTCGCCATCGCGACGACCGGCGGGATGTTCGTGGTGCCGCTCTATGCCTTCCTGACGACCACGGTCGGCAAGGATCAGACGGCACGGACGGTGGCGGCCAACAATATCGTCAACTGCTTCGCCATGACGATAGGATCGGCGGCGGTCCTGGCCATCAGTGCGGCGGGTGTGACGCCGGAGGATATGCTGTTCCTCGTCGCCGCCATGTGCCTGGTCTCCGCCTGGCTGGCGCTCAGGTTGCACCGGGCCTGCGACGACGGATGCGTCGACCCGGCCTGATCAGAGCAGGAAGCTGTAGATACAGATGAAGAAGGCGGTGAAGCTGAGGACGAACAGGCGGAGATCCTGATCGTCCCGGCGCCGCTTCGGCATGATGGCGGGAGGCGGAAGCGAACGCCGAAAGGGGTGGCGGGCGGCTTCGTTGGTGAGGATGAGGCGGCGTCTCATGATGAGAATGTTAACGCCGCGTTCACCATTTCGGCATCCGTCGATATTGCCGCTGGAACCGCCTCGCTGCCCCGTTCCGAGACAGCGAGGACAGTTGGTCAGTGCTGGTGCGCCGACGCGGCACCGATTCCGGTTTCGGACCGGATGCGCTGGGCCGGATAGCCCGCCTTGTCGATCGCAGCGCGCCCGGTGCGATCTGTGATCGACACGATCCATATCGTCAGGAAGGCCAGCGGCATCGAGAAGATGGTCGGCGATCCATAAGGGAAGATCGGCGCGTCATAGCCCAGCACCTTCACCCAGATCGCGGGCGACAGGATGGTCAGGACCAGAGCGGTCAGCAGGCCGACCAGTCCCCCCGCGACCACGCCCCGCGTCGTGCATCCCGACCAGAGCAGCGATAGCAGCAGCACCGGGAAATTGGCCGACGCCGCCAGTGCGAAGGCCAGGCTGACCATGAAGGCGACATTCTGCTTCTCGAAGACGATGCCCAGCAGGATCGCCACCACCGCCAGTACCAGCACGGTGATCCGGGAAACCCGCAATTCGGACGCCGAGTCCGCCTTCCCCCGCTTGATGACCGTCGCATAAAGGTCATGGCTGACCGCCGACGCGCCCGACAGGGTGAGGCCCGCCACCACGGCCAGGATGGTCGCGAAGGCCACCGCCGAGATGAAGCCCAGGAACAGATTGCCACCGACCGCCTGCGCCAGATGGATCGCGGCCATGTTGCTGCCCCCACGCAACGCCCCATCGGCGTCGAGAAAGCCCGGATCGGTGGCGACCAGAACGATCGCGCCGAAACCGATGACGAAGGTCAGGATATAGAAATAGCCGATCCAGCCCGTCGCCCACAGCACCGAGCTGCGTGCTGCCTTCGCATTGGGCACGGTGAAAAAGCGCATCAGGATATGCGGCAATCCCGCCGTCCCGAACATCAGCGCCGCCCCGATCGAAATGGCAGAGATGGGGTCCTTGATGAAACCACCAGGGCCCATGATCGCGCTGCCCTTGGCGGCGGCCTCCTCCGGCCCCGCCCCGGCCAGCGCGGCGAGCGCAGTCTTGACGTCGACCGCGCGCGCGAACAGCGCCTCCGGACTGAAATGGAAACGGGCGAGCACGGCGATCGCCATGAAGCTGGCCGCGCCGAGCAGCATCATCGCCTTGACGATCTGTACCCAGGTCGTGGCCGTCATGCCCCCGAACAGCACGTACAGCGTCATTAGCACGCCGACGATCACCACCGCATAGCCATAAGGCAGGCCAAAGAGCAGCCGGATCAACTGCCCCGCCCCTACCATTTGCGCGATCAGATAGAAGAGGACGACGAGCAGGGTCGAGCACGCCGCGACCATCCGAACCGGCGTCTGGGCAAAACGGAACGAGGCGACATCGGCAAAGGTGAACCGTCCCAGATTGCGCAGCCGCTCCGCCATCAGGAACAACAGGATCGGCCAACCGACCAGAAAACCAATCGAATAGATCAGTCCGTCATAGCCGTCGGCGTAGATCTGTGCGGAGATACCCAGGAACGACGCCGCCGACATGAAGTCGCCCGCGATCGCCAATCCGTTCTGAAAGCCGGTGATCCCGCCACCCGCGGTGTAGAAGTCGGAGGCCGTCCGCGTGCGCCGCGCCGCCCATCGGGTGATTGCCAGGGTCAGCGCCACAAAGGCCGCGAACATGCCGATCGCGGTCCAGTTCGTCGCCTGCTGCACAGCCGGGCCGATCGCATGGGCGTTCGCCCCCGAGACGGGAAGCATGGCCATGGGCAGGGTGAGCGCCAGAATAGCGCGCCTCATGCCTGTTCCTCCGAGCGCAATTGGTCGATGACGGGATCGAAGTCCCGGTTGGCGCGCCAGACGTACAAACCGGTCAGAAAAATGGCGAGCGCGATGACGCCCAGTCCGATCGGAATACCCCAGCTTGTCGCGCCACCGCTGATCGACCGGGCGAGCAGCGCCTTGTCGAAGGCGATGGTCAGGATGAACCCGAAATAGGCGATCAGCATGATCACCGTTAAGATGACGGTAAATCGTCCACGCCTGCGCACCAGCGCCAAATAGCGCGGATCGCGAGCCAGCCGGGCGGCGGCATCCTCCATGGCATTCTCCTAAACCCCGTCGCGCCGGTTGTCGGCGTCGTCCGGGCCATGCTCCCCCGCCCCCGGCGCGGCGTCAAGCGCGATTGGGGCGATAGGCGTTCAAGTCGATGCCGTGGCGGGCGACCTTGTCGTAAAAGGTCTTGCGCGGAATGCCCAGAATGGCGAGCGCGGCGCGGACGTCGCCCGCCACCTCCTCCAGAACGCTGCGGATCGTCGCGCCTTCGAACTGTTCGACCCGCTCGGGCAATGGCAGGGGGTCACCCGTCTCCGCCACCTCGCCGCTCAGGCCCAGGGCGACGCGATTGGCATAGTTGCGTACCTCGCGGACATTGCCCGGCCAGTCGTGCGACAACAATCTTGCCTGGATACCGCCATCGATCATCGGCACCGGCCGCCCGAAGCGCTCGGCCGCTTCGCGCAGGAAATGGGCAAAGAGCAGCGGCACATCGGCGCGTCGCTCGCGCAAGGGCGGGACGCGCAGACGCACGGCGTCGAGCCGGTACAGGAGGTCGGCGCGGAACCGCCCCTCCTCCACCGCGCGCGCCAGATCGGACTTGGCCGCCGCGACGATGCGCAGATCGAGCATTTGCGGGTCCTCTGCGCCGATCGCCCGCACCTCGCGCTCCTCGACGACGCGCAGCATCCGCCCTTGAAGAGCCGGGGCCATGCTGTCGACCTCATCCAGGAATAGGGTGCCGCGATGCGACGCGGCGATCCGGCCCGGCGTTCGGCCATGCGCCTGGCCGAACAGCTCGTCCTCGGCGATTGCCTCGGGCAAGGCGGCACAATCGACCGCAACGAAGGGCCGCGTCCGCCGCGCGCTCCAGCGGTGGAGCAACAGCGCGACCAATTCCTTGCCGGTCCCCGTCTCGCCCTCGACCAGCACATCGACATCCGCCTGCGCCACTTGTCGCACCGTATCGCGCAGCCGCATCATCACCGGCGTTTCGCCGATCAGTGGATAGGCCCCCTGTGCCTCTTCCGCCGCCAGGCGCAGCCGGCGATTGTCTAAGATCAGCCGCCGCATTTCCAGCGCCCGCTCGGCACTGGCGATCAGATGGTCGGCGGCAAAGGGCTTGGCGACGAAATCAAAGACCCCCTGCTTCAACGCGGCGACCGCCATCGGTACATCGCCATGACCGGTCATCAGGATGACCGGAATTTCCGCGTCGATCGCCGCGATCCTCTTGGCAAGTTCGATCCCATCGATCCCCGGCATCCGGATGTCCGAGACGACCATGCCGGGAAATTCGGGCGAGATCGTCGCCAGTGCCGCCAGCGGATCGCCATGCGCCTCGACATCGATGCCGGCGAGTTCGAACGACTGCGCCAGCGCCTGACGAAGCACGGTATCGTCATCGACCAGGAGAACACGCTGCCCCTCGCTCATGCCCGGCGCATCCCGATCCGGAAGCCCGCGCCGCCCAGCGAAGACGCTGTGGTTTCCAACATGCCCCCAAACTCCGTCATGATGTCCCTCGCAATCCCCAGCCCGAGCCCCAGCCCATCGGGCTTGCCGGTCACGAAGGGGGTGAAGATGTCCGATGCGATCGCGGGGTCCAGCCCCGGCCCATTGTCCTCGACCGTCAGTTCGACCCGGTCCGCATGTTCGGTGACGGTCAGGCGCACCCGCGGGTCCGGCCGCCCCGCGACCGCATCCAGAGCGTTCTGCAAGAGATTGACCAGCACCTGCTCCAACCGGACCCGCCCCGCCAGCACGATGGGCAGCGCGCCACCCATGGGTCGCTCCAGCGCGACGCCCGCGCTACGGAACCGGTCGCCGATCAACAGCATCGTGCCGTCCAGCACCTCGTCCAGCGACACCTGCCCCAGCCCCTGCGTGCCCCGCCTCGCAAAACGTCGCATTTCCTGAACGATCGAGCCGATCCGCTCGGTCAGCGAGACGATGGTGGTCAGATTGCCGTCGGCCTTGTCCGGCTGGCTGCGCGACAGGAAGGTTCGCGCATTGTCGGCCAGCGTCCGGATCGCCGCCACAGGCTGGTTGATCTCGTGCGCGACGCCAGCGGTGATCGAACCCAGCGAGCCCAGCCGATTGGCCTGAGCCAGCTCCTCGCGCGCGGCGCGGAAGCGCTGGTCCGCGCGGATGCGCTCGGCGATTTCGACCGTCAGGCGGTCATTGGTGGCGCGCAATTCGGCGGTACGCCGGGCCACCTCGGCCTCGAGCGACTCTCGTGCCAGCGCCGCGCGCTCGGCCCGCGTGCGTCGCCAGATGGCGAGCAGCGTCAAGCCGATCAGTCCGACCGCGATCAGCGCCGTGGCGGACCGGACCCAGCTATCGGCCTCGCGAAGCGCTTGGGCGGAGGGCAGGATATGGACCAGCTGCCAACGCGGCAGCGGCGCCGCGATCGCGCCGACCACATAGCGGGTGCCGTCACGATCGACCGCGCGCTCGCCGGTGATACGGAATGGGCTGGGCCGGAGCCTGCGCTCCCCGAATTGCTGGCTTTCTGCGATCTCGCCTCGCGCGGTCGGAGTGAGCGGGCGCATGATGGTGAATTGCGCCTGGGGATCGGTCGTCACCACGACGACGCCGTGATCGTCCAGCAACAAGGTCTGCCCCGGATCGCTGGTCCAGGCCTGGACGATCCGCGCGAACTCGACCTTCACCACCACCACGCCGTCCGGCGCTTCGGCGGGCCCGATGCGCCGCGCGAGGAACAGGCCCGGCCTGTGGCTGGTGTTCCCCAGCGCGAAATATTCGGATGTCCCGGCACGCAGAGCCTGCCGGAAATAGGGGCGGAAACTATAGTCGCGGCCGACGAAACTCTCGCGTTCGCCCGCATTCGAGGCCGCGATGGTGCGCCCCTGGCGATCGATGGCGTAGATCACCGGCGCGCCGGTCCGCTCCGCCAGGCCCCGGAGCTTTTCATTCAGCCGTTCGACCGCCTTGCTCGACCCGTTGCGCAGGGCCGCGCCCACATCGGGATATTCGGCCAGCACGATGGGCAGGAGCCGAAAGCGTTGTAGTTCGCTGTTCAGCAGGCGCTCCTGTTGCCGGGCGATACGCGCCGCGTCGGAGCGGAGCCCCGTCATCGCCTGTCGATGGGCATAGACGCGCAGTGCCAGCGACGCAGCCATGGCAAGCAGCAGGACTGCCAGCATCGGCATCGCATAGCGCCGCACATAGCGACGGGTCAGGGAAGGCGTGTCGGCCATATGTGCGGAATATCGCAACAGGCCATGCGACGCCATGCGGAATTTCGCGCGCAATCTATGACTTTCAGATTCTTTATCATTTATTATCAATGTCTTATGAGCGATTTAGGGAGATTTGGATTCCCGTACGCTTGCCCGCACACTGTGCTCAACTCGGAGCGTGGCCCACCACGCCCGGAGCCCATTTTTGCAGAGGATGACGAAAGCGATGATCGCTCAGGATTATGCCGTCGCGGAGGCCCCCAAGCGGGCCCGCGTCTGGTCCCATCTCTACGTACAGGTTCTGTTCGCCATCGCGCTGGGTGCGATCATCGGACATTTCTGGCCCAGCTTCGGCGAGGCGCTGAAACCCCTGGGTGACGGCTTCATCAAGCTGGTGAAGATGATCATCGCCCCCGTCATCTTCCTGACGGTGGTCACCGGCATTGCCGGAATGCGCGAGCTCGGCTCGGTCGGTCGGGTCGCGGGCAAGGCCTTCTTCTATTTCATCAGCGTCTCCACCCTGGCGCTGATCGTCGGCCTGATCGTCGCCAATGTCGTCCAGCCGGGTGCGGGCATGAATGTCGACCCCGCCACGCTGAACGCCGGGTCGGTCACCGAATATGCCGCCAAGGCGCATGACACGACCATCACCGGCTTCCTGCTGGGCATCATTCCCGATACCTTGGTCAGCGCCTTCACCCAGGGTAACATCCTGCAGGTGCTGATGGTGGCGATCCTGTTCGGCATCGCCATGGCGCTGGTCGGCGAACCCGCCAAGCCGCTGCTGACCAGCCTGGAGCGGCTGAGCATCGTCGTTTTCCGTCTCGTCGGCATCCTGATGCGCGCCGCGCCCATCGGTGCGTTCGGTGCCATCGCCTTCACCATCGGCAAGTATGGCGTAGGCAGCCTGGTCAGCCTCGGCGCGCTGGTGGCAACCTTCTACCTCACCTCGATCCTGTTCGTCTTGGTCGTGCTGGGCACCATCGCCCGCCTCAACGGCTTTTCGGTCCTGAAGCTGATCCGTTATCTCAAGGCCGAGTTGCTGCTGGTTCTCGGCACCTCGTCCTCCGAGGCGGCGCTGCCCAGCCTGCTGCAGAAGATGGAGAAGGCCGGTTGCGAAAAGTCGGTGGTCGGCCTGGTCGTGCCGACGGGCTATTCGTTCAACCTGGACGGTACCAACATCTATATGACGCTGGCGGCGCTGTTCATCGCGCAGGCGTGCGGCGTGGACCTGACGCTGGGTCAGCAGTTGATGCTGCTGCTGGTCGCGATGCTCAGTTCGAAGGGCGCGGCGGGTGTCACCGGCGCGGGCTTCATCACGCTGGCCGCCACCCTGTCGATCGTGCCGACCGTGCCGCTGGCGGGCATGGCGCTGATCCTGGGCATCGACCGGTTCATGTCGGAATGTCGCAGCCTGACCAACTTCATCGGCAACGCGGTCGCCACCGTCGTCGTCGCTCGCTGGGAAGGCGCGCTGGACAAGGACGCACTGGACGCGGCACTGGAGAAGAAGCCCGCCCTTCCGGCGGCTCAGGCGGTACTGGCCTGACACGCATCCTGATCCAGCCGATCCCGGTCGGCTGGATCGGCCGTCTACACGGATGCGAAAGAAGACCGACTGTATGACAGATCGGTCCGATTGAGGGGATTGTTATGAAGAAGTTTCTTGGGCTCGCTGGAACGGCCGTCATCGCCGTGATGGCGCCGCTCGCCGCGCCAGCCCAGGCCCAAACCGCCACGCCAAAGGCCGCCGCCGAACCCGCAAGCCTGGCCAGCACCGCCTATCCCAGCACGGCGGCGGGCGATGGCAATACGGTGGGTGGCTATAACCAGTCTCGCTGGGCGGAGGACTGGCGCAAATTGTGCGATCCGGCCAAGCGCGACGATCCCATCGACGCGCTCAAATGCGTGAAGCTGACCCAGGATGGCAAATCCTATATCACCTTCTCGGGCGAGTTGCGGACGCGGGTGAACCTGACCACCAACCCCAATCTGCGCGAGGTCGAGCAGCAGCGGCAGGATATTGCCCGCATCGTCGGCGGCGCCGACGTCCATCTGGGCGATCATTTCCGCGTCTTCGGTGAATTGGGCCGGGCCGAACTACAGGGCATTAACCTGGGCTCACCGGCCGGCAATCTGCGCAACCAACTGACCGTGCAGCAGCTTTTTGCAGAGGTGAAGGGCAAGGCCCTGGGGTTGGACGTGGGCGTTCGTGCGGGACGCCAGGAGTTTTTCGACGGGCCGCAGCTTCTGACGGTCGGTCGCGACAACAACACGCTCTACTTCGTGCTCGACGGGGTGCGCGCCTATGCGCGCGGCAAAAATGCCCGCGTCGACCTATTCGACCTGAATTACGTCAATTACGGTTTCGGCGGCATCAGCGACGACAAGACCAATCCCGATGTTCGATTCACCGGCGCCACTTTCGGCTTTCGCCTGTCGCCCAAAGTGTTCGGCGGCTCGAAGCTGTTTCTCGACCCCTTCATCTGGCGGCTGCGCAATCGCCGCGCGACCTGGGGCGGCGTGATCGCGCCGGAGGAACGGTATTTCCTCGGCCTGCACGCCTATGGCGATGCCGGGCCGGTCAATATCGACTGGACCCTCAACAATCAGCGCGGGACGTTCGGCAATCGCGACATCTCCGCCTGGCAGGCTTTCATCGCGCAGACCTATCGCCTGGGCAAGAAGCCGGACGCGCCGCGTGTGGGCTTCCATGTCGACTATGGGTCGGGCGGCGGCTCCTATGACCGCAGCGGCGACCTAAACACCACCAGCGGCCTCTTCGGCAACAATATCTATTACAGCTATGGCCTCTTCCTGACGCCGACCAACCTGCTGTACGCCGCGCCGAATTTCACCTTCACCCCGTTGAAGGGCGTGCGCCTCGCGACCGAATATGGCTTTGCCTGGCGGCCCGACGAGTTCGACGCGGTCTACCGTGCCAGCGGCGCGGCGTGGCCGGGTACGCAGAATGTGCGCGGGAAGAAAATCGGCGAGGTCGCGCGTTTGCAGGCGGTATGGACCATCACACCGCGCCTGTCCTTCACCGGCCGCTACGAGCATTTCCAGGCGGGCGAGGTGCTGGACCGCGCCAATCTGAAGAGTTCCGACTTCTGGGCGGGCTGGCTCAGCTTCCGCTTCTAAGTCCTTCACCATCGACACGAACATAAGGGAGAGCATCATGTCGAACAGCACGACCGATCCGGGACGGCAGAGGCTGAAGTCCATCATCGGCGGATCGACCGGCAATCTGGTCGAGTGGTTCGACTGGTATGTCTACTCGGCCTTCACCCTCTATTTCGCGCCGCACTTCTTTCCGTCCGAGAACCGCACGGCGCAGTTGTTGAGCGCCGCGGCGGTGTTCGCGGTCGGCTTCGTCATGCGTCCGGTGGGCGCATGGGTGATGGGCATCTATGCCGATCGCAAGGGGCGTAAGGCGGGTCTCAGCCTGTCAGTCACGCTGATGTGCATGGGATCGCTGATCATCGCGGTCACGCCCGGCTATGGCAGCATCGGCATCGCCGCGCCCGCGCTGCTGGTCATCGCGCGTCTGATGCAGGGTCTGTCGGTCGGCGGCGAATATGGCGCCAGCGCGACCTATCTGTCGGAGATGGCCGGCAAGGATCGACGCGGTTTCTTCTCGTCCTTTCAATATGTCACGCTGATCTCCGGCCAGTTGCTGGCGATCTGCGTGCTGCTGATCCTGCAATCGACGTTGAGCGAGGCGGCGCTCGACGAATGGGGCTGGCGCATCCCCTTCGCACTGGGTGCGGTGCTGGCGGTCGTCGTCTTCTACATTCGGCGCGGCCTGTCGGAGACCAAGAGCTTCGAGAACGTCAAGAAGGAGGGGCAGCCGCAATCGGGGCTGATCCAGCTCTTCACCAAGCATCCCAGGGAAACGATGACGGTCATGCTGCTGACCGCCGGGGGTACGCTCGCCTTCTATGCCTATTCGATCTACATGCAGAAGTTCCTGGTCAACACCAGCGGCTTCAGCCGCGAGGTGGCGAGCCAGATCAACGCCGTCACCCTGTTCGTCTTCATGCTGCTGCAGCCGGTGGCGGGCGGCCTGTCGGACCGGATCGGTCGCAAGCCGTTGATGGTCGCGTTCGGCATTGCGGGCGTGCTGTTTACCTATCCGATCTTCTCGACGCTGGAGACGACGCGCGATCCGATGGTGGCGGGCGCGCTGGTGATGGCGGCGCTGATCATCGTGACCGGCTACACCTCGATCAACGCGGTGGTGAAGGCGGAGCTGTTCCCGGCCCATATCCGGGCTCTGGGCGTCGCCCTTCCCTATGCGCTGGCCAACACCATCTTCGGCGGCACGGCGGAGTCGCTCGCCCTGCTGTTCAAGAAATGGGGCTTCGAACAGGGCTTTTACTGGTACGTCACCGCGATGATCGGCATCTCGCTCATCGTCTATCTGCGGATGCGCGATACCGGCAAGAACAGCCAGATCGTCGAGGACTGATCCTCACCCACCCCGCGTGGCCAGGAGCCGCGATACGATCGGGCCAAGGCTTTCCACCTTGGCCCGATCCATATGGGAGACATGGGTGATCAGCGCCTGGTCGAGCACGGTGTCGATCGGTGACGGCGTTCGCCCCTCGGGCAATAGGCGCGCGAGTTCCACCACCAGCGCACGGGCGGTCGCCGCATTGGCCGATAGTTGCGCCAGCACCGCATCCACCTCGACATGCGCCTCGCCCTCGCGCCAGCAATCATAGTCGGTCACCATGCCGATCAGGGCGTAGGGCAGCTCCGCCTCGCGTGCGAGCTTGGCCTCGGGCATGGCGGTCATGCCGATCACGTCCGCGCCCCATTGACGATAGAGATGGCTTTCCGCCCGCGTCGAGAATTGCGGCCCCTCCATCGCCAGATAGGTGCCGCCATGCGCGACCGACGCCCCTGCCCGCTCCGCCGCAGTGGCCGCAAGGCCGGACAGGCGCGGGCAGACCGGGTCCGCCATAGAGACATGAGCGACCAGACCCGCTCCGAAGAAGCTGGTATCCCGGTGCACCGTCCGGTCGATGAACTGGTCCACCGCGACGAAACGGCCCGGCGGCAGTTCCTCGCGCAACGATCCGATGGCGGAGATCGCCAGCACATCGGTACAGCCCGCCAGCTTCAACGCATGGATATTGGCGCGTGCATTGACCTCGGTCGGCGACAGCCGGTGTCCGCGACCATGGCGTGGCAGGAAGACGAAGCGCACCGCCCCGATCCGCCCCCGGACCAGCGTGTCGGACGGCGCGCCCCAAGGCGTGTCGACGACCAAGGGCTCGACATCCTCCATCATGTCGATCGCATAAAGGCCCGAGCCGCCGATGATCCCGATCGTCCAGCCCGTCATATCATGTTCCTGTTCCACCGGGCGTCGGTTAGACTCTTCGCCCCGCAAAGCAAAGGGGCGTGAACGGTTGCCCGCCACGCCCCTTCTCCAACAGGCCGACCAGGGAGGGGGGGATTCAGCCGGCCGTCGGAACCGTGGTCGCCGAACCCGTTTCGCGAAGGCCGCCGCCCAGCGCGACATAGAGCGTCACGTCGTTCTGGAGCGCGGCGCTGCGCAGGGTCAGCAATTGCTGTTCGGCGGAGAACAGATTGCGCTCCGCGTCCAGCACTTCGAGATAGATGGCTATGCCATTGGTGTAGCGAAGCCGCGCCGTGCGAGCCAGGCGGCGCTGAGCCTCGACGGCGCGGTTCTGCGCCTCGATCTGCTCGGCATAGCGACGACGGGCGACCAGGGCGTCCGCCACCTCGCGGAAAGCGCCCTGAACGGTTCGCTGATAGGCGGCGGTCAGTTCCTCGGCCTGCGCGCGGCTCAACCGCAGCTGGGCATTGCGGCGGCCCCAGTCGAAGATGGGCAGCAGCGCGGCCCCCTGAACCTGATATTGCTGCGAATTGCCGTCGATCAGGCTGCTGAGCGCGGGCGAGACGAAGCCCGCCAGACCGGTCAGCGAGATGCTGGGCAGGAATGCCGCGCGCGCCGCGCCGATATTGGCATTGGCGGCGAGCAATTGCTGCTCGGCCTGAAGCACATCGGGCCGGTTGACCAAAAGCGCCGAAGGGAGACCGGGTTCGATCGCGGCAAACTGGTTCTGATCGCCCAGGCGCCGTCCGGCAGGAAGCGCGTTCGTGATCGGGCCGCCGACCAGCACCGTCAGCAGATTCTGCGATTGCGCCACCGTCCGGCGAAGCTCGGCCAGTTGCGTTTCGGCCTGGGTCAGCAGAGCCGCCGCCTGATCGTAATCGACGCTGGAGGTCACGCCCGCATCCATGCGCCGCTTGGCGATGCCCAGCCCTTCGCGGCGGCTGGCCACGGTGCGTTCGGCCAGCGCAATCTGTTCTTCGGCAGCGCGAATTTGAAGATAGGTCGCGGCGACCTGGCCGACCAGAGACAGGCGGAAGGCGCGCTCGGCCTCCACCGTCGCCAGAAACTGCCGCCGCTGCGCCTCCGCGAGATTGCGGACCCGACCCCAGAAATCCAGTTCGAAGCTGGAGACGCGGGCCCCCAGCGAGAACTGGTTGTAGGTGATCGAGGTCGGGCTCTCGGAATCGCCCGCACCCGGAATCGCATTGCCGAGGCCCAGCGAATTGAGGGGAACCCGTGTCCGCGACGCCCCGGCCTGCGCATCGAGCGCCGGCAGGCGTTGCGCGTCCTGAATGCGATATTGCGCGCGCGCCTGCTCCACCCGGGCCACGGCCTGGGCGAGATCGCGGTTATTGGTCAGCGCGGCGGCGATATAGGCCTTGAGTTGTTCGTCGGCGAAGAACTCGCGCCAACCGATCTCCGCCGCCGTGCGGCTGCCGGTCCCGGCATCGGGATAGGTGGCGGAGACGGGTGCGATAGGCTGACGATATTGCGGTGCCAGGTTACAACCCGACAGCGCGCTCGTCAGCGCCAGGGCGGCAGCGACGCGGGGGAACGACTTACGCATGGGCCGGGCCCTCCTCGTCGCCCCTTCGTTCATTCGCCTCGCGCTGCCGCGCTTCTTCCTCTGCATCTTCGGCCTCATGGTCGTTTTCGCGCGCCAGCCACTTCTTGGCGGCAATGTAGAAGACCGGAGTGAAGAAGATGCCGAATGCGGTGGCCGCGATCATGCCGCCCATCACGCCAGTGCCCACAGCACGGCGGCTGGCCGCACCGGCACCCGTCGCGATGAACAGCGGCACCATGCCCAGGATGAAGGCAAGGCTGGTCATCAGGATGGGGCGCAGTCGCTGGCGTGCGGCCTCGACCGTCGCCTCGAAGGGGGTGCGGCCCGCCTCCTGATCCTCGATCGCGAATTCGACGATCAGGATGGCGTTCTTGGCGGCCAGACCGATGATCGTGATGAGACCGACGTTGAAATACACGTCCGCCGAGAAGCCCCGGAAGATGGTCATCAGCACCGCACCCAGCACGCCGAACGGCACCACCAGCAACACCGCGAGCGGGATCGCCCAGCTTTCGTACAGCGCCGCGAGCAGCAGGAACACGACGACCAGCGACAGGCCGAGCAAGAGGCCGATCTGGCCGCCCGCCTGTTGCTCTTCATAGGCGGTGCCGGTCCATTCGAAGCTCATGCCCGCCGGCATCACCTCCCGCGCGATCTTTTCCATTTCCTTCAGGGCCGTGCCGGTCGACTGGCCCTGTGCCGCCATGCCCGAGACGGTAAGCGACGGATAACCGTTATACCGCTCCAACTGCTGCGGGCCGTTCTGCCAGCGAACCTTCGTGAAGGCCGAGAAGGGCACCATGTTGCCCTGCGCATTGCGGACACGAAGCGCCAGCACGTCCTCGGGTGACATGCGCTGCGGCGCATCGGCCTGAAGATAGACGCGCAAGACATTGCCTTCGCGGACGAAGTCGTTAGCATAGGCCGAACCGAACGCGATCGATAGCGTCTGGTTTACGTCCGCGATCTGGAGGCCCAGCGCGCGGGCCTGAATGCGATCGATGTCGACATAGAGCTGCGGCGCGGGGCCCAGCCCTTCGGGACGAACGCCCATCAGCGCCTTGTTCTGCGACGCCTTGGCCAGGATCGCCCCCTGCGCCTGTTGCAGCGCGGCTTCGCCCAGACCGGAGCGATCCTCGATCTTCATCGAAAAGCCGGTCGCATTGCCCAGCGCCTGGATCGGCGGCGGGTCGAGCGCGAAGATGGTCGCTTCGGGGATCGACTGGACGAAGCCCATCGTCTTGCCGACCAAGGTAGTGGAATTATTCTCCGTCCCCTTGCGATCGTGCCAGGGCTTGAGATTGACGAACGAGATGCCCGCCGCCTGGCCCTGACCGAAGAAATTGAACCCGGCGACCGACACGATGTCCGACACCTGCGGCTGGGCATGGAGGAACTTCTCGACCTTGGTGATCGCCTCGCCGGTCCGTTCCAGCGTCGCGCCGGGCGCCGCGTCGTAGGACACGAAGATATAGCCCTGATCCTCGGTCGGCAGAAAGCCACCGGGGATGCGGGTGAACATCAGGCCGGTGATGACGACGACCACCGCGAACACCGCCAGCCAACGGACCGGGCGCGCCATCATCCGCTTGACGCCGCCGCTATATTTATCCGTTCCCCGGCGGAAACGGTCGTTGAACCCGTTGAAGAAGCGTTGCGGCAGGCCCCGAATGCCGGGCTTCGGCTCGGGGCGATCCTCCAGATGCGCATCTTCCTGCTTCAGCAAGGTCGCGCACAAGGCGGGCGTCAGGGTCAGCGCGAGGACCGCCGAGAAGAAGATCGACACCGCCAGCGTCACCGAGAATTGGCGATAGATGCCCCCCGTCGATCCGGGAAAGAACGCCATGGGGATGAACACGGCGACCAGCACCAGCGTGATGCCGATGATCGCACCGGTGATCTGCCCCATCGCCTTCACGGTCGCGCGGCGGGGACTCAGCCCCTCCTCGGACATGATACGCTCGACATTTTCGACGACCACGATCGCGTCGTCGACCAGGATGCCGATCGCCACGACCATGCCGAACAGCGACAGGGTATTGATCGAGAAGCCGAAGGCCAGCAGGCCGATACAGGCACCGCCCAGCGCGATCGGCACGACGATCGCGGGGATCAGCGTCGCGCGCCAGTTCTGAAGGAACAGGAACATCACCAGGAAGACGAGGATCATCGCCTCGACCAGCGTATGGATCACGCTGTCGACCGAGGCGGTGATGAACGGGGTGGTGGTGAAGGGCACGCTCCACGTCACATCGGCGGGGAAGCTGGATTGCAGTTCCTTCATCCGCGCCGCGACCGCGTCCGCCGTTGCCAGCGCGTTGGCGCCGCTCGCGAGCTGGACCGCCAGACCGACCGTCTCCTTGCCGTTCAGGGTCAGGCGGAAACCATAATTGTCCTTGCCCAGTTCGACCCGCGCGACATCGCCCAGCCGGATCGCCGACCCATCAGGATTGGCGCGGATGATGATCTGGCGGAACTGCTCCGGCGTGGCGAAGCGGTTCTGGGTAATGATCTGCGCGGTGAACTCGGCGGTGCGGGTGATCGGCTGCGCGCCGATCGAGCCGCCTGCCGTCTGGCTGTTCTGCTCCTGCACCGCCGCGAGCGCTTCCGACGCGGACAGGCTGTAGCCCGCCAGCTTCTGCGGATCGAGCCAGATCCGCATCGCATAGGGCGAACCGAATAGCTGCACGTCGCCGACGCCGTCGATACGCCGCAGTTCGTTGCGGATATTATTCTCGGCGAAATTGCCCATTTCGACCGGGCTCGTCTTGCCCGACTTCGAACTGAGCGTGATAACCTCCAAGAAGCCCGCCGAGCCCTCGGTCACCTGGATGCCCAGCGCGCGAACCTCCTGGGGCAAGCGCGGCTCGGCGCGGCTTAGCCGATCCTGAACCTGCGTGCGCGCAACGTCCAGGTCGGTGCCGGGCTTGAAGGTAACGGTAATCTGCGCAGTGCCGTTCGATCGGCTGGTCGACGCCATGTAGAGGAAGTTGTCGACGCCGTTCAGTTCCTTTTCGATGACGGCGGTCACCGACCGGTCCATCACCTCGGCATCGGCGCCGTTATAGCTGATCGCCAGGTTGAGCGCGGGCGGCGCGACCGACGGGTAATTCTCGATCGGCAATAGGCGCAGCGCGATCACGCCGAACAGCGCGATGAAGAGCGCGATCACCCAGGCGAAAACCGGGTGATAGACGAAAAAGCGGTTCATGATGATGTGACTCCGGCGATCAGCGGGCCGTGACGGGCTGACCGCCCGGTTGCCCCTGTCCCTGCGCCTGTTGACCGGCCTGTGGCTCGGGTGGCTGGATGCGGACCTTCTGGCCCGGCTGCACCTTCTGCCACCCCTCGGTCACGACCTTTTCGCCGGGCTTCAGACCCGACAGGATCACCCAATTGCTGCCGACCTGTCCGCCCAGCGTCACCGGGCGGGACTGAACCGTACCCGATCCGTCGACCACCATCACCGACGCGGCTTGGTTGCTCAGCTGGACCGCCCGCTGCGGCACCGAGATGCCGTTGCGGATCGTCCCGGCATTGACATGCGCGCGCACGAACTGCCCCGGCAACAACATGCGGTTCTGATTGGGGAAGCGCGCACGCAGCTGCTGGCTGCCCGTCGTCGGATCGACCGTCTGTCCGGCAAAGTCGAGCTGCCCCGTCGGCCCATATTCGCGACCGTCCTCCAGCGTCAGGCGCACGGTGATATGCGACAGGTCGGGCAGCGCCAGCCCGCCCGAGCGCGCCTGCTGGATCAACGCGCTCAACGCCGCGCTCGACTGGGTGAAGACGGCGTAGATAGGCGACATCTGGTCGACCTGCGTCAGCGGCGTCGCCTGGGTCGCGCTGACCAGCGCACCTTCGGTCACCTGCGCACGGCCCACCCGGCCCGCAATGGGTGCGCGGACGATGGTATAGCTCAACTGCAACTGTGCCCGCGACAAGGCTGCGCGAACATCGGCGACGCTGGCGTCAGCCTGTCGCAGCTCCGACTGGGCGGCATCGAATTCCTGCGCGCTGACCGCCCGTTCGGCGACCAGCGGCTGATAGCGACGCACGATCGACGCGGCATTGGCGCGCGCGGCCTGGGCGCGGGCCAGCGTCGCCTGCGCCTGGACGACTTGCGCGCGATAGTCGCGCTGGTCGATGCGGAACAGCGGCTGCCCCTCGGCGACGTCGGAGCCTTCGCGATACAGTCGCGCCTCGACGATGCCATCGGTCCGCGCGCGCACCTCGGCGGTGCGAATCGCCTCGATCCGGCCGGGTAGTTCGATGACATTGGGGACGGCGCCCGCATGAACCGTGATGGCGGCGACGACCGGTGGCGGGGGCGCGGCCGGTTGCTGCTGATCCCCTTGCCCGCACGCCGCGAGCGCAAAAGCCATCGCCAAAGACGACCCGAAGCCGGAAAATTTGAACACCCGGTAAAACCCCCTGAACCTGATGACGTTTAAGTCATTCATATTCCCTGTACCTCGCACCTGCAAAAAAGCAACGATAGGGTGCAATAAAATTTGACCTATGCCGCGACTGGTCGCAGAGAGGGGATCATGGCCACGATCAAACGGACCGCTGGACGCCCGACGCGAGAGCAGGCCCAGCATATTGACGATATTATCCTGACCGGCGCGCGGGCGGCGTTTTGCTGTCGCGGGATCGAGGGCACCTCGATGGAGGAGATCGCCCTGTCGGTTGGGGTCAGCAAGCACACCATCTATCGTCGCTATGCCGGCAAGATGGCGTTGCTGGATGCGGTGGTCAGTCGAGATCTGGAACGGTTGAGCCGTGCCGTACTGGATGTCGCCAGCGATCCCGATCCACTGGAGCGGCTGCATACCGCGGCCCGGCGATTTTTCTTTTTCTGTGTCGAGCCGGAATCAATTCGGTTCATGGCATTTCTGACATCCGAGGCGGTCTTCTCGGACGAATTGCGCGAGCGCTTCGCCACCTGGGACCGGATCATTTCCGACCCGTTGATCGCCTGCATGCGCGACGCGCAACAGGCTGGCGCGTTGCGACAGGATGAAACCCCGCTCAGCCTGTTCAACCTGCTGACCGACATGCTCGACGGCCCCAGCCGCCGCATGCAGTTCTCCCTGCCCGATCCGTTCGGCGGATTGGATCCCGCCGCCTTCTTCGAGCATCGCTGGTCGGTGTTCCTCAAGGTCGCCACGGCGGCTTGAGCGGGAACGCGACAGGCGGCGCGGACGTTGGCGGGCCCATGGCCGACGACCTGCTGATCTTTCGCCCCGATGATGTCGATCTTTCGCGATCCCCGCTGCGGCGCGGGATAGCCGAGCCCACCTATGTGCTGGGCGCGTTCAATCCTGGGATGACCCGGCTGGCCAATGGCAATCTGCTGCTGATGGTCCGCGTCGCGGAGGCATTGAGCCAGCCCGTCGATGGCGCCCATGTCCGCGCGATCCGCTGGACGGCGGCGGGTTATGTGCTCGATCGTTACCCGCTGGACGCCGTCGATATGACCGATCCCCGGCAATTCGCCATCCGGGGCAGCGCGCATCGTATCCTTGCGCTCACCTCGCTATCCTGGCTGTTGCCGGTCGAGCTCACCCCAGACGGAACGCGGATCGTCGCGGTCCATTACGACAAGGCGATCGAACCCGCCGCCACCTATCAGGATTACGGTGTCGAGGACGCCCGGATCAGTCGCGTCGGGGACCGCTGGTACATGACCAGCTGTTCGGTATCGGCGGAGCGGCATTCGACGACGCTTCACATTTCCGACAATGGTCTGGACTATCGGCTGGCGGGGATCATCCTCGACCATCAGAACAAGGACATGCTGTTCTTCGAAGGGCTCATCGATGGGCGGTTCATGGCGCTGACCCGGCCGCTGGGCGAAGTCTATTTCGCCTATCCGGACGACAGCCCCTTTGTCGGCGGCCCGTCGATCAACTTCGCGACCTCGCCCGATGCGCTGCATTGGAAGCCGGTCGAGACGCCCGGCATCCGTGCTCGCAAGACATCGACCTCCGCGATGAAGGTCGGCGGGGGCACGCCGCCGATCCTGACCGAGCGAGGCTGGCTCACCTTGTATCACGGCGTCGAGCGGCGCGAGGCGGTCGGTATCTATCGCAGCTTTTGGGCCTTGTTTGACAGGGAAGATCCCACCCGTATCCTGCGACTGGAAGACAATCGCCCGGTTCTGGAGGCCGACCCCGGCCTGACCGCCTCGATCGCGCATCAGATGTATCTGCCGACTCCAGTCGTCTTCTCGACGGGCATCGTCGACATGGGCGACCATTATCTGGTCGCGAGCGGGGAAGCTGACCTGGCCTGTCGCATGACCCGCCTGCCTAAGAGCGCCTTCGCATGACGGCGCGCCCCTGGTGGCAGTCCGCCGTCCTCTACCACATTTATCCCTGGTCCTTTCAGGATAGCGATGGCGACGGGATCGGCGACCTGAGCGGGATCGAGGCGCGGCTAGACTATCTGGTCGAACTGGGCATAGATGCGATCTGGCTTTCGCCCATCTTTCCGTCACCTATGGCTGATTTTGGATACGATGTCGCAGATTATTGCGGGGTCGATCCGCGATTTGGAAGCCTTGCGGACTTCGAATCCCTGCTCGCATCGGCGCATGCCCGCGGATTGAAGCTGCTGCTGGATTTCGTGCCCAATCACAGCTCTGACCAGCACCCCTGGTTCGTCGAAAGCCGATCCTCGCGCGATAATCCCAAGCGGGACTGGTATATATGGCGCGATCCCGCTCCCGATGGTGGGCCACCTAACAACTGGATCAGCGATTTCGGGGGCCCCGCCTGGACTTGGGACGCCGAGACCGGCCAATATTATTACCACGCCTTTCTAAAGCAGCAGCCCGATCTCAATTGGCGCAACCCGGAGGTGCGCGCGGCGATGCTTGACGTGCTCCGCTTCTGGTTCGCGCGCGGGGTCGACGGGTTCCGGATCGATGTACTGTGGCATATAGTCAAGCATGCGGGCTTTCCCGACAATCCGCTCAACCCAGACTGGGACCCGGCGACCGGCGAGATGAACCGGGTGTTCCAACTCCATTCCACCGACCAGCCCGAAGTGCACGACATTGCCGCCGACATGCGCGCCATTGCGGACGCGTTCAGCCGCGAGGGGGATGACCGCGTCCTGATCGGCGAAATCTACCTGCCCGTCGAACGGCTGATGCGCTATTATGGACAGGCAGGCGAAGGGGTGCATCTGCCCTTCAACTTCCAGTTGATCGACGCGCCCTGGGATGCACGCCATCTGGCGCGCATGATCGCCGAATATGAAGCCGCCCTGCCCCCCGGCGGCTGGCCCAATTGGGTGCTGGGCAACCATGACCGCCCCCGTAGCGCCACCAAGCGTGGCGCGGGCCAGGCACGGGTCGCGGCAATGCTTCTCCTGACGCTACGGGGCACGCCGACGCTTTATTATGGCGACGAACTCGGTATGGAAAATGGCAACATTCCCGCCGACCGGGTCCGTGATCCCCGCGAACTGCGCGAACCGGGACTGGGGCTTGGCCGCGATCCGGTACGTACACCTATGCCGTGGGACGACAGCGCGAATGGCGGTTTTACCAATGGCGAACCTTGGCTGCCGCTGGGGCAGGACTGGCAGCATCGCAACGTGGCGACCGAGTTGGCGGAGCCTGGCTCGATGCTCGCGCTGCACCGCGAACTCCTAGCGCTGCGCCGGGTTACCCCCTCGCTGGCTACGGGTTCGATCCGGCTGATCGAGGCGACAGGCCCTGTTCTGGCCTATGAACGTGAGCAGGATGGCGCGCGCTTCGTGATCGCACTCAATCTCGGTCACGAGCCTGCTGCCGTCGATCTGCCGCATGGGCGTCCGCTGCTTTCCACCCTGCCCGGCCCGCTGCCGGATACCAGCCCTGCCCTGCTTCGCCCCGACGAGGGGCTGATCCTGAAAGTCGACAATCCCGCATGAAAATCGCGATGATCGCCCCGATCGCGTGGCGCACCCCGCCGCGCGCCTATGGTCCCTGGGAGTTGGTGACGAGCCTGTTGACCGAGGCATTGGTCGAACGCGGTGTCGATGTGACGCTGTTCGCAACGCAGGACAGCGTGACCCGCGCGACGCTCGCCGGGACAGTACCCGCACCCTATTCCGAGGATCCGAGCATCGATGCGAAGGTCTGGGAAATGCGCCACCTCGCGGCCGTGTTCGAGCGGGCGGACGAGTTCGACTTGATCCACAACCAGGCGGATTTCCCCGCCCATGCCTTTGCCGGTCTGGTCGATACGCCGATGGTCACGACGATCCACGGCTTTTCGTCCGAGCGGATCGTCCCGATGTACGAGCCCTATCAGGATCGGGTTCACTATGTCGCCATATCGGACGCCGATCGCCATCCGCGCCTTCGCTATGCCGAGACCATCCATCACGGCATTCCGATCGACGATTTCCCGTTCGATCCCGCGGGCAGCGACGACCTGCTCTTCTTCGGACGCATCCACCCCGACAAGGGTGCTGTGGAGGCGATCGCGGTGGCGCAGGCCACCGGCCGGAGGCTGGTCATGGCCGGGATCGTCCAGGATCAAGGCTATTGGGAGCGAGAGGTCGCGCCGCATGTCGATGGCGATCGGATCGTCTATCGCGGGCCCGTCGGTGGCACGGACCGTGTCGCCGCGCTGGGCCAGGCAAAGGCCTTGCTCCATCTCATCAATTTCGACGAGCCGTTCGGCCTGTCGGTGGTGGAGGCCATGGCCTGCGGCACGCCGGTGATCGCGATCCGGCGCGGATCGATGCCGGAGCTGATCGAAGACGGGGTGAACGGCTTTCTGGTCGACACCGTGGACGAGGCCGTCGCGGCGCTGGCACGGATCGACACGATCGACCGCGCCGCATGCCGAAATATCGCCGCGACCCGCTTCTCGGTCGATCGAATGGCCGATCGCTATCTGGCGCTGTATCGCTCCATCCTAGGCCGATAGTCGGCCGCGTAGCGACAGCGCGATCGCGTCGATCCGCTGGAGCATCGTGACGAAACGGTCCAGTTCCTCGGGTTCGAATCCGGCGAAGAGTTGCGCCTCCAACTCCAAAGCCTTGGGCGCGACATCGGCGTAGAGCGTGCGTCCGGCGTCGGTCAGGACCAGCAAATGCGATCGCCGGTCGCCGTCATGCGCCGTGCGCTCCAGCAACCCGCGCCCGACCATGGCGATGGCGGCGCGTGAAACCGTGACCTTGTCCATCCGGCTCCGCTCGCACACCCTCGACTGGGCGACCCCGCCCTCCTCCGCCACGATGGCGATCAGCCGCCACTCGGGGATCGTCAGCCCGAAAAGCTGTTGATAGGCGCTGGCGATATGGTCGCTGACGAGGTTCGAGGTGATCGACAGGCGATAGGGAAGAAAGGCGTCCAGCCGCAATTCGCGAGATCGTAACATTTGACACCAATTCTCCGTTCTGCGATCTAGTTTCTCACGATACTGGATCAGGAGTTGGACGTCATGGCAACCACCCCGAACAATCCGCTGGGGCTGGACGGCTTCGCTTTCTGCGAATTCACCACCCCAGAGCCCGATATGCTGGCGCGTCAGTTCGACATGATGGGCTTCGTGCCCACCCATCGTCATCCGACCAAGGCGATCACCCGCTACAAGCAGGGGCGGATCACGCTGTTGCTGAACACACAGGGGGGTGGACAGGCCGCCGATTTCCGTGCGGAGCATGGCCCCTCGGCCAGCGGCATGGGCTTTTACGTGGCCGATCCCGCCAAAGCCTTCGACCATGCGGTGCGCGGCGGTGCGGTGCCGGTCGATGCGTCGCGAGGATGCCTGACCCCCGACGCCAAGGCGATCGAAGGGATTGGCGGCAGCTATCTCTACCTCGTCGAGGCAGGCCGTGACCTGTTCGCCGATTGGAACGAGATCAGCGGATGGCAGCAGGCGGAGGCCGAGAAGAATGTCGGGCTCGATCTGCTCGATCACCTGACCCACAATGTCCGGCGCGGCGAAATGCGGACCTGGTCGGGCTTCTACTCCAAGCTGTTCGGGTTCGAGGAGCAGAAGTATTTCGACATCAAGGGCAAGGCGACGGGCCTGTTCAGCCAGGCCATGATCGCCCCCGACAAGGCGATCCGTATTCCCCTGAACGAAAGCCAGGACGAGAAGAGCCAGATCGAGGAGTTCATCCGCGAATATAATGGCGAGGGCATCCAGCATCTCGCGCTGACCACCGACAATATCTACGAAACGGTCGAAAAGCTGCGCGCCAACGGCGTCCGGCTTCAGGACACGATCGAGACCTATTACGAACTGGTCGACAAGCGGGTGCCCAACCATGGCGAGGACCTCGACCGGCTGAAGCGCAATCGTATCCTGATCGACGGGTCGGTGGAGAATGGCGAGGGCATTCTGCTCCAGATCTTCACCGAAAACATGGTCGGCCCGATCTTTTTCGAGATCATTCAGCGCAAGGGCAATGAGGGCTTCGGCAACGGCAATTTCCAGGCGTTGTTCGAAAGCATCGAGCTGGACCAGATCCGGCGCGGCGTGATCCAGGTCGACGCATAGGCGTCGACCGATCCGCACGCGAAGATGCGCAAGCGCGCCCGGCCGGTGCGCAGGACAGAAGCTGTCCCGTCCTACGCGCCGGCCTGTCGTGGAGAGGAGAGACATGATGACGTCCTACATCCCCGGCTTCGGCAACCATGTCGCGACCGAAGCAGTCCCCGGCGCCCTCCCCATCGGTCGCAACGCGCCGCAGCGCCCGGCCTATGGCCTTTACGCCGAACAGCTGTCCGGCACCGCCTTCACCGCGCCGCGGCACGAGAATCGCCGATCCTGGCTCTATCGCTTGCGCCCCACCGCCGAGCACCCGCCGTATCGGCCGTATGACGGTGCCCCGCGCTTCGCCCCCGGCACCAGCGGCGCGCCCCTGCCCCCCAACCGCTTGCGCTGGGACCCGATGGCGATGCCGCAGGCGGGGACGGACTGGATCGACGGGATGACGACGATGCTCGCCAATCGCGATCCGGCCGATCTGGAAGGCGTGGCGGTGCATGTCTATGCCTGCAACCGCGACATGGATCGGGTGTTCGTCGACGCGGACGGCGAGCTGGTGTTCCTGCCCCAGGCGGGTCGGCTGACCATCCTGACCGAATTGGGTCGCCTCGACATCGCGCCGGGCCAGATCGCGCTGGTGCCCCGCGGCGTTCGCTTCCGGGTGGTACTGCCCGATGGCGAAGCGGCGGGCTATGCCGCCGAAAATCATGGCAGCCTGTTTCGCCTGCCCGATCTGGGGCCGATCGGCGCGAACGGGCTGGGCAATTCGCGCGACTTTGAGACGCCGGTCGCGTGGTTCGAGGATCGTGACGAGCCCACGCCCGTCGTGCAGAAGTTCCTCGGCTCGCTCTGGACGATGACGCTCGACCACAGCCCGCTCGACGTGGTGGCGTGGCACGGCAATCTGGCACCGTGGCGTTACGACCTGTCGCGTTTCAACACGATCAACACGGTCAGCTTCGATCATCCCGATCCGTCGATCTTCACCCTGTTGACCTCGCCCAGCGACGTGCCCGGCCGCGCCAATGCCGACCTGGTCCTGTTCCCGCCCCGCTGGATGGTGGCGGAGGATACGTTCCGCCCGCCCTGGTTCCACCGCAACGTCATGTCGGAAGCCATGGGGCTGATCACCGGCGCCTATGACGCCAAGGCCGAAGGCTTTCGACCCGGCGGCCTGTCGCTCCACAATCTGATGGCGGGCCACGGCCCCGATCATGCCAGTTGGCAGGCGGCGAGCGCCGCCGAGTTGAAACCGCACCGGATCGAGGGGACCATGGCCTTCATGGTCGAAAGCTGCTGGCCCTATCGCCCGACCACGCACGCGCTGGCCCATGCGCAACTCGACTATGACGCGGTGTGGAAGGACTTCCCCAAGGCGCGATTGCCATGAGCCTGACGCTCCATGGTTATTGGCGGTCGAGCGCCGCCTATCGCGTGCGCCTGGCGCTGGCGCTGAAGGGGCTGCCCTATGCCGGTATCGCGCACGACCTCCGGACGGGTGAGCAGCGGACGGATGCGTTTCGCGCGCTGCAACCCCAGGGCCTCGTCCCCGTGCTCGAAGGCCCCGATGGCGTCCTGATCCAGAGCCCCGCCATCCTCGAATGGCTGGAGGAACGCTATCCGGATCCGCCACTGCTCCCCGGCGATGCCGCCGGGCGGGCCATGGTTCGGGCCATGATGGCGATTATCGCCTGCGACATTCATCCGATCAACAATCTGCGCGTGCTGACGATGTTGCGGACGGAAATGGGCGCGGGCGAAGACGGCATCCGCCGCTGGATAGCGCATTGGGTGGAGCAGGGCTTCGCGGCGCTGGAGACGCTGATCGCGCGTCACGGCGCAGGCTATGCCTATGGCGATATGCCGACCCTGGCGGACTGCATCCTTCTGCCGCAGGTCTATAATGCCGAGCGTTTCGTGATAGACCTGTCCCCCTATCCCCGCCTGACCGCCGTTGCGGCGCAATTGCGCCGACTTGTGCCCGAAGCGGCGCCCGAGGCGCAGGGAGACGCAGGGTGAGCGACCAAAGGCTGACCGTGACCCCGCCCGGCATCACGCTGGGCCCGCTCGAGACGATCGCCGATGGGGCGGCGCGCAACTTCGTCCTGCAAATGCGGGCGGGGCGTTTTCATGGGTTCGTCGTGCGGCGTGGTGATGACGTGTATGGCTATGTCGACCGGTGCCCGCATATGGGATTGCCCCTCGCGCAGGTGCTCGACGGTTATCTGACCCCCGATGGCGAGCGGATCGCCTGCTCGTGGCACGGCGCGATCTTTGCGGTAGAAGACGGCGCATGCCTGGGGGGTCCCTGCATGGGTCAGCTTCTTACTCCATGGCCGGTCACCGTGTGCGACGGGGCCGTCGTCACGGCGTGACGTTCGTCACCTCGGCATGCGCGATCGCCTGCAATCGCCGAACGAGCTGGGGGTCCAGCCCCAGGTCGCGTGCCGCCCGCTCCTGTTCGCCCAGCCGCCGCACGTCGAAGCCGGTCACCTTCCCGAAGATCACCAGCGCCTCCAGATAATATCCCGCCGCGCTGGCGTGATACTGGTCCCAGGTCCACAGATCGACCTGGCCGAATGCGATGCCGTCATAGGGATTGGGATCGGCGACCCGCTCCGCCCAGGCGCGGTTCCATGCCTGCCCCACCGGGATGGTGCCCGAAATCTCGGGGAAGCGGCGCACCGCCCCGACATTCGCCGCCGCCAGATCCTCGGCCATCGCGGCGATCGGCTTGCCCCGCCACGGGCTGGGCGACCGATAGGTCAGGTCGGCGCGGCTCCAGGTCGACACCAGCTCCACCCGGACATTCGGATTTGCGCGGCGCAGCATGGCCGCGATCAGCCCGGCCGCCTCGGCGTGACGGGCCGGGTCGCCAGGGCGCTTCGCGTCCAGGGTGCTATACCCCTGAAGGATGACCACATCCCACCGCGCATCGATCTCACGCCGCTTCTGCTCATAATGATAGGCCAGGTCGCGACCGCCAGCGGTCTCCAGGCTAACGGTCCAATCCTGCCCCGCTTCCTCGGCGAAAGTCTTGAACAAGGCGGGCACGCCGCCAATCCCCTCACGATTGAGATCGCGGACCAGATCGGGGCGATAGCGCATGACCGGCGAATTCGCGCCGAAGGTGAAGCTGTTCCCCACGAACAGGATCGACTCGGCGCTGGCGGGCACCGCCATCGCCAGCGCCAAACCCATTCCGATCCAGCTTAGTGCCGTCCGCATCCCATCTTTCCCCTAATCGCCTTGTGGCCGCCATGTGGCCCAAGCGAACCGGGGCAGGCAAGCCGCCTCTTGTCGGCCATAGGAATATACCCTATACCCCTATCCATTATGGCGCACGTCACCACCAGCAAGGAAAAGATCATCGCGCGGGTCCGGCGTATCGCGGGGCAGGTCGCCGCGATCGAGCGATCGGTCGGCGCGGATGCTGATTGCGCCGAGACGCTGCACCTCGTTGCGGCGGTGCGCGGTGCGGTGGCCGGCCTGATGGACGAACTGGTCGAGGATCACCTCCACGCCCATGTCGCCGCGCCTGGCCAAAGCGATGCGGAACGCAATGCCGCCGCCACCGAACTCGCCAAGCTGCTCCGCCGCCATTTCCGTTGATCCCCGAAGGACGAAGTCGTGATCACCCATAGCCATGATTATCTGGGCCATGCCCATGACGAAAATGCGCGCCGCACTCGGTTGGTGGTCTGGCTCTCCGCCGGAATGATGGTGGGCGAGATCATCGCCGGATACCTGACCGGATCGATGGCGCTCCTCGCCGACGGCTTCCACATGGCGACCCATGTCGGGGCGCTGGGGATTGCGGCCATCGCCTATTCCTATGCCAAGCGACACGTCGCCAATCCGCGCTATAGCTGGGGCACCGGCAAGGTCGGGGAACTGGCCGGGTTCGGGTCGGCGATGGTGCTGGGGCTGGTCTCGCTCGGAATCGCCTATGAATCGATCGTCCGGCTCGGCGATCCGCATCCCGTGGCGTTCGGAGATGCGATCTTGGTTGCCGTGCTGGGCCTGCTTATCAACCTGGTCAGTGCCTGGATGCTGGGCGGTGGACACGGGCATAGCCATGCGCATGACCATGGTCATCATCATGGTCATGCGCACGACCATCATCACGGCCACGGCCATATTCATGATCGCCATGGCGGCGATACCAATATGCGCGCCGCCTATATCCATGTGCTGGCCGATGCGCTGACCTCCGTGATGGCGATCCTCGCGCTGGTGGCGGGACGCTATCTGGGCTGGCTGTGGCTCGATCCTGCCGTGGGGCTGCTCGGTGCAGTCGTCATCGCCAACTGGTCGGTGGGGCTGATGCGGCAGGCTTCGTCGGTGCTGCTCGACGCCGCCGACCCCGTGCTGGCAAGCGAGGTCCGGAACCGGGTGGAGGGACCGGGCGACCTGCGCATCCATGACTTCCACATCTGGCGGATCGGGCCGACGGCGCATGCCGTGGTCCTGGCGGTCGAGGGCCTGGGCCATGTTCCCAGCAGCACCAGCGTCCACCAGCGACTCGACGGGATGAGCGCGCTTGGCCATGTCACTATCGAAGTGCGATAACGCTTCGTTCAGCGCGGGACGGTAAGAGGCTGGTCATGCGAGCCTTGCAACTTTTGGCGGGCGCCATTCTTATCGGCGCAGTGGGAGGCGGCGTGATGTTGTCGCGCCATGCCGGGCGACAGGACACGGCCATCGACCGCGCACAACCCCCAAGGGCCGCACCCTCGCCGACGCCACCCGCGCCCTTCCCCGCGCCCACCCCGACCCCGACGCCCTTCGTCGTCCGGCACATCCTGCCGCTGACCAAGCCGCTGCATCATGGTGATTATGTCTGGGACGAAAGCGGCGCACCGCAGGGGCCGATCGTCATCACCGTCGATCTGGCGGCCCAAGTCGTGTCGATCTTCCGCGACGGGTATGAGATCGGGACGGCGGCGATGATCTATGGCGCGGACAACATGCCGACGCCGCTGGGCGTCTTTCCGATCCTTCAGAAAGATGCCGATCACGTCTCCAACCTCTATGACGCGGCGATGCCCTATATGTTGCGGCTGACCAACGATGGTGTCGCCATCCATGCCAGCGACGTCCGCTACGGGAACGCCACCCATGGCTGTATCGGCGTACCGCTGGGCTTTGCGCGCAAGCTGTTCGCCGCGACCCGCCTGGGCGACCGGGTCATCGTCACCAACGGCAAACGGCTGGAAATGGGGCAGAGCATCGTCGGCTGACGATGGAAAGGCGGCCGGGTTGCCCCGACCGCCCCAATTCTTAGAACTTGAAGCCGATACGGGCATAACCAAACTGGCCCGGCAGATCATAGGTCGTCGGATCAAACCCGCCGCAGCTCAGGCAATCCGGCGCACGCTGACCCAGCAGATTGTTGACGCCGGCGGTCAGCGTCAGGCGCCGGTCCATCCACGGCAAGGTCCACCCGACCTGCGCGTCGAGATACAGGATCGGTTTCATCTCGCGATTGTCATAGGCGGGCTCGGTCACCTTGCCGATATAGCGACCGGTAAGCGACGCCAGGAAGGTCTCGCTCGACCAGTCGATCGTCGCCACGCTCTTGAAACGCGGATAGGCCTGATCGCCGCGCTCCGTGCCCTGGCGTTCCAGCTTCTCGCTGCCCGTCGCGGACGGCAGCGTCGTGGAATATTCCAGCAGGACATTGCTCGCCCAGGTCAGCCCGATCGTCCCCGCTCCCACACGTGGACTGCGGTAGGTCAGCGTTACGTCGATACCCTCGCTCTTGAGCGAAGCGATGTTCTGCAACAGGCCACGGATTTGCGTGATCTGTCCGCTGCCCGTGGCCGACCGGGTGATCGCACCGCAACTCGCGGCGTCGTTCTGATTGATGCAATTGGCGAGCAGCACGTCGGCGCCGATCGACGAGATCGCGTCATCGACCCGGATGGTGTAATAATCGGCCTCCAGACTCAACTGGCTGGCCAAGCCACCCTCTCGCGCCCAGCTTGGGCTGTACACGCCGCCCAGTACCCAGCTTTCCGACCGCTCGGGCTTCAGCGCGCGGTTGCCGCCGGTCAGGATCGGCAGTTGCAGGCCGTTCTGGACATAGTTCAGCGGTACCCCCTGGGCGAGGCAGTTCTGACGAACCGTGCTGTTCGCCGGCAGGCTGGCCAGGCCCGAACAGGGATCGATCACGCCGCCGTCGAAGCGCGACGGCGTGCCGAACAACTCGCCGATGCTGGGCGCGCGGAAGCCTTGCGCCCATGTGCCACGCAGACGCAGATCCTCGAAAGGCTTCCAGCTCAATCCGCCCTTCATCACCGTCCGGTTGCCGCTGGTCGAATAGTCCGAATAGCGGGCGGCGAAGCTGCCCTCCAGCAGGCGGAAGAAGGGAACGTCCTTCAATACCGGGATGCTGAGTTCGCCATAGACCTCGTTGACGTTGAACGCGCCGGAGGTCGGCTGCGCCGGAATGTCGGAGCCCAGGCCGGCCGCGACGATGGCGTCAGGTGTGAAGGAGCCTGTCTGGCGGCGAAACTCATAGCCCGCCGCAAGCCCCAACGGCCCCGCGGGAAGCTGCAAAAGCGTGCCGGTCAGGTTCAGCGTCGCGTCGGTCATCGTCTGTTCCGACCGGTCGCGCTGGGTGAAGGTGACGTAATCGATCATCGCCTGCGTGATCGAGCCCGCCCCGCCGAAGATGTTGAACGGAACGCAGGTACCGGTGCAATTGGCGACCGGGCCCAGCGCCAGCGCAAGATTGGCCGCGTTCACATTGCCGTGCGCCACCTGCTTGGCCTGATTTTCGGCATAGATGAGATTGGCGTCCCAGTACCAGGTCCCCTCGCCGATCCCGAACTGCCCGTCGAGGGTGCTCGACATGTACATGGTGTCGACGCGCTGGCTGTAGTGGCGCGGTCCGTTCTCGACGAAGCGGCGGCCGATAAAACCGTAATTGGCGGGCGTGCCGTTATTGCCGGCGCTCAACGTCACCCCGAACGGGTTGAACGGATTGGTCCGGTCGATCGAGATGGTATCGAGCAGATTGCCGTTGCCCGCATCCGGCCCGACGAACAGCGGCAGCGGTGCCGCCTGATTGTCCGACGTCCGGCGGTTGTAGATCAGCTTGGTGCTGAGGCGGACACGATCCGACAATTGCCCGGTGAAGTTGACGAACGCGCCGACGCGTTCCTGCGGCGTGAGAAGATAGTTATAGGGTCGGAAGTTGAACCGGTCCGCCACCGTGAAGGATTTGAAATCGCTGTTCGCACCCGTGGGATCGCTGGGGTCGAAACGGGGACGGCTCAGCGGATTGCTCTTCAGCGTCAGGTTCATCGACTCCCCCGTCACCGGGTTGTTGATGATGAACCTGCCATTGGGCGTGCCCGAGCTACAACTGCTGGTGCAGGCCGTCGCGCCCGGATCGGGGAAGGCGTAATAGGGGCGATCCCCGGCGAAGACCGAGCCCTGCTTGATGTAATTGGCCCCTACGACCAGTGATACCCGCTGATCCTCGGAACGATGACCCCAGCTCAACTGGTAGTTCTGGGTGACGCCGTCGCCCTCGTCATAGGCACCGAGTTGCGCGGTCGCCAGAAAGCCGTTCTGCCGCTTCTTGGTGATGATGTTGACCACGCCTGCGATCGCGTCCGAGCCATAGATGGTGGATGCGCCGTCACGCAGCACGTCGACCCGCTCGATCATGCCATCTGGAATGGCATTGAGGTCGACCGCGCCAGGCACGCCGCTGGCCGCGCTGCCGTTGATGAAGCGCAGGCCGTCGACCAGTACCAAGGTCCGGCGGCTGCCCAGATAGCGCAAGTCGATTTCGGCCGAACCGGCACCCACGCCGCCGCCATCGGGGGGATTGCCGTTGTTGCCGGACCGATTGAAGCGGGAATTGAGGCCGCCCGCCGCACCGGGCAGCCTTTGCAGCACGTCGCCGATCGAGGACAGGCCGGTGCGAGCGATGTCCGCGCTGTCGATCGCGGTCAGGGGTGCACTCTGGTCCAACGGATCGCGACGAATACGCGATCCCGTCACCACGATCGTCTCGTCGCTGGTCGCCGCGGTGGTCGCGCCGCTTCCCTCCGTCGGCGCGGTCTGCGCCTTTGCCTGCGCACCCACGATCAGCGCACCGATCGCCACGCTCGCCAGCCGCCAGTGTCGCAGACGACCCGTTCCATTAGCCATGATCTGTCCCCTTCTTATCTTTCCTGATCTGCCCCCGTTCCTGCTGCGGATTTTCGACGGTCTGTTTATGCCGCCTTGAAATGACTTAAGTTCGTCGTTGAGGTTGGTGGGTCAGCCCAAGCCGATTTCAGGCCAGGCCCCATCGACATTCCCGAAATTCCCCGGTGAGATGGAAAGTCGCGTCCCGTGCGCGCCGATCCGGCCTAGCACCCCCACCCGTCCGTCACGCCGCGATTTCCGGCCCAATGCAACGAATCGATCGCTGACACCCAAGGGGCACCAATACGGCGAAGTAACAGGTTCGATGCGCCATGCGTCCCTCATAGCCCCTGACGATTTGTATACGATATTATGCCGTGATGCTTGTCAATCGGGATGATGTCTGTTCGCGAAAATGCCCGGCGCGTGTTGCTCATATACGCCACCTGATCGGCAGAGAGAGCAGGAGCGGTAGCGTTGAGCCCCATACCCTCGCCTCCTCACATCCTTGCCCTTTAGGTAATGCGAGTCATTTGCATATTTATGAATGCAGTACTAAAGGGCGTTGCGAATGATTATCGATAGCTGAAAGGGGTTTGAGATGCTTTTGACGCTTGCCATGGTGGCAGCGCTCGGAGAGCCTGTCCGCGAGCCTAAGGATGCGGGGGATCAGAAAGAGGTCGTAGTGACCGCCACCCGCGCGCCGATCCAGGCACAGGACGCGCCGGTCACCATTTCGGTCAAGAATGCCGATCAGATCGCGGACGAGCTGGCGACCGACATCAAGGACCTGGTTCGCTTCGAACCGGGGATCAGCGTGCGCCGGGCGCCCACCCGCTTCGGCGCGGCGGCGGGGTCGACCGGTCGCGCGGGCAATGAAGGCTTCGTCGTCCGGGGGATCGGCGTCAATCGGGTGCTGATCCAAGTCGACGGCGTCCGCATACCCTATGGCTTCAGCTTCGGCGCACAGGATGTGGGGCGTGGTGACTATGTCGATCTCGGCCTCATCAAGTCGGTCGAGTTTCTGCGTGGCCCCGCCTCCGCGCTTTATGGCAGCGATGGTCTGGCGGGCGCGGTCAGTTTCACGACGAGCGACCCTGGCGACATATTGGGCGACGCGTCCGTCGGTGGATCGCTTCGCACCCAGTATAATTCGGCGGATGACGAGTTCACCCAGTCGGGCATCGTCGCCGCGCGTTCGGGGACGGTCTCGGCGATGCTCGCCTATACGCGGCGCGACTTTTCCGAGCTGAAGAACCAGGGCGATGTCGAAGGCACCGGCGTCACCCGCACCGCACCCAATCCGCAGGACGGCCAGTCCAACGCGCTGCTCGGCAAGTTGGTGTGGAACGTCGCACCTGGGCATCGTCTTCGCGCAACCGGCGAGTATCTCGACAACCGGGTCGAGACCGACGTGCTGACCGGCATCAACACCAGCGTCGCGGGGTTGCAGGCACGCGATACCGGCAAGCGCTGGCGCGGTGCGCTCGACTGGACCTATGACGGTGCAGGCCTCGTCCAGTTCGCACGCGCGGCCGCCTATATCCAGGATGCCGACGATCGCCAGTTCAGCGCGGAGGATCGCCGGACGCTGGCCGACCGCACCCGGCTGAACACGCTGGAGAACCGGGTCTATGGCGGATCGGGCGAGATACTGAGCAGCCCCCACCGGGTGGTCCGGCTTGTTAGTTAGTGCATTGTCGTCTCCGCCGCCATTGCCGGGCGTAGGTGGAGCGAAGCGGAACCGGAGGCCGGTAATGGCGGTGTCACCGCTTCCGGGGCCGGCGGGCGGTAGCCCAGGCTGCTGTGCGGCCGGACGGTGTTGTAGTGACGGCGCCACGCCTCGATCAGCACCCTGGCCTCCGCGAGGCTGTAGAAAATCTCGCCATTGAGCAGTTCGTCGCGAAGCGACCCGTTGAAGCTCTCGTTATAGCCGTTCTCCCATGGCGAGCCCGGGGCGATGTAGAGCGTCTTCACGCCGATCTGGCCGAGCCAGGTCTGGACGGCGGTGGCGATGAACTCGCTGCCGTTGTCCGACCTGATGTGCGCTGGCGGACCGCGTTCGATGAACAGGTCGGCCAACGCGGCCAGCACGTCTTCGTGGCGCAGCTGACGTGACACGACCAGTGCCAGGCACTCGCGACTGGCCTCGTCGATGATGGTCAGGATGCGGAACTTGCGCCCATCGTGGGTACGCTCCTCGACGAAATCATAGGCCCAGACATGCCCCGGATACTCTGGTCGAAGCCGGATGCAGGAGCCGTCATTGAGCCAGAGCCGACCGCGTTTCGGTTGGCGCTGCGGCACTTTCAGCCCCTCGCGCCGCCAGATCCGCTCGACCCGCTTGTGGTTCACCGACCAGCCCGCCGCATGCAGCAGTGCGGTTACCCGACGGTAACCGTAGCGCCCATACTGCTTTGCCACCGCGACGACGTCGTCGGTGAGCGCCTGCTCATCATCTGCCCCGCACGGCACTTTGCGCTGCGTTGACCGGTGCTGGCCAAGCACGCGGCACACGCGCCGCTCGGACACGGCCACCACCTCCCGGACCTGGTCGATGCAGCGCCGGCGCCGTGCGGGGCTCAGAAGTTTCCCTTCGCCGCCTCCTGCAGGATGAGCTTGTCCAGCGTTAGATCCGAAATCGCACGCCGCAGCCGGGCGTTCTCCTTCTCCAGATCCTTCATCCGACGCGCCTGATCCGTCTTCAGGCCACCATATTCCTTGCGCCAGCGATAGTAGGTCTGCTCGCTGACCGCGATCCGCCGGCATGCCTCCGCGGTCGTGCCGCCCTGGCCCAGCACGATCTCCACCTCACGCAGCTTGCCGATGATCTCCTCCGGCTTGTGCTTCTTCGCAGGCATTCGTTGTCCCTTCCTTGGTCCAGACTGTCATAGTCGATGGACCACTCAGAAGGGGGCAGCTCAATCAAGGCCGCCCACCTCGCTGCTCCTGAAGTCAAGCCCCCCCTTCGCCGACAGGTTTGTGCCATACATCCTGCCTTCGACGTGCAAATTACTCATCGAGAGGCTGCCGCCGAACTTGCCGTGATCAAGCCTCACTGAGGCACCCGATCTGTTAGCGTCGACCGCTAGCTTCTGAGCGACAAGATCGTTTGCCACGGTCAGATGCGGCAAATTGATCGGCCCCCGCACACGTGCTTCGCTCAGGAACAGGTTTCCGCGGCACTCGACCCCAACGCCGTGTATCGCGTTCCCTTCATCGCAGGCGACTTCCACTTGGGCAAACTCGATATCGTTGGCGACGTTCAAACGATTGAGCACCACGCGACCGAGGGCGTCGAGTCCATTGGCGATCAGACGACCTTTCACAACTGTGTCGACGACACTCAGCGACGCCTCGCGCCGCGCCCTGATCCTGGCTCCATTGATGTCGAGGTGCTCACCGACGATGCTCCGGTGAACGGTGATACCGCGCACGCTGCGCAGCGGTTTGCCCGGCTTGTGGTGATGATCCCGGTGCAGGAGCAGCGAACGCCCAATATTAGTTCCAACTACGATTAGCGCTGGACCCGTGTGAGCGTTTAGATGCGCGCCTTGGAAGTCGAGCGATCCGCCAATGGTAGTTTCAAAAATTCTCACGCGCCCAAGTGCCCGAAATGGCGCCCGTAGCAGCACCGATCCCGATACGGATGCTTGTTCGAGCATCAGTGCAATGCCTTTCCGGGCAACGACACTGCCCATGCATTCGATTCCCCGCGCAGAGATGCCGAACAGCCGCAACATGCCCTGAGCTAAGAACTGCGAGCCGCTAAACTGTAAAATACCTTGAACGTGCGCGCCTTCAAGGTTGATCGCGATCTCGGCATCGGACAAGACTCGGCTGTCGGCGAAGCGTACGTTGCCGCCCGCGCGCATGCCTTGGAAGTTCACCGGGCCTCGAAACACCGATTTGCTTAGAATTATCGAGCCGGTCACCTGCAGCTGAGGGGCTTCCAACGACAACAACTCGCATTGGAACAGTCTCAGCGTCGGCATACGAGCGAAGCTTAGGGTCAGGACCCATTGATGTGAGCGTCGCGATCTGATTCAGGCTCCGCAAGGAGACCGAGATGAGTGACCTGTTTTGGCTGACGGACGAGCAGATGGAGCGGCTGCGGCCCTTCTTTCCCAAGAGCCATGGCAAGCCGAGGGTGGACGACCGGCGGGTGCTGAGCGGCATCGTATTCGTCAATCGCAACGGGCTTCGCTGGCGAGATGCGCCTAGCGAGTATGGCCCCCACAAGACGCTGTACAATCGGTGGAAGCGTTGGGGCGAGGCCGGCGTGTTCACGCGAATGATGGAAGGTCTGGCTGCAGCTGGCGCCGAGCCGCAGACGGTCATGATCGACGCAACCTATCTGAAGGCGCACCGCACGGCATCAAGCCTGCGGGTAAAAAAGGGGATCTTGGCCGCCTGATCGGCCGCACCAAAGGCGGTATGAATACCAAGCTACATGCCGTCGCCGATGCAAACGGGCGCCCCTTAAGCTTTTTCATGACCGCGGGCCAGGTCAGCGACTACACCGGCGCGGCAGCGCTGCTGGATGACATGCCGAAGGCGCAGTGGCTGCTCGGCGACCGCGGCTACGACGCCGACTGGTTCAGGGACGCCCTCCAGGCCAAAGGCATCCAGCCCTGCATCCCGGGCCGGCGATCACGCAACGAGCCGGTCAAATACGACAAGCGCCGCTACCGGCGCCGCAGCCGCATCGAGATCATGTTCGGCCGCCTCAAAGACTGGCGTCGGGTCGCTACCCGCTACGATCGCTGCCCCACTGCCTTCTTTGCCGCCGTCACCCTCGCTGCCACCGTCATCTTCTGGCTGTGATCAACGAGTCCTGACCCTAGGTTGATATGGGTGTTGAATACGCAATGCTCGAAAATGAGCGGGAAACCGCAGTCGACATACTGCAGGTCGAGCTCGCCGGAAATTGATGCGCCGAATATTCGAATGCCACGTGCGGTCACTAGCTTGCGCACGTCGCTTGAAGTGCACAGGCAGCTTAATACTTTGGACCTGATCGTCGGGCGTACGTCTGCCTCGCCTGCGGCAGGGCGAAAATCCTTGCCCAATACTATGCTACACAACAGGTTTCGTTCGTCATCCGAAAGGTCGGGGACTGCTTGTACAACTACATCTACTAATTCGTCCCTGCCCAAAACGCACCTCCTTGTTCAGCTTCGTTGATCAAGCAGATAGAGGCAATATGCAACTGCGAGTATCCGGTAGAGCACTGACCCTGCCTCTGCTTCAGCAATTCACCCTGCGACCGAGCAGATTGGTCCGTGAGCACGACCGAGACGGTGACATCGTACTCATCGAGAAGTCTTCCATGCCTAAACAATCGTCAAGAATGCCGACGCACCGTCTATTCTGCCGCGAAGCTGCCGTTCGCGGGTTCCGTCGGAAACGATAGCTAAGCCCCACTTCTTCCTATCCAGCAACCGTCTGCGGTCCGACAGAGAGGAATCGCACACATGAACGGGTGTCCGCTTCCGGGATGGGTCGCACGGGCTCCGAATGACCGGATATGGGTCATCACGCCTTCCGCCGCGATGCGCATTCCCTGTACGATCCCGTCCGCGACCGTTTTTCGAGCGGCAGCAGGGCCAGCGGTGCAGGCGTGAGATGCGCAGTCAGGTTCGGCGTCGCGTCGCACATCAGACTCAGCCGCTTCTGAATGATCGCCGCACCACCCTTCACGAACCATGCCTTGCAGTATTTGCGCGGCCCCGTTCCCTCACGGACATGGCCCAGAATGTCATCCATATAGACCTGCTTCGCGTCTGAATCCTCCAGGAAACTCGCCCCGGCGGTACGCATCGAATGGAGGTCTGCGCGCTTGCCCGAGGAGGTTCGCAGGAGCGGTACATTCTGATCGACATAGTCGAGCAGGTACCGACCAGCGCCCGCGTAGAAGCGGGTTCCACCACGCTTCTTGAGATCACCCCGGTACAATTCCGGGAACAGCATACAGTGACCTTCTGCCTCGATCGCTGTGACGTACTCCTGGAAGCCGAGCCGCAGCAGTTCCGGATGCAGAGGGATGATACGGTGGCGCGAACGGCGTTTCAGGCCCGCCGCGGTCTCGCCATTCTTGCTTTTCGTCATGTTGGCTTTGACGATTAGGAAGGGCGTCTCGACGTCGAACACGATCTCGCTGCACTCGAGCCCGCACGCCTCTTCGCGGCTCATGAAGGTGTAGGCCAGCAGCAGCGGAACCCAGTATGCAGCGTCCTGCCACACCTTGTTGTCGGAACCGGTCTTGAACCGTCGGCTGCACCCGCCGCCGCCCGTATAAATCGGAGCCTTGAAGGCGCAGACCAGTTGCTCCTCCGTCCACGGCATCCGGTCAGGATCGGTGGGATCATCTTGGACCTTGGCGGTGTGCTCGTTGAAGTCGACGATGAGGTCCTTGCCGAATCTCGGCCGCCACGACGCCTTGGCCAGTTCCCGCGAGAAGCGCGCCATGATCGTCAGATCGCGATTGTACGTGCGATCGCTGCGCGGCGTCTTCTTCGCCATTGCATCGACCTCCGCAAGTACCTCCTTCAGCGGACGACTCATGGCGCCCGCCTCGGGCGTTCCCCAGCGGAATTCGGTCGGTAGTTTCCTGAGTGTCTGAGCGTAATGCAGGGCATCGGCGGGGCCATAATCGCATAGGCGCTTGTCGCCGGTGATCCACCCGAAGCTGCGTATCACACGCCGGCGCTGGTCCAGATCCTCGTCCCAGTCGCCCGCGCTCTGGATCATCTTGATGGTGTCCTCGATGATCTCGCTGAACCGTCGGGTGTCCTGGGTGAGAAACGGGGAGTCGACCGGCGCCGCGCTGGAGAACCGATGCGGATCAGCCTGATCGGATGGCGCTAGGGCCGAAGGCGCAGCCGGCTGACGCCGGATCGCAGCGACCACATCGTCGTCGAGCAGTGCCGTGTACGGATCGCCCCGGCTGGCCGCGTGCGGGTGATCGGCAAGCGCTGCGCGCGCCTGCGCCTCTGCCCGTGCCCGGAGGAGTTGGACGCGCGCGTCATCGATCGCGCGCGTGGTCGTCGGTGCCGACATCGCCGTGAGGGCGCTCTCGGCATCTCGTTGCGCACTTTTATGGGGCGCCAGCGACCGGAGCATCATCACGACGGCTGTACGATCTTGATCCGAGAAGCCGTCGGTCATTTCGTTGACGACGGTTTCCGGCACGCTGTCCGCATCGGCGGGCAGACGCGCGGCGATGCGATAGGCCGCCTCGAGCACCCGCAAGGTGCGGCGGTTCCCTTCCAGCGCGTCGGGGGCATCGAAATGGCAGGCCATCGCCAGCCCCAACTCCTCATCGAGCCCTGCGCGGAAGATGCGCGTCAACTCCTGCGCATGGAGGAAACCGCGGCTGGTCCGGTTGAACATCTGCATCGCCATCATCTCCCATCGGGCGGACAGCCGGGGGACGAGGCGACGTGCCTCGACCGGATCGGCCGTACCGAGCGAGATGCTTATAGGATGATTGACGACGCTCCGCTGGTACAGGCGGCGGCGGTAGTAATAGCGCGCACCACGCCGGCACAGATAGGTGATAGAGGCCACGTCCCACGTCTCGTCCGGTCGCCGGCACGGGCTTCGATTGCGGGCGGACGACGGCGGCGTGTGTGCAGCTTGGTGCTACAGCCAAGTGTCCCGCGAAGCGCGGCCGGACGCCGGAATGGCGGAAATCCGTGGGTTCAGTGCGGAGATGGAGCGGGTGAAGGGAATCGAACCCTCGTCGTAAGCTTGGGAAGCTTCTGCTCTACCATTGAGCTACACCCGCGAAACAACGACTTATCGTTGCTCTCATCGCTCGCGACGCCCCGGGCCAGAATCCCGGTTTGCAGACCCGCTTGCGATCTGACGGCCGAGTGCCACATTCCTGGCGTGGTCGTCAACGCAGTTCGTCCCAATTCACCGGATTTCCTCGAATGACCAGATCAGCGCCGCATCGATGCCTCCCACAGGCAAAATTGCAGAGCTGCGAACCGCTGGAGGCAAGCTCTACCTGTTCGTCGCCGTCGACCGCAGCCGAAAATACACCATGGGCGCCAATCACCTATGCCGATGAAAGCCAGCCGCCCGTAAACCCGGCACGCGTAAGCCCGGCGCGGATATACGGGTTTTTCTGCATCGTCTTCCAGATCAGCCCGCTGCGCCAGTTTTCGATCATGCACGCGATCGGTCCTTGGTCGATGCCAAGATAGTCATCCGCGACCCAGCCGATATAGGGCACGACCTTACCGTGTTGCAGCTTGACGTCTCTCAGCGTCATCGTGGGATTGAAGCTGTCGCGAACCGTAGCGATCGTAGATCGCGGTGCCATAGGTGGAATACATCGCACGCGCCGCAGGCAGCACGATTTCCGGCGCGAACGCCACCGAACCGAGCGCGGCGGTGGGTGCGATCGTCCCGTCGTCGCGGTCGCCGGGGCCGCGAGCCGAATAGGAAAAAAACTCCCGGTTCCGGCCGTCGATCTTCCGGACGAAATCCCCCGGCCCGTCGCATGCGGTCAGCCCCCAGACATTCTCGCCATAGCCGCGCCAGCCCGCCGGATTGTTGATCGCATAGCGGCGCTGCGCATAGGTCGCCCGGCGGCTATTCTCGAAATAATCGAACCCGCGCCGCTTGGAATAGCTATCCATCAAGCCACGAAAATCGATCCACACCTGGCTGTACTGATGCCCGAACAGCGGCGGGAAAGCCGTAAACGGATTGTCGTATTTCTCGTCCCAGGACGGGTCGAACTTGGCGGTCCACTCGTCCCATGTCGTGGGCGGCAGCGCATGCGTCGGCGAGCCGAGCGCCAAAACGTACAGGATCAGGCTTTCGTTATAGATATTCCAGTCCGAACCGATGAACCCGCTTTCCGGATGCCAGCCCATCGAGACGAACGGCTTGCGCGGCGTGATCCAGTCCCATTCGACCGCACGGTAGAGTTGGTCGGCCAGCGCCCGGATTTCCCGCTCCGCAGGGTCGGTCTCGTCGTCGAACCATGTCTGCGCGAAGAGGACGCCGCCCAGCAGCAGCGCGGTGTCGATCGTCGACAACTCGGTCCTGGCGAAGCGATGCCCCTTGGTGACGCCCAGGAAATGGTAGAAAAAGCCCTTATAGCCGCTCGTGCCGTCCTTCGCCGGGCCTTGCGGCGCATTCGCAAAGAAGCGCAGTGTCGCCAAAGTGCGTTGCGCGGCGGCGGCCCGCGTGATCCAGCCACGCGTCGCCGCGATAGGATACGTTGTAAGCGCAAAGCCGACCGCGGCGATCGATGCGAAACTCGGCGTCGGCCACCGATCGGGCGCGAGCCCCGTAACCTGATCGGTGGTATTCCAGAAATAGCTGACGGTGCGCCGCTGAATGTCGTCCATCAGCGGGTCGCTGGCACTTGCCGGGGTGGTGCCCACCTTCGGCAGCACGCCAGGAAACGCCATTGGCGGCGCTCGTTTGGGCGCAAGCGGCCCGGCGGTACACCCCACCAGCCACCCTGCCCCGCCAAGCGCGGCGGCGCGCACGATATCGCGTCGGTCGAACGTCATGCGGTCAGCCGTCCTCTCCTGTCATTATCGACCGTCTCTGCGGCCTGTCAGGGCCGTCACCCCGGCCCTAGGCCGGGATGACGACGGATCATCAGAAGTTGAAGCCGGCCGACAGCTTCACCGTGCGCGGCGGATTGCCGCCGATGCTGTAGGTCGACACTTCACGGTAGATGCTCGGCGAGCCCGACGTGCGCGTCGTATCGCTGGGGTCGTTGTTATAGTCGACATAGTTGCGGTCGTTCATCGCGTTGATGATGTCGACGCGGAAGCGGATGCGCGTCGCATCGCTGATGAACTTCAGCGGCACATATTTGGTGAATGCCAAGTCGAGCTGGCGACGGCCCCAGCGATCCCCCAGCCCGAACACTTCCGAGCCGACCAGCGTCCGCTGATACGGCGTCGACGTATCGAGCAGGGCGCGCTGGAAGGTCGGGCTCTCGATCTGGAACTTCGCCGACATCGTCACGCCCAGCGGCGTGTCGACGCTGCCCGCGACTACAAACCGATGACGCGGGACCACGCCCGAACGCAGCATCGGATAGTCCGAGGCCTTGGGGAAATCGAGCAGGAAGTAGGACGACTGGTCGTTGTTCGGCCGGTTGTCGACCGCGGCCGTGAAGGTATAGGTGGCGTCGATGCTCCATGGCGAGGCCGCCGAATAGGCCTTGGTCAGCTTGGCATAGGCCGAGTCCGCGCGCGTCTCGAGCCCATTGTCGCCCAGGATGATCGCGCCATAACCCGAAGGTGCGAAGCTGGTGTTCGGCCCCTGCGGCGCGCCTGTGGTCGGCGACGGCGCGAAGAACGACCCGTCGGGGCGACGGGTGCCGAGCAGATAGACGAACCCGTCCTTGCTGACGATCCGGGTATAGCCGACTTCCAGCTCGACCGGGTTGAACCGCCCGCGTACCCCCAGGCTGAACTGGTCCGAATAAGGAACCTTGAGGTCGTTCTTGATGAAGCGGAACTCGCGCCCGCCAGGACCGCCATTGCCGATCAGCTGCTGACGGCCCGCATCGGTCAGATAGATCGGATTCCAGGGAATGCAGTTCGGTCCGGGCGTGCACGGATTGATCGTGTCGGCGCCCTGGAAAAGGAACTCGCGACGCTGGAAACGGCCATTGGCCAGTTCCTGCTGCAGGAAGTCGAACTGGTTGCGATCGTACGACCGGCCATAGCCGCCGAACACCGCGAACCGGCCCTGTTCGTCCAGGCGATAGGTGAAGCCGACGCGCGGCTGCCACGCCCCCTTGAACGCCTTCCGGTTGCTGCCGGTCGAGATATAGTCGCCGATCTTGTAGTCGGCATTCACAAGGTTCGGATAGTTTGCGGGCGACACCGCGTTGACGTTCTCGGCGGACGTTACATAGTTGAGGAACGCCGGGGTCCGCTCATAATCCCAGCGCAGGCCGAGGTTCAGCGTCAGCCGGTCGGTCACGTCCCAGTCGTCCTGCGCATACAGGCCGAGCTGGAAGTTCTTCGAACGGATGCGCGGATCGCCCAGGCTGCCATTCGCGCCGAATTGCAGGCTGTACGGGATCTGGTCGTTGAAGCCGCTCGCCGACGGCAAGGTGGTGTCGTAGAGATAGAGCGGGTTGATCAGATTCTGCTCGAGCGAGTTGAGCGTCACCCATTTCGCCTTCGCCCCGACCTTGAACGTGTGGTTCTCGACGCCGGTCCAGGTGAAATCGTCCTGGACGGTCCAGCCCTTCTGCCCCTTGTCCTGGAAGCCAAGCCCGGCACCGGTGCGGAACAGGTCGAAAGTCGACACGCTGTTGCCGTTGCGGGTGGTGGTCCGGAACTGCTGCCCGATGCCGTTCTCGGCGGGCTGCGGCGACCAGGCGACATCCTCATAGGAGACGCGCACGTCGTTGATCCACTTGTCATCGGTATGCTGCCAGCGCAGCATCCCACGCTTCTCGTTGACCTTGCTCAACGTGCGGGTCGAGAAGGCGGCATTGCCGTTGCCGATCTGCACGCCGGTCTCGTTGCGGTATTTGCCGGTGAGCTCGACCAGGTCCTTGTCGGTCGGCTCGAGGTCGATCTTGCCGAAATACAGGTCTTGGCGGAAGCTGGAGTTGTACGAGCCGAAGATGTCGCGATACTGCGCGGGCAGGCTGGACACCGCCACGCCGTTGGTCGGCAGGATATCGATCGGGACCTGCCGCCGCTTGCCCTCATAGCTGACGAAGAAATGCGCGACGTCCTTGACGATCGGTCCGCCCAGCGCGACGCCGAACTGCTTGTCTTCCGAGGGGATCTTGGTGATCTTGGTGGGGAAGATCTCGGTCGGGCGACGGTCGCGAAGATTCTGGTTGGTGAAGTCGAAAAAGCCTTCGCCGTGGAATTCGTTGGTACCCGACTTCGTGCCCGCGATGATCGCGACCGAGCTGACCTGGTCCAGCTCCGCCTTATAGTTCGACGACAGCACCTGATATTCGCCGATCGCGAGCTGCGGGAACGGGTTGCCCGGCGAGCTGTCCTGCCCGGTCAGGCCGCCGCGCAGCACGTAATCCTTCTGGCTGACGCCATCGATGAAGACGTTGACCGAGTTCGACCCCTGCGCGCCGCCCTGGATGCGCGAGCTGCCGTCCGAGCTTTCGATGAAGCGGACGCCGGGCGCGAGATCTGCAAAGGCCAGGAAGTTGCGGCTGTTCTGCGGCAGCTGCTCGATCAGCCTGGGGGTGATGTTGACCCCAACCTGCCCGCCGGACAGCGAGCGGATGCGGCTGCCGGTGACGATGATGTCGCCGGCCTGCGCTTCGGCCGGGGGCGGCGTGGTCTCGCCTGCGGTGTTGTCGCCGGGCGCGGGTTGCGCGGGTGCCGGGGCGGTGGTCAGGTCGAGGTCGAGCCCGGCATTCTGCCCGACGCGCAGCGTGAACTCGTCCGAATTGCGCGTGCCCTTCTGAAGGCGGATTTCCAGCCGATATGCACCGGCTCGCAGCGACGGGAAATTATAGCTGCCGTCCGCGCCGGGCACGACGGTACGCCGAAAGCCGGTGTCGACCTCGACCAGGGTCACATCCTGCAAGGGGTTGTCGGGCGCGGTACGGATCACGCCGCGCAGCGCCGCCTGCCCGGCCTGCGCCGATGCAGGCGCGCTCCACATCGCCCCGGCGCCCAGCCCCGCCAGCATCGTCGCCCCGGCAAGCGCCAGCCTGAATGCGTTCCTTTTCATAATCCTATCCCCTGTCTGCTTCTCTTGTTGTTTCACGCACCATCAGATGCGGGACGATCACCTCGTCCGCTTCGGTCGTTGCGTCTCCCGAAGATCCCTCGCGGAAACCTTCGATCTGCCTTGCCAGCCGGGCCACCGCGCGGGCGCCCATCGCCGCGATATCGACCGCGACGCTGGTCAGCGCCGGGCTCACCAACCTAGCCAGCGGAATGTCGTCGAAACCGGCGACCGCGACCTGCCCCGGCACCGCGACGCCGTGGCGCTTCAACGCCGTCAGCGCGCCGATCGCCATCATGTCGTTGGCCGCGAAGATCGCATCCGCCTCCAGCGTCCCCGCCCCGATGCGGTCGCCGACCGCAACGCCGCTCGCCTCCAGGAAATCGCCCTCGATCACACTGAGCGCGACGCCCGCTGCGGCGGCGGCGTCCTGCGCGCCCGCACAGCGCTCCTGCGCGTCGAGATTGCCCAGGGGGCCGGAGATGTGGACGATCCGCTTCGCACCGCCCGCCGCCAGATGCGCGACCGCCGCGGCAGCCCCGGCGCGATTGTCGATACGCAGGTTCGGACTGCCCTTCTGCGGCACGCAGGCGAGGAACACAGCGGCCAAGCCGCGCGGCATATTGTGTGCAAGCACATCGGGATCGAGTTCGGGCGCCATCACCAGCAGCCCGTCGACCTGCCCCCGCAGCGCCGCCAGCGTATCGAGCCCGCGCCCGTCATGGAGCACGGTCAGCAACAGCCCCAGTCGACGCGTGCTCGCCTCCCTGTCCATGCCCCGTAGCAATTCGGAGAAGAACTCGCCATGCAGATCGGGCAACACCACCCCGATCGCCCCGGTCCGCGCCATGCTGAGACTGCGCGCACCGGCATGGGGGACATAGCCAAGCTGCGCCGCCGCCTCCTCGACGCGGGCCCGCATTTCGGCGCGCACATGGTCCCGACCGTTGAACACCCGCGACACCGATGCGACGGAGACACCCGCCACCCGCGCGACGTCGTGGATCGTCGCATGCGCACCCCGCGCCGCCGGGGCGGCAACGGGCGCAGAATCGGGTTTGTCGGGCAACATGGCCGTCGAAGCATCCTCTCTCGATCGCGGGCTTGTAACCGCTTACAGAAACCGCTTACATGAACTAGGAATGACAATCAATCGGTCGATTGTTCGGCTGGGCGCCATTCCGATCGGCGGCTGGAAAGTGATCCAATGCCCTATACGTGCTGACCGCAGCGATCGCGGTGGAGACAGGGTAGAAAGTCGGATCGCCTTCCCGGTCACGACGTGAATGACGTATAAATGAGAACGAAAGGGAGCAGGATGAACGGTCAGGATCGACGGATATCGCGGCGTGCATTGTTGGCGGGAGCTGGTGCGGCACTGGCATGGTCGGCTAGTCCGGCACGGGCTCTGCTCGCCATCGTCGGCGAACGCCCACTTCCCGCGGCGGTCGAGGCGCTGATCTCCCGAATGACGCTCGTCGAGAAGGCCGGGCAACTCAATCTCCTCGCGGCCGCCTGGGCGGGGGGAGCGGCGATTTCGCTCAACCCGGCGGGCGCGGCGTCGAGCTTCGATGCGCAGTTGCGCATGGTCCGTCGGGGCGAGCTGACCGGCGTGTTCAACGGCAATGGCGCAGAGATGGCGCGGCGGATGCAGACCGAGGCGGTGCGCCATTCGCGGCTTAAAATTCCGCTGCTATTTGCCGCCGACGTCATCCACGGCCTGCGCACCGTCTTTCCGGTGCCGCTCGCCGAAGCGGCGAGCTTCGATCCCGATCTGGCGCGCCGGACCGCTCGTGCCGCGGCGGTCGAGGCGTCGGCCTCGGGGATCGACTGGACCTTCGCGCCGATGGTCGACATCGCCCGCGATGCGCGCTGGGGGCGAGGCGTCGAGGGATCGGGGGAGGATGTGCTGCTCGGCCGCTTGATGGCCGCAGCGCGCGTCGAGGGTTTTCAGGGCAGCGGTCTTGCCGCGCCGGATGCCGTTGCGGCCTGTGCCAAGCATTTCGTCGCCTATGGCGCGGGCGAGTCCGGGCTCGACTACAACAGCGTCGACGTATCGGAACGCACGCTGCGCGACGTCTATTTCCCGCCCTTCCAAGCGGCCTTCGCGGCGGGTGCGCCGACCGTGATGGCATCGTTCAACGATCTGTCGGGGGTGCCCGCGACGGCGAACCCATGGCTACTCGACACGATCCTGCGCAAAGAATGGGGCTTTGGCGGGCTGGTCGTCTCCGATTATACGGGTGACGAGGAACTGATCGCACATGGCTTCGCCAAGGATGGCCGTGATGCCGCGCGCCTTGCCTTCCTCGCGGGCGTCGACATGTCGATGCAAAGCGGGCTGTATCTCCAACACCTCCCCGATCTGGTCGAGAAGGGCGAGGTGCCAATGGCACGGCTCGATCAGGCGGTGCGTCGCGTGCTCGCCCTCAAGGTCGCGCTCGGGCTGTTCGACGATCCCTTCCGCCGCATCGACCCGGCGCGCGAGAAAGCCCGGCTGCGTACCCCCGAGACGCTGGCGCTTGCGCGCGAGGCGGGCGGGCGCAGCATCGTCATGCTTCGCAACGAAGGCGACGTGCTCCCCCTGCCCCGCTCGGGAAAGAAGATCGCGCTGATCGGGCCGTTCGCGGGCGGCGGCCATGATCTGATCGGGCCATGGAATGTCTACGGCACCGATCGCGAGGCGGTGGACCTCGTTACTGCGGTGCGTGAGACCGTCCCCGACGCGACCCTGGACGACGGCAGCGATTTGACGCGCGCGGTCGCCGCAGCGCGTGCCGCCGACATCGTCGTGCTGGCGATCGGCGAAACGCAGAACATGTCGGGCGAGGCGCAGTCGCGTACCGAGATCGTCGTGCCCGCCGAGCAACAGGCGCTGGCCGAGGCGATCGCCGCGACCGGCAAACCCTATGTCGTGCTGTTGCGCACCGGGCGGGCGCTCGCGCTGACCGGTGCGGTGGCGAAGGCACCCGCCTTGTTGGTGACGTGGTTCCTGGGCTCGCAGGACGGCCCGGCCATCGCCGACATCCTGTTCGGCGCGGTTTCCCCCTCCGCGCGGCTGCCGGTATCCTTCCCCCGCGCCAGTGGGCAGGTGCCCTATTATTATGCGCATCGCAGCACCGGCCGCCCCAACCCGCCTGGACCGCTACAGCCCTATAAGGCGCACTTTCGCGACTATCCGAACAGCGCATTGTTCGCGTTCGGTCACGGCCTGACCTATGGCAAGATGGACTATTCGGACCTTCGGCTGAGCACTGCCACGCTGGGCGACACGCCGCTGACGATCCGCGCGACCATCGCCAATACGGGCCGCATGACGGCGACGGAAGTCGTCCAGCTCTATGTCCACGATGTCGTCGCCAGCGTGACCCAACCGGTGCGTGTGCTGAAAGCGTTCACCCGCGTCACCCTTGCCCCGGGGGCGCGGCAGGATGTGACCTTCACCCTCACCCGCGCCGACCTGTCCTTTATCGGCCGCGACCTGACGCCGACGACCGAACCCGGCACTTTCCGCTTATGGGTCGCGCCATCGGCCGAAGCCGAAGGACTGGCGGGCACATTCACGCTGACGTGAACTCCAGCGACGTCAGGTCAGAGGGCCGTGTTCGCCGGCTCCGTCCTGACGTCCGCCCGGACCGGCGCGGCACAATAGCCCTTGATGAACGCCAGGTGGTCCGGGATCTGCTGCAATTGCCGCGAAAGCTGTTGATCGAGGCCGTAGAAGGAGTCGCGCAGGGCGGGCGGACCGATCATTCCCGGAATGCGGTGATGGGCCGTGGGAACAAGTCCCTGCCCCAGCATGACCGAAACCCACGAATCGATCTTGAACAGATCATCCTGCCCCTGCCAGGCCCCCGCGCTTTCGACGAATAGTGCAATGCGTTGCGCGAGCGCCTCGGGCACGTCCATCGTTGAACGGCGTTGCCAGAATACCGAGTCCGTCCGCCCGGTCTGCGCATAGTGCAGGATTATGAAGTCGCGGATATGCTCCCATTCGTGACGCGACTGGGCGTTGAACCGTGTCCGCAGCGCCGCGCTGTCTTGCCCCTGAAACGGAAAGCCTTGGATCAGGCGCATCACCGCGATCATGACCAGATGGATGCTGGTCGACTCCAGCGGCTCGATAAACCCGGCGGCAAGTCCAAGTGCCACGCAATTGCTGTTCCAGGCCTGCCGACGCATTCCGGCGCGGAATTGCAGAGCACGCGGCTCGAATAGCGGCGTGCCCTCGATCCCGGCGAGTAGCGTGGCGGCCGCCTCATCCTCGCTCATGTCGGCCGAGGAATAGACCAGCCCGTTACCCACCCGCGTCTGAAGCGGGATGCGCCAGCGCCAGCCCGCCCGATGCGCGATGGCGCGGGTATAGGGAACCGGCGCAGAGACGGCTTCGGTCTGAACCGCCAACGCGCGGTCGCAGGCCAGCCATTCGCTCCAGTCCTCGAAGCCCGTCTCCAGCGCACCCTCGATCAGCAGCGCACGAAAGCCGGTACAGTCCAGGAACAGGTCCCCCTCCACCCGGTCGCCCGATACCAGATGCAGCGCGGCGATATCGCCGCCCTCGCCATGACGCTCGATGCGGGCGATGCGGCCCTCGACCCGGCGCACCCCCGCCGGTTCGGCGACACCGCGCAGGAAGCGGGCATAGGCCGTCGCGTCGAGATGATAGGCATAGGCCAGGGTCCCTGCCTCGTCCCGTCCGAACCGGCTCGCCTCCGCTGCCCGCGCCTCGAGCGAATAGTCGGTATACGCGCCGCCGAACCCGTGACGCTTGGCCTCCAACCAGAAATGCTGGAAATCGGCGATCGCCACTGACCGACCGACCGTTCCGAACGGATGGAAATAGCGCGCGCCGTCCGGTCCCCAATTCTCGAACGCGATACCGAGCTTGAAGGTCGCCTGGGTCGCTTTCATGAATTCGGCTTCGTCGAGCCCAAGAAAGGCATGGAAGCTGCGCGCCGTCGGGATGGTGGACTCGCCGACGCCGACCGTGCCGATCTCGTCCGATTCGACGAGCGTGACGTCGACCAGCGGTCCCAACTGCCGAACCAGCGCCGTCGCCGCGAGCCACCCGGCCGTCCCACCCCCGGCAATGACGACACGGGTCGCCGGATAGGGCTCGCTCATCGGTTCAACCTTTGCAGAAGATAGGCGCGAAGCCGCCGCGCCATGGCCTCGTCGAGCGGCGCTAGCGGGCCGTGCGCCGCCGGCGGCAAATGGTCGGTGACCGCGTCACTCTCGCCGAAGATATAATGGTCGAAGATCGCCCGCCAGGCCTGTTTCTCCGCCGCCGGGCGGTCGCGCAGCGACAGCATGGCATGCATCACACTATCCATCGGCGTGTCGAGATAGTCCGGTGCGGCGTTCCACCAATAATTGACGAGGATGTTGAACGCCTCCAGCGCCTCGACATGGTGCCACCACAGCGCCGGGTAGATCAGCAGATCACCGGGCTCAAGGTCGGCCACCACGGCCTGGCCCATGGCATCGGCAAAACGGGGATAGCGGTCGAGATCGGGCCGGGCGAAATCGACCATGCTGACCACCTGCCCGCCCGGCGTCGGGGCAAGCGGACCGGGATAGAGATTGCCGATCTGGTCGGGCGGAAACAGCGTGAAACGACGCCGGCCAACGGCGCAGATCGCCGCATTGTTCGCCATGTCATAATGCGCCGAGGCGATGGTCCGGTTGCCGATCCAGATACTGGCCAGTGGCGGGTGTCGGTCGAATAGCCCGTCGGACGGGACCAGATCATTCTCGACGCGAAAGCCCGGCAGATAGGCGTCGAGATCGGTCGACCCCATGTAGAGCGCGGGCATATCCTCCGACCCGTCGCCTCCATCCAGCAGGCGCGCCATGAAGTCGCGCAGGGACAGGGTCTGTGTCTGGAAATTCAGTCCGGTGACGCTTTCGTCATAGTGAAAACGTCCGCGTATCGCCGCGTCACCCACATAGCCGGTCACCGGTCGCCCACGGTCGAAGCGCAGGAGATAGTCGGCTGCCGCACGGTAGGAAACTTGCCCTGCCTGGACCAGCGGCCAATGCGCCGCATAGCCTCGCAGGATGACCGGTTCGTTGCCTTCGACGAGCGAAGCCAGGTCGGGCGCCCCCGTTTCCGCCAGTTCGCGGGCATGACGCCCGGTGGGCAGATGGTCAGCCATGGGGATCCAGGCTCAGCTTGCGGTCGATCAGATGGCGAAGATTGCCCAGCGAAGACGCGATCCAGAATGCCGGTCGCAAATATTCCTGCGCATGGAGATCGCCCAGGGCCCCGGCCTCCATTGCCGCCAGCCGAGCGGTGTCGATCGTCAGGCAATCCGGCACATTGTACCGCCGCCCCTCGTCCAGATCGAGTTGCAGGACGGCGGGCGTCAGCAGGTCGAGCGCGGCCCAGCTCTCGTACATGGCCTGCTCGGTCTGCACGCCTGCATAAATACGTTGCAGCATGACCGAGACATGATCGAGCAGCGGCGCGTTGCCGCCATGCTCGCGAAACACGGGAATGCCCTCGGGGGACAGTCGCGGATGCTCGGGATCGATGAAGACCATGGGCTCCCCGGTCGGGTCGTGGCCGATCGAAAACGGCCCGCGCGAACGGGTCGCCGGAACGTAGCGGGCCTCCCAGCGATCGCCCTTCAGGAACAGGTTTTCGTCCGGGTCGAGGCCGAGCAGAACGGTAGCGTAAAGCGCTCCACCCTCGTCGCGCCGCAGCACGATGGCGTATTCGCGCTGAAGCTCCTCGAACTCGGTTGGAAACACCCGCGTCTGGTTGATGGCATCGCCGAAGCGGGCGTGATGACCGATCGCAACACGAAGGTCGCGATGGTCGACATTGTTGAGCAGTACAGGTGCGGCCATGATCGCCCCATGTACCCGGAAGACCGCAGGGGGGACAGCGGCCTTCCGAGTTTCAGAAATCAGAAGCGATAGCGTGCGCCGACCAGATAGCGGGCGGAACCTTCGGCCAGATACCAGGTGTTCATGCGATCGCGGCCATAGGTCTGGACACCCTCCTCGGTCAGGTTGATCGCCTCGAAGCCGAGCGCGAAGCGTGGCGTCAGGTCGAAACTCATCGACAGGTCGAACTGGCCATAGGGCGCGGTGAAGACCGGATTGCGATCGCCGCCGCGGTTGATATCGCTCAGGAACTTGTCGCGCCAATTGTATGACAAGCGGACCGAAATGCCGCTCTTGTCATAGATCAGCGTGGCATTGGCGGTGTCCGACAGGCCGACCAGCGCAAAGGTGTTCACGCTGGGATCGGCCGCGATGTCGATGCCGATATTGCCGCGAACCAGCGTATAGCTGGCCGCGACGCCGAAGCCCGTCTCGCCCAGGAAATACTGCCCTGCCAGCTCGACGCCATAGATATGCGCGTCGCGGTTATTGATCGGCGTGTTCACCGCAAAGTTGAACAGCGGGTCGCTGGCATTCGGACTGATGTCGACCTGGCTGAGGATCGAGTCGACGAAGCCCTGGTTCAGGGCACGGCTCTGCGTGTTGTAATTGGCCGCGAACTGCGCGTTCGCCGCCGCAACATTGCCGTTATTCTGCTGAAGCAGCGCGGTATAGGTGAACAGATTGACGTCGGTGATGTCGGCGCCGAACGTGTTGGTCAGTTGCTCGCGCGCTGTGCCCGACCGCGTGCCGGCCTGACCCGATGTGGCGTCGCGCAGGCCGAACAGGTTGCGGTTCACAACGGTGTTGCCGATGAAGTTGTGCACCCGCTTGTCGAAGAAGCCCGCCGACAGGAAGACGTCCTTGCGCGGATACCATTCGACCGACAGGTCGATATTGTCCGACGACAGCGGCAAGAGGCCGGTATTGTTGGACGAGCCCGTCGCGATGCCACCGATCGCGGTCGGGCGTCCGGGCGCACCGACGCCGGTCGAGGCGAACAGGTTGCCGTAAGGGGCACGCGAGATCGTCTTGCTGTACGAGGCGCGGGCGAACAGATTGTCCAGCACCTCGATCTTGGCGTCCACCGCGGGCAACCAGTTGCTATAGGATCCGCGCGCGGAGATCGCCTGCTGATCGGTGCTGTTCTGGACGACGAAGTCGTTGTCCGCCGTCCACACGATCGCCAGCGGCACGGGTTGCAGCGACACCGCTCGCACCTTGGTATTCTCGTAGCGCAGGCCGGCGACGATCTGCACGTTGCGGCCGAAAACTTGCCCGTTCCAGCTGCCCTGGAGGTATCCGGACCAGATATTCTCGCGCACCGAATTGTCGCTGTTCGCATCGATATTGTTGCGGTGATCGACGCCGTCGTTCGTCACGCCGGAATAATAGTCGAACAGCGTGTTGTAGAGCTTGGTCGCATCCTCCGTGCGGAAGGCGATTTGCGTGTTTGGATCGGCGTTCGGATTGTTATGCTCGAACTTGCAGGTGTTGCAGAACTGGAAGACCTGCCCCGGTGCCAGCCGCGCGATGTCGGGCGGCAGCGAGTTGCCCCAGTCGCCCAGCACCTGACGCGTGTTGAACTGGGTCTGGCGAGTGGTGGTGGTGCGGTAATCGGCGCCTGCGTCAAAGCGGATCTGGTCGGTGAATTCCCAGGCGGCATCGGCGCGCAGCTCGCGGATCCGCTGCGTCTGGTTCGAAGCGAATTGGCGCTGCACCGCGCTCGCCAGGTCGCCGACGTCCAGTATACCGTTGTTGTTGCCCTTGATGAAGGACTGGCCGGTCGGGGTCGTGCTTTGCGTACCATCGTTGATCGTCAGCGTCTGCTGCGGAAAGCCCTTATCGGTCCAGCGCAGCGTATGCCCGGTGACGACCGGCGCGTTGATCGCGACGGTGGTCGAGGTCTGGCCATTGGGATTGTCGGGCAGGCTCTGCGCCTCGCCGATATGACCGTCGATCGACAGGGTGAAGCGGTCGCTCGGCTTCCATTCGATATTGCCGCCGACATCGTACAGCCTGTTCTTCTGCGCGCGATAGGCCTGTTCGAAGGCCGCATCCTTCACGCCGTTGATCGTCTCGGCCAGGAATTGGGTGGTGGCGATGCCGTTGCTGGCATCGTCGAACGTCACCTCGCTGAACGGCCGGTTGAACCAGTTGGACTGGCTCGAGCGTCGCTCGGACTGGCGCAACTGGGCATAGAGACCGTCGGCGGTGAAGGTCAGCGTGTCAGTCGGGCGGAATTGCAGGATCGCCTGGCCGTTGATCCGCTCGCGGCTGGCCTCGGAGAAGTGATAGCGGAAGTCGTTGGGCACCGAAACCAGCGGGTTGCCCGTCGGACGGTTGTTGATCTTGGTCGCGCCGTTCACGAAGCCGTTGGCCGGGTTCAGGAAATCGTTGAGCGAGCGGATATTCCAATTGTCCGGCGCCACGCTCGCAAAGCTGAAATTGCGCTTCTGGTAGCTGCCGAACAGCGACACGCCCACGCGCTTTTCGCTGTCGGACCAACTGACCGTGCCCGAGGCTTCGGGCGTGACGCGCGCGCCGCAGTCTATGCAATCAGCGGAGCTGTTGTCATAGCTGCCCTTGACGCCCATCGACCCAACCAGCCCGGTATCGGCATTGTCGAGCGGGCGGCGGCTGACCACGTTGACCGTCGCGCCGATGCCGCCCGAGGGGATCGCCGCGCGCCCGGTCTTGTAGACCTCCAGCGTCTTCACCCCTTCCGAGGCGAGGTTGGAGAAGTCGAACGAGCGCCCGAAGCCGCCCGCACCGTCACCGCCTTGGTCGCCGCCGACCGCGACGATGTTGGATGTCGCGAGCTGGCGGCCGTTGAGCGTGACGAGGTTGTACTGCGCGCCGAAACCTCGGACCGTGACGGTCGAGCCCTCGCCGTTGCGTCGGTCGATCGAAACGCCGGTGATGCGCTGCAGCGACTCGGCGAGATTGGTATTGGCGAACTTGCCGATATCCTCGGCGCTGATCGCGTCGACCACGCCGTTCGAATCGCGCTTGATCGCGATCGAGCGTTCCAGTGACGCACGAACGCCGGTGACGACGATGTCCTCGGAACTGGTTTCGGGCTGGGGATTGGTCGGGCTGGCCTCACCCGGCGGGAGCGTCTGACTGCCCGTATCCGCCTGGGGAGTGCCCTGTTGCGGGTCGATCGGCGCGGTCTGCGCCTGGCCCTGCGAGGCCAGCAGCAACCCCGCCGTCAGGCTCAAAACTGATGTCGAGCGCACGAGCACGCGCGCAAGCGTCTTCCCCTTCATCCCACCTCTCCCATTTACGGCAATGTCACGCCGCCTGTTCGCCGACTATTTCGGCTAATTATTTTCTTTATAGTTCATTGCTATACCGACCGACATCGGTGTCAATCAAAATGCCGTGACGGCGTGGCGCCCGATCAATCAACCGGGCGACTGTGCTTCTGCCGCAACACTCACCTCTCCATTCGCGACCGGGCTCTGGGCATCGGTGGCGAGCGTCAGGCGGTAGCGGCCGGGCGCGATTGCCCAACCACGGCCTGCCGTCCAGCGCGACAGGATCCGGGGATCGACGGGGATCGCCAATTTCCTCGTTTCGCCCGGTGCCAGCGAAACCCGCTGGAATCCCGCCAGACGCATGGGCCCCTGCCCCGTGCCCGTCAGATAGAGTTGCGGGACGATCACGCCCTGCCGCTTGCCGATATTGGTCACGGCGACCTCGACGGCCGGGGCCGCGCCGCCCGTGAACCGGGCATCGCCGAAGCGAAAGCGCGTATAGCTGAGGCCATAGCCGAAATGATAAAGCGGCCGGTCACCGCGTGCGGCGTACCAGCGATACCCGACGTTGCTGCCTTCCGAATAATCGACCGGGAACGGGGCGAGATCGCCGGTGTCGACGACGCCCGCGTTGCTCGACGCGTCTGTCAAGGCGGTCACGCCAGCGGGCAGCACCGGGTTCGGTCGGGGCAGTTGGGCGGCACGGACCGGAAAGCTGATCGGCAGACGGCCCGAAGCGTCGACCTGACCCAATAGAACACGCGCGATCGCTTCTCCCCCGCGCTGGCCGGGATACCAGGCCTGGACAATCCCCGCGACCTGATCGGCCCAGGGCATCAGGACCGGCCCGCCTGTCTCCAGCACGACGACGCTGCGCGGGTTGGCCTTTGCGACCGCCGCGATCAGCGCGTCCTGATTATCCGGCAGCGACAGCGAAGTCGCGTCCTGCGCTTCGGTCTGCCACTGGGTCGCGAACACGATCGCGATGTCGGCCGACTTGGCCGCCGCAGCAGCAGCAGCGGGATCGCGTCCATCGACGAAGGTGACCTGCGCACCGGGGACCAGCGCCCGCATCGCACGCAGCGGTGAGGAGGCGTGATAGGTGATCCGCGCGAACGACGCCGCCGCGCCCTTGGTCAGCGGAATCTCGATCGGCGCGCCGCCGACCGAGCGAACCTGGCTCGACCCGCCGCCCGACAATACGCCGACATCGGCATGACCGCCGATCAGCACGATCCGCCGCGCCGTCGCCGCCAGCGGCAGGACCTCGCGGTCGTTCTTTAGCAGCACGATTCCCGCCTCCGCCGTGCGCTGTGCGACATCGGCATGGGCGGCATAGTCGATCGCCTGTGCGGTCGTGGGCGTCGGATCATCGTACAGCCCGCTGGCGATGACGCCGGTCAGGATCCGCGTGACCATCTCATCCAGCCGCGCCTCGGGCACGCGACCGCTGGCAATCGCATCCGCCAGCGGCTTGCCGAAATAGATCTGCTTGTCGAGTTCCTGTCCCGATTCCTGGTCCAGTCCGGCCAGCGCCGCCTTCTCGGTCGAATGGACGCCGCCCCAGTCGCTCATGACGAAGCCGGGATAGCGCCATTCGTCGCGAAGGACCTGAGTCAGCAGGAAACGGTTCTCGCAGGAATAGTCGCCATTGACCTTGTTATAGGCGCACATGACCGATCCGGGCCGCCCCCCGTCAATGGCGATCTTGAACGCGAGCAGATCGCTTTCGCGCAGCGCCTTCTCGTCGATCCGCGCGTCCAAGATGTTGCGCCCGGTTTCCTGCGCGTTCAGCGCATAATGCTTGACCGTGGACACGATGTGCTGGGACTCGACGCCGCGGATCGACGCGCCCGCCATGATTCCGGCCAGCAGCGGATCCTCGCCCAGATATTCGAAGTTCCGCCCGTTCCATGCATCACGCGTCAGGTTGACGCCGCCTGCCAGCAGCACGTTGAAGGTCTTGGCGCGTGCTTCCGCTCCGATCGTCGCTCCCCCGGCATAGGCGATGGCGGGATCGAAACTGGCCGCCGTCGCCAGGCTGGAGGGCAAGGCGGTGGCGGTGTCGCCCTTTCGCTGTTCGACCTGATTGGCGACGCCCAGGCTTGCATCGCTTTCCCGCAACGTCGGGATGCCCAGGCGCGGCACGCCGGGCACGTAGCCAGCCGAGGGTATCATGTCGGCATGACGTTCCTTGGTCATGGGCGGGAACAGGCCATGGACATAGGCCAGCTTTTCGGCGCGGGTCATCGCCTTGACCAGCGCGCGGGCGCGTTCGACCGCCGGAGCCGCCTTGTCACGCCATACGCCCTCAGTTGCCTGAGGCTGCGACGAGCTTTGCTGCGCCGACGCGACAACCGGCGCGGCCCCCGCAAGGAGCGCGACGACAAGGGCGTGACGATAGGACATGGTGGCGCTCCGAACAGGGGTTCGGGAAACCCGGCCGAGGCATATGGAGCACGGCCCGATGCGCGGCGCGCATCGTCGGCGTGACGATCCTCTCCCGGTCTTCCCGTTTTCAGCGCCTGTTGTCCGCAAGACTGACAACGATGTCAACGGTCAATCCTCCGCCGTCGCCTTCGACCGCCCGTAGCGACCCGTAATGGCACCCTGCACCCGATTGCATAAGATCGCGGCATGTGGGACGCTTTGCCGTCGTTCCGCACCTCTCATCGGCTAGGCCGATCCAGCATGCCGCTTTTTTGTCTTTCGACCGGATGTTTCCATGAAGGCGCTTACCATCAAGGACGTGGCCCGACAGGCCGGCGTTTCCCCCAAGACCGTTTCCCGCGTCATCAACGGCGAAGCGCATGTCCGACCGGCGGTACGAGAGGCTGTCTCGCGCGTGGTGGCGGAGATGAATTACCAGCCGAACGCCTTTGCCCGTAGCCTGTCAAGCGCGCGCTCATTCCTGATCGGCCTGTTCTTCGACGATCCGGCATGCAGCTATGCCAATGACGTGCTGCTCGGCGCGATCGACCGCGCGCGGTCGCTGGGCCGCCACGTCGTCATCGAGACCGTGGCGCTCGACCGTCCGGATTGGCAGGCTCGGCTGGAGGAAAGCCTGGTCGGGTTGAAACTGGGTGGGGCGATCTTGACGCCGCCGATCTGCGACTGCGAGGACCTCATCGCCATTTTCGAGCGGCACGGTGTGCCGTTGGTACGGATTGCTCCGGGTACCGACGTTGATCGCACGCCCCATGTCAGAATTGACGACCGCGCGGCGGCGCGCACCATGGCGGAGCATCTGATCCATCTCGGCCACCGCGACATCGCTTTCATCAAGGGCAACCCGACCCATCATTCCGCCCATCGCCGTTGGCTCGGGTTTCAGGATGCCTTGGATGCTGCCGGTATGACGCTCGATGACCAGGCGGTGTTGCAGGGGGATTTCACCTTCCGATCCGGCATCGTCGCCGCCGAGGCACTGTTACATGGTGCACGCCCACCGAGCGCCATTTTCGCGAGCAACGATGAAATGGCCCTGGGCGTGCTGGTGGCTGCGATGCGGGCACAGATCGCGGTACCCCAGAAATTGGCCATTGTGGGGTTCGATGATGCCCAGCTGGCACGCATGGCCTGGCCACAGCTGACGACGATCCGGCAACCCAATAGCGAGATGGCGGCTGCCGCCGTCAGCCTGCTGGCAGAACGAAGCGATGGTCCCGATGGCGCAAGATCCTCGATCGAACTCCCCTATGAGCTGATGGTCAGAGCGAGTTCCTGTAGCCCGTGATTGGGTAGCGCGAATGCCAGTATCGCTATGTAGTGCAGGCCGGGTGGAAGCTGGCCGGAACGAGGCCGAAGCAGTCGGACAAGCTATTTTCCGCATCCGGCCCGAGCCCGGAGAGCTGGTTCCCGTTTTGCGGGAAGGCAAGGGCCCATCCTTGCCATCTCGCTTGCCTCAAAGCCGGTGATAGTCCCGGAACCACGCAACGAACCGCCCCAGTCCCTCTTCCAGGGCAACCTGGGGCCGATAGCCGGTGATCGCGTGGAGCCGAGACGTGTCGGCATAGGTCGAGGTGACGTCGCCAGGCTGCATCGGCTTCATGATCTTGATCGCCTCGCGTCCGATGGCGGTCTCAAGCGTAGCGATCATGCTCATCAGGCCGACCGGATGGCTGCCGCCGATATTGAGGATGCGGTGTTCGCCATTCGCATGAGGGCGGTCCAGCACGCCCAGGATGCCGTCGACGATATCGTCGATATAGGTGAAATCGCGCGCCATTCGCCCCTCGCCGAAAATCTCGATCGGCTCGCCCGCCAGGATGCGCCGGGTGAAGGAGAAATAGGCCATGTCGGGCCGCCCCCATGGGCCATACGCCGTAAAGAAGCGAAGCCCCGTCTGCGCAAAGCCGTAGAGCGTAGCATAGGACTGGCTCATCAACTCGCCTGCCCGCTTGGTGGCGGCATAGAGCGAGACGGGCGAGACGGCGGGTTCGTCCTCCCGAAAGCCCTGCCCGCCCATCGGCTTGTCGCCATAGATCGAGCTCGACGAGGCATAGACGAGATGCGCGAAGCCCGGCTGGTGGCGGCACGCCTCCAATATGGCCAGATGCCCGGCAAGGTTCGACCGCTCATAGGCGAAGGGCTGATCGATGCTGTGGCGGACGCCCGCTTGCGCCGCCAGATGAACGACGCGGGTGATGCCGTGCCGACGCATCACGGCGGCGACAGCATCCGGCTCGGCTATGTCCAATTGGTGGAAGGTGAAACCGCGGGTCTGCGCGAAGTTGGCCAGCCGCGCCTGTTTCAGGGCCGGGTCATAATAATCGTTGAGAATATCGACGCCGATCACCGTCTCCCCGCGCGCCAGCAAACGCTGGGCGGTGGCATGACCGATAAAGCCGGCGGCGCCGGTAACGAGGATGGGAGACGTCATGCCGTTCAGCGTCCGACGATCCCGTCACGACAGGAAGACCGTTTCATCATTCGGCCAACAACGCGCATTAAAGACCACTCCATATCATCTGGGGGAACCGCCGCACCGCCCGTCGGACGGGCAAGCGACGCTTCCTTAACCCTGCCGTATCAAGACTAATGAAAAGATACCGGCGCTCAGATGCCGTCCGGGACGACACGATGCCCGGCCTTCTCCAGCGCCTGGGTCAGCGCGTGGATACAGGCCTCCGCCACCGCCGGGTCGGCGCTCCGCACGACGAAGTTCGCCCCGGTACGGCCTTCGCGGAAAAAGGGGTAGCTCCCGATGGCGACGCCCTCATGCGCCTTTTCAGTCGCGCCCAGCAGGTCGGCGACTTCGCTTTCGCCCACCCAGCAGCCGATCGTCCGGGATATGACCGGTCGGCCACCCTCCAGCGTGCCGGTCAGCGCATCGAGCATTCCGGCGGTGATATGCGGAACCCCCGCCATGACGAAGATATTGCCGATCCGGATACCCGGCGCGCCCGAGACGCGGTTCGGGATCAGCGAGGCCCCTTCCGGCGTCCGCGCCATGCGGGCCCGGGCCGCAGTCACGCCGCCCCGGTCCTGATAATAATGGTCCAGGATCGCACGGGCCTCCGCATGTTCGATCACGGGGACGCCCAGCGCCTCGGCGATCGCATCGACGGTGATGTCGTCATGCGTGGGGCCGATGCCCCCGGTGGTGAACAGATAGTCGTTGCGCACGCGCAGGATATTGACCGCCTCGACGATTGCTTCGGTCCGGTCGGCGACGACACGCACTTCGGCCAGGCGAATACCCTGAACGTTCAACCAGCTCGCCAGCTGCGCCACGTTCCGGTCCTGGGTGCGACCCGACAGGATTTCGTCACCGATCACGACCAGCGCGGCGGTCCAGATACGCTCTTGATGGGGCAGGGATTCCATGGGCAGGACATAGCCTCGCAAAATCGCCCGCGCCACGCTATATCGCGCGCATGACCGATTATGTGACCGTTTCCGCCGACGCGCCCCAGGGGCGGACCGGCGCGATCAAGCTGTGGGGCCGCGAGGCGTTCGAGGGCATGCACAAGGCGGGCCGTCTGGCCGCCGAGACGCTGGATATGCTGGTGCCGCATATGGTGCCGGGCGTCTCCACCGCCGAGATCAACCGCCTAGTCCATGAATTCATCGTCGAGCGCGGCGGGGTTCCGGCCACGCTGGGCTATCGCGGCTATGCCCATTCGACCTGCATCTCGATCAACCATGTCGTCTGCCACGGCATCCCGTCCGAAAAGACGTTGAAGTCGGGCGATATCGTCAATGTCGACGTGACCCCGATCGTCGATGGTTGGCATGGCGACACCAGCCGCATGTACCTGATCGGCGATGTGCCGCTAAAGGCGCGCAAGCTGGTCGAAGTAACCTATGAATGCCTGATGCTGGGCATCGAGCAGGCCAAGCCCGGCAAGCATATGGGCGACGTCGCCCATGCCATCCAGCAGCATGCCGAAAAGCATCGTTACGGGGTCGTCCGCGATTTTTGCGGCCATGGCCTGGGCCTGTTGTTCCACGACGCGCCGGAAGTCGTCCATGTCGGTCGCCCCGGTACCGGCCCGGAGCTGAAACCCGGCATGATCTTCACCATCGAGCCGATGATCAATATCGGCCGCCCCGACGTGAAGCTGCTGGATGACGGCTGGACGGCGGTGACGCGCGACCGGTCGCTGTCGGCGCAGTTCGAGCATTCGATCGGCATTACCGAAGAGGGCTGCGAGATTTTCACGCTCAGCCCGGCGGGCTACACCCAGCCGCCCTATATCTGAGGTCGTGATGCTGGGCGCGATCCGGGTTGCGGCGCGCGACCGCGCCCGGCTGGCCGAGGTGATCGCGACCGCGTCGCGCTTCGGCCTGGACGTTCTATTGGCACGGTTGGGTCTCGACCCGTCCCGTCGCGATCCCGACGCCCTGCCCTTCGACCTGCCCGTCCGTACGCGACAGGCGATGGAGGCACTGGGCCCCGTCTGGGTCAAGCTGGGCCAGATCCTGGCCACGCGTGCCGAGCTCCTGCCGCCAGAATGGATCGCCGAACTCGAAAAGCTGCATAGCGCCGCGCCCCGCCTGCCCTTCGACTCCCTTCGCGGACAGGTGGAGGCGGCATTGGGTGAGGCACCGGAGACGGCCTTTTCTCGCTTCGACCCAGAGCCGCTGGCCGCCGCGTCGATCGCACAGGTGCATCGTGCCGCGCTTCCCGACGGTACCGAGGTCGTCCTGAAGATAAGGCGGCCCGGCATCCGCCCCGTCATGGAAGCCGACCTCCGCCTGCTGACCCAATTGGCATCGATGGCGGAGGCCGCCAATGCCGAAGCCCGGCGCTATGGCGCGACCCGGATGATTCGCGAGTTGGGGCGCGACATTCTGGAAGAACTCGATTTTACCAATGAAGGGCGCAACGCCGACCGGCTGCGACAGGATTTCGCGGGCGACCGCCGGGTCCTCGTCCCCGCCATTCACTGGAGCATGTCATCCGAAACCCTGCTGGTGATGGATTATGTCGAGGGCGTGTCACCTCGTAACGCTGCGGCGCTGGAGGCGGCCGGTATCGACCCGGCCGCCATCGCGTCGGCCGGGGCGGACATCGTGCTCGACATGACGTTGATCAACGGCCGGTTCCACGGCGATCCGCATCCCGGCAATCTTCTCTGCCTGCCCGGCAACCGCATCGCGATGCTGGACCTGGGCCTGATCGGCCATGTCAGCCCACGACGCCGGGAAGAAGTGATCGCCTTCACCCAATCCATCGCCAATAGCGATCCCGCGCTGCTTGCAGAGACGCTCAAGCAATGGTCGCAAACCGATGATATCGCGCCTGAACGCTTCCAGGCCGTGGCCGACCGGCTGGTGGTCCGCCATGGCGGTGGCGCACTTCGGCTGACCGCGATCCTCGCCGACATCTTCCCCGTGCTGCGCGAAGAGCGGATCGTCCTGCAACCCGACATGCTGCTGCTGTTCAAGGCGCTGATCACCATCGACGGCGTGTTGAGCGGCATCCAACCCGATTTCGATCTGTCTGCCGCGCTGCGTCGCGCGAGCGCCAAGATCGTCGAGGCGCGGCTGTCCCCCGAACGATGGACCCGGCGCGCCGCCGCGCTGGCGCTGGAGTTGGATCGACTGGGCGACGACCTGCCCCGCCTGATCCGCGCCACGACGCGCAAGCTGGAAAGCGAGAATGCCGTGGTGCCAACCAGTGGGATCGAGGCCGCGATCCGCACCGGCACGGGCTGGATCGCCGCCGCCCTGGCGCTGTCGGGCGTGGCGATCGCCATCGCGATCCATCTGGGGTAGCAACTTCGCGCGAGAGCGATAGTGACGAACCCGCGACACCACGTTAAAGGCGCGGGCCATGACCGAGATCACGCCCCAGATCGTCGCCGACCACGGCCTGTCCGAAGAAGAATATCAGCGCGTCCTGAGCGCGCTCGGCCGCGAGCCCAACCTCGTCGAGCTTGGCATCTTCTCGGTGATGTGGTCCGAGCATTGCAGCTATAAGTCGAGCCGCATCCACCTGAAGAAGCTGCCCACCGAGGGGCCTCAGGTGATCTGCGGGCCCGGCGAGAATGCGGGCGTCATCGACATCGGCGACGGCCAGGCCGCCATCTTCAAGATGGAGAGCCACAACCACCCCTCGTACATCGAACCCTATCAGGGCGCGGCGACGGGCGTGGGCGGCATCCTGCGCGACGTGTTCACCATGGGCGCGCGGCCGGTCGCGAACCTGAACGCGCTGCGCTTCGGGCGGCCCGATCACCCCAAGATGCGCCACCTGATCTCGGGCGTGGTGCACGGCATCGGCGGCTATGGCAATTGCGTCGGCGTGCCGACCGTGGGCGGCGAGGTGAACTTCCACCCCGCCTATGACGGCAACATCCTGGTCAATGCGATGACCGTCGGCGTCGCCGATCAGGACAAGATCTTCTATTCGGCCGCCAGCGGCGTCGGCAATCCGATCGTCTATGTCGGGTCGAAGACCGGTCGCGACGGCATTCACGGCGCGACCATGGCCTCGGCCGATTTCGGCGAGGATGCGGAGGCCAAGCGCCCGACCGTGCAGGTCGGCGACCCCTTCACCGAAAAGCTGCTGATCGAGGCGTGCCTCGAACTCATGGCCTCAGACGCGATCGTCGCGATCCAGGATATGGGCGCGGCGGGCCTGACCTCGTCGTCGGTCGAGATGGCGTCCAAGGGCGGCGTCGGCATCGAATTGATCATGGACGATGTGCCCCAGCGCGAAGAGGGCATGACGGCGTACGAAATGATGCTGTCGGAAAGCCAGGAGCGGATGCTCATGGTGCTGAAGCCCGGTCGCGAGGATTTCGCCGAGGCGATCTTCCGCAAGTGGGAACTGGACTTCGCGGTCATCGGTCATGTGACCGAGACCGGCCGCATGGTCCTGCGCCATAAGGGCGAGATCGTCTGCGACATCCCACTCGCGCCGCTGGCCGATGACGCGCCGCTTTACGACCGTCCGCATGTCCCGACCGAAGTGCCTGCCGCGATCACCTCGCCGGGCTGTAAGGACCCGGCGGCGGACCTGCTCAAGCTGATGGGCTCGCCCGACATTGCCTCGCGCCGGTGGATCTGGGAGCAGTATGACCATATGGTCGGCGGCGACACGGTGCAGCGCCCCGGCGGCGACGCCGCCGTGGTCCGCGTCCATGGCACGCAGAAGGGGCTCGCGATGAGCACCGATTGCACCCCGCGCTATTGCTATGCCGATCCCGTCACCGGCGGCATGCAGGCGGTGGTCGAGACGTGGCGCAACATCACCGCGGTCGGCGCCAAGCCGCTCGCCATCACCAACTGCCTCAACTTCGCCAATCCGCAGCGCCCCGAGATCATGGGCCAGATCGTCGGCTGCCTCGAGGGCATGAGCCAGGCCTGCCGCGCGCTCGACTATCCGATCGTGTCGGGCAACGTCTCGCTCTACAACGAATCGAAGGCGACCGGCGGCGGCTCGGCGATCCTGCCGACCCCGGCGATCGGCGGCGTCGGCCTGCTGGCCGACTGGTCGAAGTCGGCGACCGTGGCCTTCAAGGGCAGCGGCGACGTCATCGTCCTGATCGGTGCCCCCAAGGGTGAGATCGGCCAGTCGCTCTGGCTGCGCGAAGTCCATGGCATCGAGGGTCGCGAAGCCGGTCCGCCTCCGTCGATTGATCTGGATGCCGAGCGCCGCACCGGCGATCTGATCCGCGAATCGATCACGGCCGGACATCTGACCGCCGTGCACGACGTGTCGGATGGTGGCGTCGCGGTCGCCGTGGCCGAGATGGCACTGGCGGGCAATATCGGCGCATTGATCCAGTTCCCGACCCAGGGTGAGGCTTGCCGCCAGCTCTTCGCCGAGGATCAGGGCCTCTACATCGCCACCGTCGAGGATACCGCGCTGATCGACTTCCTCGCCAACGCGCATCTGGCAGGCGTCGAGGTGGAGCGGATCGGTCGCACGGCGGGCAGCCGCCTGATCTTCGAGCGCGAGGATGGCGACTTCGTCGTGTCGCTCGACGAATTGCGCCGCGCGCATGAGGGCTTCTTCCCTGCGCTGATGGGCGCCGACGCCGCCCTGGCCTAAGACGATGCCGGAGCCTCGGCCGCGTGCCGGGGCTCCGCGCAACGCCGCAATATTCCATAGCCGATCGCCGCGGCCAGCAGCGATGCGATCAATATGCCCAGCGACGCCGCCTCGCGCATCTCGCCAGCACCAAAGGCGAGCCCGGCGATGAAGAGCGAGATCGTGAAACCGATCCCCGCCAGCGCCCCCACGCCCACCACCATCGGCCAACTGACCCGATTGGGACGCTCGGCCAGACCCAGCGCGCTTGCCGCCCAGGTGAAGCCCAGAAAGCCCAGCGGCTTGCCCACTACCAGCCCCAGCACGACGCCCAGGACGAGCGGGCTACCGATCATCGACAGCAGATCGGCGGAGAAATGGATGCGGACATTGGATAGGGCGAAGAGCGGTAGCACGACATAATTCACCCAAGGCGTCAGTATCTCGATCAACCGGCTGCTCGCCACGCGGGTCGCCGATGCCATTTCCTGCAGATAGCCCAGACGCTCCTCCGCCTGCTCGCGCAGTTGCCGTTCCTCCTCGCCATCGTCCGCGCTCTCCGCCGCGCCGTGCGCGCTTTGGAACTCGTCGACCCGGCGCTGGACCCGCTGGGCGAAATCGCGCTGGTGGAGCCGCGGCGCGACGGGCACGGTCAGTCCGATCATGACCCCGGCGATCGTCGCATGGATGCCCGATTCCAGCACCCCGCCCCAGACGATCAGCGCCAGCAGCACATAGGGAACCGACGATACCCAGCCGATCCGGCGGAGCCCGACGATCCCCGCCAGCGCAACCCCCGCCGTGATCAAACCACGCGGGTCGATCGCATCGCTATAGGCAAAGGCGATCACGAGCAGTCCGCCAACATCATCGACTGCGGCAAAGGCCAGCATCAGCACCCTCAGGCCCGCCGGCAGGCTGGTCGCGAACAGGGCGATCAGCGCCAGGCCGAAGGCGGTGTCCGTGGTGATGACGCTGCCCCATCCGGGCGCGGCGGGCGTCCCACCAGCGACCAGCAGATATAGCCCGACCGGAACCAGCATCCCGCCGACCGCGCCGGCCAGCGGAAAGGCCGCGCTACGCCAATGCGCCAGCGGCCCGGCAACCATCTCCCGCTTCACGTCCGCGCCGACGATGACGAAGAACAAGGGCAAAAGGGCATGGTCGATCCACTCGGCCAGCGTGTGCGACACCCCCGCCGCACCGAAGCGGATCGCGACGGACGTATCCCAAAACCCCTCCACCGCGCGAGCCCAGGGGCTGTTGGTCAGGACCAACGCCAGGATCGTCGCCAGCAGCAGCGGACCGCCGGTCACGTCGGACCCGGCGAAAAACGGCTCGATCTTGCGCAGGAATGCCATGGCAGCCGGCGAGGAATGCGCGCGCGCGCTGGCGCGGCCGGTCAGGCGAGGTGACAATCCCATGCCAAACCAATGCTTCGCCGGTCAGGCGGTTGCATCCTGCGCCTTGGCGGGTAAGCCCGCCCGATCTGTATGGAGCATGTCATTGGCCGACGATCCCGCCCCCGCCCCTTTGCCTGCCGCCCAGATGGTGGGCGGGCGATGGGTAACGCTCGACGTGCTGAGGGGCGTGGCGGTGATGGCGATCCTGCTGGCGAACCTGCCTGGCTTCGCCCTGCCCGATCCGGCCTATTCCAATCCCATGGCCTGGGGTGGGAGCAGATCGATCGATCTGGCCGTATGGTTCCTCACCGAGGTCTTCGTCAACGGGCGGATGCGCGGCCTCTTCTCGCTCTTGTTCGGGGCCTCGACCCTGTTGATCCTTCAGCGCGCCGACGCCGCCGGGCTGAACGGCGCTTCGGTCCATCTGCGCCGCATGGCCGTACTGTTCCTGTTCGGGCTGGCCCATCTGACCTTCATCTGGTCCGGCGATATTCTGGCGCATTACGCGCTGGTCGGGGTGGTCGCTCTGGGCTTTAACGGGTTGAGCGCACGGACATTGTGCTGGACCGCGATCGCCATGGCCGGCTTGTCGATGGCGATGGGATGGCTGGAATGTTTCGGCCTTTTCGCCGCCGCGGCGCGGGACACGCCGCGCTCGGTGGCGCTGTGGGACCTTTATCAACTCGCGTTCGGCACGCCTGATCCTGCACAGCTTGCCCCTGAAATCGCGGCGATGCGCGGCCCCTGGGCGGTCTCGACCGCCTATCGGCTGGCGCACAACGGCAACCCCCTGTTCGACCTTATTCAGATCGGGCCGGACACGCTCAGCGCGATGCTGTTGGGCATGGCGGCACTCAAATCGGGTTTCCTGACCGGGCAATGGCCGCGACGAAGCTACAAGCGCTGGGCGATCATCGCCCTGCCCCTGTCCTGCGCGGCCTATGGCGGGATGGCGGTGGCAGTCGTGGCGAGCGACTATGACGTGCGTGCCGTGACGCTGGTCGAATTGTTCCTCAATGTGCCGTTCCGGCTGATCGGAACGATCGGCTATGCCGCCCTCATCCTGCTGCTGTTGAGGCCGGGTGGCTGGTGGACGGGGCGAGTCGCCGCCGCCGGACGGATGGCCTTCACCAATTATCTCGCGACCAGCGTCGTGATGACCTTGGTCTTCTACGGCCATGGATTGGGGCAGTTCGCGCATTGGACACGGGCCAGCCTGTATCTTCTGATCCCTCCGATGTGGGGTGCGATGCTGCTCTGGTCCAAACCCTGGCTCGACCGTTTCGGACAGGGGCCGCTGGAGCGGTTATGGCGTCTGGCGGTCCGGGCGCGTCTCTGACCTGCGACCTAATATTTGCAAACGCATCGCAACAGCCTTGCGATCCACTCTCATTAGCGCTAGACAAAGGATGCTGTTGATGGAGAGCACCTTGGTCGTTTGCGTTTGCAATGCCATCCGGGAATCGCAGGTTCGCGATGCCGCACGGGCAGGTTCGATGACTCCCTGTCAGATGTATCAGGCGCTGGGGCGGCAGCCCAAATGTGGCCAATGCGCCGTCATCGCCCGCGCGATCATCGACGAGGAACGCACCGCCGCCTGATCTGGGCAGCGGCGAATTTGCCAAACGCTCAGACGGTGATCAATACCGCGGCGGCGATCACGCCCCAGGACAGCACGCACGCCCCCCCAAGAACCATCAGCCGGGTCCGCACCCGCAACTTATAGGGCCCCATAGCCCGATCGTTCGCCATATCCTCGCCGGAAAGGGACAGGACATTGGTCGGCCCCTGCGCCGCCGTGATGGCGCCCGAGGGCAGCGCCCGATCGAAGACACACCCCAGCCCCTCAACGCCCTGCCACACCGCGGTCGCCCGAACGCGACCGATATTCGCCAGCCCGATTTCGATCCGGGATCCTTCGGCGATGGGCAGCTTGGTGTCGATCCGGCATCCCTCACGCGTCAGGTCGAGGACAACCACGTCATAGGGGCGGACATCGCCATCGATCCGAAGTACGCCGCGACGCTCCAGCAGCGTCCGCTCCTCGGAGCGATCGTCCTGGCCGAAAGTGTCGACGACTTGAGCGAGTTTCATGCCCGTTAACCTTTGAAGGATGCTGCGTGAGGCTCGGGAGGGGAGCCGAGGGTGACGAAGCCGGATCGCGACGCAAGGTGGAAGCGATTCCAGCCTCTTGTCTCGATCCGGGACATAGCAGAAATTTGGGCGTGCCCCCACGCCCGGCGGAAAAATTCAGTAAAGTCCGGCAATCGACCCGGCATAGAACAAGGCCCAGCCGCCGACCGCGCCGGACAGGACCAGCACCGGGGTCTTCAGCCAGTTCGTACGCGATGGCGCCACCGCCTGCTTCGCGCTGAAGCTGTCGAAGACCGCCTGCTCACGCTCACTATCGAACTCGTTCCAAAGCCTTTCCTGAAGGCTGTGGACCGGCGAACCCGAATTGGGGCCCTGCCAGACATCGGTGCGCTCGCCCGCCTTGGTTGCGGTCGCAGCGTCTAGCTTCTTCGTTTGGGCCAGGTTGTTTCGCATGACGATTTCCAGACGGTCTAGTGCACTGAAACCGATTTAGCCGTTTGCGCTTAGACGAGGCTTAATCCGGCTGGTTAACGCAAAATTAGCTACGAATTGGCTTATCCTGGATCGCCTTGTCGAGCGATGGTCTTCTATGCCATTTGCGGATCAGAAACGGATCAAGGGGATTCCATGTCGACCTTTCAGCGGCTTACCCGACTGCGCCCGGCGATGATCGCACTGCTGACCGCCAGCGTCGCCCTGGCCGGCTGTGCTTCGACCAGCGCCCCGCCCCTGCCCGCGTCCGAGATCGGCAAGGCCCGCCAGCCCTATACATTGGGGGTCGGCGACAAACTGCGCGTTAACGTTTATCGCGAGCCCGAATTGAGCGGTGAGTTCGCCGTGGGCGGAGCCGGATCGATCGCCATGCCGCTGATCGGCGAAGTCCCCGTCAAGGGCATGACCCGCGCACAGGTCGAGGCGGAACTGGCCCGGCGGCTGGGCAACGGGTTCGTCCGCAATCCCAGCGTCTCGGTCGAGGTCTACGACTTCCGCACCTTCGCGATCCTGGGCGAAGTTCAGCGTCCCGGCGCCTATCCTGCGCGCGAAGGCACGACCCTGACGTCGGCGGTCGCGCTGGCGGGGGGCTATACCTATCGCGCCAACGAGCACCGCCTGTTGCTGCGCCGGGCCAATGGACCGACTTTCTACAGTGTCGATGCCGACGCCGATGTCGAGGTGCAGCCGGGCGATACGATCCGCGTGCCCGAGGTTCATTTCTGACAAGGGGTTATCGGGTGATCCGTTCTCCCCTGGCAGGCTCCGCCACGCTGATGCTGATGTCGTCGCTCGCCATGCCCGTCATGGCGCAGACGACGCCGACGCCCCGCCCGCGCTCGACGGTGCCGGGGCGGCTGACATTGCCGGCGCAGAGCGACCCGATGGCGACGCAACAGCCCGCCACGCCGGTCCCGCCGCCGCTGGTCGATCCCCAGACCGGGCGGCCGGTCGACACGACGCCGCGCGCCAGCGGTGTCGCGAACGAGACGGCGGCGGATGCGACCCCGGCGAGCGACGTACCCCCCGTCCCCGCCTATATCCCCCTTCCCTCGGGTTCGACGCAGCAGACCGAACTGCCGACCGCCCGCGTGGCCGATCGCGCGCTGAGCGCCACGCGGCTGCCTGGTGACACGGTATTGCTGCGACGGCGGCCCGGCTATGACGCACCCGGCCTTCGCGTCGGTGGGCTGGTCGTGCACCCCTATATCGATGCGGGTCTGGCCTATGACGCGAACGTCTATGCCGAAGAGAATCCGCGGACCGACATTTTCGCGCATCTCCTGACCGGCTTCGACGCCGCGTCCGATTGGGGGCGGCATCGCGCGGTGATCAGCGGCTATATCCGCCGCCGCGAATATGCCCGCTACACCTCGGAAAACACGACCACCTATCGTCTGGTCACGGCCGGACGCTATGACGCGACCTCGCACGTGTCCTTCACCACCGAGGCCTCGCACCAGCGGATCCAGTTGGAGCGCGGCGCGGTCGAGGAAGTGTCGAGCCTGGCGCTGCCCAGCCTCTATGATCTGACTCTAGGCCAGTTGGGGACTAGGATCGAATATGGCCCGACGCGGCTGACCGCCAGCGGCGGCGTGTCGCGGACCGATTTCACCGACAACCGCTCGCTGACGGGACAGCTCACCGATCAGCGTTTCCGTACCTTCACCGGCTATACCGGCGAGGCGCGGATCGAACATGACGTATGGGGCACCCGCGCCCTGTACGGCCAGTTCAACTTCGAACGACGCCGTTTCGAGACGGCGGAGGCCAAGCGGCTGAGCAATGCCGATGTCTATGCGCTGACCGCCGGTCTGCGCGGGGCGCTGACCCAGTTGATCCGTGGCCATGTCGGTGTGGGCATCATCCGCGTCGACTTTCAGGATCCCAGCGCCAATTCGATCTCCAGCCTGACCTTCGACACCCAGGTCGACTGGCTGGTCCGGGACCGCACGACCATCTCGCTGTCGGGCGCGCGCGAGTTGCGCACCGCGGCGCAGCGTGGCGTGCGGGCGGCGCTTTTCTCCAATCTGACGATCAGCGCCAATGAGGAGGTTCGCCGCAATCTGGTCCTGTCGCTGGGCATTCGTCAGCAATGGACGGACTATATCAACGACATCCGCCGCGCTTCCGCGACGGGCGTGACGTTGGGCGCGAACTGGTTGCTCGACCGGCATTGGACGATCAAGCCCTTGATAAGCTATCTTCGCCGTACCGACCGAGGCTTCAACCTCGATCTGGGGCCGGAGGATGCGCAGGTCGCGGTCAGCGCTTCCTACCGGTTCTGATCCAGGATCGGCACGAGGCCCTTCGTGGTCGGATGAAGTTCGCCGCGCGGCGGTGTCGCGATAGCCTGTGGAGGTTGGATTGACGGATCAAGCACTAGCGGCTCCGGGGGTGACGACGGCCGAGCCCTGGCGCCGTGCCGAGTCCGCGCGTGCCGCGCAGATCGCAAAGTTCGTGCGCCTCTATCTGGTGCTGCCCGCCGCGATCATCGCCATCTATCGCAGCACGCAAATGTGGTATGGATACCCCACGTCGCAGACGGAAAACGCATCCAACGATCCGTTTCTGATGCAGCTGGTGCTCTATTCGCTGGTGCCGCTGACGGGCCTCGCGACGGTCTTGCTTCCGCGGATGGCGGGGCGTGCCATGATACGGATGGGGCCGCTCGTGGCCTTGCTGGGCATATTTCTTATCGGATCGATCGTAGCGTCCGATGACCGGATGAGTTCGTTGCGCGGCTTCATCGCCATGATGCTCATCGTCATCCCGATGCTCTATCTCGCATCCTGCTTCGGCGCGAAGGCATCCTTCGATCTCGTATGGCGGGTCATGGCGGTTCTGCTGGTCGTGAACTTCGCCTATTCGATTCTGTTTCCCCACTTCGCGTTCATGAGCGGATCGTTGAACGGCGCGATGCGAGGGATGTTCAGCCACAAGAACGCCTTTGGCGCCTATTGTGCTCTGACCTTCGTCATGCTGCTGCCGCCCGATTTCGACATTCGGCGCTGGGACCGACTGCTTCGCCTCGTGCTTTGTGCGGTCGCGGCCGTGGGGGCCAAGCTCTCGCTGTCCTCGACGGCGATCGTCCTCCTGATCGTCGGCACCGGGATGGTGGTCGTGACGGGGTTCCTGAGCCGTATCGAACAGCGCACGCTGCGCGCGCTCGCTTTCGCCTTCGCGCTCTCCTTCGTCATCCTGCTTGCCAGCGGCGCCGGGGTCGCGCTTCTGGGCGAGGTGGCGGGCAGTTTCGGCAAGGACGTTACCCTGTCGGGGCGCGCCGAGATCTGGGAGGTGCTTTGGCCGGTGGCACTGGACAAGCCCTGGCTGGGCCATGGCTTCGCCATCTTCCGCCAGACCAGCTATTTTCAGCAATTCACCAGCACCATCGCATGGGGCCCGCGCTCGACGCATAACACCTATCTGGAGATCGCGCTGAATTCGGGCTTTCCGGCGTTGTTCGTCTGGCTGGCGATCATGCTGGCGGCGATCTTCCGCGGCATCCTGCTGATCGATCCGTCCTCACCGGATTATCGGCCCATCCAGAAAGGGATCGCGGCGATCGTGATGGCGCTGCTGGTCTCGACCAGCGAAGCAGGGCAGATGCTGGCGCCTCTATCGACCTGGCCGATCCTGGTGCTTTCGCTTTATTGCATTGCGATTTCGGACGGAACCCGACGCGTGCGGAGGGCCAGTTCGCTCGCACCCCGCGGCGAGGGAATGTCGAAGGCCGCCTGGACCTCCGCAAACCGGCGAGCGGTGTAGATCGCCCCGGCCTTTGAGAGGTGATGCGTGTCGGCGTAGAAGACATGACGCTGACCAGCGCGGAATTTACAGCCGAGCCGATCGCACAAGGACGGCACGGGATCGAGCAGCAAGACGCCTGATCGTCCCGCCGCCACGTCGGCAACCGCCGGGCGCGCCGGATCAGACACCACGGCGCTCCATGGAAGCCGGTCCTGCCGGGTCCTGTTTGGCCAAGTGGCGAACCTGTCGGCCAGTGCCGTTCGGACCGGCATCAGATCGTTCAAGGCCGCGCTGTAGGGATTGACCGAAAAACGCGGGACATCCTGCATGACGATAACCGTCCGCCCCATCCGGCGGAGGGCGGTGATCATCCGATCGAGCCCGGACGCGAGGGTCATTCGCCTTTCCGCCACGCTGACACCGTACGAATTCCCGCCCCCCATTGCGCCGACGGCAGGGGTTTCCAGCATCGAGGACCAGTAACCGGCCAGAATGACGACCCGGATACGGGGCTGCGTCCGAATGATCGACAAGGCCTTTGTCAGGAAGGCGGCACATTCCGCCGCATGGGTCGGATGATTGACCAGGAAATGATCGTAACCCAGGATCGGCTGACAGGCCGATTTGGTCATCTGATACAGCGCCAATGAATGATCCGCGGCCAGTCCGGCGATCCCCGCCGCCATGGCATTGGCATGGCTGTCACCGACCAGGGCGACGGCTGACCCCCTGCCCGACGGCAGGCATGCCTTGGTCGAACGCGGAGACGATGCGCCATAGGCAACGAGACAGTTGTTATCCAAAGCACCGCGAACGTCCGCGTCCAATTGTCGGACCGGGAGCGAAGCCCAGCGCGTCACCCCGCCGCTGATGACCAGCAGAACGAGTGCGGCGACGCCCCCGCCCCAAAGCGGAACATAGCGCCGCAGGCTGATACCGCCGCCGGTTCGCCCGTGCTGGAACGACAGTTCGATCGCATAATAGCTCGCCACGGCGACGAGCAGCGTTCCGATCATCAGGGCAGCCCGAACGACCGGGCTGGCATCGATCCCCAGTATATGCAGCGCCGCGACGGGCGGCCAATGCCACAGATACCAGGAATAGGAGATACGGCCCAAACCGACCAAGGGGGACGACCCCAATATCCCAGGGGCTGTACCGGATACGCCCGGCATGACGATCATCGCCGCCGCCGCGACGGCCAGGACCTGCCGCAGCAACACGGGCTGCCCCTCCGGCAGGAACAGCGCAAGCGCCAGAAGCACTGTGGCCGCCACCATCCTGTGTTGCCGCATCGGCAGGTGCGCAAAGCTCGGTGACGGATGAGCCGATCGCAGTGCGATCAGTCCACCCACCCCGATCTCCCAAAAGCGGAACGGCATGAGATAATAGGCCGCTGCCGGCCGATAGAGCTGGATCAGCGCGGCCAGCCCGAAAGACAGGACGACCGCAGCCAGCATAGCCGCGCGCAGCCAATGGCCGCCCCGTCGAACACCGATCAGAATGAGGGGCGGCAGGACGAGATAGAATTGCAATTCGACCGAGAGCGACCAGCCCATCAACAGCAATTGCCGAACGGCCTTGGGCGAAAAATAATCGGTGAACGCCACGAAAACCACGTTGGAAACACCGGTCAACGTCCCAATTGCCGTGATCGCGTAAATCTTCAGTTCATATGGGGTCGAAATCACATATGCGATAAGTGTCGTGAAGATGACGACGCATAATAAGGCCGGCAAGAGCCTGCACGCGCGGCGAGTGTAGAAGTCGCGGTAGCGAAACCGCCCGGCCTGTACCGATCGAAAAAGAATATCGGTGACCAAAAAACCGCTGATGACGAAGAATATATCGACACCGATATATCCCGCCGAGGATGACGGCGCTTCATAGTGAAACAAAACGACCAAGAGAATGGCAATCGCACGCAAACCATCCAAGTCGCGGCGATAGGCCGTATCGATCGCTTTCGGCGCCACGGCCTCCATTCCCTATCGTCCCGTCTAAGCGCCCGACCTGTCTATCTGTTCCTCTCAGAGACGGCGATTTTCGTCCATGTGCTGGAGCAATCCTGCCCTGTGCTATGGCCGAAACGATACACCACTTGCCGCACCGGAGCGTGGCAGGGGCTGCAAGGCGTCGCCAAACGGCAATGGGCGAGCCGGCATTGCCGGCTCGCCCACCCCTTCAATTGCGAATGACCGGCGAGGCTTGCCCTCGCCGGCGCGACGCGCGTTACAGGACCAGCATGTCCCCGGTATTCAGATGCGGGGTCAGGTCGATGACCAACGCGCCCTGATCATAGCTTCCCCCCAGCGCCGCCTTGTAGACGAAGCTGTCGCTCGTCTTGTGGTCGGCCACCATCCGCGCATTGGCGTCGGCATCCAGCGTATAGGTGAAGGCACCGGTGCCATCGATGTGCAGCGTGCCATAGGCGCCCTTCAGATCGACCGCGCCCTTGTTCAGCTGTTGTCCGCCCACGGTACGCAGCGACAGGGTGCTGCCGTCCGAGGTCAGGTCGTTGGTCGAGACATTGCCGACGACCGTCTGGCTGTTGGCGGCGATCTTGTAGAAATCGTCCACCGCCTTCGCCTTCTCGATCGGCTGCCCGGCCTTGAGCGCGGCCTTGGCGGCGGCGCTGGTCGGGTCCTGCGTCCGGATATAGGCCGACAGATCGATGGTCAGGTTCGACGAGACGACCTTGCCATTGTCATTGGCCTTATACTGGAAGCTTTCGGTCGGTGCGCTGACATTCTTCAGCTTGGCGAGCGCATTGCTGTCCAGGCTATAGGTGAAATGGCCATTCTGGTCGACGTGCAGCGTACCGAAGCTGCCCTTCAGGTCGAGGCCATTGGTACCGATGCGGGTGCCGTTGAACGAGCTGAGCGACAGCTTGCTACCCGCCGCGTTGACGTCATTGTCCATGATGTTGCCGGCAACCTTGGTGCCCGACACGTCCACGGCATAACGGTCGGCATTGATCCCGACCTTCAACGCCTTGTTCAAATTCTCGCTATAGCTTTCCTGAAGCAGCTTGGCGGCAGCAGCATCAGCCTGTGCCTTGGCAACCGCCTCTGCCTGAGCCTTGGCGGCGGCATCGACCTGCGCCTTGACCGCGGCCGCGGCTTCGGCTTGCAACCCGGCGGGGGCCTGTGCCGCCGTCGTCAGGACGTTATTGGCCACGTTGAACGCCCCGGTCAGGCCGCTGCCCTTAATCTGCGACACGGTGCTGTCGATCACCACATTGTCGTGGAAGGCGCCGGTCGCCTGCTTGTCAATCTTCAGCGCGGCGGTCGCGACGCTGACGAAGGTGTTCTTGCTGATGTCGATATTCTGGCGTGTCACGTCGCCGTCGCGCGACAGACCGGTCAGCGCGACACCAAAGTTCGATCCGACGATCTCGTTGCCCGAAATCTTGTAATTGCCCAGGTTGATACCCGCGCTCGCCATGATCGCCGACGACCAGCCATATTTGTTCTGGCCGCTCAGCTTGTTGTTCGTGATCTCGACGTCCCAGCCGTTGATCGCAATGCCGAAGCTGCCGCCCTTCACCTCGTTGCCCGAGGCGACGACGTTGGACGAGGACTTGACGATGATCCCGCCCTTGGTCGAATCGGGCGACGTGCTCTGGTCGATGACGTTGCCGGTCATGCGCACGTTCGACGACCCGGTGACCTGGATGCCATCGGCGGTGCCGCCCTTCAGGTTCGTCATGACATTGTTGACGATCTTCACGTCAGTCATGTCGACGACGTAGATGCCGTCATTCGACACGTGATCAAACTTGCTGTTCGAGATCGTGACGTTCTTGCTCGTCTTCATCGAGATGCTGCCGGTGCCCGTCCCGGCGCCGGCGTTGATCAGCGAGACGTGATCGATCACCCAATTCTCCGCCTGCGCGGCATAGATGGCGTTCGAGCTGGTCGAGAAGGTCAGGTCCTTGATGACGATGTTCGTCGCCTTGGTCCCGTAAATGCCCTGCTTGCCGACGAAGGTCGGATCCGTTCCCTGGCCATAGGCGCCGATGGTGATCGGTTGGTCGGTCGTGCCCGAGCCATTGATGGTCAGCATGTCGGCAAAGCTGCTGCCGCGCGCCAGCAATATGGTGTCGCCGGCCTTGAGCTTCATACTGGAAATCTTGGCGACGGACTGAAACGCCGTGCCCGCACTCGTGCCGCTGTTCTTGTCCGAACCGTTGGCGGCATCGACATAATAGGTCGTCATTTTCCGGCTTCTCCGGGGAAGAGAGCAGAGGTCTTCCCGATGAGGAGCGTGTGCCAGCGACGGTGGAAACGACGGGTTACATCCTAGGGTTAACGTTTCGTACACGGTAAAACATTGCCGAAACGCGGTAAATTTCGTGAAAGGCAATCCGTATTAAGATCTGTCACCGGCGCGCGAGCGGATCGCCAGTGACGCGGCGGACGCGTGCCGTGCGCCGGACGCACAAACGCCGGCGACCTTTCGGTCACCGGCGTTCGGCATATCCATATCGGCCGCCATGGGGCGGCCGATCGGGACTCAGAGGGCCGGAGCAGCCGAGTTGAACGCGATGTTCAGCAGGGCATAGTCGGTGTTGTTGCCTTCACCGTTCTGGCCGTCATGCGGCTTGTAGGCGAACTTCTCGACGCCCTGCGCGCCGTTCAGCGCGACGGTGTCGGGGTCGGTATAGTCAACCGCATAGCTAAAGGCGCCATTGCTGCTGATCGTCAGGGTGCCGTACACGCCCTTGATCTGCACGTCGCTCATGCCGGTGATGTGATAGTTGGTGTTGGTGGCGAGATCGATCACGCCGCCGACATGCAGCGTATCACCATCGGGATCGCTGTCGTTGGCAAGGACGTTGCCGCCAACGACGCCCGAGTTGGTCGAGACGAAGTCATCAACCGCGACCGGCTTGCGGTTGGCGGCACCGGCGATGTCGAAGGTCAGGAAGGCCTGATCGTACATGCCGCTGCCGTCGCGGATCTTGATCTTGAAGTCTTCGACCATGGTCTGGCCGTTCTTGATGTTCAGGCCAGCGTTCAGCTCATAGGTGTAGCTGCCGTCCTGGGCGATGGTCAGCGTGCCATACTTGCCCTGGAACACGTTGCCACCCTTGCCGCCGCCGATCTGGCCGGCGACATAGCCGTCGTTGACGCGTGCGACAGTGATCGTGTCACCATCGGCATCGGTCGCGTTGCTGAGGATGTTGCCCGACATCGTACGGGTGTTTTCGTTGAACGAAATCGTCTGGTCAGGAAGGTTGGGCTTGCTCGCCATTGTTCGGGACTCCCCTTGTTCTGCTTATCAAAGCATTTGGATTGCAGTGCTGGCCACGAGGCCGGTGTTGATGACCAGATGGTAAGCGATCCGTTAACCAAAAACAGCGAAAATGTTTCCCACTTTTTGGCGGGTGTCCCATGATGAGGCGGATGACGATCGCAGCCCAAATGCTTCGCGGCGCACAATTAATTCGGACGGAACAAGGTGCCAATTGCTGGGTTTAACGGCCCTTTTTGCCTGTCTCATCTGGTGCTTGGGAAACGTCGACACCCCGCCTCGGCGCAAACGGCGACAGAACTCGTGTCGACACCGTAAGGACGGCGGTTTTCTGCGGACTTCGACCGCATGATATGCGTAACGATGCCGTAACGGATAGCCGCTATGATCCTGAACAACAGCTGTCTGACGCGGCGATTTATGCCATCAAAGGGGTCGTTTATCCCTGAAATGACACCGCCTGCCCCCGTCGATGAAAATAAAGTCATGGACGATGAAAACAGCGTCATTTTTCGCCACCTAGCCGAACAAACGGCGCAATTTTTAATTGCAAAAAAGATGTGGCCGAGCTGTTCCTCGCCTTGGCGCTCAAATACCTCGCTTTACCGCAACGCCTTGATTCGGGCCGATTCGAAAAAAATGGGCCCGGCATCGAGATTTTCGGTGCCGGGCCGTCAAAAGCCGTCATTCCCTTATCGCAACTGGGCCTTGCCGGATTGCGGCACCCGTTCGGCGATCGCTCTGATCATCCGGGGCCTGGGGTGGGTGCCGGTACGCGGCGAGCCCGCGCCGTCATTGGCATTGGGTGCGAACACCTCTCCTCCCGCCGCCACGACCGTACGCGATCCGTTATAGTGAAGCTTGCAGGTCCAGTTGCCCGGCTGGCCACTGATCCCGATCACCGTTGCGAAGTCCGACGTTCCGCCCGCCGCCCATTGAAGCGTATCGCCCAATTCCGGCGCGTCGGCCAATATGATCGTGTCATAGGTGGCCGCGCCATCGGTCCCCGCCTGCTGAGCCAGGGTCGTGACGAAGAAGGGCTCGGGCCATTTCCCTTGTGTATCGGCCAGGCCGCTGGCGCGCATGACCTCTATATAGCCGGCCAGCGAGCCGTCCATTCCAGCTTCCTTGTCCGCCTCCAGTTGATAGCGGACGCCGCTCGGCCATTCGCCACCGGCCTGGTAACCCTGATTGGCGAGCGTGCGGAACCCGTCGGTAGAATTGGGATGGATGACCTGCCCCACCGCGACGATCGGTATGCCCGGATGACGCGCGAGGATACGGTCGTTCAACGCCTTCCAGTTGCTGCGGGTCGTCGCATAGCTGCTGCTGTCATAGTCGTTACGCCCCATTTGGTTGAGGATACAGGTGAAGGGCCGCCGCCCGCCGTTCATCGTCACCACCTGATCGACAATGTCCCAGCGCTTGGCGGAATTGGTCGAGATCAGTTCGCGCTTCGATGCCGCACCGGGCATGCCGATCACCATATGCGGAATACGGCCATAGGCCCCATCGCGATCGAGCCAACGGCGCAGCCAGCCCATATTGCGCCGCGCATCGGCCGCCAGCGGGTGGTCGGACTGCCGCTCGCCAATCGAATCGCAGACGACCAATGGCACCGGCCGCCCGTCCCATCCCTTGGCGACCATCAAATCTGGGCCGTAATAGGCCGGAAAGGATGGCCCATCCAGCGAGGCGGTGCTGGCCGTGTCGGTCCCGATCAGTGCGGTCAGCGCCGCCGCATTGTCCGCGCCCCAGACGCGCTCGCCCCGCTGTCGCATGATCTGATGCACCGGGATCTGCTTTTCCCCGGCGGCGGTCATATAGAGCGTGTAGACCGTCACCTGCGCAAGCGGCGGAACCGCGAGCGAGAGGTCGTCGGTCCAGGCCCCCAGCGCGCCGCTGGCGATGCTGGTCCCCGCCGCCCCGCCGAAACCGCACGACAGGGCCGGACCGCCATTTACCGCGATCCATACGCCATGGATCACGGTGGCGTTGCCCGGCAGGACCGTCTCCTGCGGGCTATTGCCTCCTTCGGTGCAGGCAAAGCCCGAATAATGAAGTCGCAGATGGTCGATCGCATATTGCGGCGAACCGAAGATCAGCTTCGTCATGACGAAGCGCGTGTCCGACTGCGCGGTCAGCAACGCCCCGGACGGCATCCGCGCGCCGGTCGCCCAGAACATATAGCGGTCCTGGTCGGCCGGCATGCGCGGATTGCCAAAGGCCGGGCGATTGCCCGTATAGGCCCCTGCCATATCGCTCATGCCTCCCCGATCAGGTCGGCCGCCGTGGTGCCGGTCGCGCGGACGAAGCCGGGGCGGACGTTCAGATATACGCCGCTGGCGACATTGCGATAGACGACGTCCGCCACGCCATCGACGCCGCGAAGCGTGACATGCCCTCCGGTCCCGACAAAGAGACGCTTGGGCACGATGGCCAGGGCCAAATTGTCGTTGGGAATGATGGCGAAGGGTGCGCGCGATGGCGCGCTGAGGCTGTCGATGTTGAACGGATCGGCCATGGCTGTTCTTCCCCCCTATAAAGGCCCGGACACGATGGTCCGGGACAACGTTCCTCTTATGTTCCTTTTATAGCTGTAGGAAAGCCCCGACAGAGCGGGTATCGGCAGCGCGTCACATCAGGGTCTTCGGGTCAGCCAGCGGCGCCATTCCAGCCGCAGCGGGAATAGGATAGCATGAGCAACACAGCCGGGGGTGTCGGAAAGCGGATCGCCAAGGGGAGCATGTGGCTGTCGGCCGCTCGGGTGGTCGTCAATCTTTCGGGCATGGTCAGCACGGTGCTGCTCGCGCGACTGCTGGTCCCGGCGGATTTCGGCCTGGTCGCGATCGCGGCGACGTTGATGCAGATCGTCACCTCGATCACCGAAATGTCATTGTCCCAGGCGCTGATCCGGCTGGACGAGCCGACCGATACCGATTTCCATTCCGCCTGGACGCTGTCGATGCTGCGCGGCGTGACGATCGCGGTGGTGTTGTCCGCCTCGTCGCCGTTCGTCGCGCATCTCTATGGCGATCAGCGGCTGATACCGATCCTGATCGTGCTGGGAGGCGGCGCGCTGCTGTCCGGTCTTGCCAATCCCTGGCTCGCGGTATTCCAGCGGCGGCTGGTCTTCTGGCAGGAGTTCGTCCTGTCCACCGCATCGAAGATGAGCAACGTCATCGTCGCGGTCGGGGTCGCCTGGTATTTTCAGAGCTATTGGGCGATCGTGGCGGGGATCGTGGCGATGTACGCCTCCAACGTCATCGTTTCCTATTGCATCCTGCCCCGCCTGCCCCGTTTTTCGCTGGCGAGCTGGCGGACCCTGTTGTCCTTCTCGGTCTGGACCAGCGCGTCGCAGCTGGTGAACGCGCTGAACTGGCGTGCCGACCAGTTGATGGTGGGCAAGATCGCGACGCCCACGGTGCTCGGCTATTATAATGTCGGCTTCAACCTCGCCAATCTGGCGACGCGTGAGACGACGCTGCCGCTGACGCAGACGCTGTTCCCCGCCTTCGCCTCGATCAAGCACGACAAGCCGCGGCTGAAGACCGCCTATATCAAGGCGGACCACCTGCTGGTCGCGCTCGGCGTGCCGGTGGGCGTCGGCTTTGCGTTGGTCGCGGAGCCGATGGTGGCGCTGTTCCTCAACACCAAATGGCTGCCCGCCGTCCCCATCATCCAGGCCTTTGCCGTGATCTTCGGCCTGCAAGGCGTCGCCGGGCTGGTGACGCCGCTGGGCATGGCGATGGGACAGGTACGGATGCTCTTCCTGCGCGACGTTCAGGTCCTGCTCGTCCGCCTGCCGCTGATGGCGTTGGGAGCCATATTCTTCGGGGTGCCGGGTCTTGTCGCCGCGCGGGTCGTAACCGGACTCTATCAGGTCGGCATCGCGATGCAGCTTGCGCGCCGTCTGGCCGGGGTGCCGATCCTGCGCCAGTTTGCGACCCACCTCCCCACCTTTATCGGATGCGTTGCCATGGCACTGGGCGTCTGGGCGGTCGCGGATCGGGGGCTGCGCGTGATCGCGGGCTTCGATCTGGCGCAGGAGCTGGTCTTGCGCGTGCTGGTCGGCGGCCTCGTCTATCTGGTGACCCGCTTCGCCATCTGGTTCGTGACGGGTCGTCCCGAAGGGCTGGAGCGGGACGCGCTGGCGATGCTCGGCAAGCTACGGCGCAAGCGGGCGGCGGCCACCATGGCATGACCGCCCCGTCAGGGCCGTGTCATTTGGGGACACAATTGACCCGGGAGTCGATTCCCCGCGTGGCGAAGCGCGCCTAGACCTGCGAATATCGTGGCATTGCGACCAGTTGGGGTAGTGCACGCATGGGCCCGTTAACCAATAGGGCCTATAGCCCATGGACATGACGGCGCCGGGGACATCTGGCGCGGCGTGACATGTGGCGTAAGGAAGGGCCGGGTTTTGCGTACAGCCGACGGGGGACAAGACGATCTGCGCATGGCCATGCGCCGGTTTCGATCGGTCTTCGGCATGATCGTGGCCGTCAGCGCCATATTGAACGTGCTGTTGCTGGCCGGGTCGATCTACATGATGATGGTCTACGACTCGGTGCTGCCGGGCCGGTCGATCCCGACTCTGGTGGGCCTGCTGATCATGGTCACGCTGGCCTATGCCTTTCAGGGGTTGTTCGAGAATTTGCGCGCCGGCCTTTTGTCCGATGTCGGCAACGGGCTGGACCGGGCGCTGTCCCGCCGGGTGCAGGGCGCGATGGGGCAGATGTCGCTCGACGGGCGGGTGACGCAGGGCGACGGCCTGGGCCCGATGCGCGATCTGGACCAGGTGCGCAGCTTCATCAGCGGCACCGGCCTGGCGACGATGATCGACCTGCCTTGGATCCTGTTCTTCCTGGGCGTGCTATTCATGCTGCACGTCTGGCTGGGCGTCACGACCCTGATCGGCGCGCTGGTCCTGCTGGCACTGACGCTGGTGACCAACCGGGTGATGAAGAAGCCGTCGGCCGATCTCCACCAGATGTCCTCGGTCCGCAACGCCATGGCCGAATCGAACATGCGCCATGTCGAACTCTTTGCTGCGCTGGGCATGCGCGAGCGGATGCGCGACCGGTGGGAGCGGGTGAACAACCAATATGTCACCCTGTCCAACCGCGTCTCACGCGAAAGCGCCAAGCTGGGCGGGGTCAGTAAGGTCCTTCGCCTGCTGTTGCAATCGGTCATCCTTAGTGTCGGCGCACTGCTCGTCATCAACGGCAAGGCCAGCGGCGGCGTCATCTTCGCCTCGTCCATCCTGTCGGGCCGCGCACTGGCGCCGGTCGACCAGGCGATCGCCAATTGGCGCAATCTGGTCGGCGCGCGTCAGGGTTGGGCACGGCTGAAGCAGCTTTTCTCGCGCGTCCCGGCCGCCGATCACGGCATGACTCGCCTGCCCGCACCGCATCAAAGCCTGCTCGTCGAAAATCTGGTCGTCGGCCCACCGGGCACGCAGCGGGTCACCCTGCACGGCGTCCAGTTCCGGCTGAACCCTGGCGATGCGCTAGGCCTGATCGGGCCCAGCGGCGCGGGCAAGACCACGCTCGGCCGCGCGCTGATCGGCTTGTGGCAGCCTCAGGTGGGCGCGGTGCGGCTCGACGGCGCGGCACTCGACCAGTGGTGGCCGGACGATCTGGGTCGGTGGCTCGGCTATCTGCCCCAGTCGGTGGAACTGGTCGGCGGCACCATCGCACAGAATATCGCCCGCTTCGATCCAGAAGCCACGTCGGAAGCGATCATCGCCGCCGCGCGCGACGCCGGAGTCCATGCGCTGATCACCAGCCTGCCCGCCGGCTATGACACCCAGATCGGCGAGGATGGCCGCGAGCTTTCCGCCGGTCAGCGGCAGCGTATCGGGCTGGCACGGGCGCTTTATGGCGATCCCTTCCTGATCGTTCTGGACGAGCCCAATTCCAATCTCGACGCCGAGGGCGAGGCCGCTCTGGCCGCCGCGATCGGCTCGGTCCGCAACCGTGGCGGCATCGTCGTCGTCATCGCCCATCGTCCCAGCGTTTTGGGACAGGTCAACAAGATCATGTATTTGCGCGACGGCCGTATCGAGCTATTCGGCCCCAGCGATCAGGTCATGGACCATCTGACGCGCGCGGCGCTGCCCAACGGCACGCCCACGCCCGAGCGTACCCTTGAGGAAAGCAAGTCATGAACGGCATCGTCACCACCGGCGGCCCCGGCACGCGCCTGACCGCGATCGACGAAGAGGCCCCCCTCTATGATCCGCTGCGGAGTGCGAAGCGGCAGTTCCGCATCGCGCTGACCGCGATCCTCGTGCTGGTGCTGGGCTTCGGCCTGGCGGGTGCGCTGATCCCGATCGGCGGCGCGGTCATCGCGCCCGGCCAGGTCGGGGTAAAGAGCCGGATCAAGCGGATTGCGCATCCCGCGGGCGGCGTCATTTCCGAAATCCTGGTCGAAAATGGCCAGCGCGTGCGCAAGGGCCAGGTGCTGATGCGCTTCGACGACCGCGTCACTGACGCCGATGCCCGCTATTCCAGCCTCAGCGTCGACCAGTTGCTGGCCCAGCGCGCGCGGCTGGAGGCGGAGCGTCTGGGCGCGCCGAGCATCAGCTTCCCCGCCGAACTGGTCAATGGTGGCGAGGGTGCCCAGCGCGCCATGGCGGACGAGCGCAAGCTTTTCACCATCCGCAAGACCGAACAGTCGGGCCTGATCGCCCAGCTCGAGTCGCGCGTGCGGCAATATGAACAGCAGATCGGCGCCTATCGCGCGCAGATCAACGCGCTGGAACAGCAGACCGCGCTCATCAATCCCGAGCGTCAGGGCGTGAAGGATCTGTGGGAAAAGGGGCTGGTCACGATCAGCCGCCGCAACCAGCTCGAACGCACGGCCGCCGATCTTCAGGGCAATGTCGGGGCGCTCCAGGCCAATATCGCCTCGACCCAGGCGCGTATCACCGAGGCGCGCGAACAGATCATCCAACTGGGCGAGACCCGCCGTTCGGAAGCGGGCACGCGCCTGGCCGAGATCAACAATACGCTGAACCAGCAACAGGTGCGCAGCGTCTCGGCGGTCGATGCGCAAGACCGCAGCGTCCTGCGCGCGCCCTATGACGGCGTGGTCGACAAGCTGGCCTTCAACACCATCGGCGGCGTCGTTCGCGGGGCCGAGGTCATCATGGAAATCGTGCCCGACAGCGACGAGCTGATGGTGGAGGCGGGTGTCTCGCCGCTCGACATCGATCAGGTGCGGGTGGGCCAACAGGCGCGTATCCGCTTCAGCGGACTGAACTCCACCGCGACGCCGGAAATCCATGGTCGGGTGGTGACGGTGGCCGCCGACCGGTCCATGGACCAGGAGGGCAAGCAGGCCTTCTACCCGGTCCGCGTCGCGATCGAGGAGGCCGAGTTGCGCCGCTATCCCGAAATCCAGCTGCGCCCCGGCGTGCCGGCCGAGGTGTTCATCGAAACCGGCCACCGGACGATGATCTCTTACATCACGAAACCCCTGCGCGATCAGTTCGAGCGGGCTTTCCGAGACAATTAATTCGACGGAGTGGGGCAATGATGGTGAACAGGGGGAAGGCGCTGGGGCTGCGCGCCGGTTTGACGATGCTGGCCCTGATGGGATCGGCATCGGGCGTCGCGTTGGCGCAGGTGCCGACCGCTGCCGGCATGCCGCAGCCACTGGAGCCGCAACTGCCGCGCGAGACGCCCGAGGGCGCGCTGGCGGCGAATGCGACGCCGACGCTGACCACGCTGGAGGCCGCGATCGCGCGCGCCTATTGGAGCAATCCGACACTGGTGGCGGAGCGTTCGACGCTGAAGTCGGTCGACACGCTCTATCCGCTAGCGCGGGCAAGCTATGGCCCGCAGATCACGCTCCAGGGTTCGCACCAGTTCACCCGTACCCGCAGCGAGATCTACCCCGGTCTCTTCAACCGGCCCGAGGGTTTCTCGAGCACCGCGCAACTGGTCTTCTCGCAGCCGGTCCTGTCGTTCGGGCGGCGCGCATCGGCGGAACAGAATGCGCTCGCGCAGATCGCGCTGGAGCGTGAGCAGCTTCGGCTGGTCGAGGCATCGACCATGTACAACGTGATCTCGGCCTATGTCGGGGTGATCCGCGACCGCAATATCGTGGAACTGGCGCGGCAGAACCTGGCGCTGCTCGAGCGCCAATATAGCGATGGCCGCGCGCGGTTCGCGGTGCGCGACATCACCTCCAGCGATTTGCAGCAGGTACAAACGCGCGTCGAATTCGGCCGCGCACAGCTGCTGAACGCGCAGGGGCAATTGGGTTCGAGCCAGTCGCTGTTCCTCCAGGCGACGGGCGGCCTGCCCGGCGATCTGGCGGTGCCGCCGCAACTGGCCCTGGGTGTCGGTTCGCTCGACGCGGCCTACGGCATCGCCGAAAATGCCAGCCCGATCATCCGCGGCGCCCAGTCGCGCGAAAAGGTGTCGCGCGCCGCCGTCGCCGCCGCCAAGGCCGAGCAGAACCCGAATGTCTCGCTGGAAAGCAGCGGCACCTACGGCCCGACCTCGATCTACCAGAACCAGCTTCGCACCACCGACCTGCGCTCGTCGGTGGTGGTGACGATGCCGCTGATCGACTCGGGCACGCGCCGCCTGTCGATCGAGCGGGCGCGTCAGCAGAATGACGCCGATTGGCGATTGGTGGATGCGGCCCTGCGCGAAACGCGCCAGTCGGTTGCCCAGGCCTGGGACGCGCACCGCGCCGCGCTGGCCTCGCTCGAACATCTGCGCGCCGCCTCCGCTGCGGCGCAGGCGGCCTATGACGGAGCCGTCATCCAGGAAAAGGCCGGCGACCGTACGACCCTCGACGTGCTCGACCTGGCGCGCGACCTGCTGAACATCCGCACCAGCTATGCCACGGCCGAGGCGAACGAGTATATCGCGCGGGCGCAGCTCCTGTCCGCCATGGGCAATCTGGAGGCGCCCAAGCTGATCTCCAGCCTGCCCGCCTATGACATCAACGCCAATTTCGATCGCGTGAAGCGGCGCGGCGACGTGCCGTTGCTGACCCCGCTGCTGTCGGGGGCGGACAATCTGGTGAGCGGCAACGTGATCGCGCGGGAGCGTCCGATCCGCGACCCGTCGGGCGCGCTGCGGGTCGAAACGTCGGTCACGCCGCTGGAGGTGCCGCCCGCGCCCCCGGTGACGGAGCCGACGACCCCCGCTATCGTGAAGCCACGAACGGGGCGTTGAACGCCTGACGCCTGCCCATCGCGAGACGAAAAGGATTGCCTGTGGACTCCGCCAAGACCGATGCGCGCACCCAAAGCGCCATGACGACGCCGATCCACGTCATCAGCCTGACCAGCGCAACCGATCGGCGGGAGTCCTTTACCCGTTCGATCGAGGGTCAGGATCTCGACTGGCGCTTTTTCGACGCGCACCGCGAGCCCGTCGGCATTCATTATGACGAGGTGGCGGCAATCCGTCATCATGGGCGGCCGCTTCAACCCGGCGAGATCGGGGTCTATTCCAGCCATGCGGCGCTGTGGCGGCAACTGGTCGCGGACCCCACGACCAACCAATATCTGATCCTGGAAGACGACGTCATCGCGGATTGGGCCGCCATACGCATGCTGTGCGCGATCGACTATGCTGCGGAGGGTATGGAGTATCTGAAGCTCTTCTATAAACTTCCCTCCCCGCATCTGCCCGACCGTCGCAACTGGCCCGTGCCCGGTTTCTACGTCGTGCGCCTCTATGGAAAGCCCTATGGCGCGCAGGGCTATTTCATCACGAAGAAGGCCGCCGCGCGCTTCCTGGAATTGTACAATGACGCGGTGCGTCCGATCGACGATCAGACCGATCGCTTCTGGGAAAATGGCATCCCCAACCGATGCATCTTCCCCTTCCCCATCATGGAGGCGTATCGCCCGTCGACCATCGGGCCGGCACGATTTGCGGGGAAGCAGACCCGGGCCGCCAAAATGCGGCTGGGCGCCGACCGGATGCGGCGCAAGATCGCCTTCATGCTCGATCGCACGCTCAAGCGCTGACCGCGATCAGGACGGGTCGGGCTGGACGAACAGCTCGGCCCGGATCGCGCGGTGGTCCGACCCGGTAAAAGGCAGGGTATCGACGCGCCCCGCGACGATGCCGCGCCCGACGAAAATCTGATCGATCGGCAGGAGCGGCACGGCCCAGTCACGCCCGGCGACCCGTGCCGGAAAGCTGAACATCGCGCGCGTCACACGCGTCATCGGCCACAGCCCCCGGTCCAGCATCGCCATCCCCTGCCCCCAGGGCGTCAGGTTGAAATCGCCGGTCAGGACCAGATGGTCGGTCGGTCCCTGCCGAACGGCATCGATCAGCGACGACCGGAACCGCGCCTGCGGCCCCGGCGGGAAAGGCCATGGTGCATGAACCGTCGCGACAGTGAGCGATCCCAGGCCCCGTAACGGGATTTCGGCGCGGAACAGCGCGGGACCGACCAGGCCGCCCTGTCGCCCTGGCAGACGCCAGCGAACGGGCCCCATCGGCCGCCGCGACAGGATCGCCAACTGGCAGCCCCGGCACGCGCTGCGATAGGGAAAGACGTTCGAGAGCTTCTCGAACAGCGGCTCGGCCCCGCCCGCCTCCTGAAGCAGCAATATGTCCGCGCCGCTGTCGATCAGGACATTCGCGGCCCGATCGGGGCTGGTCCGACCACCGTGAAGGTTGTGGGTGACGAGGACGATCCTCGCCGCCCCAGTGGGCACCGCGTTGACCGAGGGACGTTCCGCGATTTCGCGCGCGATCGGCCAGGCGATCAGCGCCGTCGCCCCGATCGCCCCCGCCACGAAGGGCCAGTGCCTGCGATGCGGCGACACCAGGAGCCCCGCGATCAAGGGAATGGCCGCCAGCGGTAGAAACGAGGCGAAGGCATCCGCCCCGGGCCAGACTCCTCCCAGCCAAGGGCAAAGTGCCAGGCCCCATGCCAGGGCCAGGAGCATCCAGCCGACCATCGCGCCAAGCCGTTTCAATCATTGACCCCTTGCCAATCGCCAACGCGCTATAGAAGGGCCCCGGATCGTGTCAAACCGAGCCGCCCGTCCATCCCGCCGCCGCTGTCGGAGCTTGCGGGAGCATGTTACAGCCGGGCCGGAAAAAAGGACCAAAGACCAATGGCACGCGTAATCTGGGGTGAGAGCACATCGGCCTTGTCGGCCGCGCCGGACGACCGTGCGGTCCTGTCCTCGACCCTGCGGCGGGGGGTGATGGCGGCGGTGGCCATCGGCGTGGTGTTGCAAGTCATGCTGATGTTCGGTGCGCTGCTCGTCGGGGTGCTGGCCGATGCGGCCGTGCCGGGACGCAATGTCGCGACGCTGTGGGGCCTGCTGTTCCTGGGTGTCGTGTTGTACGGTGTGTTCGGCCTGCTCGACACGCTGCGGGCGCGTCTGCTTTTCGACGTGGCCGGGGCAGTCGACCAGCAACTGGCGCCGCGCATCCATGACGGGGTCGCCTTCGTCGCGCGGACCGGTGTGCTGGAAGGCGACGGGCTGGGTCCGGTCCATGACGCCGATCGCTTGCGCCACTTCCTGACCGGCCCCATGCCCGCCGCGCTGATCGACCTGTGCCTCGCCCCGATCGCGCTGATCATGCTGTTCGTCCTGCATGTCTGGCTGGGCGTGGCGGGCCTGGCCGCCATGATCCTGATCGCCCTGATCGGCTGGGCGATGGGCGGATCGGCGGGGCGGCGAGCCGAATGGCTGGCCGAGATGCGCCCGCTGCGCTGGTTGTCGGCGGAGGAAGGACGTCGCCACGCCCTGACCGCCCGGGCCATGGGGATGGAAGGGCGTCTGCGCCAGCGCTGGCTGGGCATGGCACAGGATATGATCCTGACAGAGCGGGCGATGCACCGGCGCTCGGTGGGGCTGGCCGGTGCCGCGCGCGGCCTGCGGCTGATGATGTTCATCACGCTCTTGTCGATCGGGGCAGGCTTGGCGTTCAGCGACCGGGCGGCCTGGAGCACGGCCCTGATCGCCGCGCTGCTCTTCTACCAGTTGCTCGCACCGCTGGATCAGGTGGTCAGCGGCTGGGGTGCGGTAAAGACGGCGCGGATGGTGCTCGATCGCCTGAACGTCCTGCTCGGCCAGTTGCCGATGCGCGACGTGACCACCCTTCTGCCCCGTCCCGAGGCGGAGATGTCGACCGACCAGTTGTTCGTGCTGGCGCCGGGCGTGCAGCGTCCGGTCGTCAGCAATGTCGGCATCGCCCTGAAGGCCGGGGACTCGCTCGGCATCATGGGTGCGCCGGGATCGGGCAAGACCGCGCTGCTCAACGCCTTGGCCGGCGTCTGGCCGGCGGCGCGCGGCGTGATCCGCCTGGACGGCGCGGCGCTGGATCAATGGGATACGGAGGAACTCGGCAAATATATCGGCTATGTTCCGCAGCAGATCGAACTAATCGACGGCACGGTGGCGCAAAATATCGCCCGCTTCGATGCCGATGCCTCGACCGACGCGATCATCGCCGCCGCGCGGCGGGCCGATGTGCACGAACTGATCCTGCGCCTGCCCGAGGGGTATGAGACGATGGTCGGTCGTGACGGGCTGCACCTGCCCGGTGGGATGCGCCAGCGTATCGCCGTCGCGCGGGCGGTCTTCGGCAAACCGTTCCTAATCCTGCTCGACGATCCGACGTCGAACATGGACGGCGATGGCGAGAAGATGCTGTGCGAACTGATTGCCGATATGTGCGACGAGGGCAGTATCGTGGTCGTCGTGACGCACCGGCCGCCGCTGCTCAACCGCGTCGATCACATCATGCAGATGGAAGGCGGATCGATCGGCGCCTTCGGTCCTCGCGGACAGATCATGCAATTCCTGCAGGATCAGCGCGCCGCCGGATGATGCCAAGGGGCAGGTCCGGATGCTTTCCGGCCTGTCCATCACTGTGGAAGACCGGTATCGACCGGTGATCAGGCCGCCTGTTCCCAGCGGCCCTGATCGTTCTGCTTCCAGTAACGGCGCTCCACCCCCTCGCGCTCCGCCAGAGCGCGCCAGGCGGAGCGGGCCTCGCCGATGCGATCGCCATCGAAGAAATGGAAGGCCCGGTCGAAGGTCAGCGCTTCGTCGCGCCAGACGCCATCGGCCAGCGCGACATGACGCGCGCCGTTGCTGGCATTCGTATCCGGCGCGATCAGCACCGGCTGGGCCGCATCGTCCCCCTCGCCCGCCTGCGCATGGGGAAGAAAGCCGTCCGCCGGGATCATCCACAATTGCCGGTCCAGCGCCGCCCGCTGCTCCGCATCGCCGCTGACGATCAGCAGGCGGTTTCCGCCCGCCATTACCCGTTCGGCGATCACGGGCAGCAACCGGTCGAGCGGCGCGATCGTCAGATGATAAAAGTCGACCTGCACGACCGCGCCGTTCCCGTTCAGGCCTCGAACCGGTCCGCGACGAACCGGTCGAGCAGGCGCACGCCATAACCGGTTGCGCCCTTGTCGTGGTTGACGCCCGGCTTGTCCGACCAGACCATGCCCGCAATATCGAGATGCGCCCAGGCGACGCCCTCATTGATATAGCGCTTCAGGAACTGCGCCGCCGTGATCGAGCCGCCGCCGCGCGGACCGACATTCTTCATGTCGGCGATCTGGCTGTCGATCAGCTTGTCATAGGCATCGCCCAACGGGAAACGCCACAGCTTGTCGCCGGTGGTCGACCCCGCGGCCAGCAGCGCCTCGGCCAGCGAATCGTCATTGGCGAACAGTCCGCCATGCTCGTTGCCCAGGCTGATGATCATCGCACCCGTCAGCGTGGCGAGATCGACGATGGTCGAGGGCGAATGCGTCTTCTGAACCCAGGTCAGTGCGTCGCATAGGACCAGGCGGCCTTCCGCGTCGGTGTTGATGACCTCGATCGTCTGGCCCGACATGGAGGTGACGACGTCACCGGGACGCTGCGCATTGCCGTCGGGCATATTCTCGACCAGGCCCATGACGCCGACCACATTCGCTTTGGCCTTGCGGGTGGCGATCGCCTTCATCGCGCCCGCCACGGCACCCGCGCCGCCCATGTCCCACTTCATGTCTTCCATGCCGGCCGCAGGCTTGATCGAGATGCCGCCCGTGTCGAAGGTCACGCCCTTGCCGACCAGCGCCAGCGTCTCGGCATCCGCGCCGCCGCCATTCCATTTGAGCACCAGCAGCCGCCCCTCGCGGACCGACCCCTGGCTCACGCCGAGCAGCGCGCCCATGCCCAGGTCGCGCATCTGCGCCTCGTCCAGCACGGTGACTTCCAGCCCGAGCCCCTCGACATCGGCCAGCACACGCTCGACGAAGCTTTCGGGATAGAGCTTGTTCGGCGGCTCGGACACCAGAGTACGGGTCAGCTCCAGCCCGCCATTGACCGCATGGACTCCGGCAAACGCCGCTTCGGCATCCGCGCCGGCATCGACGATCGCGATCCGGGTCAGGGTCGGCTTCGACGTCTCGGGCAGCTTGGTCCGGTACACGTCGTGGCGCCAGCCGCGTTGCACTGCCGCGCCCGCAAAGCCCGCAATCGCCTCGGCCGAAGGCTTCGTACCCAGCCCGGTCAGCACGACCGCCGCCGAGGACGCGCTGGTCAGCAGCTTGGCGGTCAATGCGCCGCCCGCCTTGCGCCATTCGGTATCCTTGCCCTCGCCAACGCCCAGCAACAGAACGCGACGCACGCCGCCATCGACGGGAGCGAAGACCTCGACGATCGTTCCGGCCTCGCCCTTGAAGCGCGCGGAGTCGGTCGCCGCCTTGGCGATCGCCGCCATCTCCTCGCCACCGATCGATCCGGTGGCCGCGCCGTCCTTGGGAATCGGAAGGACGAGAACGTCACTCGCATCGGCGGCGGAGGTAAAGGCGATCTGCATGGGAAACCCCTGATGAACTGGTAACTGATGCTATCATCTAGGCCGAAAGCCCCGTGTGGCAAGCGCGCGATTGCAGCAAGCCGCCGGTGATGCGATAGGCGGACCCTTCACGGCGTCGCCCTGCCCGGGGTGGCTTTCTCATCGTGTCGGCAAGGACGGACCAGATATCATCGTGTTGCGAATGACGCTTCTGACCGGCAGCGCCCTGCCCTTCACCCTGTCCCTGGCCCTGCTGGCGGCCGCACCCGCTGTCGCGCAGGACCTGCAGGACCGCGCCGTCTCGCCCCCGCCATCGGAAGGCCCCGCGCCCGAAGACCCCAACCAGGTGCGGTTCAGCGCGAACCAGCTCGAATATGACATCGACGCCGACATCGTCACCGCGACCGGCGAGGTGCGGATGTTCCGCGAGGGCGAGCGTCTGCGCGCCGAGAAAGTCACCTGGAACCGCAAGACGGGCAAGGTCCTGGCGACCGGAAACATCGCCATCACCAACCCAGAGGGCGACATCGCCTATGGCGATCAGATCGAGCTGACCGATTCGCTGAAGGACGGCGTGGTCGACAATATGCTGGTCGTGCTGGAACAGGGCGGGCGCCTGGCCGCCGATCGCGGCACGCGGCAGGCGGACGGCACCGTCAATCTGGAACGCGCCGCCTATACGCCTTGCGCGGTCGAAACCTCCGAAGGTTGCCCCAAGGAGCCGTCCTGGAAGATCACGGCGGTCCGCGTCACCTATCGCCCCGACCGCGAGCGCGTCTATTTCAACGGCGCGCGGCTGAACCTGTTCGGCCTGCCCACCATTCCGCTGCCGCGTCTGTCGGCCCCCGTCGGATCGGGGGGTGATAGTGGTTTCCTGACCCCCGATATTCGGCTCGACCGGGTCAACGGCGTCGAAGTGGCGGTGCCCTATTACTGGCGGCTGGCTCCCAATAAGGGGCTGACCGTCACGCCCCATGTGTTCACCGCCGTGCTGCCGATGCTGGAGGCACAATATGAGGCGCTGAGCACCAAGGGCGCATTCCGGGTCACCGGCTATGGCACCGCCAGTCGCCGCAGCGACGACCTGAACACGCTGAACCCCACCGACACCACCCAGGCGTTTCGCGGCTATCTGGATGCGGTCGGGCGCTACCAGTTCTCACCCGAATGGAGCCTGTCGGGCTCGATGCGGATCACCACCGACCGCACCTTCCTTCGCCGCTACGATATTTCGCGCGACGACCGGCTGCGCACCACGGCCAGCCTGGAGCATATCGACAAGGACAGCTATTTCTCGCTGACCGGATGGTATGTCGAAACGCTGCGCGTCAACGATCCGCAGGGACAGCAGCCGATCGCGCTGCCCGAGATCGACTATCGCCGCCGCTTCGACGACGGCCTGCTCGGCGGCAAGTTCGAGATGCAGCTCAACACCCTGGCGATCAGCCGCACGGCGGGCCAGGATACGCAGCGTGCCTTCGCCAGCCTGCGCTGGGACCTGCGCCGTCTGACCAACTGGGGCCAGGAGGTGACCTTCACCGCCTATGGCCGCGGCGATGCCTATAATTCCAACAACATCGTCTCCACCCCGCTCGTCTATCAGGGGCTGGAAGGATTTCAGGGGCGCGCGATCGGTGCGGTCGCGGTCGACGTGAAATGGCCGTTCGTCGGCGAACTCTGGGGCGGCAGCCAGCGCTTCACCCCGCGCGTGCAGATCGTCGCCAGCCCCAAGATCAAGAATATCGAAATCCCCAACGAGGATGCCCGCTCGGTCGATCTGGAGGATTCGAACCTCTTCGCGCTGAACCGCTTCCCCGGTTACGACCGATTCGAGGATTCGACCCGCATCACCTATGGCGCGCAATGGTCGCTGACCCTGCCGGGCTTCACCTTCGACACGATCGTCGGACAGAGTTTTCGCCTGAACGACCGCCCGACCATCCTCTATCCGGGCACCGGCCTGTCGGATCGCTGGTCGGACATCGTCGGGCGGACCGAGCTGCGGTTCCGCGATTTCGTCTCGCTGACCCACCGCTTCCGGCTGGACAAGGACAGCTTCGCCGTCCGCCGGAACGAGATCGACGCCACGGTCGGCTCCCGCTCCACCTATTTCCAGGCGGGCTATCTGCGGCTGAACCGTAACATCTTCACATCAATCGAGGATTTGCAGGATCGCGAAGAGGTCCGGTTGGCGGGCCGGGTCCAATTCGCACGTTTCTGGTCCGCCTTCGGGTCGACCGTGATCGATCTGACCGACCGGGCGGAAGACGCATTGTCGCTGTCCAACGGCTTCGATCCGATTCGCCACCGGCTGGGCGTGCAATATGAGGATGACTGCCTTCGCCTGGGCTTCACCTGGCGGCGGGACTATGTGAACACCGGCGACGCGCGCGCAGGCAACAGCTTCCTGTTGACGCTGGCGTTCACCAATCTCGGCCGCTAAGCCGGTATTCAGCATGGTCGAGCCATATCGCGACGGTTACGCGCCCCATTCAGGCGCGATGAGGATCACAGACACGGTGAAGAACGACATTCGTACCAAGGGCCGCTTTCTTCGCGCGGGCGTGACGATGATGATGGCCGCTGCGGCGGCGAGCACGCTGGCGCAGACCGTGCCGGATCAGGCCGTGCCGGATACCGGCGGGCTAAACATCCCCTCCAACCTGCAATTGTTCGGCAAGCTGGACCCCAATGTCCGCAAGCCCACCGCCATCGTCAACGACACGGTGCTGACCCAGACCGACATCGATCAGCGGATGGCGCTGGCCATGGCGCTGAACAACGTGACGAACCTCTCGTCGGAGGATCGTGACCGCCTTCGGATGCAGATCCTGCGTCAGTTGATCGACGAAACGCTGCAGATCCAGGAGGCGAAGACCGCCGACATCACGGTCACGCCGGACGAGATCAACCAGGCCTATGCCCGTTTCTCGCAGCAGTTCGGCAAGACGCCGACCGCGATGACGACCTTCCTGCGCTCGGTCGGTTCGTCGGATCGTTCGATGCGCCGCCAGATCGAGGGTGAACTGGCCTGGAGCCGCTACCTGCGCAAGCGGGTCGAACCGTTCGTCAATGTCGGCGACGAAGAGGTGAACGCGATCCGCGCCCGCCTCGAAGCTGCCAAGGGGACCGAGGAATATAACCTCAAGGAAATCTTCCTGTCCGCCAACGAGGCGACGCAGCAGCAGGTCTTCGCCAATGCGCGCCAGATCATCGCCGAGATCCAGAAGGGGCAGCAGCCCTTCGAATATTTCGCGCGCAGCTTCTCCGAGGCGTCGACCCGCGCGGTGAACGGCGACCTGGGCTGGGTCCGCGCCGCGCAGCTTCCGCCAGAGCTTCAGGCGGCGGCGCAGCAGATGCAGGTCGGCCAGGTCGCTGGGCCGATCCAGATTCCGGGCGGCTTCTCGATCCTGTACCTGACCGACAAGCGTCAGGTCCTGACCGCCGATCCGCGCGACTCGCGCCTGTCGCTCAAGCAGCTGACCGTGAAGTTCCCCGCCGGCACGACCCAGGCTCAGGCCAGCGCCCGCGCGGCGGAATTCGCCAAGGCGACGCAGGCGATCCGCGGCTGCGGTGACGTACAGCGGGTCGCGACGACCCTGAAGGCCGAAGTGGTCGATAACGATCAGGTCACCATCCGCCAGCTCCCCGCCCCGCTCCAGGAAATCCTGCTGAAGCTGCAGATCGGGCAGGCGACCCCGCCCTTCGGTTCGCCGGAGCAGGGCGTCCGCTCGCTGGTGCTGTGCGACCGCGAGGAACCGCGCTCGGGCAATCTGCCGACCAGCGACCAGATCCAGAATCAGGTCGAGCAGCAGCGGGTCAACCTGCGCGCCAACCAGAAGATGCGCGACCTTCGCCGCGACGCGGTGATCGAATATCGTTGATGAGGATAGGGCGATGATCCGGCCACTCGCGATCTCGATGGGCGACCCGGCCGGGATCGGGCCGGAGATCATCGCCAAGGCCTGGGCCGCACGCCACGAAGCCGGATTGCCGCCCTTCCTGGCGGTGGGGGACGCGCGCGCGATCGAACGGGTTTGGAGCGGTCCGACCGCCCGCGTATCGGACATGGCGGCCGCCGTCGCCGCGTTCGACCAGGCGTTGCCGATCCTGTCGGTCGATGATGGTGGCGAAATCCATCCCGGTCAGCCCGACGTGGAAGGCGCGCGATGTGCCCTTCATGCGCTGGAACTGGCGGTGGGGCTAGTCCGATCGGACGCGGCCTGCGCGCTGGTAACCGGCCCGGTCAGCAAGTCCCAGCTTTACGGCATCGGGTTCACTCATCCCGGCCAGACCGAGTTCGTCGCGGAGCGTTGTGGCGTGGCGGGTGCCAATGCGGTGATGATGCTGGCGGGGCCGTCGCTTCGCGTCGTGCCGATCACCACCCACGTCCCGCTTGCCGCGGTTTCCGGGCTGCTCTCGATCGACTTGATCGTGGCCAAGGGACGCGCCACCGCGCGAGGGCTGTGCCGTAATTTTGGCATCACCGCCCCACGCCTGGCGTTCGCCGGGCTCAACCCCCATGCGGGCGAAAGCGGGGCGATCGGTCGCGAAGAGATTGAGTTGATGGAGCCCGCGATCGCACAGCTTCGCGCCGAGGGGATCGACGCGACCGGCCCCTTCGCCGCCGACACGCTGTTCCATCCGCGTGCGCGGGAGGCCTATGACGCGGTGCTGTGCTGCTATCACGACCAGGCGCTGGTGCCGCTCAAGACGTTGCATTTTGTTGAGGGCGTGAACATCACGCTGGGCCTGCCGATCGTTCGCACCTCGCCCGATCACGGCACCGCCTTCGGCATCGCCGGGCAGGATCGCGCGCATCCGGGCGCGATGATTGCTGCGATCGCGATGGCGGGTGATGCCGCCAAACGCCGGGCCGAAGCCGCCGCCTGACATGGATCCCGTCACGCCCCTGCCGCCCCTGCGCGAGGTGATCGCGCAGCATGGCCTGTCCGCCTCCAAGTCGCTCGGACAGAATTTCCTGTTCGACGGACAATTGCTGGCCCGCATCGCCGCGATCCCCGGCGACCTGACCGATCAGGAGGTGCTGGAGATCGGTCCCGGCCCCGGTGGCCTTACCCGCGCCCTGCTGATGGCGGGCGGGCGGGTGACCGCGATCGAGCGCGACCGCCGGTGCATTCCCGCGCTGGCCGAATTGGCTGAGGCTTTCCCTGGCCGATTGAAGGTGATCGAAGGCGATGCCCTGCGCATCAACGCGCCGGAGCTGTTCGAGACCAAACCGCATATCGTCTCCAACCTGCCCTATAATGTCGGCACGCCGCTGCTTGTTGGCTGGCTGTCGGGCGCGTGGTTGCCCTGGTGGCAGTCCTGCACGCTGATGTTCCAGAAGGAAGTGGCGGAGCGGATCGTCGCTGCGCCCGATCAGTCCGCTTATGGCCGTCTGGCTGTTCTGACCCAGTGGCGGAGCGAATCGCGGATCGCCATGCCGGTCCATCGCTCCGCCTTCACGCCGCCGCCCAAGGTCATGTCGGCGGTAGTGCACATCACCCCCAAGCCCGCCCCCGAGGGCGTGAGCTTCCGCACGCTGGAACGCCTGACCGCCGCCGCCTTCGGCCAGCGCCGCAAGATGCTGCGCCAGAGCCTCAAGCCGGTCGCGGGTGCGGTCGAGGTGATGGAGTCCATCGGCATCGACCCGGCCCGCCGGGCGGAGACGCTGTCGGTGGCGGAGTTCGTCGCCCTGGCGCACGCTTTGGGTTGAGATATTCCTCCCCTGCGCGGGGAGGTGGCACGCCATAGGCCCGGCGCAGGCGTATCGTCCCCCCGCAATGGCGGGATACCGTCACCCGCGTCGCCGCTTACCTGTCACGTATAGGGGGAGGACAAGCCTTACGGCTTGGGCGGTGCCTTCGTGTCGACCTGCGCGGTCGTCACTGGCGCGGGCGGCCCCTTGGCGATCTGCGCGGCGAGAGCGGTCGCATCGGCGCAGTCGGATTTGCACAGCGTCTTGATCTTGGCGAGATTGTCCTTGGCGCGCGCAACGGCACCGCGCTGGACCAGCGCCTCGCCCTGCCCGCGCAGCGCCCGCAGGTCGTTGGGGTCGAGCAGCAGCGCCTCGCGATACAGCCGGATCGCCTTGCCCGGCAGGCCACGCGCATCCGCGACCTCCGCCAGCAGCACGAAGGCGGCGCGATTGCGCGGATCGACAGTCACCGCCGTCTCCAGAATGTCCGTCGCTCCCTCCAGATTGCCTGCCGCCTTCAGACTGCGTCCCTGCTCGAGCAATTGCAGCGAACGGGCATCGATCTGGCTGTCGGGGCGCTGGCCGCTGAGCGAGGTGGAAACCGAAACCACTGCCAGGGCGGCGGCGGCGGCCAGGGACGTCAAACGCATGAGGAACTCCGGACTGGGCACTGAACCGGATGCTAGCATGGCGCCCGGAGGCAGGCGACAAAAAATCCGTCGGTGCCATGGGTCGCCGGATCGAGTCGATAGCCCGGACCATGCGGCGTTCCGACCGCCGCCTCGATCGGCTCGGTCGACCAGCCGGGATGGCGGGCCAGGAATGCCGCGACCTGGTCGCGCCCTTCCGCATCCAGCAGCGAGCAGACGATATAGACCATCCGCCCGCCCGGTTTGACCAGCAAGGCCCCGACGCCGAGCACCTGCTCCTGCATCGCGCGCAACCGGTCGAGACGCTCGGGCGTCAGCCGCCAACGGGCCTCCGGATTCCGGCGCCAGGTGCCGGTGCCCGAACAGGGCGCGTCGATCAGCACGCCATCGGCCCTACCCGTCCAGTCGGACAGCATGTCCGCCTCATGCCCGGGATTGAGCAAGCGGCTTTCGACGATCGTCGCCCCTGCCCGTTCGGCACGCGGGGGCAGCTTCTGCAAGCGCGCGCGGTCGATGTCGCAGGCGAGCAGCGCGCCGCGATTGTCCATGGCCGCTGCGATCTGCAATGTCTTGCCACCGGCACCGGCGCACAGATCGACCAGCCACTCTCCCGGTTTCGCCGACAGCGCCGCGCCGACGATCTGGCTCCCCTCGTCCTGCACCTCGACCAGTCCGGCACGGTAGATGTCGGACTGTTCGACCGCCGTCCCATTGGTGAGGCGAAGCCCCAGCGGGGACAGGGGTGTGGGCGCGGCGTCCGGCCACTGCGCCAGCACCGCGTCGCGGGTGGTCGCAAGCGTGTTGACCCGCACATCCAGCGGAGCACGGTCGACCAGCGCCGTCTGTTGCACCGCGTCCAGCCCCGATGCCGACAGTGCCTCGACCAGCCAGGCAGGAGCGATCCCGCCCTGGGCACGGGGCTCATCGGCGGTGATCGGCGCCGGTCCATGGCCCTGACCGTCGAAGGTCGCGGCGATGGTCGGATCGCTATCCGCCACCGCTACCATTGCGGCCCGGCCCGATACCGGCACCGGCCCGGCCTGGCGGATGGCGGCATAGACGAGCTCGCGCACCGCCCGCCGGTCCTTCGACCCGGCATAGCGACGCGTCGCGAAATAGCGGGCGATCAGCGTGTCCGCCGCCGCCCCGCCGCTCGCCGCAGCGGCGACGATCGCGTCGAGCAACTCGATCGCCGCCTGGGTACGTGCGGCAGGCGTCATGCGCGAATATCCCTAGGATCAGCGGGTCGGGTAATTGGGAGCCTCACGCGTGATGGTCACGTCATGGACGTGGCTTTCCTTCAGGCCCGCCCCCGTGATCTGGACGAACTGCGCCCGCTCGCGAAGGTCCTTCAGCGTCGCCGAACCGGTATAGCCCATCGCCGCCTTGATACCGCCGACCAGCTGGTGGATGACGTCGCGAGCCGGCCCCTTATAGGCGACCTGGCCCTCGATCCCCTCGGGCACCAGCTTCATCTGATCCTTGATGTCGCCCTGGAAATAGCGGTCCGCCGAACCACGCCCCATCGCGCCGACCGATCCCATGCCGCGATAGGATTTATAGGCGCGGCCCTGGTACAGGAACGTCTCGCCCGGCGCTTCCTCGGTCCCCGCCAAGAGCGAGCCGACCATGCAGGCGCCAGCGCCCGCCGCCAGTGCCTTGGCCAGATCGCCCGAGGTGCGCAGGCCGCCATCGGCGATCACCGGCACGCCCGACTTCCAGCCTTCCTCGGCGCAGTCCATCACCGCGGTCAGCTGCGGCACGCCCACGCCCGCGACCACGCGGGTGGTGCAGATCGAGCCCGGCCCGATGCCGACCTTCACCGCATCCGCGCCTGCATCGATCAGCGCGCGCGTGGCGGCGGCGGTCGCGACATTACCCGCGATCACCTGCACCGTGTCGGACAGCTTCTTGGCCGCCTCGACCGCACGGGCGACGTCGCGGTTATGACCGTGCGCGGTGTCGATGATGACGCAATCGACTTCCGCCTCGATCAATGCACGGGTCCGCTCGAACCCCTTTTCGCCCACCGTCGAGGCGGCGGCGACGCGAAGGCGACCGGCCGCATCCTTGGTGGCGGATGGATAGGTGACCGCCTTTTCGATGTCCTTGACGGTGATCAGGCCGACGCAGCGATAGCTTTCGTCGACGACCAGCAGCTTCTCGATCCGACGGCCGTGGAGCAGGCGACGCGCTTCGTCCTGCCCGACGCCGACCTTGACCGTCGCCAGGTCTTCGCGGGTCATCAGCTCGGACACCGGCTGTTGCGGGTTCTCGGCGAAGCGCACGTCGCGGTTGGTCAGGATGCCGACCAGACGGCCGTCGAACTCAACCACCGGAATGCCGCTGATCCGGTGCCGCGCCATCAGCGCTTGCGCCTCGGCCAGCGTCGCGGTCGGCGAGATGGTGATCGGATTGACGACCATGCCGCTTTCGAACCGCTTGACCTGCCGCACGGCGGCGACCTGCTGCTCCACCGTCAGATTGCGGTGGAGCACGCCCATGCCGCCCAGCTGCGCCATGACGATCGCCATGTCGGCCTCGGTCACGGTGTCCATCGCCGCCGACAGGACGGGGATGTTCAGCGCGATCGATCGGGTCAGTTGCGTGCGCGTGTCTGCGGTGCTCGGCAGAACGTCGGACCCCTGGGGCACGAGGAGCACGTCGTCGAAGGTGAGGCCGAGGCGGATATCCATAAGGCTGCCAAATCCTGCGGAGGGAACAAGTGGCGGGCCATGTAACCAAAGCAAGCCGTTCCCGCTAGGCCCTTGCTGCACCGCCATGCTAGAAGGGCCCCGGATCGAGTTGGGGGAGTGTATCCATGGGCCTGATCATCGCCGCGCTGGCCGTGTTGCTGGTGCTGCTGTACCTGATGATGTCGATCAAGATCGTCCGCCAGGGCTATCAATATACCATCGAGCATTTCGGCCGCTATACCGGCACCGCCATACCGGGCTTCAACTTCTACCCGGCATTCTTCTATCGCGTGGGCCGCAAGGTGAACATGATGGAGCAGGTGATCGATATTCCCGGGCAGGAAATCATCACCAAGGACAATGCGATGATCTCCACCGATGGGGTCGTCTTTTTCCAGGTTCTGGACGCGCCCAAGGCGGCCTATGAAGTGTCGGACCTGTATGTTGCGCTGCTCAACTTGGTGACGACCAATCTTCGCACCGTCATGGGATCGATGGATCTGGACGAGACCTTGTCGAAGCGCGACGAAATCAATGCACGGCTGCTCAACGTCGTCGATCATGCCACGACGCCCTGGGGCGTGAAGATCACCCGCGTCGAGATCAAGGACATCCGCCCGCCGGTGGACATCGTCAACGCCATGGCGCGTCAGATGAAGGCCGAGCGCGAGAAGCGCGCCAACATCCTGGAGGCCGAAGGCTCGCGCGCGTCCGAGATTCTTCGCGCCGAGGGACAGAAGCAGGCCCGCATCCTGGAAGCCGAAGGGCGCCGCGAGTCGGCCTATCGCGACTCCGAAGCCCGTGAGCGCGCCGCCGAGGCGGAGGCCAAGGCGACCCGTGTCGTGTCCGAGGCGATCGAGTCGGGCGGTACGCAGGCGATCAACTATTTCATCGCCCAGAAATATGTCGAGGCGATCGGCAAGTTCGCCACCAGCCCCAATGCCAAGACGATCCTCTTCCCGGTCGAGGCGACCCAGTTGATCGGGACATTGGGCGGTATCGGTGAACTTGCCAAGGAAGCACTCGCCCCTAACAAGTCCGACGCCGCCACCCCGCGAGTCACGACCAAGCCGGGGCCGTTCGACCAGTCGCCATCGTGACGATCGGCGAACTCGATCCCGCCGCACTGTGGTTGGCGGCGGGGCTGGCGCTCGGAATTGCCGAGTTGCTGGTGCCGGGGGTATTCCTGATCTTCCTGGCCATCGCGGCCGGTGTCACCGCACTGACGGCTTGGGCTATCCCGGACCTGCCGATCGGGCTTCAGCTCGCCGAATTTGCCGTGTGGAGCGTGGTCTGTGTCGTGATCGGGCGGCGCTGGTACCGGGACTTTCCGGTCGAAAGCGACGCGCCGGTGCTCAATGCGCCCGCGCTTCGGTTGCGGGGACAGGTCGTGACCGTGACGACGCCGATCGTCGGTGGCGAAGGCCGGGCACGGCTGGGCGATGGCGAGTGGCCGGTGCGCGGGCCGGATGCGCAGAGCGGCACCCGCTTGCGGGTCGCGCATGTCGATGGCGGCGTGTTGCTGGTCGAGCCGATTGGCGATTGAGGCTGGTCACCGGACATAGCCTTCGACTTCGCTCAGGCTGAACGGAGTTTCGGAGGAAATCCATACCAACCGCCGTTCAGCCTGAGCGAAGTCGAAGGCCAAGGGAGGACGCTTACGACGAACGCCCTCCCCATCGTCGATCAGGCCGGGACCGAAACCTTCGGCGCGGCCGCCCGGACGCCCTCGTCGACATGTTCGGCGAACTGCTTGAAATTTTCGTTGAACAGATCGACCAACTTGGCCGCCGTCGCGTCATAGGCTGCGCTGTCCGCCCAGGTCTCGCGCGGGTTCAGGATCGCCGGATCGACACCCGGCACCGCCACGGGCACCTGGAAGCCGAAATTCGGATCGGTCCGGAACTCGACATGGTTCAGGCTGCCGTCGAGCGCGGCATTCAGCAGCGCGCGGGTCGCCTTGATCGGCATGCGATGGCCGACGCCATATTTACCGCCCGTCCAGCCGGTGTTGACCAGCCAGCAATCGACGCCGCCCTTGGCGATCCGCTCCTTCAGCAGATTGCCATAGACCGAGGGATGACGCGGCATGAACGGCGCGCCGAAACAGGTCGAGAAGGTCGCGTCCGGCTCGGTCACGCCGATCTCGGTCCCTGCGACGCGTGCGGTATAGCCGGACAGGAAATGATACATCGCCTGTTCGGGCGTCAGCTTCGCGATCGGCGGCAGGATGCCGTAAGCATCGGCGGTCAGCATCACGATATTGCGCGGCACGCCCCCCATATTGTCCTTGGACGCATTGGGGATGAAGTCGATCGGATAGGCGCCCCGGCTGTTCTCGGCCAGGCTGTTGTCGTTCAGGTCGAGCTGACGCGTGACCGGGTCCATGACCACGTTTTCCAGGACGGTGCCGAACCGCTTGGTCGTGGCGAAGATTTCCGGCTCCGCCTCGGGCGACAGGCGGATCATCTTGGCGTAGCAGCCGCCCTCGAAATTGAAGACCGCCGTGTCGGACCAGCCATGCTCGTCATCGCCGATCAGCGTGCGGCTGGCATCCGCCGACAGCGTCGTCTTGCCGGTGCCCGACAGGCCGAAAAACACCGCCGTCGATCCGTCCGCGCCCATATTGGCCGAACAGTGCATGGGCATCACGCCCGTCGTCGGCAGCAGATAGTTGAGCAGGCCAAAGACCGACTTCTTCATCTCGCCAGCATAGCGCGTGCCGCCGATCAGGATCAGCTTCTCGGTCATATTGACCGCGATCACGGTCGAGGAACGGCAGCCATGACGCGCCGGATCGGCGCGGAAGCTTGGCAGGTCGATGATGGTATAGTCGGCGACGAACGCGCGCAGCTCATGCTCTTCCGGGCGGACCAGCATGGTGCGGATGAACAGATTGTGCCAAGCGAGTTCGGTCACCACGCGGACGCGGACCCGGTGCTCGGGCTGCGACCCGCCATAGAGATCCTGGACGAACAGGTCTTCCTTCTGGCCGAGCGCTGCGAAGAAGTCGGCCTTCAGTGCGGCGAAATCGTCGGGGCTCATGGGCTTGTTGGTCTTGCCCCACCATACGGTGTCGCGGGTCTCGTCGTCGCGGACCATGAACTTGTCCTGCGCCGAGCGACCGGTGTGCTCGCCCGTCTCGACGACGAGCGGACCGTCGGCGGACAGCTTGCCCTCGCCGCGTGCGACCGCCGTCTCGATCAGCCGCGCGGTGACCAGGTTCCAATGGAGCGTGGCGCGGGTCTCGATCCCCTGCGCCTGCAAGCCGATCTCCGGAATCCGTTCGTTCATAGAGCCTCCTCGTTCCCCTTGATGCCGGTCGCGATGGCCCGGACACCATTTTCATCACACGCCCATCAGCCATGCGTTCACCATGTCATAGCGAATTTGTTTAACACGTCAAACACGCCGATGCGTGAAGACGGTTGAGCCGTGCCGCGCTTTGGCTTAACCGATGCGCATGGCGGTTCCTTCGCACGCAACGCTCAAGGCCAGGGTCATCGCATGACCGCGACGATCGCGCTGGTCGATGACGACCGCAACATCCTGACATCGGTATCGATCGCGCTTCAGGCGGAGGGTTTCGTCACCCGTGTCTATGCCGATGGCGAGGCGGCGCTGAAGGCGTTGATCGACAATCCGCCCGATCTGGCGATCTTCGACATCAAGATGCCGCGCATGGACGGATTGGAACTGCTCCGTCGCTTGCGTGAGAAGAGCCAGATTCCGGTCATCTTCCTGACCAGCAAGGACGACGAACTGGACGAGGCGCTGGGCTTGGCGATGGGGGCGGACGATTATATCGCCAAGCCCTTTTCCCAGCGCCTGCTGATCGCGCGAATCCGCGCCATCCTGCGCCGTTCGGAATATGTCGGCACGGCGCAGGGCGCGCCCGCCGCCGATGCGCAGGGTCCGCTGTCGCGCGGCGCCTTGTCGATGGACCCGGCCCGCCACCGCGTGACGTGGAAGGGCGAGCCGGTGACGCTGACGGTCACCGAGTTCCTGATCCTCGAAACGCTGGCGCAGCGGCCGGGCATCGTGCGCACCCGCAACCAGTTGATGGATGCCGCCTATCAGGACGACATCTATGTCGATGACCGCACCATCGACAGCCATATCAAGCGCCTGCGCCGCAAGTTCCGACAGGTAGACCCCGAATTCGACGCCATCGAGACGCTCTATGGCGCCGGCTACCGATTCTCCGAGGAGTGAAGCCCCCGACCTGGCGTTGCGCTGGTCGGGCCAGATTTCGCTGACGCAGCGGATTCTGGCGATCAACATCTTCGCCCTGCTGTTGCTCGCAGGCGGCTTCTTCTATCTTGACTCCTACCGCACCCGGCTGCTCGACAATCGCGTGGCGCAGTCGCTCCGCGAAGTCCGGTTGATGGGCGAGGCGCTGACCTCGGTGCGCAGCGAGGCGCGTGATCTGCTGATCGATCGCCTCGCCCGCGACACGGGGGCCCGTATCCGACTGTACGATGCGAAGGGACGGTTGGTCGGTGACAGCCGGGCGCTGGGGGTCCGCAATGTCGTGCTGCGGGATCCCGACAAACAGGATCTGGGGCAATCCATCGCCCGCTTCCTCGACGCCGGAATCGACACGGTGGTCGGCGCAGCCCGCCCGCCGCTCTATCGCGAACGGCGCGAGGGGGCGGAATGGCCAGATGTCCGCGCCGCGCGACAGGGTAACGTCTCCGCCTCGGTCTGGCGCGCGCCGGACCGCACCCCCGTCATCACCGCTGCGGCCCCCCTGCCCAGCGGCGGTGCGATCATGGCGACCGAAAATGCCCGCTTCATCACCGCGACCGTTCGGATCGAACGGTTCCGGTTGAGCGTAGTGCTGGCGCTCGTCTCGCTGATCTCGGTCCTGCTGTCGCTCTTCCTCGCTCGTACCATCGTCCGCCCCCTGCGACGTCTGGCGCGCGCGGCGGTCCGCGTCCGGCTGGGGCGTGCACGCGAAGTCGTCGTGCCGCGCCTACCCGATCGTCGCGACGAACTGGGTATGCTCGCCCGCGCGCTGTCGGACATGAGCCTGGCCCTGCGCGCCCGGATCGACGCGACCGAGGCCTTTGCCGCCGATGTCACCCACGAGCTCAAGAACCCGCTGGCGTCGCTTCGCTCCGCAGTGGACACGCTGGAGACGGTGCACGACCCCGATCTGCAAGCGCAATTGCTGGCGATCGTGCGCGACGATGTGCGGCGGCTCGACCGGCTGATTACCGACATCTCGGACGCGTCGCGCCTGGACGCGCAGTTGAGCCGCGCCAAATTCGACCCCGTCGATCTCCACGCCCTGCTCGCCGGGCTGATCGACCAGCGCGAGGCGCGCGGCGTTGAACGGGGCATCCGCCTGCGCTTCGATGCGACGGAGCCGGGGCCCGCCCTTATCGCCGGCGAAGGCGCACGGCTGGAGCGGGTGTTCGAAAATCTGATCTCCAACGCCCTGTCCTTCTCCCCCGACGAAGCCGTGGTGGCGATCAGCCTGTCGCGCGAGCAGGACGATCTGGTCGTCCGAGTCGAGGACGAAGGCCCAGGCGTGCCCGACGAGGCGCGCGAGGCGATCTTCCGCCGCTTCCATTCGATCCGCCCGAGCTCGGAGGGGTTCGGCCAGCATTCGGGCCTGGGCCTGGCCATCGCCCGCACCATCGTCGAGGCGCATCAGGGGCGCATCCATGTCGAGTCGCGCGAGGACCGGCTGAGCGGTGCGCGCTTCGTCGTCCGCCTGCCGCTCGCCCCAGTGGCATGATGGCGGATACTGACACACGGGACAGCGGCGAACTGGTCCATGCCTCCTGCGTGATCGTCGGCGAAACCGGCCTGCTATTGCGCGGCCCCTCCGGCGCGGGGAAATCCGATCTAGCGCTTCGGCTGATCGATCGCGGCGCGATGCTGGTCGGCGACGATTATGTGCGGGTCGAGCCCGTCGAGGGGCGGCTCCGCGCCACCGTAGCGGACAGGATCGCGGGGCTGATCGAGGTGCGCGGCGTCGGGATCGTCACTCTGCCCCATCGCCCGACCGCAACCATCGGGCTGGTGATCGACCTGATCGCCGACCCCATCGAAGAGGAACGCTTGCCCTTTGAGCGCGAAACGGTGATCGCAGGCGTCACACTTCCGCTTTATAGGCTCAATCCTCTCCCTGCTTCGGCGCCGATCAAGGTCGAACTATGGGTCACGCGCCTCAAGGATCGCTAGTGATGGATCGCAAACGCATATTGTTGGTCACCGGCATGTCCGGCGCCGGCACCTCCACGACTCTCAAGACACTGGAGGATCTCGGCTGGGAGGTGGTGGACAATCTGCCGCTCTTCCTGCTCGACGGGCTGCTGGAGGCCGCACCGCCGCGCGGCATGGAGGGCAAGAACCGGCCGCTGGCGATCAGCATCGGCGTGCGCACCCGCGACTTCGCGCCCAATCAGATCACCCAGAGCATCCGCCGCCTCAACGAGAGCCCCAATCTGGCGATCGAGACGTTGTTCCTGAATTGCGGTGGCGAGGAATTGAAGCGCCGCTATGCCGAGACGCGGCATCGCCACCCCCTGGCGATAGACCGCGCCGCCGATGACGGCATCGCGCATGAACGTGCCCTGCTGGCCCCGGTACGCGACATGGCGGACCGGCTGCTCGACACCACCAACATGACCAGCAACGATCTGGGCGGCTGGATCCGTGCCAATTACGCGGTCGAGGGATTGAGCGAGCCGGTGCTGACTGTGATGTCCTTCGGCTTTTCCAAGGGGCTGCCGCGCAACGCCGACCTGGTGTTCGACATGCGGTTCCTGCGCAACCCCCATTGGTCGGCCGAACTGCGCCCCGGCACCGGCCTGGATCAGGGGGTGATCGACTATATCCGGCACGACCCGGCCTATGAGACATCGCTGGAACAGATCGAGACGCTGCTGGACACGCTGGTCCCCCGTTACATCGCGTCGGGCAAATCCTATATCACCATCGCGATCGGGTGTACCGGAGGGAGACATCGCTCCGTCCATGTCGCCGAACGGATCGCGGAACGGTTGCGCCGGGGCGGTTTTTCGCCCACGGTGGTACATCGTGATTTGAGTGCCGTGCCAAAAGACTCACTGGAAGCCGGGCCGGCCAAGCAATGATGGATATGCGTGTCTGACATGATCGGTCTGGTTCTGGTGACGCACGGGCGGCTCGCCGATGAGTTCGTGACCGCGATGATTCACGTGGTCGGCCCTCAGGAGCGGATCGCGACCATCGCGATCGGGCCCGAGGACGATATGGAGGAGCGGCGCGCCGACATCGCCGCCGCCATCGCCACGGTCGATGCGGGTCGCGGCGTGATCGTGCTGACCGACCTGTTCGGGGGTACGCCCTCCAACCTTGCCATTTCGCTGATGGAACGCGGCCGGGTGGAGGTGATCGCGGGGATGAACCTGCCGATGCTGATCCGGCTGGGTTCAGCGCGCAAGTCGATGCAGGTGGTCGATGCCGTCGCCGCCGCGCGCGAGGCTGGGCGCAAATATATCTCGGTCGCTTCCGAAGTGCTCGGCGAGGCCGCCGCATGACGGAGCAGTCGCGGTCGGTCCTCATCACCAATCGCCGGGGCCTTCACGCCCGCGCCAGTGCGAAATTCGTCACCCTCGCCTCCGCACAGCCTTGCGAGGTGCGCGTCGGCAAGGATGGCAGCACGGTGACGGGCACTTCGATCATGGGGCTGATGATGCTGGGCGCCGCCATGGGTGATACCATCACGATCAGCGCGCAGGGCGATGGCGCGGACCAGACGGTCGAGGCCCTGGCCGCGCTGGTGGAAGCGAAGTTCGGCGAAGACTGACATGCCGCGCGAAATTACCGCTTACTCCAACCCGCTGATCAAGTGGGCCCGCGACCTGCGCGACAAGCGCCATCGGAAACAATATCGGCAGTTCCTCGCCGAGGGTCTGCGCATCCTGACCGAAGCGCGCGAGACGGGCCGCCTGCCCACCCTGCTATTCTACGCCAAGCCTTCCGCCGGCCATCCGCTGGTCCGGGAATTGATTGAGGCGGTCGAAGCGTCGGAGGGTGAGGCGATCGAGACGACGCCCGACATCCTGTCCAAGCTGTCGGGCAAGGACAATCCGCAGGCGGTGGTCGGGGTGTTCGAGGAATTCGCCGTTCCGCTCGATTCGCTCGATCGGTCCAAGGCGGGCATATGGCTGGTCGCCGAGCGGCTTCGCGATCCGGGCAATCTGGGCACGATCCTGCGCACCGGCGATGCGGTCGGCGCGGGCGGCCTGATCCTGATCGGCGAATGCGTCGACCCCTTCTCCGTCGAGGCGGTTCGCGCCAGCATGGGGGCGCTGTTCACCGTGCCGATCGTGCGCAGCGAATGGCAGCCTTTCCTCGACTGGCTGCGTCAGGGACCGGGCCAGTTGGTCGGCCTGAGCCTCGACACCGATTCGGACTATCGCGCCGCGCGCTATGCCGCTCCGACCTTCCTTCTGACGGGTAATGAGGCCCAGGGAATGCCGGACGACTATGCCGCCGCCTGCGACACGTTGGTCAAAATCCCGATGCTGGGTAAGGCGGACAGCCTGAACGCGGCGGTGGCGACCGCGGTCATGGCCTATGAGGTGCTGGCGCAACAGGGCGGCGCAAAGGCGGGCTGACGAGCCCGGCGTCGTTCGGTGGGGTAAGGGTGGTTGCCGCGGGGACAGCAATTCCCTTGCACTTCGAATTCGGTCAATGCGACCGGTGCTGAGGCTGTAGCCGCCGCCCCCCACCTTCGTCCAACATGAGCGAAGTCGAAGGCGATGCCCCGACCGACAGGGCCTCCCCCTACCCAGAGACTTCCTCCGCCTCGCCCGCACCGGCGAGTTCCGCCACCGGCATCAACTTCGTCAACGGCCGCACCGCCTGTTCGCCAATGGGCGGCGAATCGATGCTCTTGCCACCGGTGTCGATGTTCAGCGTCTCGAACCGTCGCGCGCTGGTCAGTACCTGGCTTTCCAAGCTGCCGACAAAGGCGTTGTAGGCCGTCATCGCGGTGTCGAGATTCTTGCCCAGCTTCGACACATGTCCGCCCATCACGGCGAGACGCGCATAGAGCTCCTTGCCCAGCGCCCCGATCTGCCGCGCTTCCTGCGCCAGCTTTTCCTGCCGCCACACGGCCGCGACCGTCCGCGCGATGGCGATCAGATTGGTCGGCGTCGCCAGCAGCACGCGCTTGTCGAACGCGAAATCCCACAGCGTCGGGTCATGCTCCAGCGCCGCCGACAGGAAATGCTCGCCCGGCACGAACATGATGACATAGTCGGGCGCATCCTCGAACTGGTTCCAATAGCTCTTGTTGCCCAGGCCATTGACGTGCGCGCGCATCGCGGCGGCGTGGCGCGACAGCCCGGCCAGCCGCTCGACCTCGTCCACCGCGCCGAACGCGTCCTGATAGTCGTTGAGCGAAACCTTCGCATCGATCACCAGCGCCTTGCCGCCCGGCACGCGCACGATCGCGTCGGGCCGCAGTCGCCCGCCCTCGCCATCATCCACGCTGACCTCGGTCTGAAAATCGGCATGTTCGGACAGCCCACAGCTTTCCAGAACGTTGCGCAACTGCTGCTCGCCCCAGCGCCCGCGTGCCTTGGGGGCGTTGCGCAGCGCATTGACCAGCTTGGCCGCCTCGCCCGACACCCGCTCCTGCCCGATCCGCATCGCCTCGATCTGGCCCTTGAGTTCACCGAACGCGTCGCGGCGTTCGTCCTCGACCTTGCGGACGCCTTCCTCGTAACGCTGGAGCCGCTGGTGTACGGGATCGAGCAGCGCCTTGAGCGTCTGCCCAGAGGCCTCTTCCGATTGGCGGAACCGGGCCTCGGCGCGCTCGAGGAACTGGCGTTGCGCCACTTCCAGCGCCCGGGCCGCCGCCTCGCCGAATTGCGTGTTGATCTGCTCGCGCGCCTTGCCCAGCGCCTCCAGCGTCAGCGCGTGCGCCGCCTCGCGCTCCTGCGCCCGCGCCTGAAGCTCGGCCAGATCGCGCAACGCCGCGTTGCGCTCGGCCTCCACCGCATCGCGTGCCGCCCGGATCACGTCCAGATCGGCCGCGCGACCGCGCAATTCGGCCAGCGCCTGGAGCGCCTCGCTCTTGTCGCGTTCGGCACTATCGCGGGCGGCGCGCAGCGGATCGATCTCCGCCGCGCGTGCCTTCGCCGTCGCCAGCTCGGCGGCCAGCCCATCGGCCTTTCGCCGTCCGGCCAGCCAGCCGGCCAGTCCCCCGACAAGGAACGCCAGAAGCACGACGACGATCAATTCGGGCATCATGTAAACCTGTCAGAACCAAGGACAGGTCGGAACATAGAACGAACGACCGGGATCGAACAGGGGGTAATCGCCCCCCGCCCGATCGATCCGGGCCGCGATCAGGCTTTGCGCAGCTTGCCCAGCTTGCGCATCAGCATGTCACGCTTCAACCGGCTGACATGATCGATGAACAATACGCCGTTCAAATGGTCGATCTCATGCTGCATACAGGTGGCGAGCAGGCCATCGAGTTCGGCCTCATGCGCGTCGCCCTTCTCGTCCAGCCATTTGACCTGGCAGCGCGCAGGCCGCTTCACCTCGGCATATTGCTCGGGGATGGACAGGCAGCCTTCATTATAGGTCGACAGCTCGTCGCTGACCGACAGGATTTCCGGATTGATATAGGCGCGCGGGTTCTTGACCGGCTTGCCCTCTTCATCCTCTTCCTCCTGAAGGTCGATGACGAGCACCCGCTTGTCGACGCCGACCTGGATCGCCGCCAGCCCGATGCCGTGCGCGTCATACATGGTGTCGATCATGTCGGTAACGAGCTGACGGATCGAGTCATCGACCGCCTCCACAGGCTTGGAGACGAGACGCAGGCGGGGGTCGGGAACTTCGACGATGGGAAGAATGGCCATGACGGTTTCGCTACGGTGCGGGCCGGGGACCGTCAAGACGGCGCATCAGACCACGGGACGCCGCGCCCGTAGCGCCTGTGCCAGCGTCCCCTCGTCCAGATAGTCGAGTTCGCCGCCGACCGGCAGGCCATGCGCGAGCTGGGTCACCCGCACCGGAAAACGCTCGATCCGCTCGGCGATGTAGTGGGCGGTGGTCTGGCCCTCCAGCGTGGCGTTCATCGCAAGCACGACCTCGTCGATGCCGCCTTCCTCGATCCGGCGGACCAGAGCGTCGATCGCCAGATCCTCGGGCCGCACGCCCTCCAGCGCCGACAGCCGTCCGCCCAGGACATGGAAGCGGCCGGGGAACAACCGCGACCGCTCCAGCGCCCAGAGGTCGGCGACCTCTTCCACCACGCACAAGGCACCCGCATCCCGCCGCGGATCGACACAGATGGCGCATGGATTGGCCGTGTCGATGTTGCCGCACACCGCGCAGGTTTCCAGCCGCTCCTCCACCGCGCTCAACGCCGACAGCAAAGGAGCCAACGCCGCCTCGCGCTTCTTGAGCAGGTGCAAAACCGCGCGCCGGGCCGACCGGGGGCCAAGGCCGGGAATACGCGCCAGCGCCTGGGTCAGCGCCTCGATCTCGGGGGATGCCATGATGAACAGATAGGGGCTTGCGCGCCATCCCGCCAGCGAAGAGAGACCTTCGCCATGCGGATCATCTTCATGGGTACGCCGGGCTTTGCCGTCCCGGTTCTGGACGCGCTGGCACGGGCCGGACACGACATCGTCGCCAGCTATAGCCAGCCGCCGCGTCCTGGCGGACGGCGCGGGCGGCAACTCGTCCCCTCGCCAGTCCAACAGGCGGCGGAGGCACTGAACATCCCCGTCCTGACGCCGGTCAGCCTGCGCCATGCGGAGGAGCAGGCGCGCTTTGCCGGGTTCGACGCGGATGTCGCGGTCGTGGCCGCCTATGGCCTGATCCTGCCGCCGCCGATCCTGGCCGCGCCGCGCCTGGGGTGCCTGAACGTGCATGGCTCGCTGCTGCCTCGCTGGCGCGGTGCCGCGCCGATCCAGCGCGCGATCCTGGCGGGGGACGCGGTGACGGGCGTCGGGATCATGCAGATGGAGGCGGGGCTGGATACCGGCCCGGTCCGGCTGGAGGGATCGACGCCGATCGGGCGCAAGACCACCGGCGAACTGACCGACGAACTGGCAGCGATGGGGGCCGAACTGATGGTCCGTGTGCTGGCCGATCCGGATCGCTATCCGGCACGGCCCCAGCCGGTCGAGGGCGTCACCTATGCCGCCAAGATCGACAAGGCGGAGACACGGATGGACTTTACGCGGGAAGCCGTCGAACTGGAGCGACAGGTTCGCGCCTTCCATCCCGCCCCCGGCGCCTGGTTCGAGCATCTGGGGGAGCGGATCAAGCTGCTGTCCGCCGACATCGAGAACGCATCGGGTGCGCCGGGAGAAGTTCTGGACGACCGGCTGACCATAGCGTGCGGCACGTCGGCCCTGCGCCCGCTAATCGTTCAGCGCGCGGGCCGTGGCGTGTCGAGCGCAGAGGAATTGCTGCGCGGCTTTGCGATCCCGGCGGGCACCCGGCTTTGACGCGCTTTGCCCTGACGGTCGAGTATGACGGGCGGCCCTTCATGGGCTGGCAGCGTCAGTCGCACGGACCCAGCGTCCAGCAGGCGCTGGAGGACGCCATCCATGCCGTGACGGGGGAGCGGACCGCCGTCCATGCGGCAGGACGGACCGATGCGGGCGTGCACGGGCTGGCGATGCGGGCGCATGTCGATATCGAAAAGGCGATCACGCCGTTTCGACTGATGGAGGCGATCAACGCCCGCGCCCGCCCCGCCCCCGTCGCGGTGCTGGAATGCGTCGAGGTCGCCGACGACTGGCATGCACGCTTTTCGTGCATCCGACGGTCCTATGAATATCGCATCGTCAACCGCCGAGCGCCGCTGACGCATGAAGCCGGGCTCGCCTGGCAAATTCCCCAGCCGCTGGACGAGGCCGCCATGGCCGATGCCGCGGGCCGGCTGGTCGGACGGCATGACTTCACCACCTTTCGCTCGGCGCATTGCCAGGCGGACAGCCCAGTGCGGACGCTGGACCTGCTATCGGTCGAGCGGGACGGGCCGCGGCTTCTTATCCGAGCGGCGGCCCGATCGTTCCTCCATCATCAGGTGCGGTCGATGGTCGGCTGCCTTGCGCTGGTCGGCATGGGCCGCTGGGCGCCCGACGATGTCGCGGCGGCACTGGCGGCGCGCGACCGGGCGCAACTGGGACTGAACGCGCCGTCCGACGGGCTGTTCTTCGTCCGGGCGGATTACCCGGACGAAGCCTGACGCACGAACCGCGCCGCCAGTTCGACATGGGTCGACCAGCGGAACTGGCCCACCGGCTGGACCCATTCGAGCTGCCATCCCTGATCGACCATCGCCCGCGCATCCCGCGCAAAGCTTGCCGGATTGCACGAAACATAGGCGACGGCACCGACATCGGCGCTGGCCAGCGCATCCGCCTGGTCCCGCGCCCCCGCACGCGGCGGATCGAGCACGATGGCGTCGAAACGGTCCAGCTCCGCCTTGGTCAGCGGGCGACGATACAGGTCGCGATGCTCTGCAAAGACCGGCCGCCGCTGCGCATTGGCGGCGCCCTTCAGCGACAGGATGGCATCCCGCGCGCCCTCCGCCGCATAGACCTTCCCCGGCAACGCGAGCGCGAAGGTGCCGAGCCCTGCGAACAGATCCGCCGTGGTGCGCGGTTGGCCGACCGCCTCCAGCACGGCGGCGACCAGGGCCGCCTCTCCGTCCGGCGTCGCCTGTAGAAAGGCACCGGGCGGCAGGGGGACGCCGATCCCGCCCAGGGTGATGGTCACCGGCTCCGGCTCCCACCGCGTCTCCGGGCCCAGCCCGTCATCGACCGAGAAGCGCGCGACGCCGTGCCGCTCGCAAAAGCCGATGATCGTCTCCGCCGCTTCCAGCCCGTCGGGCGAGAAGCCCGTGACCAGAATGTCCGCTCCCTGATCCGCCAGCGCCAGATGAACGTCGCCGCGCCGCTTGAACCCCAATCGCTGCAACAACGCCCGGAGCGGAGCGACCAGGGCGAAGAGCACCGGATCGAGGATATGGCATTCGGCGATGTCGACGATCGCGTGGCTCTTTTCCTCCGAAAAGCCGATCAGCACGCGGCCCCCCTTGGCCTCCGCATGAAGGGTCGCGCGCCTCCGGCTGCGTGGCGGCGACAGATGGGCGGGGCGCAGCGGGGCGGTCAGGCCCTGTGCGTCGAGGGCCGAGGCGATACGGTCGGTGACGAAGCCCGCATAGCTTTCGTCGTCCAGATGCTGAAGCTGACATCCGCCGCAACGTGGGAAATGGCCGCAGGGAGGCGTCCGGTGATGCGGGCCGGGCGTGATCGTGCCGTCCGCCGAAAGAATATCGCCGGGCGCGGCAAGGGCGGCATGTCGCCCGTTCTCGGTCACGCCATCGCCTCGGGCGGCGACGCGGATGATGGTATCGCTCATGCGATCAGCCTCTGACGGCGGAAAGCGCGTCTGCCAAGTCGTCCGCGATGAAAGCCTTGCCGCACGCCCGCGCGGCCTGGGCGTGGAGCCAGACCCCCGCCTCTGCCGCCGCCAGCGGATCGAGGCCGGCCGCCAGCATCGCGCCGACCGCGCCGGCCAGCACATCGCCGGTCCCGGCAGTCGACAACCACGGACTGGCTTCCGGGCACAGGATCGCGCGGCCATCGGGGGCCGCTATGACCGTATCCGCGCCCTTATGAACGACGGTCGCGCCGCTGCGCTCGGCGGCGCGGAGTGTCGCGGCCAGCTTGCCACCGCTCGTGTCTGCGAACAGATGCGCGAACTCGCCGCCATGCGGGGTCAGAATCTTCGGTCCGTCATGCCGGTGTAGACGCTCGACATCGATCAGCCGAAGCGCGTCGCCATCGATGACAAGAGGCCGTCCGCTCGCCAGCGCCGCCTCCAGGCGATCGCGGGCCTGGTCATCGCGCCCCAGCCCCGGTCCGACAACGATCGCGCCGATTCGCTCCTCGGCCAAAGCGTCCGGCGAAAAGGCGCGTCGGACAATGGCATGGGGCTGCGCCGGGCCCGGCGGGGCCGCGCTGGCGAGATGGAGGACATAACCCGCCCCGGCGCGCAACGCCGCCACCGCCGCCAGTTCCGATGCGCCCGACATGCTTCCGGCCACGACGGCGACCATCCCGCGGCTATATTTGTGCGACGTCGCATCGGGCTCGGGCAGATCGGGCCGCGTCATCGCGCGGACTTTGCCGGACACCGGCACCCCGATCTCGATCAACCGGACCTGCCCGACCCGCGCGGCGGCGGGCTGAAGCAGATGCGAAGGCTTCACCGCCCCAAGCGCCAGCGTGACGTCGAAAATCGGTACATCGCCGAACAGCGCGCCGTCGTCGCTCGACACGCCACTGGGCAGATCGACCGCGATGCTCAGCCAGGCCGCCGCCGTCAGTCGGGACAGCGCGGACGCGACCGCCGCGTCGGGCGCGCGGGAAAGACCGGTGCCGAATATCGCGTCGACCAGAATGGGGGCGGGTTTGGCGTCGGCCAATGGCTCGACCGGACCGTCCCAGCCCGCTCTGGCACGACGCGCCCCGTTGCCGCGTGGCTCGTCGCTGGCTGCGACGCGAACCGTCAGCCCCTGCTCGCGCAACAGGGTCGCCGCGATATAGCCGTCGCCGCCGTTATTGCCGGGCCCGCACAGGATCAGCAGCTCGCGCCCGCCCGCCAGTCTTGCCACCTCCCGCGCGATCCCGGCCCCGGCGCGGTCCATCAATTCCGCTTCCGAACTGCCATCGGCGATGGCTTGCCCTTCCGCAGCCCGCATCTGTGCAGCGGTCAGAATCGGGCGACCATCGATCGGGATCATCGTCCACCGACCGTTGCGGGCAGGCGATAACGGTCGTCGCCGACCCGCACCTCGATCTGATCGCCACCAGCGATCGAAACCAGCGCCGGCAGCGCCCCGTCCGCGCTGGCGACGCCATGGCCGTCCTGGGTCACGCGTAGCCGCCGGAAACCGCCATCGCCATGCCGCAGGGTCAGAACCACCGCGTCACCCGCGGCCGATTGCTCCACCGTACAGTCGCGGCGGAAAGCTTGCGCTCCACCCAACGCGCATTCGATCGGCAGGCTCCGCTGCTCGGCGGCGGGGGCATCGGATGGCTCCGTCCCCTGCCCGCCCTGTTCGCCCGAACAGCCGGCCAGCGCCAGAGCGCCGGCCAGCGGCAGCCAATCAGATGTCCGCATAGACATGGCGCTCGCTCTTGGCGCCGGGATGGGTGACCGCGCCCTGATGCGCGGGGCCGACATTCTGGGCATAGCGCCACAACACGCCCGCCTGGTAATCGTTCACCCGCGGGGTCCAGCGCGCGCGACGCTCGTCCAGCACCGAGGGCTCGACGGCCAGGTCGATGGTGCCCGCCTCCGCATCGATGCGGATGACGTCGCCATTCTCGACCAGCGCGATCGGACCGCAATCGGCAGCTTCCGGGCCGACATGGCCGATGCAGAAACCACGCGTGCCGCCCGAGAAACGGCCATCGGTGATCAGCGCCACCTTCTCGCCCAGCCCCTGTCCATAGAGCGCGGCGGTGGTCGACAGCATCTCGCGCATGCCGGGGCCGCCCTTGGGCCCTTCATAGCGGATGACGACCACGGTGCCCTCGGTGATGGCGCGGGCCTCGACCGCGGCGAACGCCTCTTCCTCGCAATCGAAGACCCGTGCGGTGCCTTCGAACTGCAGGCGCTTCATGCCCGCGACCTTCACGATCGCTCCTTCAGGCGCCAGCGACCCGCGCAGGCCCACCACGCCGCCGGTCGGCGACAGCGGCGTCTTCACGTCGTAGATGACCTTCTGATCGGGGTTCCAGGTGACCTCATCGATATTCTCGGCCAGCGTCTTGCCGGTCACGGTGATGCAATCGCCATGCAGGTAACCGCCCGCCAGCAGCGTCTTCATCAGCATATAGACGCCGCCCGCCTCGTACATGTCCTTGGCGACATAGCGGCCGCCGGGCTTGAGGTCGGCGATATAGGGCGTGGTCTTGAAGATTTCGGCCACATCGAACAGATCGAAGTCGATGCCCGCTTCGTTCGCCATCGCAGGCAGGTGAAGCCCGGCATTGGTCGAACCGCCGGTCGCGGCGACGACGCGCGCGGCATTTTCGAACGCCTCGCGGGTGCAGATGTCACGCGGGCGCAGGTTGCGCGCGACCAGCTCCATCACCTGCTCGCCCGCCGCCTCGGCAATGCCGTGACGGTCGAGGAAGGGTGCGGGCATCATGTTGCTGTTGGGCAGCGACAGGCCGATGGCTTCGCCCACGCACGCCATGGTGTTGGCGGTGAACTGGCCGCCGCACGCACCGTGGCCGGGACAGGCGACCTTTTCCAGCGCGATCAGGTCATGGAGCGGGCAATTGCCCGCCGCATGCTGGCCCACCGCCTCGAACACATCGACCACGGTCACGTCGCGGTCATGGTGCCGACCGGGCAGGATCGAGCCGCCATAGACGAAGATCGACGGCACGTTCAGGCGCAGCATCGCCATCATCATGCCGGGCAACGACTTGTCGCACCCCGCAAAGCCGACCAGCGCGTCATAGCAATGGCCACGCACCGAAAGTTCGACCGAATCGGCGATCACCTCGCGGCTGACCAGCGAGGACTTCATCCCCTGATGGCCCATCGCGATGCCGTCGGTGACGGTGATGGTGTTGAACCGGCGCGGCATTCCGCCGCCACGGATCACCCCGCCCTGCGCGGCGTCCGCCTGCGCATCGAGCGTCGTGTTGCACGGGGCTGAGTTGTTCCCCGCACTCGCCAGCGCGACGAACGGCTTGGCGATATCCTCTTCCTGGATACCCATCGCGTAATAATAGCTGCGATGCGGAGCGCGTTCTGGGCCGACGGAAACGTGGCGAGACGGCAGGCGGGACTTATCGAATTGGCGTGTCATGGCGCAGGCCTATGTCGCCAGACGGGGCTTTGACGCAAGCAAATTTCGCAACGCGGGCATTGCGCGCCTATGAAGCGAGAGGTGGCCCGCTCCCTTCACCGCTGCGTCGCGGCGCCTCCCTCCCCATGGGAGATGGGGAGGAATAGAAAGGTCAAAGCGAGCCGAGCGCCTTGGCCACACCGTCCATGGTGAACGGCTTTTGCAGGCGCGGACGGTCGCGGAACCGCTCGTCCACCGAATCGTCCGACCCGCCGGTGGCGAAGACGAAGGGAACGCCGCGCTCGGCCAACGCTTCGGCGACGGGGGTGCTCTTCTGGCCGCCGCGCAGGTTGACGTCGAGAATGGCGGCGTCGATACCGCCCTGAGCCACCCGCGCCAGCGCGTCATCGACGCTGTCGACGGTGCCCGCGACCTGTTTGTCGAGGACGTCCAGGAAATCCTCGAGCATCATGGCGATCAGGGGTTCGTCCTCGACGATGAGGATTTGCACGGGCTCTGTCATCGGCACCGCCATACCATGGTTTGCGCCGTCCGCCAGCCGCTTGTTACGAACCGGCGTTAAGCCACCGGACCGCGCGACAGAGCCGCCTGGGTCGCTTCGGCCAGATCCTGCACGGAGAAGGGCTTGGGCAGGAAACCGACATTGGGCAGCGTGATCGACTTTCGGAGCTGTTCCTCGGCATAGCCCGACATGAACAGGACGGCGAGGTCGGGATAGCGTTTGCGAACGATGCCGACCATCGTCGGGCCGTCCATGGTCGGCATGACCACGTCGGAGATCAGCAGGTCTGGCTTGCCATGCTTGTCCAGCAGCTCCAACGCGGCCTCGCCATTCTCGGCCGCGATCACCGTATAGCCCTGTCGCGACAAGGCGCGCTCCGCGACCGCGCGGACCATGTCCTCATCCTCGACCAGCAGGATCGTGCCCGATCCCCATGGCGTGGCCGCGCGGGCGGCTGGCTTTTCGGGACTGGACTTGGCCGTCGGCATGGCGGGTGCGGCGTGGACCGGCAGATAAATGGAGAATTTGGCTCCCCCGCCCGACGGCGAATCGGCGAAGATATAGCCCCCCGACTGTTTGATGATGCCGTACACGGTCGACAGGCCTAGCCCGGTCCCCTTGCCCAGCTCCTTCGTGGTGAAAAAGGGCTCGAATATCTTGGGCAGGATTTCGGGGGGGATGCCCGTCCCGTTGTCGCTGATCGTCAGTGCGGTGTAATCGGCCGCAGGGAGGATGTCATTGCCCATCGCGCGGACGTCGGCCATCGACACCGCCCGAGTCTGAATTGTCAGGATGCCGCCGCCTGCCGGTTCATTCTCCAGGATCGCGTCGCGCGCATTGACCGCCAGATTGACGACGACCTGCTCCAACTGCCCCGGATCGGCGCGGACCGGGCCCAGGTTGCGGCCATGGCTGACATTCAGCCGCACCCGTTCGCCCAGCAGGCGCTTGAGCAGGTTCGACACTTCCGACACGACATCGGGCAATTGCAGGATCTGGGGCCGCAACGTCTGCTGACGCGAAAAGGCGAGCAACTGCCGCGTCAGGCTGGCCGCGCGGTTGGAATTGGTGCGGATCTGCTGAATATCGTCATAGTCGCTGTCACCGGGCGAATGACGCATCAGCATCAGGTCGCAATGCCCGATGATCGCGGTCAGGATATTGTTGAAGTCGTGCGCGACGCCGCCCGCCAACTGGCCGACCGCCTGCATCTTGGTCGCCTGCGCCACTTCGCGCTTCAGGCGGCTTTCCTCCGAATTGTCCTTGAGGCTGAGCAGCACCGCCGCATCGCCCAGCCCGCGCGCACCGGCGATGGTCAGCGCGACGGGCTCTTCCGGATGATCCTTCAGGCGGACGGCCATATCGGCGGAGTGGGTCGCCCCCCCGGCAAAGCGTCGGATCGCATCGGCCACCGCCGCCTTGTCCTCGCGCACCACCAGATCGCCCGGATAGAGAGGCGGGGTCGTCCCCTTCACCCCGGCGGCGCGCATGAACGCGGAATTCATCTGGAGGAAGCGACCGTCGCGGTCCACCAGCGCGATACCGAATGGCATCAGCGAGACGAGGCCACGCACATGGCTGCCCGCGCTCGCCCCCACGGGCGCGACGAGCCGCTCGTCCTCGTCGAGCAGCACGACCAGCATCGGTGCGGCCTCGCCCTCGACAAAGGGAATTTGCAGGATGCGCAAGGGCCGGCCATCGCCCTTGCCGGCCTCGGCAGCGAAGCGGACCTGACCGGCGGGATCGTGCATCAGGAACGTCGCAAAGTCCCGGCCCACGATCGAGAGCATCTCGCCGCCCATCGCCCGGGCGCACAGCACGCGGTTGGCGGCGCGGACGCGACCGTCGGGGGCGATCAACGCCGCCATGATCCCCGCCGCCCCCAATCGGTCGCCCTGGATGCCGCCGATCAGCCGCTCGACCGATTCGGCCAGATCCTGTTCCTGCGCCACCGCGAACCGCCAGACGAGCAGATCGGCCTCGTCCCCCGCACGCGTCACCAGCACCGACAATTCAGTGCCCATCACCGCGATCCGGTCCGCGCGGCCCAGCCCGTCGCGCCACGCCGTCCGCCCAGCCTGCGCCAGCGCCTCGACCGATGGCTGGTCGAGCGGCACGCCCGGCGGGGTCGGCATCATGGGGAAGAGCGAGGCATAGGCGTCGTTGGCGCAAACCAGTCGCCCCGCCCGGTCGGTCACCGCGATTGCATCATGGCTGGCATCGGCGACGACGCGCGCGAAATCCCAATCGACGCTTCGCCGCGTCTGCTCGACCTGCGGGGCCAGCACGCGCCAGACGACGATCAGCCCGAAGGCGAGCAACGCGACCGCCAGAAAACCCGCCGCGACGATCCAGTTGCCGATCGCCAGGAATAGCAGCGCCGCCGCCCCCGCCCCGCTGAGGAGCGATACGAAGCCCGCGATGCGGACGGGGGTAAATCTTTCGGGAGACGCAATCGCCATGATGAAACTCTTCATCCGGCGACCCGGCACGGGTCAAGCGCGATCCTGCGCCCGAGTGCGTCTCCCGACAGAACGTTACCAGATACGCACGCGCTGTTCGGGCGTCAGCGCCATCTTGTCAGTCGGCTGCACCTTGAACGCCGCATACCAGGGATCGAGGTTGCGCACGGTCAGCACGCGCTCATGTCCCGGCGAATGCGGGTCCGAGAGCAGCGCCTGGCGCAGCGCCGGTTCGCGCCACTTGGTCCGCCACACCTGCGCCCAGCCATAATAGAAGCGCTGGTCGCCGGTCGTGCCGTCGATCACCGGCGCGGGCTTGCCGCCCAGCGACTTGCGATAGGCATCGAGCGCGACGGTCAGCCCCGCCAGGTCGGCGATATTCTCGCCGAGCGTCAATTCGCCCTGAACATGCTGGCCCGCCAGCGGCTCATATCCGTCATATTGCTTCACCAGCTTGTCGGTGAAGGTCTTGAACCGCGCCACGTCCTGCTCGGTCCACCAGTCGGTCAGCTTGCCGGTCGCGTCGTATTTGCGACCCTGATCGTCGAAATGGTGGCTGATCTCATGCCCGATCACCGCGCCGATACCGCCATAATTGACCGCCGGATCGGCCTTGGGATCGAAGAAGGGCGGCTGGAGGATCGCCGCCGGGAACACGATCTCGTTCATCGGTGGGTTGGCATAGGCGTTGATCGTCATCGGCGTCATGAACCATTCGCCGCGATCGATCGGCTGGCCCAGCTTCTTCAGGTCACGCTGGAACTCGAAGGCATTGGCGCGCGCGACATTGCCGACCAGATCGCCCCGCTGGATGGTCAGCGCGGAATAATCCTTCCACTTGTCGGGATAGCCGATCTTGGGCGTGAAGGCGGCCAGTTTGGCCAGCGCCTTCTGCTTGGTCTCGGGCGCCATCCATTCCAGATTGCGCAGCCGGTCGCCCATTGCGGCGATCAGATTCTTGACCAAGGCGTCGGCGGCGGCCTTCGATTCGGGCGGGAAATATTTGGCGACATATTGCTTGCCGACTTCCTCGCCCAGACCGTCGGACACGAGGTTCACGCCCCGCTTCCACCGCGCCTGCTGCTGCGGCGTACCCGACAGGGTGGTGCCGTAAAAGGCGAAGTTGGTCTTGTCGAAATCGCTCGACAGATAACCCGCATAGCTGCGCAGCACCTTGAGCATCGCATAGTCCTGAAGGACGTTCAGCGGCGTCTCGCTATACAGCTTGGCTTCGCCGGTGATCGCGCTCGGCTGGGCCACCAGATAGGCGGGGCGGCCCGCGACGCCCAGCGTCTGCATATATTGCGCCCAGGGGAAGCCAGGCGCCTTGGCGGCGAAGTCCGATGCCAGCCACTTGTTATAGGTCTTGTCCGCGTCGCGGCTTTCGATCCGGGTCCAATGGACGTTCGCCATCGCCTTTTCGAAATTGAACACCGCCGCCGCGCGCGCCTCGGCATTCGGCTCACCCGCCAGCGTCAGCATCCGTGCGAGATAGGCCTGATAGGCGGTGCGGATCGTCGCCAGCTTGGCATCGTCCTTCAGATAATAGTCGCGGTCGGGCAGACCCAGACCGCTCTGGCCGAAGTTCGGAATATAGGTGTCGGGGGCCTTGTCGTCCTGACCGATATAGACGCCGAACGGCGAGCCGACGCCCTGCCGTTGAAGCTTGGCCATCTCGATCGCCAGCGCGTCGCGGCTCTTGGTCGCCTTGATGGCGCTCAGCCACGGCTTGACCGGGGTCGCCCCCTTCGCATTGACGGCGGCCTCGTCCATGAAGCTGGCGTAGAAGTCGCCCGCCTTGTTGCCCGGCTGCTTGGTCGCCTCGTCCAGAATCGTGCGGGTCTGCTCCAGCGAGCGATCCTGCAGGACATGGAACATGCCGTAGGACGAGCGATCGGCGGGGATCGTCGTGCTCTTATACCAGGTGCCGTTCGAATAATCGAAAAAGTCGTCGCCCGGCTTCACCGCCGTATCGCGGCCCGCCATGTCGAAACCGAAATCCCCGATTTCGGGACCGTTCTTAGCATTGGGCTTGACCGGGCCGACAGCGGCCTTGTCGACGGGGTTCGCAGTCTGGGCCATGACGGGGGAAATGGCGGTCGTAAGAAGAGCGGCGATCAGCAGAGAGCGCATCTGAATTCCCGAAAAGGAGATGGATGCGGCTGTTGTAGCGAGCCGATACGCCCAGTCAAACCGTTAGAAAGTCACGTCAAACCGCGATACCGCTATCAGATTGCCGCGCTTTTCCGTCGGTTACGCCATTTGCGCGCGATCCATAGCCGCCATCCCAGCGCCGATCCGGCATAGCCGATCACCGCGCAGGATGCGGTCAGCACGCACAGTCCAAGGCCGAAGGCGGGTCCCTGCTCCCAAAGCCAGTGAAAGGCGCTCAGCGCCCATTGCAGCCATCCGGTCGCGGCCTCGGCCACCGGCTGGGTATTGAGCGGCGTCTCGCTCCGCAGCAGGAAGGTGCCGATGCGATAGGCGATCAACCACAATATCGGCGTGGTCAGCGGGTTGGTGATGAAGGTGGTCAGTGCCGCGACGGGCACATTGGCGCGAAAGGGCAGCGCGAAGACCGCCGCGATCGCGATCTGCGCCAGCGGGAACAGAAACCCCGCCACCACGCCCAGCGCGACGCCGCGCGGCACCGATCGCCGGGTGAAGCGCCACAATTCGGGCGCGAGCACGCGGTGCGCGACCGGCCGCAACAGCCGGTTCTTCTCCATCGAATCGCGGGTCGGCATATTGCGCCGGACCCAGGCCAGAGAGCGGCCCCACATGGTGGGCGCAGCCGAGGCCATCAGCCGCGATCGCGCAGGATACGGCCCTGCTCACGCTTCCAATCGCGTTCCTTGATCGCATCGCGCTTGTCGTGCGCCTTCTTGCCCTTCGCCAACGCCAGCTCCACCTTCGCGCGACCGCGCGAATTGAAATAGATCATCAGCGGCACCAGGGTCATGCCCTCGCGCGCCACCGCTCCATGCAGCTTGTTTATCTCGCGCTCATGAAGGAGCAATTTACGCGGGCGCTTCGCCTCGTGGTTGAAGCGGTTACCATGGCTGAATTCCGGAACGTTGGAATTGACCAGCCACACCTCCTCGCCGCGAACCTCGGCATAGGCCTCGGCGATCGAACCCTCGCCGAAGCGAAGGGACTTCACCTCGGTCCCGGTCAGGGCGATACCGGCCTCATAGGTCGTCTCGATCGCATAATCAAAACGGGCACGCCGGTTCTCGGCGACGATCTTCTTCTTGTCGAAGGTTTGGGGTTTCGGGCGCATGGACGCGTCGATGTAGGCGCTTGGACCGCGCATGAAAAGCCGCTGCCGTCGCCATTGTCCCGTTTCCGACCTTTGCCCTTCCCGCCAGGGCCGCCGGGGCTGGCAAGCACTGCCGCTTTGTCGCAGAGCAGCCGCGATGGGCATGACGTGCATATTCCGCTGGGCCATGCCCTGTATCGCGATGACGATGGCGACCGCTTGCGGCGGCGGCGGCACGGGGGACGATGCGGAGGCGGCCCCGATCGTCTCCGCCAGCCCGACGCCGCAACCCTCGCCCTCTCCGACAGCAAGCGCTTCCGCGGCGACCTGGTGGCGTCCCAACCGGGCGACGAGCTGGCAGTGGCAATTGAGCGGTCCGCTGAACACCGGCTATGCCGTCGCCGCCTATGACATCGACCTGTTCGATACGAACGCCGCGACCATCGCCGATCTGCATCGTCAGGGCCGAAAGGTCATCTGCTATTTCTCGGCCGGCAGTTCGGAGGATTGGCGGCCCGATGATGGCCAGTTCGCATCCGGCGATCGCGGCAGGGCGCTGGACGGATGGGCTGGCGAGCGCTGGCTCCGGATCGATTCGGCATCGGTGCGGAAGGTCATGACAGCCCGCCTCGATCTGGCGCGGAGCAAGGGGTGTGACGCGGTCGAGCCCGACAATGTCGATGGCTATGCGAACGACAACGGGCTGGGCCTGACCGCCGCGATGCAGCTCGACTATAACCGCTTCCTCGCCACCCAGGCACATGCGCGCGGACTGGCGATCGGGTTGAAGAACGACCCCGACCAATTGGCCGTCCTGCAACCCGCCTTCGACTTCGCGGTGAACGAGCAATGCCATGAATATGCCGAATGCGCGGGCTATTCGGTGTTTCTCGACGCCGGAAAGCCGGTGTTCGTCGCCGAATATGCCCAACGCTATCGCGACGACAGTGGGGGCGCACGGGACGCCCTGTGCGCTGCCTCCCGCAACCAGGGGGTGCGCACGCTGGTGCTCGCGGTGAAGCTGGACGACAGCTATCGCTTCAGTTGCGACTGACGGCTGCACCTCATTCCTTGCGGCGACCGCCCAGCGGGATCTTCAGGCGAACCATCGCCCGGTTGCTGACGAAGCCGCCGACCGAGCCCTGCTCGGTCTCGGCCGACAGCGTGCCGACGCCCGGAATGTCGGTCCGCGCCTGGGGCAAGGTCAGCGGCGAGGAATAATCGCGCACGCTGGGGATACGATACGCATCCGACGGCTTGGCGCAGACGATCACATCGTCGCTTCCGCCATCCTCCGCCACGGGGCAGCGCCGCGCGGTGGCGGGCTGGCGCGGCTTGGGCAAGACGGGCCCTGCCACCGCGCCAGACTGCAACGCGATCATCACGACCATCCACATCGGCCCGTCTCCCTGCGCATCCCCCGACCGGGGGACGACGCCGATGCTGGATCAGGAATGCGGCGGAAGCGGGGCCGGCTTCAGATCAGCCCGGCATGGGCCAGCGCGGCATCGACCTGGGCCCGAGCCGCCTCGGACGGCCACGTCATCGGCAGGCGAACGCCGACCGGGAAATGCGGCAAAATCCGGCTGAGCGCATATTTCACCGGCCCCGGCGATGCATCGGCGAACATCGCCTCGTGGAGCGGGAAGAGCCGGTCGTGCAATTCCAATGCACGCGCCATGTCTCCGTTCGCACAGGCCGCCTGGAACTCGGCGCACAGGCGCGGCGCGACATTGGCGGTCACCGAGATGCAGCCGACCCCGCCCATCGCGTTGAAGGCGAGCGACAGATCGTCATTGCCCGAAAGCTGGCAGAAATCGGCGCCCAGCGCGCCGCGATGATGCGACACGCGGGCCAGCACACCGCTGGCATCCTTGACGCCGACAAAGACCTCGGGCGCGGATTGGACGATGCGGATCAGCGTCGCGGGCTGAATGTCGGTCACCGTGCGGCCCGGCACATTGTACAGCACGATGGGCAGCGGCGCGTCCTTGGCCAGTTCGGCGAAGTGGCGGGCGATCCCCTCCTGGCTCGGGCGATTATAATAAGGCGGAACCATCAGGGCGGCATCCGCGCCGGCCTGTTGCGCTGCCTTCATATTCTCGATCGCGACGATGGTGTCGTTGGACCCCGCACCCGCGATCACCGGCACCCGGCCGCGTGCCTGGTCGACGCAGACGCGCACGACGTGGAAATGCTCGTCCTTGGGCATGGTCGCCGCCTCGCCCGTCGTGCCGCACGCGACCAGCGCCGACGAACCCTCGGCAATCTGCCATTCGACGAAATCCCGGAATTTCGCCTCGTCAAATGCTCCGCCGACATGATCGCCCTGATCGTCGAACGGCGTCACAAGCGCCGGAATGGACCCTGAAAACATGAGAGGAAATGCGCTCCTGCTGCGCCGAAATTCGCGCGGATAAGGGAATTTGTTCAGGACATGTACGGGTAGAGTCCCTATCCTGTCCACCATGATGGCATTGACGAAGGCGGGGGCGATCCTCGCGACACTGGCGGGCACCATGGTCTCCTCGGGCGGGCAGGATCAGCTCGACCGCTATCGTACCCAAATGGCGAATATGAGCCCCAGCCAAAGCACCCAGGGAATGCCCAGCGCCGCCGACGGCGCGATCGCCGCGGCGCTGGCGCAGTGGCGCGCGCTGCAACAGACCGATTCGCTGCCCTTCGACAGCTATGCCGGCTTCCTGATGGCGCATCCCGGCTGGCCGGGCGAGGCGGGCAACCGCCGCGCTGCCGAACGGCAGGCGACGAACTTCACCGCCGCACCGTCGAGCATCGTCGCCTATTTCCGACGCTATCCGCCCTTATCGGCCGCGGGCGGCGTCGCCTATGCCCGCGCCCTGCTCGCCACCGGAGCGCCCGGCGAAGCGGCACAGGCGGCGCGCATGGCCTGGCGACGCGGCACCCTGTCACCGACCGACGAAGCGCTGGTCATGTCGACCTTCGCCTCCTCGCTGACGCCCGAGGATCACGACGCACGGATGGACTCGCTGCTGTGGAGCGGACAGACCAGCGCGGCGGCGCGTCAGCTCGGCTATACCAGCGCCGCGCGGCGGCCGGTCTTTGCGGCGCGCCTCGCCTTCCGCACCAAATCGGCGGATGCGGCCAGCCTGTCCGCCTCGACCGCCGAACTCTACGCCAATGATGCCGGCTATGTCGCCGACCGGGCCATGTGGCTGCGCGACACGGGCGACAGCCTGACCGCGCGGTCCTGGCTCGCACGGACGCGCCAATTGACCGTGCGGCCCGGCAATGTCGAGAAATTCTATGAGGCGCTGCTCGTCAACGGCCGCGCCGCGGCGTCCGACAACCAGCTTCAGACCGCCTATGACATCGCTCGCCAGGTGGACGATGCCTATCCGGCGGGGACCGACGTCTCGACCAAGGCTTATGGCGAGCGCGACGACTATACCAGCCTGGTCTGGCTGGCGGGGCAGAGCGCGATGAAGCTGGCCAGGCCTGCCGATGCGATGACCCTGTTCGACCGCTATGGTCGTGGCAGCCAGTCGCCGCAGACGCGCGCCAAGGGCTTTTACTGGGCGGGTCGCGCGGCCGAGGCGGCCGGGCGTTCCACCGATGCCGCAGGCTTCTATGCCCGCGCGGCGCAGTATCGCGATCAGTTCTATGGGCAGCTGGCATTGGAGCGCACCGGCCGGCCGCTGGTCGCGCCGCCCGCCATCGCCGCGACCAACGTTCCTCCCGCCACCCGCGCCGCATTCGACGCCCGCGAAACCGTGCGCGCCGCCAAGTTCCTGGGGCAGATCGGCCAGTGGCAGGATCAGAGCGCCTTCGTCCGCCAGATCGCCGCCGATGCCGAAAGCGAGAGCGATCACCTGCTCGCCGCCGATCTGTCGCGGACGATCAACCGCCCCGATCTGGCGGTGATGGTCGGGCGCAGTGCGATGCAGAACGGGCTGACCGACTATTCGGCCGCCGGCTTCCCGGTCGTGCCGGTGCCGTCGGGCTATGAATCGAGCTGGACGATCATCCATGCGATCGCGCGGCAGGAGAGCCAGTTCGACCGCGCGGCCGTCAGCCATGCGGGCGCGCGCGGACTGATGCAGTTGATGCCCGCCACCGCCGCCGAACAGTCGGGCAAGATCGGCCTGGCTTACTCGCCCGCATCGCTGACCACCGATCCCAACCTGTCGATCCAGCTGGGCGCGAGCTATTTCGAGCGGATCCGCAACAATTTCGGCAGCTATCCGCTTGCCATCGCGGCCTATAATGCGGGCGGCGGCAATGTGAACAAATGGCTGCGGCTGAATGGCGATCCCCGGACAGGCGCGGTCGACATCGTCGATTGGATCGAGGCGATCCCGTATATGGAAACGCGCAATTACGTTCAGCGCGTGCTGGAGAATGCGGTCGTCTATGACCTGATGAACCCCGCCCGCGCCACCAGCCGGGGACCGGCGCCGCTTAGCTGGTATCTGGGCAAGTCGTCGCGGCCGGGTTGATCGCGGCGGCATAGGGAATAGAGGGGGGGCGATGGATCGTCCCAACTATATCACGCCCGCCGGTTACGCCGCGCTGCGACAGGAATATGAGGCATTGTTCGCGGTCGAACGGCCCAAGCTGGTCGATACGATCGCTTGGGCGGCGGGCAATGGCGACCGTTCGGAGAATGGCGACTATATCTATGGTCGCAAGCGCCTGCGCGAGATCGACCGGCGGCTGGGCTGGCTGTCCAAGCGGATGAAGGCCGCCAAGGTCATCGACCCCGCGCGTCAGGAAGACCGCAGCAAGATATGGTTCGGCGCGACCGTGACCATCGCCGATGAGGACGATAATGAGCGCGTCCTGACGCTGGTCGGCGATGACGAGGCGGATGCTGGCAAGGGTCGGGTCGGCTGGAACGCCCCTCTGGTCCGGGCGCTGCGCGGGGCATCGGTCGGCGATTTGCGGCGGGTGACCCTGCCCGCGGGGGAGCGGGAATATGAAGTGATGGCGATCGCCTATCCCGATCCGTAACCGCATTCGCAACGGTTCGTTTCGCATCCGGTTCTTGTTGTGGATCAGGCCGTTGGCAAGATGGGATTTCCGGGGGCGGCGATTGTCGCAGCCCTCTGTCAACGAGTGTCGACCATGCCCATTCCTGCCCGCTTTTCCGCGCCTCTCCTGTCGCTGTTCCGCGCCGTTTTCGGCATGATGTTCCTGGCGCACGGCGTCTCAAAATTCTTCGGCCTTCCGCCCTTTCCGATGCCGCTCAACCCGTTGCTGACGGCGGCGGGCGTGTTGGAACTGGCAGGCGGCGCGTTGCTGCTGATCGGCCTGTTCACCCGGCCGGTGGCCTTTCTGCTTTCCGGTCAGATGGCGGTCGCCTATTTCATGGCTCATGCGCCCCAGGGCTTCCTGCCGCTGGCCAATGGCGGTGAAGCGGCGATCCTCTACTGCTTCGCCTTCCTGTATCTCGCGGCGGCGGGCGGCGGTTCGATCGGCGTCGATGCAATGCGCCGTGGCGGCTGATCGCCGGCTCTGATAGCGAGGGCGGCATGAACGCCCTCACCCGCAACATCGCGCTGCTCATCGACGCCGACAATGCCCAGTCGGCGGCCATCGACCCCGTTCTGACCGTTCTGGCCGAGCTGGGCACGGTCAATGTACGGCGCGCCTATGGCAACTGGTCCAAGCCCGGGCTGAAGGGCTGGCGTGACGTCATGGTCAAGCATGGCATCGAGCCGCAGCAGCAGTTCGACCTGACCAAGGGCAAGAACGCCACCGACATGAAGATGACCATCGATGCGATGGACCTTCTGTTCCGTGGGCGGATCGACGGCTTCGGCATCATGTCGTCCGACAGCGACTTCATGCCGCTGGCGACCCGCATCCGGCAGGACGGCTTTCCCGTCTACGGTTTCGGCAACAGCCGCACGCCCGAGGCGTTCAAACAGGCGTGCAGCCGCTTCATCGACGTCGGCGCGCTGATCGGTGAGGCGGCACGGCCTGCGGCCATAGGCAAACCGACGGCCACCGATGTTCCCCTGGCCGATTCGCTCCCGCCGTCGATCGAGCAGACCAAGCGGACCACCGGCACGCCCCGCCCGATCGACGAGGAACTGCTCAAGCTGCTGGTCGATGCCTATAATAGCGTGAAGCGCGACGAGCGCGGTTTCGCCAGCCTGTCGGCAATGGGGCAGCTGGCGGGCAATCGGTCGAGCTTCGACACGCGCAATTACGGGTTCAAGCGCCTGTCCGACCTGATCGAGGCGGTCCCCAATTTCCAGACCGAACGGCGCGAGGACGGCCGGACCTTCGTCAAGCGGGTGCGGTGACCATGGGCCTTTCCTCCCCTGCAAGGGGAGGAGTTTCCTAATCCCTCGGATCGGGCATGGTCAGCGTCGCACAAGTGCCCGGTGCCGCGTCGTCGAACCGAACCTCACCACGCAACTGACGCGCTAGGCTAGTGATCATCCGCATCCCGAGGCTATGCCGCGATGCCGCCTTCATGTCGAAATCGGCGGGAAGGCCACGCCCCCGGTCGCGCACCGACAGGACGATGTGCCCGTCTCGCGCGTGCAGCGACACGTCGATCGTGCCGCCCGCTTCATCATAGGCATATTTGATCGCGTTCGTTAGCAGCTCGGTCAGCATCAGCCCGATCGGGATGGCGGTATCGGCGTTCATCTCGATCGCCTCGATATCGCAGTGAACCTGATGGTTCTGCGCCTGTTGCGCCAGTTGCTCAGCGATACCGCAGGCGAGATCGTCGAGCGAGACGATCCCCACCCGCTCACCGCGCCAGAGTTGATCGTGCGTCTGGGCGATGGCGGTGATCCGTGCCTGCGCGTCGTTCAGCATTCGCAGGACACGGGGATCGTCATCCTCCTGCTTTTGCAGGTTGAGCATCGCCGACACGAGCGCGAGACTATTTTTGACCCGGTGGCTTGCCTCGCGGGTCAGCAGTTGCTGATGCTCGACCGCCTCGGCCAGCCGCCGCTCGGCCTCCTGCCGTTCGATCGCGACGCCGATCAGATTGGCAAAACCCTGCATGAAGGCCAGATCGGCCTCCTCGAACCGCCCCTCGTCAGGGCTGTCGACTTCCAGCACGCCGTAACGCTGGCCCGACGCTTCGACCAAGACGTTGATGGCGCGGCGGATATGATGATCGGCCATGAATTGCGGCGTGCGGAACCGCTCTTCCTGATCGAGATGGTTGGAGATGACCCCCTGCCCCGTCTGAAGCGCGAAACCGGCTGGCGAGCACATATCGGTTCGCATTTCGGTCGATCCGACCACACCGGGGCCCCAGCCCACGCCGTTGCGCACCAACAGGGTTTCGCGATCGGACCGGTATTCCAGGAATTTGCAGTAGCGCGAGCGCATGCCCTCGGCACATAATTCCGTCGCGCGCTGCAGCATCGGGTCTAGGTCGCGCGCACGCAGCGCCTCGATCCCGAACGCCGCGAGGACCGATTGTTGCCGCAGGCGATAATGCAACTGTCCCGCGCCGGCGATTTCCTGATCCTCGCCCTGCGCCTGTTCCACCACCGCCATTCGCTATCGAACCCCTAATATCCTCGCCCTCGCGTTGAAGAATAGGGAATTGATTAATCGATTTAAACCCGGCCCCGTCGCATTTGCGGAAAGCCAGTCCGGGACGGATATGAAAACGCCCTCCCCGATCGCTCGGAAAAGGCGCTTTCTTCATTCAGGAGGCTGCAGCTCAGCGGGTCAGCTTCTTGTACGCCAGACGGGTCGGACGATCGGCGGCATCGCCCATGCGGCGACGCTTGTCCTCTTCGTAGGATTCGTAATTGCCCTCGAACCATTCGACATGGCTGTCGCCCTCGAATGCCAGGATATGGGTGCAGAGGCGATCGAGGAAGAAGCGATCGTGGCTGATGACCACGGCGCAGCCTGCGAACGTCTCCAGCGCCTCTTCGAGCGCGCGCAGCGTTTCGACGTCGAGGTCGTTGGTCGGTTCGTCGAGCAGCAGGACGTTGCCACCCTCCTTGAGCATCTTGGCCATGTGGACGCGGTTGCGCTCACCGCCCGACAGCTGGCCGACCTTCTTCTGCTGGTCGGGTCCGCGGAAGTTGAACGCGCCGACATAGGCGCGCGTGCCCAGTTCCTGCTTGCCGAAGCGGAAGACCTCCAGTTCGTCGGAGATTTCCTGCCAGACATTCTTGTTGGGGTCGAGGTCGTCGCGGCTCTGGTCGACATAGCCGAGCTTGACGGTCGAGCCGATCTCGATCGTGCCCGCATCGGGCTGTTCCTGCCCGGTGATCAGCTTGAACAGCGTCGACTTGCCCGCGCCGTTCGGCCCGATCACGCCGACGATGCCGCCCGGCGGCAGCATGAAGTCGAGATTCTCGAACAGCAGCTTGTCGCCATAGGACTTGGTCAGCCCCTTGGCCTCGATCACCTTGCCGCCCAGGCGCTCGGGGATCTGGATCAGGATCTGCGCCTTGCCCGCGACGCGGTTCTCCTGCTTCTCCATCAGCTCCTCGAACGCGCGGATACGCGCCTTCGACTTGGTCTGGCGGGCCTTGGGCGTCTGACGCATCCAGGCCAGCTCGTCGGCGATCGCCTTCTGCTTGCCCGCCTCGTCGCGCTCTTCCTGCTCGAGGCGCTTGGCCTTCTTTTCCAGATAGCCGGAATAGTTGGATTCGTAGGTGTAGTAGCGGCCGCGATCCAGCTCGAGCACCCAGTTGACGACATTGTCGAGGAAGTAGCGATCGTGGGTGACGAGGATGACGTTACCCGCATATTCCTTGAGGTAATTTTCCAGCCACGACACGCTTTCGGCGTCGAGGTGGTTGGTCGGTTCGTCGAGCAGCAGCACGTCGGGCTTTTCGAGGAGCAGCTTGCACAGCGCCACGCGACGCTTCTCACCACCAGACAGGCGGGTGACGTCGGCGTCACCCGGCGGGCAGCGCAGCGCTTCCATCGCCTGCTCCAGTTGGCTGTCGAGCGCCCAGCCATCGACCGCATCGATCTTGGCCTGAAGCTCGCCCATCTCTTCCATCAGGGCGTCGAAATCGGTGTCGTCCTTGGGATCGCCCATCTCGGCGGAGATGGCGTTGAAGCGATCGACCAGGTCGGCGACCGGGCGAACGCCGTCCTTGACGTTGCCCATCACGTCTTTCGACGGGTCCAGCTGCGGCTCCTGCGCCAGATAACCGACGCGGACCCCCTCGGCGGCCCAGGCTTCGCCGGTGAAGTCGGTGTCCATGCCCGCCATCACCTTCATCAGCGTGGACTTGCCCGCGCCGTTGGGGCCGATGATCGCGATCTTCGCGCTCGGCAGGAACTGAAGGTGGATGTTGTTGAGGACAGGCTTGTTGGCGCCGGGGAAGGTCTTGGTCAGACCCTTCATCACATAGGTATATTGGACGGCCATGGCGGCGCGGGGCTCCGTGCTTTTTGCGACTGTTGGATATTTCCCGCCCATGTAGTCTGTGGGCGAGCGGTTGGCAAACGGGACCGGCTGGGCAACAGTCGCACCCATGAAGCGATTTGTCCTAGCGGCGCTGGCCGCCACCGCCCTTTCCTCTCCCGTTCTGGCACAACGCACGCCGCCACCCATGCCCGCCGCGGTCGCGCCGGAGGTGGAACGCCTGCGGGATGCCGCACTGACCGACACGGTCGCCTGGGACATTGTCGAGGGGCTGACCACCGAAGTCGGCCAGCGTCTGGCTGGCACCGAAGCGGAAGCACGCGCACGCGACTGGGCGGTCAAGCGGCTGACCGCGCTGGGGTTCAGGAATGTGCGGATCGAGCCCTATCGGATGCCGGTGTGGGAACGCGGCGCGGAAAGCGCCGAGATTCTCGCCCCCTTTCCGCAGAAGCTGACCTTGGCCGCGCTGGGCAATTCGGGGGCCACCCCGCCCGCCGGGCTGACGGCCGAGGTCGCGGTCTTTCCGAGCATGGCCGCCTTCCAGTCGGCGCCGGATAGCGCGATCAAGGGACGGATCGTCTATATTGGCAACGCCATGCCCCGTACCCAGGACGGATCGGGTTATGGCGCCTATGGCACCGCGCGCTTCACCGGCCCGGCCTTGGCGGCACGGCGGGGGGCCGTCGCGATCGTCATCCGTTCGATCGGCACCGACCATCACCGCTTCCCGCACACCGGCACCACCAACTTCCCCGAGGGTGTGAAGCCGATCCCCGCCGCCGCCCTGTCGGTTCCCGACGCCGAACAGCTGGAGCGAATCGCAAGCCGCGGCGGCCCGGTGCGGATGAAACTGATCCTCACCCCGCGCATGGTCGGAATCCGCGAATCGGGCAATGTCATCGCCGAAGTGCCCGGCAGCGATCCCTCGGCGGGCATCGTCCTGGTTGGCGGTCACCTCGACAGCTGGGATCTGGGCACCGGCGCGATCGACGATGCCAGCGGCTTGGCGATCACCACCGCCGCCGCCAAGCGCATCCTGGACGCTGGCACCCCGCGTCGCACGATCCGCGTCGTCTGGTTCGGTGCCGAGGAAGTCGGCGGCATGGGCGGCGCGGCCTATGCCAAGGCACATGCCGGTGAACGTCACGCGACCGCATCGGAGAGCGATTTCGGCGCGGACCGCGTCTGGCGCTTCGAGGTCAATCTGCCCGACACGGCCAAAGCCGTCGCCGACCGGCTCCAGACCGCGCTCGCGCCGCTGGGTATCGCACGCGGTAGCGGCCTGGGCGGCGACGGCACCGACATCGGCCCGACGCTGAAGCTCGGAACCGGCGCGATCGACCTTAACCAGTCGGGCTGGGATTATTTCGACACCCATCACACCCCCGACGATGTCCTCGACCGCGTCGATCCGGCGGCGCTGCGGCAGAATGTGGCGGCGTGGACCGCGATGCTGGCGGTCGTGGCCAATGCGCCGGAGGCGATCGGGCCGGTGACACCGCGATGACCCTTCGGATTAGCGGTAACGTTTTGGTAACCCCAACGCCTTGAAAAAGCCCGCTCCGTGCCATCGGTTCGTCGCGAACCTTGCCGCGATGTGAATTTTGCGGATTGACCGCGATGAACCGCGCGTTATTTGAGCCGCTTCGCGACGGCATTCGGGTCGGCCGCGATGATTGCTATGCTTGGGAGCATTCGAATGAAGAAGATTGCCTTTGTTCTCGCTGCCGCCGGCCTGATGTCCGTGGCCGCCTGCACGAAGTCGCCGGAAGCGGCCGCTGTTGAAAACAACGCGGACATGCTGGCTGACAACATGGAAATGCAGGCCGACAACCTCGAAGCGGTTGCCGACAACACCTCGAACACCGCCGCTGCTGCGACGCTCGAGAACGCTGCTGACAACATGAACGCCGCCGCCGACAACGTCCGTGACGCTGCCGACGCCAAGGCTGACAACATGCAGTAATGTCGCCTCGGACCTTCGGGTCCGAAGCACAGACTGTTTGTCGGAAAAGGGCACCTTCTTCGCGAAGGTGCCCTTTTTCTTTTGTCCGATACGCAATTCCCCCGTTGCGAAGCCGCGCGTCGTCACGCTACGGACATTCTCGGTGGGGCCTGTAGCTCAATGGTTAGAGCTGGCCGCTCATAACGGCTAGGTTGCGGGTTCGAGTCCTGCCGGGCCCACCAATGTCGACATTCACCTTGTCCCAGACTTCCCCTGCGGCGCCAGCAAGCCACGGCATCAGGGCATGTAATCTCACCTCGACGAAAGCCCGCATCACCTGGGGGTAGTTCGGGGGGGGGTATCTGGGGGTAGGGTTAGCCGATACCCCCATGGCGTCGTTCCCTTGCCCCTCACTGGTGCGGGGGCTGCGCGCGGCGATCAGTGCGCAATATCGATGATTTCCGGGACGCCATGACTAGTCGCGAACCAGTGACATCGCCATCCAGAAATAGCGCCGCCGACACAGGGCTTGCCGAGCTATCACGCACGATGGGGAGATACCGGTAGGCTGGAAAGCCCCGATGTTTCCGATCAACGAGCATGAGACCTTCAAGAAATATCTTCGGCGATCCGCCCCCAATTTCTCCGGCCCGCTACTCACCCGATGCTGCGAACGCCTTTCAACTTCATTCGCAGGTCTCACAACTTCAATGCCCTGAAAATGGTTCGCAGTTTTACTTGTGAAAATCTTCTTGCCGTCGTCACAGATATTACACTAATGTGGTTGGCGAGCCGATTTACGAAGGATGAAGGCAATGGCAGTCAAGGGCGACCCCAAGGTCATCGAGTTTCTGAACGAGGCGCTCAAGAACGAGCTGACCGCGATCAATCAGTATTTCCTGCACTATCGACTGCTCGATCACTGGGGCGTCTACAAGCTCGCCCAGTTCGAGTATAAGGAGTCGATCGACGAGATGCGCCACGCCGACTGGCTGGCCGAGCGCATCCTCTATCTGGACGGCCTGCCCAATTTTCAGCTGCTCGGTCGCCTGCGCATCGGCGAGACAGTGGAAGAGGTGCTCAAGGGCGACCTCGCCATCGAGATCGAGGCGGTGGCGCAGCTCAAGGGCGCGATCGCCTATTGCGAGGAGGTCCGCGACTATGTCAGCCGTGACCTGTTCCAGCGCATCCTCGCCAGCGAGGAAGAGCATGTCGACACGCTGGAGCGCCAGTTCGAGATGATCGAGCGTATGGGCATCCAGAATTATGTCCAGCTGAACGCCATGGCGGAAAACGACGCCCCCAAGTCGGGTGCTGCGCCGCACTTGCAGGGGTAATGGCCGCGGGGGCGGGTTTGGAAACCCGCCCCTTTCCGGCTTTCGGGCTCGCTCCCCGTCGAGCCCCCATATCCCCTCACTCCCGTTCAGCCTGCGCGAAGTCGAAGGCTATGGCAAACCCTTCGCTACAAAGCCCCGTCCAAGCTTGGCCGAGGTCATCCCGTGGCCTTCGACTTCGCTCAGGCTGAACGGAGGTAAGGCTGGAACGGAACGGAGGTGGTCCGGAACGGCACGGAAGTGCGTACTAGCCCAAGGGTGGCATGGGCAGCAGGCGGGGCTTGCGCCCCTACCCTCAGTCCTTGTTTGCGAACGGGTTCTTCGGTGCCCGCAGCGTCAGCCGCACCGGCACCGCGCCGAAGCCCAATTCTCGCCGCATCGAGTTGACCAGATAGCGCTCATAGCTGGCGGGTAATTGGTCGACCCGCGTTCCGAAGATCACGAAACTCGGCGGCCGCGACTTGATCTGGGTGACGTAGCGCAACTTGATCCGCTTGCCGCCGGGCGCGGGCGGCGGATTGGCATCGACGGCCCTTTCGAACCAGCGGTTGAGTTCGCCGGTCGGCACCCGCTTCGACCAGGCGGCGCGCGTTTCGAACGCCGCCTCGATCAGCGTATCGAGCCCCTTGCCGGTCGCGGCCGACACCGCCAGCAGCGGCACGCCCTTCACCTGGCTGAGCCCATCCTCCAGCGCCTTTTTCACGCCGTTGAACAGCGACGACGGATTTTCCGCGACATCCCATTTGTTCAGCGCGATCAGCAGCGCGCGCCCTTCCTCCAGAACGCGGTCGGCGATACGCAGATCCTGCGATTCCAGTCCCAGCGTCGCGTCGAGCAGCAACACCACGACTTCGGCGAAATCGACCGCGCGCAGGGCATCGGCGACGGACAGCTTTTCCAGCTTGTCCTGCACCTTGGCCTTTTTGCGCATCCCCGCCGTGTCGATCAGGCGGACCTGGCGGATTTCGCCGTCCCGGTCGCGCCATTCCCAGTCGATCGCGATCGAATCGCGGGTGATCCCTGCCTCGGGTCCCGTGATCAGGCGGTCCTGCCCCAGGAAACGGTTGATCAGCGTGGACTTGCCCGCATTGGGGCGGCCGACGATCGCCAGCTTGAGCGGGGCGAAGGGGTTTTCGAGATCGACCTCCTCCTCTTCCTCGATTTCGACATCGATGAAGGGAAGCAGCGCCTCGAACAGATCGCCCACACCCTCGCCATGTTCCGCCGAGAGCTGGACCGGGTCACCAAAGCCGAGGGCCAGCGCTTCCAGAATACCCTGCTCCGCCGCACGCCCCTCGGCCTTGTTCGCGGCGAGGACGATCGGCGTGTCCGAACTGCGTAGCCAGCGGGCGATTTCCTCGTCCAGCGGCACGACCCCGGCACGCGCATCGACCAGGAACAGCGCGACATCGGCCTCGGCGACCGCCGCCTCGGTCTGGCGACGCATCCGGCCGGGGAGCGTATCGGGGTCTTCGTCCTCGTAACCCGCCGTGTCGATGACACGGAAGTCCAGGCCCAGCAGATGCGCGTCGCCTTCGCGTCGGTCCCGCGTCACACCGGGCCGGTCATCGACCAGCGCCAGCTTTTTTCCGACCAGACGATTGAACAGCGTCGACTTGCCGACATTAGGACGGCCGACGATCGCGACGATAGGGAGTTTTGCCATCGCGTTCCGTTAGCGAAAGGCGCGCCTTTCGTCACGGTACAAAACATACCGTCCCCCCGGCCGGGCCGAGGGGACGGTCGTTCTTTACTTATAGGCGGCGATCCGCCCCTTTTGATCGAGGACATAGAGCGTCCCGTTCGCCACGACCGGCGGCAGCGCGAAGGGGGTCTTGGCCTCGACCGTCGCCTGCACCGATCCGTCGCCCGGATTGGCGTAGACGATCTGCCCTTCCGAATTGGTCAGGATCAGGCGGTTGCCTGCCAGCACCGGGCCGAACCAGGTGATCGCACCCGACTTCTTCTTCTCGTTATGGAAACGCTGGAGCTGCGCGATCCAGCGCGCCTTGCCGCTCGACCGGGCGAGCGCGACCAGCCGCGCGTCGTCGGTCACCAGAAAAATCCACTCGCCCGCGATCCAGGGAGTCGAGATACCGGCAAAATTCTGTTCCCACAGACGCTGACCGGTGGACAGTTCCAGCGCGACCATGCGGCCACCCTGGCCCAGCGCATAGACGCGGCCCTGATCGATGACGGGCGCCGCGTCGATGTCGGACAGCGTCGAGACCGAGGTCGAGATGCTGGTCCGCGACAACGCATCCTGCCACAGCATACGCCCGTTTTCGTAGCGATAGGCGTTGAGTTCGCCGCTGGAGAAACCGGCGACGACCGTGCCCTGGCTGGCGGCGGGGGCCGCGACGCCGAACACGCCCTGCGTCTCCAGCGTGCCCTGGCCGGCCCATACGATCTTACCATCGGCCTGGTTGATCGCGTAAAGCTGATTATCCTGGGTCAGGACATAGACATTGCCGTTGGCGATGGTCGGCGATCCGCGCAGCGGGCCGCTGGGCTTGGCGCGCCACAGCACCTTGCCGTCGGCGGCATTGGCCGCGATCACATCGCCCAGACCATCGGTCGCATAGACCGTGCCGCTGTCATAGCTGGCCCCGCCACCGAAGCGGGCAAGACGGTTTTCGTCGCCCTCGGTGATCGCGGTTGACCACAAGCGAGCCCCGGTATCGGCGTTCAGCGCCTGGAGATTGCCCTCGACATCGACGACGAACAGCTTGTTCTCCGCCACCACCGGCGCGGCGCCCAGCGGATCGCGCGCCGACCCGCCGTTGATCGTCGTTTCCCAGACCCGCTGCGGCTGCTCGGCAAGGGCGAGTTGCCCCATCGACTTCGACGCGTTGCCGCCCGGCTGCGACCATTCGGCATTGGTTTCGGGTGCGGGCAGCAGGACCTGCACATCGGCGATCGTCTTGTCGGCCTCGACGCCGGTTTCGGACACCAGGATGGGGACCCGGTTACCGACGGTCGGAGTCTTTTTCGGCGCGCTCTTGAATACGCCACAGGCGCCCAGCGCCATCAGCGCGGCCAGCGCGGCCGAGGTGCGGAAATGCTTCGTCATTGGGTTTTAGTGTCCTCGCTCTGGCCGACGGCATCGACCCCCAATACGCCGGCCATCTGAACCGCACGTTGCCGCAACGTATCGGGCACATCCTTCTCGCTGGCAATCTGGCCGAACAGGCGACCGGCTTCGGCGCGCTTGTTCTGGCGCAGATAGGCGATGGCGACCATTTCTCCGGCGCTACCGAAATAGGCGTTGCCGGGCACCGCCATGCCACCCAGCCGCGCGACGACGGCCTCGGGCTTCAGCGTATCATATTCGGCCATGGTCTGGCGGATCAGCGCCAGGTCACGGAAAGGCTGGGCCAGCGACGCATCGTTGGCGATCGTCGCGAAGCGCGCCGCGGCACCCTTCATATCGTCCTTCTGCAGAAGGATGTCGGCCTGGGTGAACTGCGCCAGCGCGCGATAGGCATCGACGTCGGACGTCGCCAGCGTCTTCAGCTTGGCATCCGCCGCCTTGGTGTCGTTCTGCGACAGCGCGTCATAGGCGGCCTGCAACTGCTCGCCATCCGTACCCGCCGCCTGATGCTGACGATGCTGCCAGTAGAGATAGCCGCCGAACGCCGCGAGCCCGATCAGGATCACCGCACCGACGACGAGGCCCCAGCGGGTCCAGAATTTGGTCAGCCGGTCGCGACGCAGTTCGTCGTCAACCTCGCTCAAAAAGGCCTGGCTGGATTGGGGCGTTAGGGCCAAGACGGGCTCCGCTATTCTGGATCAAGGCAACAAGGAAGCCGCGACCTTTAGCGAGGAGCGGGCCCGGTGGGAAGAAGCTTGCGTCACGCCCCTTCGCGGGGCGCGTAAATCTGTTCCGGCCCCGGAAAGCGACGAGCCCGGACATCTTCGGCATAGGCGCGCGCTGCCTCGCCGATCCGGTCGCCCATCGTCTCGTACCGGCGAACGAAGCGCGCGGTCCGGTCGAACAGGCCCAGCATGTCTTCGCCCACCAGAACCTGTCCGTCGCACTGCGCCGATGCGCCGATACCGATCGTCGGGCAGCTGACCCGGTTGGTGATCTCGATCGCGATCGGCTCGACGACCCCTTCGATCACCACCGAAAAGGCTCCGGCCTCGGCAATGGCGAGGGCGTCGGCGATGATCTTCTCCGCCTCTTCGGGAGTACGGCCGCGCGCGCCATAGCCGCCCAGCACGTTCACCGCCTGCGGCGTCAGGCCGACATGGCCCATGACGGGAATGCCGCGTTCGACCAGGAAGCGGACGGTCGGCGCCATCGCGACCCCGCCCTCCAGCTTGACCGCCGCCGCGCCGGTTTCCTTGAGCAGCCACGCGGCATTCTCGAACGCCTTTTCGGGGCTCGCCTCATAGCTGCCAAAGGGCAGGTCGATGACCACCACCGCGTGATAGCTGCCCCTGACGACCGCCGCGCCGTGGGCCGCCATCATCGCGAGCGTGACCGGCACCGTCGAGGGCAGACCATAGATCACCTGCCCCAGACTGTCTCCAACCAGCAGCATGTCGCAATGCGGATCGAGCAACTGTGCCGAGCGCACCGTATAGGCCGTCAGCATGACGAGCGGCGTCTCGCCCTTGCGACGACGAATGGCCGGAACGGTCAGCCGCTTCATCGGGGCGGGCGTGGGATTGGCGCGACTCGTCGCGGTGTCGAGCGTGTAGGTCGTGGACATGCGCCGCCCTTACTCCCGCTATCGAGCCCGCTCCACCCCCTTGGCGAGGTTAGAAGATTTCGGCGTAGCGCTCCGGCTTGAACCCGACGGTCAACGCACCCTCCCGGTCGAGCACCGGCCGCTTGATGAGCGAAGGCTGGGCCTGCATCAGCGTGATGGCCTTGTCCGCATCGATGTCCTGACGATCGGCTTCGTCCAGTTTGCGGAACGTGGTGCCGGCGCGGTTGAGCAACAGCTCCCAGCCGACCTGCTCCACCCAGCGGCGCAGCGTGGCCTCGTCGATGCCGTCCGCCTTATAATTGTGGAAGCGATAGGCGACGCCGTGCTGATCCAGCCAGACGCGCGCCTTCTTCATCGTGTCGCAGTTCGGAATGCCATAGAGTTCGACCGTCATCAGTGCCTCTGGACGCTAGGAATGCGACGCCTTTAGCGAGGTCGCCGACGGATTGCAGCAGGATCGCATGGAGTGGGGACAAAGCTCACCCCCACGATCACGACCCCATCCTAACCCGTGACAAGCCACACGGGGTAGCGCCCCCCTGCCCGGACCGCTATCCCGACAGGATGCAGGACCATCCCTTCTACGCCCTTCACTCCCATGGCCTGATCCGCGTCGCGGCCGCGACGCCCGCCGCGTCGGTCGGCGATGCGCAGGCCAATGCGGCGGCCATGCTCGATCTGGCGCGGGTCGCGGACGAGGATGGGGTGGACCTGATCGTCTATCCCGAATTGTCGCTGACCTCCTACGCGATCGACGATCTGCATCTGCAAGGCGCGATGCACACCGCGACGCTGGCCGCCCTGGGCGAGATGGTGGATGCCAGCGCCGCGCTGTCGCCCGTCCTGCTGATCGGAGCCGCGCTGCCCCGCAATGGGCGGCTGTACAATTGCGCCATCGTCATCGCACGGGGGCGGATACTGGGGGTGGTGCCCAAGACCTTCCTGCCCAATTACCGGGAATATTACGAAAAGCGCTGGTTCGCGAGCGGGGCCGGCCTGACCGGGCTCACCATCGAACTGGACGGGCAGGTCGTGCCCTTCGGCACCGATCTGATCTTCGCGGCGGAGGATGTGCCGGGCTTCGTCTTCCATGCGGAGATTTGCGAGGATTATTGGGCCCCTACCCCACCCTCGACGCTGGGCGCGCTGGCGGGGGCGACGATTTGCTGCAACCTGTCGGCGTCCAACATCGTGATTGGCAAGGCGCGCGATCGGGCGATGCTTGCGGCGGCGCAATCCGCCCGCTCCGCCTGCGCCTATGTCTATTCCGCCGCCGGGATCGGGGAGAGCACGACCGACCTGTCCTGGGACGGGCAGGGGCTGGTCCACGAACTGGGCGAAACACTGGCCGAGTCCGAACGCTTCCTGCGCGAGCCCGCGCTGACCACCGCGGATGTCGATGTCGAGCGGATCGTGCAGGAACGGCTCCGCTTCGGGACGTTCAACGATTCGGCGGCCTTTGCCGGGCATCCCGAGACCCGGTTCCGGCGGATCGGTTTCGTGCACGGTGTCGAGCCCGCGGACCAGGGGCTTCGCCGCGCGGTCCACCGCTTTCCCTTCGTCCCCGACGATCCTGCGCGGCGCGACGCGGATTGTTACGAGGCCTATAACATCCAGGTCGAGGCGCTCGCCAAGCGGCTGGACGCCAGCGCCGCCAAGACGTTGGTCATCGGCGTGTCGGGGGGGCTCGATTCCACCCATGCCCTGATCGTCGCCGCCAAGGCGACCGACCGGCTGGGCTGGTCGCGCGACCGTATCCTGGCCTTCACCATGCCCGGCTTCGCGACCGGCGAAGGGACCAAGGCGCATGCCTGGGCGCTGATGCGCGCCCTGGGCGTCAGCGCGGAGGAGATCGACATCCGCCCCGCCGCACAACAGATGCTGGCGGATATGGACCACCCCTTCGCCAAGGGAGAGCCGGTTCACGACGTCACTTTCGAAAATGTCCAGGCGGGCCTGCGCACCGATTATCTCTTCCGCCTCGCCAATCAACGCGGCGGGATCGTGCTGGGCACCGGCGACCTGTCGGAGCTGGCGCTGGGATGGTGCACCTATGGCGTCGGCGATCAGATGAGCCATTATGCCGTCAATGCCGGAGTCCCAAAGACGCTGATCCAGTTCCTGATCCGCTGGTGTATCCGAACCCGCCAATATGACGACGACACCAATGCCGTGCTCGCCGCCATCCTGTCGCAGGAAATCTCGCCCGAACTGGTCCCCGCCGACGCCAGCGGGGCGATGCAGTCGACCGAGGCAATGATCGGCCCCTATGCGCTCAACGACTTTTTCGCGCATTACGTCATCCGGTATGGCCTGAAGCCATCGAAAATCGCATTCCTGGCCTGGCATGCCTGGCGCGACGCGGAGGTCGGGGGATGGCCGGAGGATTTGCCGCCCGACGCGCGGGTCGCCTATGACCTGCCGTCCATACGCCATTGGCTGGAACGGTTTCTGACCCGCTTCTTCCAGACGAGCCAGTTCAAGCGGTCCGCTTTGCCCAATGGACCCAAGGTTTCGCCCGGTGGCGCATTGTCGCCCCGTGGCGACTGGCGCGCGCCCTCGGATGGACGCGCATCGGTGTGGCTGGCGGAGTTGAACGACGCCTTGCCGACCGACTGATCCGCGACACTTGGCAGCGACATATGAAAAGGTCTATGCTGCCGGTCCCAATAATACTTTATCCATGAATTACAGGCTCCTCCTGGCCTGTCGGCACGAGAGAGACCATGAGCCTTGTCGTTCGCACGCTGTCCGAACAGATCTTCACGATCATTCGCGAACGGATCATCAGCGGCGATCTGCCCGAAGAACAACCGATCCGGCAGGACGCCCTCGCCAACGAACTGGGCGTCAGCAAGATTCCGCTGCGCGAGGCGCTGGCGCGGCTGGAGCAGGAAGGCCTGCTGACCAGCCAGGCCAATCGCGGCTTTTTCGTACGGTCGTTGGGGGCGGGCGAGGCGGAAGAGATTTACGAACTTCGCCTGGCGCTGGAGCCCGATGCCGCCGCTCGCGCCAGCCGGGTGGCGACCGACGCCGACCAGCAGGCGGCCAGGGATGCCCTCGTGGCACTCGACGTCGCCGCGCATGAGGCGCTGCATGAGGTTGCGCTGCGCAACCGCGCCTTCCATCTGGCGCTGGTGCGGCCGCTGGGCGCGGCCTTGACCTTTCAGTTGATCGAGCGGTTGCAGGTGCTAGCCGAACGCTATGTCGTTCAGCATCTCAAGCCTGCCGGGCGCGAGACCCGTGCGCACAAGGAACATCATGAACTGCTCGACGCGTGGTTGGCGCGCGACGAGGCACGCGTCGCCGGGTTCCTGACCGACCATATCGGCGCCACCCTGGTGGATCTGCGCGCCCAGTTGAGCCGCTGACCCGTTCAGCCGGGGGGCCGCGCGAGCGGCGTGGTGATGATCCGCGCACCCCGGCGATAGGTCAGGTATCGCCACAGCCATTGCAGACTGACCCGGATGCGCTGCGCGAAACTGACCAGCAGCACGACATGGACGATCGCCCAGAGCATCCAGGCCGGATAGCCCTTCATCCGAAACCGCCCGAAATCGAAGATGGCGGCGTGCCGCCCGATGATCGCGGCATTGCCCCGATTATGGAAGCGGAAGGGCCGGGCCGATTGCCCCTTCGTCAATTCCGCACGTAGCGCCTTGCCCAGATACTGGCCTTGCTGCTGCGCGACCTGTGCCAGTCCGGGCAAGGGCTTGCCCTGCTCATCGGGACACGCAGCGACATCGCCCAGTGAATAGACATCATCGATTCCGACGACCTTCAGGTCGGACCCCACCGCCACCCGCCCGCCCGGTCCCGGCGCGATGCCGAGCAGCTTGGCGGCCCCGGTCGGCGCGACGCCCGCACCCCAAAGAACGGTGCGGGCAGGGATGAATTGCCCACCTGCGGTCAGCCCTTCGGCCGTGATCGCCTCGACCGGGCAATCGGTCATCACCTGAACCCCCAACCGCGACAGCGCGCGTTCGGCATAATCGGCCAACTCGTCGGGAAACGCCGCCAGGATGCGCTTTCCGCCTTCGACCAGGATGATCCGCGCGGTTTCGGGCCGAATCCGCCGAAAGTCGGAGGTCAGGACATGGCGCGCCAGTTCGGCCACCGATCCCGCAAGCTCGACCCCGGTCGGGCCGCCGCCGACGATCACAAAGGTCATTAATGCGTCGCGATCCGCCACGCCGTCGCGCTCCGCCTCCTCGAATGCGCCCAGCACGCGCGACCGGATGACCCGCGCCTCCTCGATCGTCTTGCAGGCGGGGGCGACGCTTCGCCACTCGTCATGTCCGAAATAGCTGCTGGTCGATCCCGTCGCGACGACCAGCCGATCATAGGTCAGCGTCTCGCCCGTCGCCAGCGCCACCTCGTGCCGGTCGGTATCGACCTGCACGACCTCCCCCAACACCACCCGGATATTGGGATAACGGCCCAGCACATGCCGGATCGGCTCCGCCACATCCGCCGGGGATAATGCGGCGGTCGCCACCTGATAGAGCAGCGGCACGAACAGGTGATAGTTGTTGCGGTCGACCACCGTCACCCGGACCGATGCATTGGCGAGCTGCTGGGCGACGGCGAGCCCGCCAAAGCCTGCCCCCACGATGACGATGTGCGGCCAATTCGGATCGACAGTGGCGGCGGCGCTGCTCATCCCCCTGCCCTCACCATGTCACGGCGATCTTGCCGAAATGGCCGCCGCTTTCCTGCAACCGGAATGCCTCGGCCAGATCGGGCAGGTCGAAGCGGCGATCGATGACAGGCCGGAGCGCGGCATCGTCCAGTGCCCGAACGAATTCCATCTGCATCCGGCGGCTGCCGACGATCAGCCCCTGCAAGCGCGCCTGTTTGCGCATCATCGTCGCGGTCGGCACGTCGCCCGCCACGCCGGTCAGCACCCCGATCAGGCCGATATGCCCGCCGATCCGGACCGAATCGATCGACTGGGCCAACGTACCCGGCCCGCCGACCTCGATGACGTGATCGACACCGCCGCCCGCCCAGTCATGGACGCGCCGCCCCCAATCCTGATGGGTGCGATAGTTGATCGTATGCGCGGCCCCGAGCGCCCGCGCGCGTTCGAGCTTCTCGTCGGATGAGGAGGTCACCACCACCTGCGCCCCCATCATTCGCGCGATCTGCAAGGCCCAGATGGACACGCCCCCGGTGCCGAGGACGAGCACGCTGTCCCCGGCCTTCAGACCGCCATCGACCACCAGGCTGCGCCATGCCGTCAGACCGGCGGTGGTGATGGTGGCCGCCTCGGCATGGTCATAGCCCTTGGGCGCGCGGGTGAAGGCCGTGGCGGGTGCGACCACCGTCTCACAGGCATAGCCGTCGATCCCGTCGCCCGGCACGCGGGCGAAGTCGCCGACGCGGGGCGGCCCCTCCTGCCAGTCGGGGAAGAAGCAGGCGACCACCGCGTCGCCCGCCGCAAAGTCTGTCACCTCGTCCCCGACCGCCTCGACCACGCCTGCGCCATCGGCCATCGGGATGCGGCCATCCTCGGTCGGCATGCTGCCCGAGACGACGCCATAATCATGATAGTTGAGGGATGTCGCGTGGAGCCGCACCCGGATCATTCCGCGACCCGGGGCACCGGGGTCGGGCCGTTCGACCAGCTTCAGCCGATCCAGTCCACCCGGTGCATCGAGGATCATCGCCTTCATACCGTCGCCTTCATCGCTGTCGTTCGTTCGCAAAAAACGCAGGCGCGACGCGATGCGATCCCTCAGCCGGTCGCCAGCACCCACCCATCGGGCAGGAAATCGACTGACATATAATAGTAAAAGGCACAGCTTCCGTCACCGCGATAGCTGCCGCCTTTCACGATGCCGAATGCCGTGCCGCCCAAAAAGACAGGACCGCCGCTGTCCCCGCTTCGACAGGTGGGACCACGCACCGCGACCCAGGTCGGGGTACAGCCGCCCCCGCACAGATCGCCCGCAGGGGCGAAGTCGGGCATCCAGACTTCCGCGCAGCTATAGCCGGTCCGCTCGCCCCGATGGCACACAATGTCGCCCGCACGGGTCGAGGCACGGGGGCGTGCCCCCGTCACGGTGCGGCTGATCGTCTTGGCGGTGTCGCTCCAGAAGTCGGGCACGAGCGGATGGTCGCTGACATTGACCTGCACGTCCTGATAGCCCCAGCCCCATTGCCCGGCATAGCGTAGCGGATGTGCCGTCCCCAGGGCGTCGATCCAGGACAGATCGTCCGGGCAGTGTGCGGCGGTGACGATCGCGCTCTCGGCCGCTCGCCGGACCACGAAGCCGCTGGTGCAGGCGTAACGCCGCCCATTGGCCCGATCGACACCGACCAGCCGCGTTCCACCCTGGAGATCGGCCAGATCGATCTCCGGCGTATCCAGGGTGGCGATCTTCACCGGCACGCCTGCGATCCGCGCGATCCGGTCGCGCAGAGCGTCCGCTGCTTCGGCCAGCAAATCCCCCCGACCGACCATCACGACCAGCGCCCCGATACGCGGATCGACGCCGATGCCCGGCGGCTGAGTCAGGTTGGCACGAATTTCGGTCTGGTGCAGCGCGAGCGCGACGACCAACTGGTGATGAGTGGCATAGGCCCCGGTGCGAAACCGGATGGCGACCGCCTGCCCCGCCAATTGGACCACCCGGTCGGCCACCGGGGCATCGCCGGTCAGCAGCACATCGATCCGGAACGGCGCATGACCGACCGACAGGCCGGCCAAGCGGTCGGCGAATTCGATTTGCAACGCATCGGTCAGCGGCACCGACGCCTCCTGCACGCGAAGCTCCTGCAATGCTTGTGGGCCGGAGAGCCCCGAGGCCAGGCCATATTGGTCAGCATCAAGCGCCAGCGCGGCGGGGCCCTTCACGGGAACCGCTCCCCCCTGCGCCGCGGCCATAGCGGGCCACGCGAACAGGATCAGCAACAGGACGATGGGCCACGACAAAGCCCAGCTATCGCCCCGCAAAGAATAGCCTTGGTTATATCCCATCGTTTTAGTATGTATTCCTTGCCTGTAGCCGGAAAGCGGCGATATACGGGCAGAACAGGGAACCCACACGATGTTGCGACGCCATATTTCCTCGTTGATCCTTCTTGCTGCCGCCGCGACGGTCGCGGGCTGCTCGCCCTCCGGATCGGGCAATGTCACCGCGGTCGACAACGAAGCCGCGCTGGCGCTGGATAATGAGGTGATCGCGAATGACGAAGGCACGCTGAACGAGGATAGCGCGGTCGGCAACGAGCTGTTCTCGGACAATGGGGTGACCCTGAACGCCGCGAACGCGAATTGATTTTTCCCTCGGTGGCGGGTCCCTAGCGGGCTCTAAACCGCTCCTCCTCGCCAAAGGAAGCTCCCTAAGGCGATCGACTGGCCCGGCGGATGGTACCCGTCGGGCCTTTTTTTCGTCAGCGATCGGAATGGCCCAGCGTGCGCAGGATGCGCAAATCCTGCTCCACCACGCCGGCCGAGAGACGCTCGATCAGGCGCTGGGCCTGACGCCACATGCCGGTCGGTGGCGGGGCCGCGACAGGGGCGTCCAGCAACCGCCCGCCGCACATTTGCGCCAGGGCCGATCCATGAACCGAACCGTCGACGATCAGCGAGGGGAATGGCAGCGCGCCATCGGGCGATGCGAAAAGCTGCCCGCCGCTACGCTCCAGCGCGGTCGCGGCGGGTGGCTGGAAGAACAGGGCACCCGCGACCTTCGAGACATAATGGCTGGGCGACAACCGCGCCCACCAGATGCTGGCGAGGCACGCCGCCCCTTCCGCCACCAGCAACACGGTCTTGTCGGCATGGGCCACCGCATGATCCAGCCGAGTCGCCCAAATGTCCCGCGCCTCGCGTGAGGCGCCATCGAACGGCAATTGGACATCGCCCTGTCGCGGCCAGGCGAACAGATTTTCCCAGGGCATGGTCCGCTCGCCATCCACCATGGGCAGGGTGATGATCGAAAAGGGGTCATTCAGACGCAGTTCGGCCGGCATGGTCTGCTCCGTCATTGGCGCCCCTAAGCTACGCCACTTCGCGCGAAGGGCAAGAGCCCGTCGCCTTATCGCAGCGTCATTCCGACGTGGCGAGCCGTGCCGGACGCCGCGAACTGCTGAGCGCGGTGGCGATGCTGTCGACCATCAGCTCATATTGGTCGGCGGTGTAACCCGCCGCCAGAAAGGCGCGGACCTCATGCGAGGGCACGCTATAGCCATGGTGCCAGCTCAGCACCGCCATGCGCCGCAGCGCCTCCAGCGAGGGATCGGCCAGACGGGGATTACGCGTCTCGCCAAAAATGCTGCCCAGCGCGCGGCTCAACTTGCCCGGTGCGCGCAGGCTGGCGATGCGGTCCCGACGGGCCAGCGCCACGACCTGCCATTCGAGCGCGGAAAGCCGAGCGTCGGGACGAATCGCCGACGCGCCCCGCTGCGCGATGGCGGCATCGACCGCGACGCGGGCGGCACCGATTTCCTGAAAAGCGACATAGGCCATGAGACTACCCCTTCTGTCGCGCGACATCCCGCGCGCCCGGCCTGTGCCCGACGCGATCGGCAGTCCGTAGCCCGCCGCCGTGCTGTCTCGCTTGTTATCGATCAGAAAGGCCCGAAGCGCCTTCCATACCGAGTGGTATATTAACCGATGGAAAGGTCGTCAAGCAGTTTTATACCGGGTGGTATTTAACGCGAAGGCCAGAGTGCCATGCCGGTTTCGACCAGCGTTTCCAGATCCGCGCGCGTCGCGCCGGACCCGGCCTGGACCGCCATCCCCTGAAACAAGGCATAGAGATATTGGGTCAGCCCTTCGGGATCGACGCCGTCGCGCAGATCGCCCTCTTCCTTGGCCCGCTGGAAACGCGCCAGCAGTGCGGCCTGGGACGAGGCGCGCCGGGCGACGACCTCCGCCTTGATCGATTCGGCCTCTGCCCCGCAAGCCACCGAGAGGATGACGCCCAGACACCCTTGCGGCTCGTCGCAATTGGTCTGCGCATCAAGCGCGCCGCGCAACAGATACTCGGCTACCGCGCGGGCGGTCGGCTGCTCCAGCGCGTCACGCATATAAGCGAGCTTTTCGGCTTCGTAGAGGTCCAGCGCCTTGTGGAACAAGGCTTCCTTATTGCCGAATGCGGCATAGAGGCTGGGCTTGGTGATTCCCATCGCCTCGGTCAGGTCAGCCATCGACGCGCCTTCATAGCCCTTGCTCCAAAACACCCGGAGCGCGGCTGCCAGGGCCTTGTCAGTGCAGAATTCGCGTGGCCGCCCCTTACAGACGGGCAATAGGTTTTTCATAACACTCGGTATAGAATTATCCGAGCGGTTTGGAAAGCCCCGGCGGTCGCATCGACGCGCCGGGGCCCATCCCGATCGGGATCAGGCTTGTGCCAGGGCGCTCCGACGGCGGCCATAGGCGAAGTAAAAGGCCAGGCCCGCCGCGTTCCAGATGGCGAAACGGACGATGGTCGAGCTGGGCAGGCTGAACAACAGATAGAGGCAACCCGCGATCGCCAGCGTCCCGACCAGATAGGGCTGCGGACAGCGGAACAGCCGCTTGGCATCGGGCGCCTTGCGACGCAGCACCATCAGGCAGGCACCCACCGAGATGAACGCGAGCAAGGTGCCCGCATTGGCAAGCTCGGCAATTTCGTCCAGCCGGAAGATACCCGCCACCAGCGCGATCGACACGCCGGTGACCAGCGTGATGCGGGTCGGCGCGCCGCTCCGCTTGCTGACCACCGCCAGCGATTGCGGCAGCAGTCCATCGCGCGCCATGGTGAAGAAGATGCGGCTTTGCCCATACATCATCACCAGAATGACCGACGGCAGCGCGATGACCGCCGCCAGCGCGATCAGATGCGCCGCCGTCGGCTGCCCCAGCGATCGCAGGACCAGCGCCAGCGGCTCGGGCGAGTTGGCCAGTTGCTGGAAGGGCAGCGCACCGACCGCCGTCACCGCGACCGCCATATAGATCAGGGTGCAGACCAGCATCGATCCGACGATGCCGATGGTCAGGTCGCGGCCCGGATTCTTGGCCTCCTCCGCCGAGGTCGCCACCGCGTCGAAGCCGTAAAAGGCGAAGAAGACGATCGCCGCCGCCGCCATGACGCCGCGCTTGGCGCCGTCCACTTCGGTCGCGGCAAAGCCATAGGGCATGAAGGGGTGGAGATTGTCCGCGCTGAACGCCGGGGACGCGAAGGCGACGAAGACGCCCAGCGCCACCAGCTTCACCACCACCAGAATGATGTTCAGCGTCGCGCTTTCGCGGGTACCCGCGACCAGCATTCCCATCACGGACAGCGCGACGAGCACCGCCGGCAGGTTGATGATGCCGCCGCCATGCGGGCCGGACAGAAGCTCGGGGGGCAGATGCACGCCCGCCGCCTGTATCCATCCGACCAGATAGCCCGACCAGCCAACCGCCACGGTCGAGCAGGCCAGCGAATATTCCAGGATCAGGCTCCACCCCACGACCCAGGCGAGCGTCTCACCCAGCGCGGTATAGCTGAAGGTATAGGCGCTGCCCGCCGCCGGAATCAGCGTGGCGAGTTCGGCATAGGCCAGGGCGGCACAGGCGCACACCGCACCGGCGATGGCAAAGGCCAGGATCACCGCGGGCCCCGCGCGCTCCGCCCCCACGCCGGTCAGCGTGTAGATGCCGGTGCCGACGATCGCGCCGACCCCCAGGGCGATCAGATGCGGCCAGCTCAGCGTCTTGGCCAGCGCCTGCCCCTCGCCATGCTGGGTCGCGCTGCCCAGCGGTTTCAACGGTCCGAACATCGATGGAAATCCCCCCGCCCTGTGACTGGTTGTCCTATGGGCTCATGATTGTCAGACGACGGGTGAAAACCCGCCTTTCAGGTCCATCAGCGTGGACCGGATATGCGCGTCAAGCAATCCCTGAAGCCGCGCCGCATCGCGGGCCATGAAGGCATCAAGCTGTTCGCGATGCTCCAGATGCGCGCGTGCGTCGCGACCCGCGGGTTGCAGATGGGCGACGACGTAACGCTCGGCCAGCACCGCCAATTGGCGGACGAGCTGGATGGTCAAGGGGCGCCGAACCGGGCGCACCATGGCCATGTGGAATTGGCGATTGCAGACGGCGACGCGTGCCAGATCGCTCTGGGCCGCCTGATCGAGCGCATCGAACGCCGCGACCAGCTTCACGCGGTCCTGGTCATCGGCGACCAGCGAGGCTTGGGCCGCCGCGATCGGTTCGATCTTCAGCCGAAGGCCGTAGATATCCTCGGCCTGTTCGGCGGACAGCGCGCCGATCATATAGCCGCGATTGGCGACGCCGTGGAGCAGACCTTCCTGCTCCAGCCGGGCCATCGCCTCGCGCAGCGGAATCTTGCTGACCCCCAGTTCGGCGGCCAGCGCATCCTGGCGGATCGGACGATCGGCGGGGATTGCACCCGCGATGATCCGTTCGCGGACGATCGCGAAGATGCGATCCGCCAGCGTCTGCACGACGATGACGCCCTCGCCCCGATGACGCCCGTCATCGAGCGCGCTGTCCAGGGGCGAGAGCGTCGTCGCCATCAGGCGGCCTTGGCCTGGCCCAGGGCCGGACGGGTCGCGGCAGCCTTTTCGACCATCGCGATCACCTCGGCACGACGTTCGCCCTCAAGGACATAACGCGGCGGCAGCACCCGCTCCGAGCCACGCCCCATGACCTGTTCGGCCAGCTTGATCGACTGGACCAGATCATGCTCGGCATCGAGATGGAGCAGCGGCATGAACCAGCGATAGATTTCCATCGCCTTGGCATGATCGCCGCGCTCGAACGCCGCGACCAGTTCGACCGACTCCTTGGGGAAGGCGTTGGTCAGGCCCGAGACCCAGCCCTGCGCGCCCAGATACAGCCCCTCGAGCGCCACGTCGTCGAGACCGGCGAACAGGGTGTAACGGTCACCGAACGCATTGCGGAAATCGGTGAAACGGCGGGTGTCGGGCGCCGACTCCTTGACCGCGACGATGTTCTTCACATCGACCAGCGCCTCCAGAACCGTCTGGTCGATCACTGTGCGATAGGCGGGCGGATTGTTGTAGAGCATGATCGGCAGCCCGGTCTGGTCCGCCACGCCCTTGAAGTGGTTCACCAGTTCATGCGCCTTAGGCACATAGACCATCGGCGGCAGCAGCATCAGGCCGTCGGCCCCGGCCTTTTCCGCCGCCTGGGCATAACGGACCGCGCGGCGCGTGTCATATTCGGACACGCCGGTGATGACCGGAACACGCCCGGCCACCGCCTCGACGATCGCGGTCAGCACCGTGACCTTCTCGTCATAGTCGAGCGAGTTGTTCTCGCCGACCGTGCCGAGCGCGATCACGCCGGTCACGCCGTCGCGAACCAGATCGTCGACGACACGCTGCGTATCGGCGAGGTCGATCGACAGATCCTCCCGAACCTGGGTCGTCACTGCGGGGAATACGCCGCGCCAGCCGATGCTCACAATCAGTCTTCCTGCTATTGTTCTAGATACTGTATACTTTCTTATCGAATGATCGCGATCCGGTCAACGATCATTCCTCGTCGGGATAGGGCCCCTTGCCGCCTTCCGCGATAAAGCGATCGTTGCGCTGCTCGATCACGCCGAGCGGCACATAACCCAGTTGCAGCATGGCATCGTGCCACGCACGGATGTTGAACTTCGGCCCCAGGGCCTTCTCCGCCTTGGCCCGTGCGCGCTGGAAGGCGAGCTGCCCCATATAATAGGACAGCGCCTGACCCGGCCATGCGATATAGCGGTCTACCTCGGTCTCGATCTCGTGATCCGAAAGGGCGGTATTGTCATGCAGATAGGCCTGCGCCTTCTCACGGCTCCACCCCATGGCATGGATGCCGGTATCGACCACCAGCCGGGCGGCGCGCCACGCCTGATAGGAAAGCATGCCGAACCGGTCATAGGGCGTCTTGTAGAAGCCCATATCCTCGCCCAGCGCCTCGCAATAGAGCGCCCAGCCCTCGCCATAAGCCGACAGATAGCTGTCGCGGCGGAAAGCGGGCAGGTCCTTGTTTTCGGCGGCCAGCGGCATCTGGAACGCATGGCCCGGCGCGCTCTCGTGCAGCGTCAGCGCGGGTAGCGCATAGAGTGAACGCGACGGAAGATTATACGTGTTGACCAGATAGATACCCGTGCCCCCACGACCGGCGGTATAGAAAGGGGCCAGGTCGGCGGGCACCGGCTTGATGGCGAAACGGCTGCGCGGCAGGCGGCCGAACCAGTCCGACGCGATCCCGTCGAAACTCTTGGCAAGCCAAGCCGCCCGGTCGAGCAGGTCCTGCGGCGTCTTGGCGTAGAATTGCGGATCGGTGCGCAGGAAGGTCAGGAAGGCGGGGAAGTCGCCCTTGAACTTCACCTCCTTCATCACGCCGTCCATCCGCGCACGGATCCGCTGCATTTCGGACAGGCCGATCGCATGGACCTGTTCCGCAGTCATGTCCGAGGTCACATATTCGCGGATCTTCGAACGGTAATAGGCCTTGCCATCGGGCAGGTCATAGGCCGCCGTGCTGGCCTGCGCGCGCGGCATATAGTCGTTGCGCAGGAAGGTCAGCAGCCGCTGATGCGCAGGCAGCACATCATCGCGGATCGCGGCTTGCGCCTCCGCCCGCAATGCCGCAGCCGTCGCGGGGGCGATGGTTGCAGGCATCGTCCTGAACGGTTCGTAGAAGGGCTGCTTTTCGCCCACACCCGCATCGATCACCTGCGCGACGCCAATGTCCCGCCCCTTCAGCGTGACGCGCGGGACCGTGAAGCCCCGCGCCAGCCCTGCGCGCATATTGACGATCTGCTGATCGAAATAGCGCGGCATCTGGTGCAGCATGGCGATATAGCCGCGATACTGGCTTTCCTTGGTGAAGCTGCCGCGCGACCAACTGGCGAGATTGCCCCAGAAGCTGGTATCCGCGTTGAGCGGCTTTTCATATTCGCGGAACCGCTGCGCGGCGAGCAGCGCGTCGATCTGGCCGCGATAGACCATGTAATCGGTGCGGACCTCGGGGGAGAGAGTGGCGGGGTCGATCGCATCCAGCGCCTTGGCCGTCGACTCCCACCGCGCCAGTCGCGCGGCCTGGGCGGCCGGGCCGACATCGGGGAGTTGGCGCGAACCGGCGCTGCCGCTGTCCTCGTCGGCCGCATTCTGGCTGACGCGCCATTTATACTCGGCCTCCGACAGCGCACGGAAGCGGGCATCCGCCGCCGTTGGCGCTGGCTTTGCGGCCCGTGCCGGGGTCGCGACCTTCGCGTCGGCAAAGCCGACCGGCAGGATCGCCAGGGCCACACCGGTCAGCAGCAACATGGTCCGGTTCGTCATGCTTAATCCCCTTTGCTCAACCGTTCAAAGCCATCACGTCGCGGTGCAGGTCGGGGGAGATTTCCACCCCTTCGACCAGCGAAACCGCACGCGCGGCATAGCGCCGGGCGGAGGGCAATCGCGCCCCCTGCCCCGTAATCGCGCCGAACATCGCCTCTGCCCGTGCCTGATGCTCGGGCAGAAGATCACCCAGGAACCCCTTGGGATCGATGGCGATAACCAGTTCGCCACCCAATGGCGATCCGCCGCGCCCGGCATCGATGTCGATCGACTCGCGGCTGGTCAGGTCGCCGATCAGCGGCCCGGCGAGCAGCTCGACCATTGCCGCCAGCGCCGATCCCTTATGCCCACCAAAGGTCCGCATCGCGCCGGACAGGATCGCTGCGGGATCGGTCGTCGGGTTGCCCTGTGCATCGACGCCCCAGTCGTCGGGCACCGATTTGCCCGCACGCCGGTGAAGCTCGATCTCGCCACGCGCGACCATGCTGGTGGCGAAGTCGAAGACGAAAGGCGGCTGACCGGGGCGCGGCCAGCCAAAGGCGATCGGATTGGTCCCGAACACCGGCTCCGCTCCGCCGGATGGCGCGACCCAGGCATGGCTGGGCGTGAAGGCCAGCGCGACCAGCCCCGCCTCCGCCAATTCCTCGACCTCGGGCCAGAGCGCGGCGAAATGCACGACATTGTTCAGCGCCAGCGCGGCGATGCCGTTCGTGCGCGCCTTCTCGATCAGCGCGGGCTTGCCGGTCTGAAAGGCCAGTTGCGCAAAGCCACCGCCGCCATCGACCCGAACCAGCGCCCTGGCCGGGTGCGACAGGACCGGCTCGGCATCCGGCACGACGACGCCCTTCTCGATACTGGAGACCGCGACCAGCAAACGGTAAATGCCGTGCGAGGTGCATCCGTCCCGCTCGCCCGCGACCATCGTTTCGGCCACCGCCTCCGCATGGGCGGGCGCGAGCCCGGCGCCCCGCAGCTTGGTGCGGGCAAGCTGGCGCAATTCCTCCAGCGTCATACGGATACCGGTCAAGCCACGGCCCCCTGCTTCGCAGTAAACAGCCGCATGCCGAAAATCGGCCCTGCCGTGCTGCGATCATGCGGCACGATGCGGACGCGGACGCTCTTCTTCCCCTTGGTCAGCGGTTCGGGGAGCGGATATTCGACATCGAAGAACGCGCCCGGCCTATCGTTTTCAAGATGTTGCGTGGCGACCTTCACATTGTCGACGAGGATGTCGAAGTCGCGTGCGCGCTCCTCGCCCCAATAGGTCGCCTGCAGGATCATTGGGCCGGGGCGCACCGCCATGCTGAACTCGATATAACCGCCCGATCGCGCGTCGCGGCCCTGCCGTCCGCGATAGGAAACGGGGTAGGAAATGTCCGAGGTCAGGTTGTGGTCGCGCTCAGGCTGCATCTCGCCCAGATGCATGACGTCGACAGATCGCGCCGCAATGTCGCGCGCCCGTGCCTGTTCGGCGAGGAAGGCGGCCTCCTGCGTCTTCCATCCGGCGTCGGTGAAACGCTTGAAATAGACCGCACTACGCCGGTCATATTGGCTGTAGAATGGCGCAAAGCTCAGATTGCCGGGTCGGAAGATTCCCGCCGTGCTATAGCGCCCCCCTGCCCCATCGGCGGGCGCGAAGCCGGATAGCGGATTGGCGCCGACCATGACGGGGTCGGGCGAGTCCCATTTCGTATCCCGCCCGCCCAGATCCGCGGCCATGACCATCGGCCCGCGCAGCACGGCAACCACCGTATCGTCGCCCGGCGTCGCCTCGATCCGCAGGTCGAGCGGCAGGCGGATCGCCACGCTGTCGCCCGCCTTCCACCGGCGATCGACAATCGCATAGCCCCGCTCGATTTGCGGCGTGACCGTCTGTCCGTTGACCTCGACCACCGCCTGGCCATTGGCCCAGCCGGGGATGCGCAGCGCGACCGGGAAGCGCCCTGCCCGATCCAGCCGGTTGAAGGTCATCCTGGCCTGCCCGTCCATCGGATAGGCGGTGTCGAGCGTGACGATCGCGCCGCGCTTTTCCCATCGCGCCTCGGCCGGGATGTAGAGGTTGACGAAGAAGGTGTCGCCGCCCTGCCAGAAGATGGACTCGCCATGCTTGGCATGGGCTTCCATCCCCGATCCGACGCAGCACCAGAAGGCATCGTCCTTGTCCGACGAGAATTCCCGCACCATGCCCGACATCAGCGGCGTCATATAGGTGAAGCCGCCATGCTCGGGATGCTGCGCCGCCATGACATGGTTCAGATGCGCCCGCTCATAATAGTCGAACAGCCGCCCGTCTGGCTTCCAGCCATAAAGGTGCCGCGTCAGCTTGAGCATGTTGTAGGTATTGCAATGCTCGCACGTCTGGTCGGTGATGTGGCGCGCGATGGTGTCGGGCGCGGAGAAATATTCGCGATCGGCATTGCCACCGATGACATAGCTGTGGCGGCCGGTCACCGTTTCCCAGAAGAAGCTCGCCCCCTTGGCCGGTTCGGGCTTGCCAGTGATCTCATGGATGCGGGCCAGCCCGATCAGCTTGGGGACCTGCGTATTGGCGTGGAAATTGGCGAGCTTGTCCTCGCCCGCGACCAGCGGATCGAGAACCTTGCGGTCATAGATCCGCTCGGCCAGCGCCAGCCACTGACGGTCGCCGGTGCGCTGATAGAGTTCGGCGAAGCTCTCGTTCAATCCGCCATATTCGCAGCCCAGCACCTCTTGCAGCCGGGCATCGTCGAGCGCGGCGAAGACGCGCGCGAAATAGCCGCCCAGCTTCACCGCGACGTCGAGCGCCTGCGCATTGCCCCAGCCGCCATGAATATCGAGCAGGCCGGCGAACAGCTTGTGCACCGTATAGAGCGGCGACCAGCTACCGTTCAGGTCGAAGCCGCCGGACTTGATCTTGCCCGCCATGACCTCGGGGAAGATTTCCTCGCCATCGACCACTTTGCCGTCGGGCCGCTTGCGGCCCAGCGCGCCGACATAGCCATTGCCACGCTTGTCCTGCGCCTCGGCCAGTTCGGTGACGATATAGTCGGCGCGGCGGCGCATCTCGACATCGCCGGTCTGCTGCCAGGTCAGGACCAGTGCGGACATGTAATGGCCCAGCGTATGGCCCGCGATCGTGTCGCTTTCCCATCCGCCATAGCGGGGGGCACGGGGCTCCAGTCCGGCATAGAGGCGGAAATTGTGAAGCAGCCGATCCGGGCTGAGCCGATAAAGATAGCGTCGGTTGGTCTCCACCGCCGTCGCATAGGCCGACGGGCGCAACCGTATCGCCGTCAGCGGCAAGGGCTCCGCCTTCGACGGCAGGACGGACATACCCGCCGCCATCGCCCGGGGCGCCGCCCCCATCAGGGCGACCGTCGCCGCTCCCCGCATCCACTCGCGTCTATTTGTCCGCACCATCTTGCTCTCCAGCCTATACTGTATACCATATCGGCCGATGATATGAGGGTCAATCGCGACGAGTGCGGCGCGGAGCAGACCCGATAGGGAGGAAATTCTATGCGTCACAAGCTTTTACGACTTTTGCCGGTAACGCTGGCGACGCTGTCGATGACGGCCGGATGGCAGGTCGCGGGCTCTGCCGAAATGCGCAAGGGACGCGCTGTGCCGACCGCTTCCAAGGTGTCCGACCTGCGCGTCGGCGCCTTCCGCCTGCGGCTCGACCCGGTCAGCCAGACGGCGCGCAGCCTATCGCCCGTCGGGACGCCGGGATTCGATTTCCTGCCGGTCGGGCGTTCGCGTGAGCGGGCGGGCAATGGCTATAATCATGTGGGCGATATCCACCTGCGCATCCGCGCCGGATCGGGACCGTGGCAGGATTATTTCTCGTCTCGCGAGCGCAAGCCGGTGCGTGCCCTGCCTGTGCGCGGCGGCATCCTGGCGGCGGCGGACATCACCGCGACGATGGGCACCGGCCTGCCGCTACGCATCGTTCGCGAATGGGTTAATGAGGGCGGCGTGCCCGCGCTGCGCTTCACCCTGACCAACAATTCGCCCGCCCCGGTAGAGATTGGCGGGCTGGGCATCCCGATGGTGTTCGACAACATCATCAGCGACCGCACGCTGGAACAGGCGCATGCCCAGGCGAGCTTCGCCGACCCCTATATCGGGCGCGACGCGGGCTATGTGCAGGTGACCCGCCTGAACGGCGCGGGCCCGGCCCTGCTGGTCCTGCCCGAGCGGGCGACGCCGCTGGAGGCCTATGTGCCCATCCCGACGGTTCGGGAAACGGGGGGCAAGGCCGTCATCTCCGAGGCCAGCCCGCGCGCCCAGACCTCCGAAGGCTTTTACGACTGGACGATCGCCAGCGCCGCCTATGCCCAGACCGACTGGGCCAAGGCCGGGGCGCCGTGGAACGAGCCGACCAGCATCCGCCTGGCCCCCGGCGAAAGCCGCCGGATCGGACTGCGCTTCGCCGCCTCGCCGAGCATTCGCGGCATCGAACAGACGCTGACCGCGCAAAGCCGCCCGGTGGTGGTCGGCGTGCCCGGCTATGTCGTGCCGACCGATCTCGACGCCGCATTGTTCGTCCGCGCGCCTTCGGCCATCACCGGTTTCACCAGCTATCCCGCCGGCGCGCTGGAGGTGACGCGCCAGCAGGGCAAGCCGGGCTGGACACGCCTGTCGGTGCGCGGGCGGCAATGGGGCCGGGCGCGCCTGACGCTCCAATATGCCGATGGCAGCGTCCAGACGGTGCAATATTTCGTCACCAAGCCGCTCGAGCGGACCATGGCCGATCTGGGACGCTTCTCGACCACCCGGCAATGGTTTGAAGGCAAGGGCGATCCTTTTGGCCGCTCCCCCGCCATTCTGACCTATGATCGGGAGGCGAACCGCATCGTCACGGACGACCCGCGCGTGTGGATTTCGGGGATGAGCGACGAGGGCGGCGCGGGAAGCTGGGTCGCGGCGGTGATGAAGCAGCTCGACAATCCCGACGCCGCCGAGATCGCCCGGATCGAGCAACTGGTCGACAAGACCGTGGTGGGACGCCTTCAGGTCGCCGATGGGCCCCATGCGGGCGGCGTCAAGAAGAGCCTGTTCTATTACGACCCCGTCGCCTTCCCCAATCTCTATCAGCCCGCCAAGGACTGGAAGAGCTGGACCTCGTGGAAGAAGGACCAGGCCGACGATCTGGGGCGCGCCTATAACTATCCGCATGTCGCGGCGGGACATTGGGTCCTCTACCGGATCGCGCGCAACCATCCGGGGCTGACGCGGGTGCATGACTGGCAATGGTATCTCGATCATGCCTATCAGACGATCACCGCGATGATGCGCGACGCCCCCCATTATGCGCAGTTCGGATTGATGGAGGGCGACGTCTTCGTCGACATCCTCACCGACCTGAAGCGCGAGGGATGGACCGCCAAGGCCGATGAGGTCGAACGACTGATGAAAGGCCGCGCCGATCACTGGCGGACGCTGCAATATCCCTTTGGCAGCGAGATGGCCTGGGACTCGACCGGTCAGGCGGAAGTCTATGCGTGGATGCGCTATTTCGGATACGGGCCGCAGGCCGATGTCACGCGCGAGGTGATATTGGGCTATGACCCGACCATCCCGCACTGGGGCTATAACGGCAATGCGCGGCGCTATTGGGATTTCCTCTATGGCGGCAAATATCCCCGGCTGGAGCGGCAGATCCACCATTACGGATCGACGCTGAACGCCATCCCGCTGTTCGACTCGTTCCGGCGCGATCCGAGCGACATGCATCTGCTGCGCGTCGCCTATGGCGGGCTGCTGGGCGGGATCACCAATATCGATCAGCAGGGCGCGTCGTCCGCCGCCTTCCATAGCTGGCCCGACCGGATGGCGTGGGACCCGTATAGCGGCGATTACGGCATGGGCTTTTTCGGCCATGCCTATGCGGCGGCGACCTATCTGGTCGATGATCCTTCGCTCGGCTGGCTGGCCTATGGCGGCAACCTGTCGCAGGCGGGGGGCATGATCCGGGTCGAACCGCGCGACGGGGCGCGGAGCCGCTTCTTCGTCGCGCCCGCGGGGTTATGGCTGACGCTCGAGGCGGGGAAGATCGCGGCGGTCGAATATGATCCGGCCAGCCGGACGGTTCGCCTGACCCTCGACCCCGCCACGGCGACGACGCCGACCGCGCGGCTGTTCGTCGAGACGACGACGCCCGGTGGCAAGGCCTATGCCCCCGATCGTGGCACGATGGAGCGCGGCGGCTACACCATCGTGCTATCGGACTCGCCATCGCCAATCGCCCTGTCCGCCAGATAGGAACGGAGCTGGCGGACCAGGGGCACATCGGCGGGCGGCATGGGCCATGCGTCCATCGCCGCCGCCTCGCACCAGATCAGGCCGTCCGCCTCCAGCGCGACCGGAATGCCCGACCATTGACGGACGACATAGAGCAGCAGGATCAGATGGCGACCGGGCAGCGGCTCGGTCGCGAACCCTGCCGGCTCCAGCGCGGCCGGGTCGACGGAAATCCCGAGTTCCTCATGGAGTTCGCGAACCAGCGCGGCTTCGGGACTTTCGCCCGATTCGATCTTGCCGCCGGGGAACTCCCAAAGGCCGCCCAGCGATTTGTCCGCCGGACGCTGTTGCAGGAGCACCCGTCCCGCGCCGTCGATCAGGGCCGCCGCCACCACCGGAAATAGCGGCGCCGGATTGTTGGCCCGTGGGCCCTCCCCATAGATCATTTCTTAACCCACATCCGATAAGACCGATACGGCATGATAGCGTCCAACCTCCTCCGCACCCTGCGACATGTCTGCGCCGATACGCGCGGCGCCACCGCTGTGGAATATGGTTTGATCCTCGCCAGCATCGTCGTGGTGCTGATCGTGGGGCTCTCCCAATTGGGGGTCAGCCTTCAGGGCGTGCTGCAGCTGCTGAGCAACGAACTGGGCGATGCAGTCCGTTAGCACTCAGCAGGAACGTTAAAAACTTAAGCCTTCGTCAACCAGTTAGCGGTTAAACAACACCAAGCTGATCCGGCTCTCCGGCTCAGCCGGGTGATCGACAGAGCATTTGAGACAACGGAGACCGGAATGAAGACGATCCGCAAGATGGTGAAGAACAACAAGGGCGCGACGGCCATCGAGTATGGCCTGATCGCTGCCCTGATCGCCGTCGCCGCCATCGGTGCCATGAAGGGCCTCGGCACGCAGCTGAACACCACGTTCGGCAACATCACCACCAAGCTGTCCAACCCCTGATCCAATGGCGATCCCGTGGCGTGACAATATCGCCACCTGATCCCCTGGGCTTGCCCAGCAGGATATGACCTTCGGTCGGATTGTGCCTTACGGACAGCACGCAATCCGGCCGAAGTGCTTTTTGGAATGGCTGCGTTCGCGCAGCGCTCATTCGGCTGATGCCAGCGGCCCAGCCGATCGCACAAGATCGCTCGCGGCCCCTTCATCCCTTCCCGACATCGTGACCGCCAAACGCGCTTCGGTTTGGCCTGCGATCCCGTCGAGGGCGCGACGGGGAAGTTGCGCCGGGGGGATAACGCGCCGCGCCATCCCCCCGCTATCCGCCATCCGTCTTTAAAGGCGACCCATCGCCAGGAACTTGGCCGCGCGACCGCGCTTCAGTTCGTCGCGACCGACGCCACCCAGATCGCCAAGCGCCTTTTCGATCGCGTCGCCCAGATTGGCGATCGCGCCCGGATGGTCGCGATGCGCGCCGCCGACCGGCTCCGGAACGATGGTGTCGATGACGCCGAAGCTCTTCAGGTCCTGCGCGGTCACCCGCATCGCCTCGGCCGCTTCCGCCGCCTTGTCCGCCGTACGCCACAGGATCGAGGCGCAGCCTTCCGGCGAAATCACCGAATAGACGGCATGCTCGAACATCAGCACCCGGTTGCCCGCCGCCAGCGCCACCGCGCCGCCCGATCCGCCTTCGCCGACGATCGCGGAGACGACCGGCACGCCCGCCGCCAGGCACGCCTCGGTCGAGCGCGCGATCGCCTCGGCCTGGCCGCGTTCTTCGGCCTGGATGCCGGGGAACGCGCCCGAGGTATCGACCAGCGTCACGATGGGCAGGCCGAATCGGTCGGCAAGTTCGACGAGGCGGATTGCCTTGCGATACCCCTCGGGCTTGCCCATACCGAAATTGTGGCGAAGGCGGCTGGCGGTATCCTCGCCCTTTTCATGGCCCAGCACCATGACGCGCTGGCCGCGAAACTGTGCGAAGCCGCCCATGATCGCCTGATCGTCGCCGAACGCGCGGTCGCCGGCCAGCGGCACGAATTCGTCGAACAGGCCCGCGACATAGTGCTTGAAGTGCGGGCGCTGCGGATGACGCGCGACCTGCGTCTTCTGCCACGGGGTCAGCTTGGCGAAGGTATCGCGCAGCAGCTTGTCCGACTTGGCCTGGAGCTTGGCGATCTCTGCGCCGATATCGACCGTGCCCTCGGCCGTCGTGTCGCGCAGTTCGTCGATCCGGCTCTGAAGCTCGGCGATCGGTTTCTCGAAATCGAGGAAGGTCGTTGACATGGGCCTAGCGCCTAAGGGCGCTTGTTCCGAAAATCAACGAGCGGGTGCCGTGCATTGACGAGTTCGACCAATCGTGCCGCCTCGACATGGGTGTAGATTTCGGTCGTCGCGATGTCGGCATGACCCAGCATCGCCTGCACCGCGCGCAGATCCGCCCCACCGCCCAGCAAATGGGTGGCAAAGGCATGGCGCAGGACATGGGGGCTGACGCGATCTGGCGGAATGCCCGCCTCGGCCGCCAGCGCCTTGACCAGTTGATAGAGGCGGATGCGCGTCAGATGCTTCTTGCCGCCAGGGAACAGCCAGGTTGCTTCGGTGGGTACATGGCTTCGCCACGCCGCGACTGCGGCCCGTGCCCGGTCCGAAATCGGTACCATCCGCTCCACCCCGCCCTTGCCTTTCAGGATCAGATAGGGGCGATCGGGATGCACCGCATTGCGTGGCAAGGCGACCAACTCGCTGGCGCGCAGGCCCGATCCGTAAAGCATCTCGACCAGCGCCGCCAAGCGCAGGTCGTTGGGCAGCGGATGGCCAGCGGACGTCCGCTCGGCGATCGCGGCGAACAGGCGGTCGATGTCGGCATGGCTCAACACCTTGGGCAGCGCGCGACGCCGGCCCGGCCGGGGTAGCGCGGCCGAGGGATCATCCTCGCGCAGCCCCTCTTCATGCAGAAAGGCATAGAATCGCCGTAACGCCGCCGCCTTGCGCGCGACGCTGCTACTGGCCAGCGTGGCCCAGCCATCGGCCAGCATGCGCAACGCCGCTTCGTCCGCGTCGGCCAGCCCACCCATCGCCTCGCCCGCCAGTCGCAGGTCGGAGCGATAGGCGGTCAGCGTGTTGCCCGCCGCCCCCGCTTCGGCCGCCATCATCTCCAGGAAACGGTCGAGCAGCGCGGCATCGCGAGACGTCATGCCCGCGCGATCGCCTCCGCCGCGATCATCCGCGCCTCGGCATCGAGCCCGACCGAACGCAAGGCGCCGACGATGCGGTACAGCGCCTGGGGCGGCACGCCGCGCCAGTCACTCGTCTGCATCCCGATCCCACAAAGCAGCACCACCATGCCGGTCTGACCATCGGCCACCGCCTGGTCCAGCGCCTCGGTCCAGGCATTGCGCTGCCCGATCCGCACGTCCAGCGCCTGCGCGCCGCGTTCGGTATCGCTCTGCGACAAACGGCCCAGCCCCGCCAGCCCGGCGAAGAACATGCGCTGTTTCCACGCGTCGCCATCGTTGGCGTAGGACGTCACCTGGTCATAGCCGACCTGGCCCTGCTGGTCGGGATCGCTCAGTTCGATCATCGCCCAGGCGTCACTGCCCTGCTTGACCGCGCCGCGCCAGCGTGCCGCGCTGCGATCCAGTCCGGCGGACAGCATCGAGGCGATCAGACGATCCGAATCGCGATCGGAGGATAGAACCGGCAGGCGGGCGACCGCACGCGCCGTCAGCACCAGCCGGCCATAAGGCGTCCGGTCGTCGCTGCCCCAGAGCGAGCGGATCGCGGACAGGCGCTGACTCTCGTCGCTTCCCGCATAGGCATTGCGCAGGTCGTTGGCGATCGCGCCCTGCGCCCGGCTCGCCTGGTCGTCATCGGCCAGCGCCGAGTAAAAATCGACGAGCGCGGCGTTGGACAGCACGCCCATCGTCGCTGCCTGATCGATCACGCTCGCCCGCTCGGTCGCGGCGACGGCTGGGGATGTGGCCAGCCAGCCGCGCACCTGCGGTCCGACATAAGAGAGATATTCGGGCGCGATGCTGACGCCCGTCGCCGTCGCGAGGCCGAATCGCCAGCTCGTCAGGCGATCCGCGCCGCTCCAGTCGACCGAGACCGCGCGGCGACCACCGGCGCTCGACCCCATCAGCTTTTCGGCGAGCTTCAGATCGAAATCGTCCGTAATGCGCTGGCGCCGGACCTGACGCAGGATCGCGGCACCGCGCTGTCCGTCGCCCGCCAGCGCGGCGCACATCGCCTGCGCCACGCGGTAGCCGCCAAGCCCGGTCACGCTGCTGCCCCGGTCGGCCAGCGGGCACAAGCCCGCCGGATCGCTGGAGGCGAGCAGCGCGTTGATGCCGACCTGGAAGAGCTTGGGCGTATAGTTGGCGGTGTCGACGGACTGCACCACCGCGCGCGCCACCTGTGCCTCGCCCATGCGGAGCAGGAGCCATGCCCGCTCGGCCGCGAAATCGGCGCCGTTGACGCCGCGCGGGGTGATCATCTGGGCGGCCAGGGTCCGGCGCAGCAGGATCGAGGTCCAACGCGACGGCAAAGGCGCCGACAGACGCCGCATCAGCGTTTCCGCCACCCGCCCGTCCGCCCCTGCGAAGACACGGCTGTCCAGCGCGCCTTCGCTCGGGCCGGCCGGTCCGACCAAGGCCAGCGAGCGGCGCGCCGAGGCGGGCAGCTCATATTCGGCCAGCGTGCGGGGATCGATCGTCGCGCTCGGCGACGGCGTCGGGCTAGGCGTTGGGGTCGCGAGCGAGTCCATCAGCGCACCGACGGGATCGGCCTGGCTGGGCGCGGGTGTCGCCACGGGCGTCGGGCTCGCCACCGCACCGGACGGCACGCGCGGCGTCGCGGTTCCACGAGGGGTCGGCCGGGGGCTGGCCGGCGCGGTCGGCTGACCAAAGCCGGGAGGAAGCAGCGATTCGGGCCGATCCTGCGCCGCCGCCAGCGCGGCGGCCCCGACCATCAATAAGGCGACGGCACGGGGCAGATGGCGAAAACCGGCCTTCCGCTTATTGCAGGTTGCCAAGCGAGACCGCCTTTTCGACCTGGGTGGTCGGCCGTTCGGTCGCCCGGCCCGAGAGCAGGAACAGCCCCCCGACGATCACGACGAGCAGGATGATGAGCGAAACGACCATACGGGACATGAAACGCAAAACCTTATAATGGACCCGCGAAAGCCCGGCCGGTGTTGCCGGGCGCGCGCACGCTGTATAGCGCAGAGTGCAATGTTGCAAAGCCACAACCCTGTAGATGCAAGCTGGAACGGGTCACCCATCGTACTCGTCGGGCTGATGGGCGTGGGCAAGTCGACCGTGGGTCGCCGTCTGGCGAATCGGTTGCGCGTGCCCTTCGTCGATGCCGACACCGCGATCGAGGAAGCCGCGGGCATGAGCGTGTCCGAAATCTTCGCCGAATTCGGCGAACCCTATTTCCGCGACGGCGAACGCCGGGTGATCGCCCGGCTGGTCGATGGACGGCCCAAGGTGATCGCCACCGGCGGCGGCGCGTTCATCAATGACGAGACCCGCGCGCTGATCCTGGAACAGGCGACCGCGATCTGGCTGAACGCGACGCCCGAGGTACTGGCCGAACGCGTGAAGCGCCGGGACACCCGTCCGCTCCTGCGCGGCAAGGACCCGCTGAAGGTCCTTCGCGAACTGTCGGCGGTCCGCAATCCGATCTATGCGCTCGCCCCCATCCATGTCTCCAGCAAGCGCGGGCCGCACGAGGCCACCGTCAACGCCATATTGAAAGCCATCGGACGATGAAGACCGTCACCGTGTCGCTCGGCGACCGCAGCTATCCCATCCATATCGAGGCCGGGCTGCTGCCGCGCGCCGCCGAATGGCTCGCCCCCCTGTCGCGCGGACGCCGCATGGCGATCGTCACCGACGAGAATGTCCGCCCCCACCTCGCCGCGTTGCAGGCTTCGCTGGCGTCCGCCGGGGTGGATAGCGAGGCGATCATCCTGCCGCCGGGCGAGAAGACCAAGAGCTGGGCGATGCTTGAGCTTGTCTGCGACCGGCTGCTGGAACTGGGCATCGAGCGGTCGGATCATGTCATTGCGCTGGGCGGCGGGGTGATCGGCGATCTGGTCGGTTTCGCCTGCTCGATCGTCAAGCGCGGTTGCCGCTTCGTCCAGATACCCACGACGCTGCTGGCGCAGGTCGATTCGTCGGTCGGGGGCAAGACGGCGATCAACACCTCGGCGGGCAAGAACCTGATCGGCGCCTTCCATCAGCCCGCCATGGTGCTGATCGATCCGCAGGTGCTCGATTCGCTGCCCGCGCGACAGGTTCGGGCCGGTTATGCCGAGGTCGTGAAATACGGCCTGATCGACGATTTCGCCTTTTTCGAATGGTGCGAGGCGAACGGCTCCGTGCTGATGGCGGGTGACGCGGATGCGCGCGTCCATGCCATCGCCCACTCGGTTGCTGCCAAGGCGCGGATCGTGGCGGCGGACGAGCACGAAACCAACGGCATTCGCGCGCTTCTCAATCTGGGACATACTTTCGGCCATGCGCTGGAGGCGGAGGCGGGCTTTTCCGACCGGCTGCTTCACGGCGAAGGCGTGGCGGCGGGTTGCGCGCTGGCGTTCCGCTATTCGGTTCGAAACGGCCTTTGCGAGCGTCAGGATGCCGAACGGGTCGCCGCGCATCTGCGTGCGGTCGGTTTGCCCGACGGCCTCGCCGCCGCGGGGATCGATGCCCCCTCCGCGACGTTGGTCGAGCATATGAAGCACGACAAGAAAATGGCGGCGGGCACCCTGCCCTTCCTGCTCGCCCGCGGGATCGGCCGGACCTATCTCGACAAGACGGTCGATCTGGCCGACGTCGCGGCGTTTCTGGACGCGGAACCGCGCTGATGCCCAATGGCGTCCGCAAACAGGATTTGCCGAGCAAGACCTGCCCCGCCTGCGGACGCCCCTTCACTTGGCGCAAGAAATGGGCGCGGGATTGGGAGAATGTGATCTACTGTTCGGATGCGTGCCGAAAAAAGCGGTGAGGCTTGCCCCTTGATCCCGCTTTATCCCCGCGCGGCCCGACCCGCTGCCAGCGCCCGCTCCCGCCCTTCCCGATGGCCAATGATCTTGGCCGGATAGGTTTTGGGCCGGCACCCCGCCCCGTCGGGATCGTGGATCGCCGGGTCGGACAGATGCTTCAGTTCCGGCACCCATTCTCGAATATAGTCGCCCGCGTCGAACTTTTCCGACTGGCTGAGCGGCGCCATGATACGGCCGAACATGTTGGCGTCGATGCCCGTCCCTGCGACCCATTGCCAGTTGACCGAATTGTTGCCGTAATCCGCATCGATCAGACAGTCCCAGAACCAGCGCTCGCCCTCACGCCAGTCGATCAGCAGATGCTTGATGAGGAACGAGGCGGTGATCATCCGCACCCGGTTGTGCATCCAGCCCGTGGTCCAAAGCTGGCGCATCCCTGCATCCACGATCGGATAGCCGGTGCGCCCGGTCTGCCAGGCCTTCAGATCGGCATCGGCCTCTTTCCCCTGGCGCCATGGCAGACGATCGAAAGCCTCGCGGCCGTTGCGATCGGCATAATCGGGCAGCGCCATCACGACGCCATCGGTGAAGTCCCGCCACGCCAGTTCCTTGCGAAACGTCTCGGTATCGGCATGCCGGTCGAGCGCATGCCAGACGGTGCGCACCGACACCTCTCCGAAGTGGAGATGCGGGGACAGGCGCGAGCTTCCCTCTTCCGAGGGCATGTTGCGGCCCGTGTCATAGCCGGTCGCCTTCGGGACGAAATCCTCGATCCGCTCCCGCGCGGCCGTTTCGCCGGGCGTCCAGTCGCTGTCGAAGCCCGTCGACCAGTCGGGCTTGGTCGGTAGCAATGCCCAGTCCGACAGCGTTTCGCTCTTCGGCCATCGCTCCGGCGCGTTCAGCGCCTTGGGCGGGTCGAGCGGATGCTCGGGCGGCAAATGGCCCTGCAGTCCCTTCCAAAAGGCGGAATAGATGCGAAACGGCTTTCCGCTGCCGGTCGTGACCAGTTCGGGGCGGGCGAGATGATTGCCGTCATGCAGGCAAATCCCATCGCCCAGTTCGTCCTCCGCCTTGCGCCACCAGGGTTCGTAATGGCGGATGGCATGGATCGTCTCCGCGCCCGTCTCCTCTACCAGCGCCCGGAGCACCTGCGTCGCCGCGCCGCGTCGCAGGATCAGGCGGCTACCCAGTTGCTTCAGATCTTCGGCCAAGGACGTCAGGCTGTGGTGGAGCCACCAACGCTGCGCCTCTCCCATCCGCCAGTCGCCGGGCGTGTCGTCGTCCAGGATATAGACCGGGATGACGGAGCCCGCCTCCGCCGCCGCCAGAAGTGCAGGTTGATCGTGAAGGCGAAGATCCTGTCGAAACCACAGGATGGAGGGGGCAGCAGTCATCGGACCGCTACGCTTCGCTTGCCGCCCGGTTCCACCGCCTTCCATCGTTTTCCGAGCGTCAGTATGGCGGTAACGTGCCGCTCCGCGATTGCCATCACATCGTCGCCATAACCGCCGCCCACCGTGCTCGCCAGCGGCAGCCCCCGCGCCAATGCCAGATCGGCAATCAGATTTTCGCGCGCGATCAATCCCTTGTCGCTGAGCGACAACCGCCCCAGCCGATCCCCGACAAAGGGATCGACACCCGCCTGGTAAAGGATGATGTCAGGTCGATGCTCGTCGAGAAAGGGCCGGAGCGTGGCGTCCAGTTCGGCCAGATAGCCGTCATCGTCCACTCCGTCCGGCAGGCCGACGTCCAGCGTGGAGCGCGCCTTGCGCGCCGGAAAATTCTTCTCGGCATGGATGGAATAGGTGACGATGTCGGTCCGCCCGGCGGTCAGCGCGGCGGTGCCGTCGCCCTGATGCACGTCGCAATCGACGATCGCGACCCGGGCGACGGTCCCTTCCTCGACCAGCCGGTTCGCCGCGATCGCCAGGTCGTTAAAGATGCAATAGCCCGCCCCCGTATTGGCCAGCGCATGATGGCTGCCCCCGGCGATGTTCGCGGCGAAGCCGTGATGCAGGGCCAGCATCGCCGCGGTCCAGCTCCCACCCGGCACCGCCCGCGCACGATAGGCGACCTGTTCGGTGATCGGAAAGCCGATGCGGCGCGTCTTTTCCGGCGGCACCCGCGCCTCCAGTACCTCTGCGACATAATCCGGGTCGTGCACCGCCTCGATCCATGCGGGCGGCATCAGCGCGGGTTCGGTCCAGACCACGGCGTCGCCCTGTCGGCGCAGCAGGTCGCGGATCGCGCCATTCTTGCCCCAGCGATAGGTTGAGCGCGTTGGAACCTCGGTCACATAGGCCGGGTGATGGACGACATGGATCATCCTGCCTAGTTAGGATGTCATGACCCGCGATAGGAGGGCCGAGGGCCCCTTGCCCGAACTGCGCGCCGATGTGGCGCGGTTTCTGGGCTATTATAATCGTCTGCCCGGCCCACCCCAGCAGGATCTGGGGCCCGAGGCCGCGCGCCTGATGATGCGGGCGGCCCGCGACCTGACCGATCCGCCGATCGGGCCACTCGGTATCGACCGCCGCTTCACCATCGCTGGGCCGGGCGGCGCGATGCTGGTGCGGCTGTTCGATCCGCGCGAGGAGCGGGCGGCAGGACCGGTGGTGCTGTTCCTGCACGGCGGCGGCTTCGTGCTGGGTGATGTCGACACCCATGCGCCGCTGGCCGCCGAGATCGCACGCGCGCTGGACCTGCCGGTGCTGTCGCTCGATTACCGGCTGGCCCCCGAGCATCGCTGGCCCGCCGCTCCCGATGATTGCGAAGCGGCCGCGCGGTGGATCGCCGACCGGCCGGACACGACCGGACTGGTCCTGATGGGCGACAGTGCGGGCGGTACTTTGGCGACGGTGACGGCCATGAGCCTGCGCGATCGTCCCGCTGCCGTGCCGGTGCTGGCGCAAGGACTGCTCTACCCCGCCACCGACATGGCGCGGGCGCATCCGTCGCTGCGTGATTTCGCGGACGGCTATTTCCTGACCCGCGCGATGCTCGACTGGTTCGTCGCCTGCTATGCCGCGGATCTGGCCGATGTGCGCGCCGCCCCGATGCGCGGCGACCTGTCGGCCATGCCGCCCGCCGCCATCGTCACCGCCGAGTGCGACCCGATCCGCGACCAAGGCCGCGCCTATGCCGCCGCGCTCGCCCGCGCCGGCGTGTCCGTCAACTTTCGCGAGGCGAAGGGGACGATCCACGGCTTCGCCACGCTGCGCAAGGCGATCCCATCGGGCATGGCCGACCTTGCCGCATTCCTGCTTGCGTTGAAGTCGCTGATCGTGGAGGCGGATGCGGCACGCCCCATGGGACAATGATGATGACCGACCTCCCCTATCGCCCCTGCGCGGGCGTCATCCTGATGAACCGCGACGGCCGCGTTTTCGTCGGGCAGCGGATCGATTCGACGCTGGAGGCATGGCAGCTTCCGCAAGGCGGGATCGACCCGGGCGAGGAGGCCGACGCCGCGGGCCTGCGTGAGCTGTTCGAGGAAACCGGCGTCACTTCGGACAAGGTCGAACTGATCGCCCGCGCGCCTCGCGAACTGACCTATGACCTGCCCGAGGACATGATTGGGAAGGTGTGGAAGGGCAAGTGGCGCGGCCAGCGACAAATCTGGTTCCTCTATCGCTTCCTGGGCGAGGACGGCGACATCCGCATCGACACCGAACATCCCGAATTCCGCGCCTGGCGCTGGACCGAGCCGCAGACGCTGCCCGCGATGATCGTGCCGTTCAAAAAGGCGCTGTACGAGGAACTGCTGGTCGTCTTCGCGGAGCATTTCGCCGCACCGCAGGGGGACGCCGCCATTCCCGTCGCGCCGCGATCGGCCTAAGGCTTGGTATCATGACCAAGCGGCTGCTGCTGATCCCCATCGCGCTGGGCCTGCTGGCCAATGCCGAACCGAACGACCCCGACCCCGCGCTGATCCCGCCGCAGATCCGCGCGATGCTGGAGGCGGCGATCGCCAGCGGGAATGAGAACGACATCACCACCGTCGTCCGCTATGCGCGCAATGCCGTGCCCGAGGCCGCCGATGCGATCGACGCGATGGCCGATGTGTGGCGCGACGAAAAGACCGCGAGCCGCAGCCGCACCCTGCGCGAGGCGACCTTTTTCGACCTGTGGCACGGCCGTGTCGAACTGGGCGGCTTCGCGACCACCGGGAACAGCCAGAATATCGGCCTGACCGGCGTGGTCGACCTGACCCGCGAGGGGCTGCAATGGCGGCACAAGCTTCACCTGCAGGGCGATTATCAGGAAAGCTTCGACGTCACGAGCCGCGAACATTATGTCGCCTCCTACGAGCCGAACCTCAAACTGAACGCCAACAACTATGTCTATGGCGCCGCGCAATATGAAAGCGACCGGTTCCTGGGCTATTTCAACCGTTTCTCGGCCTCGGCAGGGGCGGGCTACAGCGCGATCCGCAAACCCAACATGACTCTGGACGTGGAACTGGGCCCCGCCTTTCGTCATACGGAGTTCACCGACGACCGCATCGAGAGCGCCCTGGCGGCACGCGGCAATCTGAACTTCACATGGAAGCTGACCCCCGCCATCTCGTTCAACCAGACCGCCTCGGCCTATCTGCAACGGTTCAACAGCACGGTCGGGACCAATTCCGCGCTCAACGCCAAGGTGTTCGGGCCGCTATCGGCGCAGTTTTCCTACAACGTCCAATATGAAAGCGAGCCGCCGCTCGGCCGCCAGACGACCGACACGATCACCCGCGCATCGGTGGTCTATAGCTTCTGACCGGCGCGGGGTTCACCTGCCCCCCTTCCATGGCCTAGGCTGTCGTCATGGACAGTCTGAACAGGATCGAACGGGACGCGGTCGCGTCCGCCGCCGCTTACCCCATGCTGGCGCTGACCGAGCAATGGTCGGCGATCAACAGCGGCACGCGCAACCTGCCCGGACTGGCGATCATGGCCGACCATCTGGCGGAACGTTTCGGCACATTGCCCGGCGTCCTGACCATGGTCGCGCCCGACCCGGTCGAGCGGGTCGGCCCCGATGGACGCCCGGTGCCGATCGAGCATGGCCGGCACCTTCATCTCTCGGTCCGCCCCGACGCGCCCGTGCGGATGCTGTTCACCGGCCATATGGACACCGTCTATCCGGTCGACCATCCCTTTCAGGCGGTAACGCGGATCGACGCGAACCGGCTGGGCGGGCCCGGCGTCGCGGATATGAAGGGCGGGCTGGCGGTGTTGCTGGCCGCGCTTCACGCGGTCGAGGAGAGCCCGCTGGCCGATCGGCTGGGCTACGACGTGCTCATCAATTCGGACGAGGAAACCGGTTCCGCCTCGTCGGCGGCGCTGATCTCCCGACTGGCGGCGGGCAAGGTCGCCGCGCTGACCTATGAGCCTGCGCTGCCCGACGGCACGCTGGCGGGCGCACGGGGCGGCACCGGCAACTTCACCATCGTCGTGCGCGGACGCAGCGCCCATGCGGGCCGCAATCCCGAGGAGGGCCGCAACGCCCTCGTCGCCGCCGCGCGCATCACGCTGGAACTTAGCCGGTTGGCGGCGGAGGACATCACCGTCAACCCGGCGCGGATCGATGGCGGCGGGCCGAACAATGTCGTGCCCGACCTCGCCATGCTCCAGGTCAATTTCCGCCCGCGCGCGCTGGCGGCGATCGAGCGGACCGGCCCCGCGATGCAGGCGATCGCAGAGCGTATCGCCGCCGAGCATGAGGTGGGCGTCGAAATCCATGGCAGCTTCAACCGACCGCCCAAGCCGATCGACGACGGCGCGGCGGCGTTGTTCGAGACGGTGCGTAGCGCGGGTTCCGATCTGGGCCTGTCGATCGGCTGGCGGGCGACCGGCGGGGTATGCGACGGCAACAATATCGCGGCGGCGGGCGTGCCGGTTGTCGACACCATGGGCGTTCGCGGCGGCGCGATCCACTCGCCGGACGAATATATGCTGATCGACAGCCTGGCCGAGCGGGCGGGCTTGTCCACCCTGACGATCCTGCGCATCATCGGTGCCGCATGACCAGCTTTCGCATCCGTGCCGCCGTCGACAGCGACCTTCGTCACCTTTACGAAATGGCCAAGCTGACCGGCGGCGGCTTCACCAACCTGCCCCCCGACCGCCGCGCGCTGACCGCCAAGCTGGCGCGCAGCCACGAGGCCTTCGAGCGGGAGTCGGACGGCGGCATCGAGGACGAGCTATTCGTCCTGATGCTGGAGGACCGCGCCACCGGCGACGTTCGCGGCACCTGCCAGATCTTCACCCGTGTCGGGCAGAAACATCCTTTCTACAGCTATCGCATCGGCACTCTGACCCAGCATAGCCGCGAACTCGACCGGACCTTTCGCGCCGAGATGCTGTCGCTGACCACCGACCTGGAGGGCGCGAGCGAGGTGGGCGGATTGTTCCTCCACCCCGGCGAGCGGGCGGGCGGCCTGGGCCTGCTGCTTGCCCGCAGCCGCTATCTGTTCATGCGCGCCAACCGTGCGCGCTTCGCCGACCGGGTGCTGGCGGAGCTTCGCGGCGTGATCGACGAGGCGGGGGGATCGCCTTTCTGGGATGGGCTGGCGGGCCGTTTCTTCGGAATGAACTTTCAGCAGGCGGACGAATTCAACGCCATTCATGGGCACCAGTTCATCGCCGACCTGATGCCCAAGCACCCGATCTACACCGCCATGCTGACCGAGACGGCCCGCGCCGCGATCGGCCTGCCCCACCCGTCGGGCCGCGCGGCGATGCGGATGCTGGAGAATGAGGGGTTCGCCTTCGAACATTATATCGACATCTTCGATGGCGGTCCGACCATGACGGCGCGGACCGATCAGGTTCGGACGATCCGCGATGCGCGCGAAAGCAGGGTCGTCGGTATCGACGTCCATTCAGGGCGCGAGGCTCTGGTCGCGGCCGGGCGGCTGGCCGACTTCCGCTGCGCCTTGGGCGAGATACGCGACGGGGACGGCGGAGTCATCGTCTCCGAAGACACCGCGCGGACGCTCGACCTGTCGGTCGGCGACACCGTCCTGCATATCGATCGGTGAGGATCATGCTGAAAGAGATCAACTTCGACGGCATCATCGGCCCCAGCCATAATTATGCCGGGCTCAGCCATGGCAATCTGGCCGCCACCCGCAATGCGGGCAGGACCTCGCATCCCCGCGCCGCCGCGTTGCAGGGGATCGCGAAGATGCGCGCCAATCTCGCTTTGGGATTGGTGCAGGGTATCTTTCTGCCGCATCCGCGCCCCGATCGATCTTGGCTCGAACGACTGGCGACGGATTATGACGCCGCCGGCCCGGTGCTCAAGGCGCAGGCGCTATCGGCCTCGGCGATGTGGGCGGCCAATGCCGCGACCGTTTCCCCCGCCCCCGACAGCCGGGACGGGCGGTGCCACCTGACCGTCGCCAACCTTCTGACCATGCCGCATCGCAGCCATGAATGGCCCGCGACCCTGGCGCAGCTTCGCCTCGCCTTCGCCGACCCGGCCTTTGTCGTGCATTCGCCCGTCCCCGCACCGTTCGGGGACGAGGGCGCGGCGAACCATATGCGGCTGTGCTCAGCGCATGACCGGCCGGGCGTCGAGGTCTTCGTCTATGGCGAAACCGGCGGCCCCTTCCCCGCGCGCCAGCACCGCCAGGCCTGTGAGGCGGTGTCGCGCGCGCATCGCCTGTCCCCCGACCGCGTGCTGTTCGCGCGCCAGTCGGAGGCGGCGATCGCGGCGGGCGCCTTTCACAACGATGTGGTCGCCGTCGCCAACGAGCGGGTGTTGTTCGCACACGAACAGGCCTTTGCCGACCCCGCCCGTCTCTATGCCGATCTGCGCACCATCATGCCCGAGGTGGAGATCGTCGAGGTTCCCGCCGCTCGCGTCAGCCTGGAGGACGCGATCGCATCCTATCTGTTCAACGCGCAGCTCGTGACCCCGCCGGGCGGCGAGCCGACCCTGATCCTGCCGCAGGAAGCGCGCGACAACGAACCCGTCTGGTCGTGGTTGCAGGACCATGTCGCGGGCAACGGCCCGATCCGGCGGCTGGAGGTGGTGAATGTCCGCGAGTCGATGGCGAATGGCGGGGGACCGGCCTGTCTTCGCCTGCGCGTCGTGGCCGATCCCGCGACGATCGATCCGCGCTTCCTGGTCGATCCTGCCCGGCTCGACCGGATCGCCGCGGTCATCGAGGCGCATTGGCCCGAATCGATCGACCCGGACGAGATCGACGATCCGGCGCTGATCCAGCGGATCGAAACGGCGCGCACCGCACTGCTCACCGAACTTGACTGTCTCATATTGGCTTCGACTTGACGCTTGGCCTTTGGGTCGTGCGGTGGTGTAACCGTGCCCATGTGGTCCCGCATCGTCGCCCTGTTCACGATCAAGACGAAGTTCGAGGCATTTCTCGTCATCTATGGGCTTGGGCTCGGCGCGGTCGAGCGGGGGATGCATTATCTATCGGCCTATCCGGGCTGGCCGGGCCGGATCCTGTTCCTTGCCTGCCCCATCGCGGTGTTCATGGCAGGGTCCCGAATCCTGGACTCGCTGGAGCGGGACTATCGTGATTGACAGGATAAGTTGGTCGCACGGTTCGCTGGCGACATTATCTGACAATCCGATGACTGGCCTAACTTACCTCCAACGCCTCGAAGCCGAGAGCATCCATATCCTGCGCGAAGTGGTCGCCGAGACGGAGCGGCCGGTAATGCTCTATTCGGTGGGCAAGGATTCGGCGGTGATGCTGCACCTTGCCAAAAAGGCATTCTTCCCGGCACGCCCGCCCTTCCCCCTGCTCCATGTCGACACGACCTGGAAGTTCCGGGCGATGTACGAACTCCGCAACCGTGCGGCCGAGGAAGCGGGCATGGAGCTGATCGTCCACCGCAATCCGGAGGCCGAGGCACTGGGGATCAACCCTTTCGACCATGGCAGCCGCCACACCGATATGTGGAAGACCGAAGGGCTCAAGCAGGCGCTGACCGCTGGCGGCTATGACGCGGCCTTCGGCGGCGCACGACGCGACGAGGAGAAGAGCCGCGCCAAGGAGCGCGTCTTCTCCTTCCGCTCGGCCGCGCATGGCTGGGACCCCAAGGCACAGCGCCCCGAATTGTGGAACCTCTACAATAGCCGCATCCACAAGGGGGAGAGCATCCGCGTCTTCCCGCTGTCCAACTGGACCGAACTCGATATCTGGCAGTATATCCTGCAGGAAGGCATTGAGATCGTGCCGCTCTATTTCGCCGCCCCCCGCCCGACGGTGGAGCGCGACGGGATGCTGTTGATGGTCGATGACGACCGCTTCCAGTTCCGCCCCGGCGAGGTGCCGGTGGATCGCTCGATCCGTTTCCGCACGCTCGGCTGCTACCCGCTGACCGGCGCGGTGGAAAGCGAGGCGGCAACGCTGTCCGAAGTGATCCAGGAGATGCTGCTGACCACGACGTCGGAGCGACAGGGGCGTGCGATCGATCACGATCAGGCCGCCAGTATGGAGAAGAAGAAGCGCGAGGGATATTTCTGATGACCGCCTATCAACCCGATGCGCTGATCGCCGCCGATATCGACGCCTATCTCGCCACCCACGCCGCCAAGTCGATGCTGCGCTTCATCACCTGCGGCTCGGTCGATGACGGCAAGTCGACGCTGATCGGGCGGCTGCTCTACGATTCCAAGACGATCTTCGAGGATCAGCTGAGCCAGCTCGAGGCGGACAGCCGCCGGGTCGGCACGCAGGGGCAGAATATCGACTTCGCGCTGCTGGTCGACGGCCTCGCCGCCGAGCGCGAACAGGGCATCACCATTGACGTCGCGTACCGCTTTTTCGCGACGGAGAAGCGCAAGTTCATCGTCGCCGATACGCCGGGCCACGAGCAATATACCCGCAACATGGTGACGGGCGCCTCGACCGCCGACCTGGCGGTAATCCTGATCGACGCGCGCAAGGGCGTGCTGACCCAGACGCGGCGGCACAGCTATCTGGCGCATCTGGTCGGGATCAAGGAGATCGTGCTGGCGGTCAACAAGATGGACCTGGTCGGCCATGACCAGTCCGTCTTCGACGCCATTGTTGCCGACTATGCCGCCTTTGCGAAGACCATCGGGATCGAACACTTCAACGCCATCCCTCTGTCTGGGCTGACCGGCGCGAATGTGACCACGCCTTCACCCGACATGCCCTGGTATGAGGGCCCCGCGCTGCTCCCGCATCTGGAGACGGTGGCCATCGACGGCGACCGCGCGGTGGCCGCGTCGTTCCGTATGCCGGTCCAGTGGGTCAACCGGCCCGATCTCGATTTCCGCGGCTTTGCGGGCCTGATCGCCAGCGGTCGGGTCAGCGTCGGCGACCGCGTCCGGATCGCGCCCTCGGGTCGCACGACCAGCATAGCGCGGATCGTCACCTTTGACGGCGACCGCGAAGAGGCGATCGCGGGCGAGGCGGTGACCTTGGTGCTCGCGGAGGAAGTGGACTGCTCGCGCGGGGACGTGATCGCCGCGGCAGAGGACCCGCCCGAAATCGCGGACCAGTTCGTCGCCACCATCGTCTGGATGGCCGATGCGGCCATGGTGCCGGGGCGCAGCTATTCGCTCAAGCTCGGTACGCAGCTGGTCGGCGCGACCGTCCAGCCGCCGCGTCATGTGATCGACGTGAACAGCCAGGAACAGCGTCCCGCCGACACGCTGGCGCTCAACGATATCGGCCTGGCAGAGGTCTATGCCGATCGCCCCATCGTGTTCGAGCCCTATGTTAAGGGCAGTGCATTGGGCGGGTTCATCCTGATCGACCGTGCCACCAACGCGACGGTCGCGGCAGGGATGATCGACCACGCACTGCGCCGCGCCCAGAATGTCCATTGGCAGTCGGCGGTCATCACCCGCGAGGCCCATGCCCGGCAAAAGGGCCAGACGCCCAAGGTCCTGTGGTTCACCGGCCTGTCGGGATCGGGCAAGTCGACCATCGCCAATCTGGTCGAGCAGAAGCTCCACAGCATGGGCCGCCACAGCTTCCTGCTGGACGGCGACAATATCCGCCATGGCCTGAACCGCGACTTGGACTTCTCTGAAGCCGGGCGGGTGGAGAATATCCGCCGGGTGGGCGAGGTTGCCAAGCTGATGGCGGATGCGGGACTGATCGTGCTCACCGCCTTCATCTCGCCCTTCCGGGCCGAGCGGGACATGGTCCGCGCGCTGCTTCCAGCGGGCGAGTTCCTCGAAATCTTCGTCGACACGCCGCTGGCCGTGGCGGAGGATCGCGACGTGAAGGGCCTTTATGCCAAGGCGCGCGCGGGTGAGATCGCCGAGTTTACCGGCATCTCCAGCCCCTATGAGGCCCCAGAGCGACCCGAGATGCGGATCGACACGACCAAGGAGACGGCGGAGGAGGCGGCCAGCCGGATCGTCGAGCGGGTCCTGGGCATCTGGAGTTACGACCTGTGAGCGACGCCGAACTAGCCCGGTCGGTCGCCGTCGAGGCCGGCGAACTGCTCAGGCACCTGCGCGCTTCGAGCGGGCTGGAGGGTAAGGCATTGGGGGCGCTGGGCGACCGGGACGCCAACATGCTGATCCTCGATCGGCTGCGCGCCGCACGACCGGACGACTTCATCCTGTCCGAAGAGTCGGTCGACGACCGCGCCCGCTGCGCCGCGCGGCGGGTGTGGATCGTCGATCCGCTCGACGGAACCCGCGAATATGCTACCGGCTCGGACGAATGGGCGGTCCATATCGGACTGGCAATCGATGGTAGCCCGGCACTGGGTGCGGTGGCGGTGCCCGACCGGCGTCAGGTTTTCGCGACCGACGACCTGCCTCCCCGACATGACCCCTGCCCGGTCGGACTGCGCGTCGTCGTCAGCCGCAGCCGGGCCCCCGACATCGCACGCTGCGTCGGCGACCGGCTGGGCGCGACACTGATCCCGATGGGTTCGGCGGGCGCGAAGGCGATGGCCGTGGTCGAGGGGCGTGCCGATGTGTATCTGCATGACGGCGGGCAATATGAATGGGACAATTGCGCGCCCGCCGCCGTCGCGCTTGCCGCCGGCCTTCACGCCTCGCGGATCGACGGACGACCGCTCGTCTATAATTGTGAGAATCCGCTGCTCCCCGATCTGCTGATCTGTCGGCAGGAGGTCGCCGGACTGGTCCTCGACGCCATCGCCAAGGGGTAAGGCGTTTGCGCCTTGGCCGTCATGATCCGTGTTATGTCACCGGCATTTCCTGGGCGCGTGACCTTGTAACGTCACATGGGCTGGTCCATGGGCGTGCGATGCTGCGGCCGTTACCCTATCCTGATGCCTTCGCGGGGCGGATCGCGCGATGACACTGATCCCCCTGGCGTTCGGCTTGGCGGCGATGATGGCGACGCTGGCGGGCGGGATGCTTGCGCTGCGTCTGCGCCACCGGATCGGCATCGTGCTGGGCGTCACCGCGGGGATCGTCGTCGGCGTCGCGCTGTTCGATCTGGTGCCCGAGGCGCTGGAGTTGGCGGGCGATCGCTGGGCGGTGCGACAGTTGATGGGGTTCACCGCCATGGGGTTGGCGGGTTACATGCTGCTCGACCGCGCGCTGGCACGGATACCGCGTACGGCAGCGGCGTCGTGGCGCGGCGATCTCGGCCCGGCAATGCTTTGCCTGCACAGCATGATGGATGGACTGGGCATCGGCCTGGCGTTTCAGATCGACACGGCGGCGGGCTGGATGATCGCGCTGGCGGTGCTGACGCATGACGTGGCGGACGGGGTGAATACCGTCAGCCTCAGCCTGGCCGCGCGATCGGAAGCGGCGGCGCGGCGCTGGCTGCTCCTGAACGGCGCAGCCCCGATGCTGGGTGTGCTGATCGGGCTGGGCATCTCCATCCCGGCATCGATGCTCGCCCCGCTGATGGCGCTGTTCGCCGGCGTCTTCCTGTATATCGGCGCGTGCGAACTGGTGCCGCGCAGCCAGTCGCTCGATCCCCGCTTCCGGACCAGCATCGCCACCATTGCGGGCATCCTGCTGATGCTGGGCGTCACCCACTTCGCCCATTGAAGCATCGCCGCCGGGGAAGGGTGTTCCGGCGACGATGCTCCCTTGACCGACAGGGTGTCAGGCGGATTCGGCGGCCTGCGCCGCTGCGTTGGTGCCGCCTTCGGCCATGCCGGTTAGCTTTTCGTCGGTCGCCTTCTCTTCGGCCAATGTCTCGTCGAGGATCGCCGCGCAGTCGCTGCGGCCCAACTGACGCGCCCAGGAGACCAAAGTGCCGTAGCGGGCGATCTCATAATGCTCGACAGCCTGGGCGGCGGCGATCAGCGCGGCGTCGAGAACGCGCTTGTCGGCGACTTCGCCCGCCACCTCATTGGCTTCCTTGATGATACCGTCGATCGCCGGGCAGGTGACGGCCTTCGGCGTCTCCCCATGCATTTCGAATACCTGTTCCAGACGACGGATCTGCCCTTCGGTTTCGCGCAGATGTTGCTCGAACCCCGCCTTGAGCTGCGGATCGGTCGCCTTTTCGATCATCTTGGGCAGCGCCTTGGTGATCTGATGCTCGGCATAATAAATGTCTTGAAGCTGATGGACGAACAGGTCGTTCAGTGTCGCGATGTCCTTGGTGAATAGGCCCATGATCCGTCTCCTCGAGGTTATTGGTCGGCCGAGCCGGGCTCAGCGATCTTGCGATGCGCTTCGGCCAGCACCGATTGCGGCACCACGCCGGCCCCGGCGACCTGCAGCTTGTTCTTCAATCCGGTGGTGATATGCCCCTCGCCCGCCATCATCGCGTCCCAGCCCTTGCGGGCGACCTCGGCAGGGTCGTCCTTTTTGCTCTGCCCGACATTGGTGTCGAGCATATCGGCGCGGGCGAAGAACTCGGTCTCGGTCGGCCCAGGCATCAGCGTGGTCAGGGTGACGCCCTTTTCCTCCTTCAACTCGTTGCGCAGCGCCTCGGTGAAGTTGTCGATGAACGCCTTGGTCGCATTGTAGATCGCGTTGAAGGGGCCGGGGATGAAGCCGACGATCGAGCCGGTGACCAATACCCTGCCCTCGCCCTGTCGGACCATCGCCGACAGCACGCGCTGAAGGATATAGACGGTGCCCGTGACATTGGTGTCGATCGACCGCCGCCAATCCTCCAGCGACTGGTCGAGGAAGGCGCCGCCCTTGCTGTTGCCCGCATTGGCGCACAACACGTCGATCCGCCGCCCGTCCGCCGCCGCGAGCAGCGTGTCCACGCCCTCCACCGTCGCCAGATCGGCCTCGACCGCCTGGACCCGTGCACCCTCGGCCGCCAGTTTGCTCGCGGCGGCATGGATGGCGGGCTCGTCCGCGACGATCAACAGGTCATAGCCCGCCTTCGCCGCGCACATCGCCAGGTGATAGCCGATGCCTGTCGAGGCACCGGTCACGATCGCGAATTTTTCTGCCATGATGCGTTTCCTTACTGACCGGGCTTCAGCACGATCTTGGTCACTTCATTCTGCTTGTCATGGAACATCCGATAGCCATCCGGCGCCTGTTCCAGCGGCAGGCGGTGCGAGATGAGGAAGGTCGTGTCGATCTTCTCCTCCATGATCGCGTCGAGCAGGCCGGGCAGGTAATGTTGGACATGGGTCTGCCCGGTCTTGAGCGTCAGCCCCTTCTGCATCACCGCGCCCAGCGGAAATTTGTCGACGAAGCCGCCATAGACGGCCGGCATCGACACGCGCCCGCCCTTGCGGCACGCCAGGATCGCCTGGCGGATGGCATGGGTGCGGTCGGTGCCCAGGAAGGTCGATGCCTTGATCTGATCGATGGCGTTGTCGACGAACAGGCCGTGCGCCTCCAGCCCGACCGAGTCGATGACGGCATCGGGCCCGATCCCGCCGGTCATCACCATCAGCGCATCATAGGTCGCGCTTTCCTCGAAATTGATCGTCTCGGCGCCGAACTGGCGGGCGAGCTCCAGCCGATGCGGAAAGTGGTCGATCGCGATCACCCGCTCCGCCCCCATCAGGAACGCCGACTGCACCGCAAACAGACCGACCGGGCCGCAGCCCCAGACGGCGACCGTATCGCCCGGCTCGATCTGGGCATTTTCCGCCGCCATCCAGCCGGTGGGCAGGATGTCGGAGAGGAACAGCACCTTTTCGTCGTCCACTCCCTCGGGAATGACGATCGGGCCGGTGTCGCTGAACGGCACGCGGACATATTCCGCCTGCCCGCCCGCATAGCCGCCGGTCATGTGGCTATAGCCGAACAGCCCGGCCATGGGATGGCCGTACAGCTCGCGCGCAATATCTTGATTGTCGGCAGGCAGGCCGTTTTCGCAGCCAGAATATTGGTGCTTGCCACAATGATAGCAGGAGCCGCACGCGATGGTGAACGGCACCACCACCTTCTGCCCCTTTTTCAGCGTCGAACCCGAGCCCGTCTCGACCACCTCGCCCATGAATTCATGGCCGAGAATGTCGCCCGACTTCATGGTCGGGATATAGCCGTCATAAAGATGCAGGTCGGACCCGCAAATGGCGGTTGCCGTCACCTTGATGATCGCATCGCGCGGATTGACGATTTCGGGATCGTCCACATTGTCGATGCGGACGTCATGCTTGCCGTGCCAGGTCAGTGCCTTCATGCGCCCTGCTCCTCAAGCTGTTTGGGGTTCATCGCGTTGGTCGCGACCTCGCCGGTCTCCATCAGCTGCTTGAAGCGCGCCAGGTCGCGGCGGACCTGGATATTGGGCTCGCGCTGAAAGAGTTTGGCGACCAGCTTGCCGATCACGCCTGCGGGCGGATCATAGAGGATGGTGGCGGAGACGACGGTGCCCCGGGCACCCGCGTCGCGAAAGGTCACCCGGCCCGAATTGGCGATATCGGCACCCTCGGCCGACGCCCAAGCGATCAGCGAACCTTCCGTCTCTTCGGTGACGATCGCATCCCATTCGACCGTGGCGCCACCCGGTGCCTTGACCACCCAATGGGAGCGCTTCGAATCAAGCACGTCGATTCGTTCGACATTCTCCATCACGCTGGCAAGGTTGGAAAAATCGCGCCACCAGGCGAACAGGTCAGCGGCGGAGCGGTTGATCGTCACCGCCCACGCCGCCAGAGTGTCGCCGCGATCCTCGATCGCTTCGTTCGTCGTGATCCTGACGGCGGCGGCGCTGTCTTTCAACGTGGACAGGGGCGCATCGTCATAGGGTCTGTCGGCGATGTCCGGCATAAGCCTTTCTCCTCATTCCTTGCCCCGGACAGCGTCGGATGAGGGTGGTTGTTCCTTAATTAATGATGTTTTTCCAATATCTTGATGAACATCAATGATCCATTGCTGCGGCCTGCACCGCCGTCGTGCCTACATACCGGACACTCGAATCAGCGCCCGGCCGACCTTGCGGGCCAGGCTCTTGGGGTCCGGGATCGTCATCGACCGCGACGACCAGATCAGATCGCCCGCCCGTCTCGCCGCCTGAAGCATCCGGTTCACATGCACCGCCGTCAGCCCCAGCGCATCCGCCAGCGTTTCCTGCGTAATCGGCAGTTCGAAACTGCGCCCCTGCGCCAGTTCGCCCATGGTCAGCCGCTCCTGCAACTCCAGCATGAGGTCGCCGATCCTCTCCATCGCGTTCATCCGGCCCAGCCGTGCGATCTGCGCCAGCAGAAAGGCCTCGTCCAGCGCATGGGCGACTGCATAGGCCTCGTCCAGCGCGGGGCTCGTCCCCCAGGCAGGCGGGACGCAGGTGGTGACTTCGGTTAGCGTGATGACGCTGGTTGGGGCGACCGGCTTCTGATGCTGGTAAAGCCCGATCACATCGCCCGGCAGCAGGAAGTTCAGGAATTGCCGCCGCCCATCGAGCAGGATGCGCACCCGCGCCGCCCAGCAGGACAGGATCAGGTGCGGGCTGGCAATATCCCGCCCCTCGACCATCAGGTCGCGACGGGGTCGGAACAGTTGCGGCCGGGCCATCGCGTCCAGCAGCGCGGACTCGGCGGCCTTGTCCAGGACGGCCAGCCGCGCGAGGCGACTAAATGCCGGCAGCGAATTCCCAAGCGGGCGAGCCAGGCCGTACATCATGGTTTTTTCTCCGCACGCGTGAAGCCCGCCCGATTCTTCCATCCCGGATGGGATAGAAACGGCGCCTTGTCTGTCCGAACATGCGAGATGGGTCGGCTAGGATTCATCGCAAACTATTCTCATCGCGCCGCCGACCCGTCAAGGTCGCACGGCGATGGCGATGACGCGACGCACGTCACCGAGACTGACAATATTGGGGGCTCGACGGAGCCGAACCTTTGGCAGTTCCCTGGATCAGCTTGCCATCACGGTCATGGCAGGCAGATTGAGCACCACCGGAGTTTTCCGTCCACAAGGTCTACGAACAACCGTGTGGCGTGCTCCATAATTCACATCAATATTACGCATTTTTCGAGCGTTAGGTATATTTTCGGGGCGGAGCGACCCGGAAATGCATTGCATTCGGACCTACGGCGCGGGCGTCCCGGCCCGTACCGCGCGTGGTGGATGAGACATTCCCTTTGTCCGAAGACGCCCTATGGTGCGCGCCTTTCCCTCCAAGAGGCCTTGCCATGCGTTTCGCGAACCTGACCCGCCAGCCCGACGATCCCTTGTTGCGGATCATCGGCCAGCACGCCGCCGACCCTCGCGCCGACAAGATCGACCTGGGCGTCGGCGTGTTTCGCGATGAGGAAGGTCGCACCCCGGTGATGACCGCCGTCAAGGCCGCCGAGACCCGCCTGCTCGCCGAACAGCCCAGCAAGTCCTATCTCGGGCCCGAAGGCGATACCGGCTTCGTACGTGCGCTGGGAAGGCTGGTGGTCGCAGACACCGTATCCGCCGATCGCATCGTCGGTCTACAGACCCCCGGCGGCACCGGGGCGCTGCGCCTCTGCGCAGAGTTGCTCGCCCGCGCCGGTGTGCCGCGTATCTGGATCGGCAGCCCGAGTTGGGCCAACCACGCGCCGCTGTTCCGCCAGGCCGGGGTCGAGCCTGCGATGATCCCTTGTTACGATCTCACCGCCCAGCTCTTCGATCTGGCAGGTTTTCTGAAGGGACTGGACGGCGCGGCGGCGGGCGATGCGGTGCTGCTGCACGGATGCTGCCACAATCCGATCGGGATCGATCCCGACGCCGCCGGATGGGCGGCGATCGCGGAGCATGTCGCGGCCCGGTCGCTGACGCCCGTGGTCGACCTAGCCTATCAGGGGCTGGGCGACGGGTTCGACCAAGACGCAGCGGGTGCGCGTACGATCCTGGCGGCAGTGCCCGAGGCGCTGCTTGCCTATTCCTGCGACAAGAATTTCGGCCTCTATCGCGAGCGGACCGGCGCGCTTTTCGCGCTGTCGCCGGACGCCGGGACCGGCGCGGTGGTGTTGTCCAACCTGTTGGCGCTGGCGCGGGCCAACTGGTCGATGCCGCCCGATCACGGCGCGGCGGTCGTCCGCCTCATCCTGGAGGACGAGGCACTGACCCGCGAATGGCGGGACGAACTGGAAACGATGCGGCAACGGCTGGAAGGCCTGCGCGCGGCGCTGGCGGCGGGCGGCCGGATCGGCGCGATCGATCTGGGCGCGGTGGCGCATGGCAAGGGTATGTTCGCGACGCTGCCCCTCTCGCCCTCGCAGGTCGAATGGCTTCGGGACCGCCACGGCATCTATATGGCCGGGTCGGGCCGGATCAACATCGCCGGCTTCAACAGCGCAGCGATCGGACGCTTCCATGCGGCGCTGCAGGACATGGCGGCGAACGGGGTGGCCTGAACCGCTCCCCTATAGGGGAATATAAACAGAAAAGGGAGCGCGTCCGGTTGTCCGAACGCGCTCCCTTTCATTGCGGGAAACGGGCCGGATCGACCGGCCCGCCACGCCTTACTTGCCCGAATGGACGATCCGGTTGACGAGATTCTCGATCCGCTCCTGACGGCCCGAACGCGGGCGGGGATCGACCGCCTTCTGCTCGGCGAGGTCCGCGATGCCGGCCAGGTCGAAGCCACCGATCTGCTGCCCGAACTCGCCGTCCCAACCGGCATAACGCTCGGCCTTGATCGCATCCAGACGACCGTCCTCGATCAGCGCGGCCGCGTTGAGCAGGCCCTTGGCGACGACGTCGATGCCACCGACATGGCCGTGGAACAGATCGACCGCATCCATCGACTGGCGGCGAACCTTGGCGTCGAAGTTGAAGCCGCCGGTGGTGAAGCCACCCGCGCGGATGATCTCCAGCATGGCCAGAGTCAGTTCCTCGACCGAGTTGGGGAATTGGTCGGTATCCCAGCCATTCTGGTGGTCGCCGCGATTGGCGTCGATCGATCCGAAGATGCCCAGCGCACCGGCGGTGGCGATCTCATGCTCGAAGGTATGACCCGCCAGCGTCGCGTGGTTCGCCTCGATATTGACCTTCACTTCATTCTCCAGGCCATAGGCCTTGAGGAAGCCGTACACGGTCGCCGTGTCGAAGTCATACTGATGCTTGGTCGGCTCGTGCGGCTTCGGCTCGATCAGGATGGTGCCGTTGAAGCCGATCTTATGCTTGTGCTCGACGACGAGGCTGAGGAAGCGGCCCAGATTGTCGAGTTCGCGCTTCATGTTGGTGTTGAGTAGCGTCTCGTAACCCTCGCGGCCGCCCCACAGCACATAGTTGGCGCCGCCCAGGCGATGCGTCGCCTCCAGCGCGTCGCGGACCTGCATCGCGCCGAAAGCATAGACTTCCGGGTCCGGGTTGGTCGCGCCACCGGCGGCGAAGCGCGGATGGCTGAACAGGTTGGCGGTGCCCCAAAGGAGCTTGCGGCCCGAAGAGGCTTGAAGCTTTTCGAGGTGATCAACCGCCTCGGCGAAGTAACGGCGATGCTCGGCCACGCCCTGCGCATCGGCCATCACGTCGACATCGTGGAAGCAGTAATAGGGCACGTCGAGCTTCGAGAAGAAGTCGAACGCGACCTCGCGCTTCTGGGCGGCAGCCGCGCTGTCATTGGCACCGGCATGCCAGGGGCGGTTGAAGGTGCCGCCGCCGAACACGTCCGAACCCGGCCAGCAGAAGGTATGCCAGAAGCAGGCGGCGAAGCGGAGATGCTCCTCCATCGTCTTGCCCAGCACGACGCGGTTCTTGTTGTAGAAGCGATAGGCCAGCTCATTGTCGCTGTCGGGGCCTTCGTAACGGATCGTCGGGATGTCGGCGAAAAAGTCGGTAGCCATATTAGGAATTCCTCGGAGTGATGCGGGAATAGCTGTCGCGGAAACGCGCGATCTTGGGGGCGAAGCGCTCGGCGAGCGCGGGGTCGGGAGCAATGGTGTGCGACACGGGCGGCGGTGCGCAGACTTCCTCCGGCGAGCCGCCATCGACCGCCAGTTGCGCCAGGCGTGCGGCGCCCAGTGCCGGTCCGACCTCGCCACCCTTCAGATAGACGAGTTCGACGCCGAGTGCCGCGGCCAGGGTCTGACCCCAATAGGAGGAGCGTGCCCCACCGCCGATGACGGAGAGTTGCGACAATTCGGTCCCGGCCTCGCGCAGCACCGACAGGCCGTCGGCCAGCGCGAACGCCACGCCTTCCAGCACCGCCTGCGCAAGACGTTCGGGGGTGGTGTCATGATCGAGGCCCAGGAACGCGCCGCGCACCTCGGCATCGTTGTGCGGGGTCCGCTCGCCCGACAGATAGGGCAGGAAGATTTCGGGGCCGCTCGCCGGGCCGACGCTTTCGGCCCGGGCGAAGAGCTCGGCGGCACCCGGCATACCGGTCAGCCGCGCGACCCAGTCGATGCACGCCGCCGCCGACAGATGCACCGACATCTGGTGCCAGACATTGGGCAGACAGTGGCAGAAGGCATGGACCGCCCCCGCCGGATTGGGACGGAATTCCCTGGTCGCGGCGAAGATCACGCCCGACGTGCCCAGTGACAGCAGCGCGTCGCCGTCCTTGACCACGCCCACGCCCGCGGCACCGGCGGCATTGTCGCCACCGCCGCCCGCGACCGGCACCTGATCGATGCCCCAGGCCTCGGCGACTTCGGCACGCAGACGGCCGGTCTGCGCCGTGCCCTCGACCGCCTGCGGCATCTGTTCGCGGGTCAGACCGGTGGCGGCGAGAATCTCGTCGCTCCATTCGCGCGCCGCCACATCGAGCCACAAGGTGCCCGCCGCGTCCGACACGTCCGATGCTTTCTCACCCGTCATCCGCAGCCGGACATAGTCCTTGGGCAGCAGCACGGTGCGGACCTGCTCGAAAATCTCCGGCTCGTGATGGGCGACCCATAGCAGCTTGGGCGCGGTGAAGCCCGGCATGGCCAGATTGCCTGCGATGCGATGAAGCGCAGGCGCCTTGGCCTCCAGTTCCGCACATTCGGCATGACTGCGCCCGTCATTCCACAGAATGCCCGGGCGCAGCGGCTGATCGTCCGCGCCCAGCAAAGTCGCGCCATGCATCTGCCCGGCCAGACCGATGCCGCGCACCGCCCGACGGACCGCCGGATCGATCGCGCGGACCGCCGCCGTCGTCGCCTGCCACCAGGCCTCCGGATCCTGTTCGGACCAGAGCGGCTGGGGGCGCTGCACGGTCAATGCCGCCGTCCCCTGCCCCACCACGGCGCCATGTTCGTCGAGCACCACGGCCTTCACGCCGGACGTGCCGATGTCGATACCCAGAAACATCCGCCGTCCTTACTTCACGAAGGGGTCGATGGTCGGGATCGTGCCGTCCGGGTTGAACTTCAGCTCGGTCATCTTGACGTTGCGCAGGTGGTTCTTGTTCGACAATTGCGTGTCGGCGTAGAACAGCCACCACTTGCCCTTCCACTCGACGATCGAGTGATGGGTCGTCCAGCCCTGAACCGGGCTCAGGATATGGCCCTTGTACGTGAAGGGACCATAAGGGCTGGTGCCGATCGCGTAGTTCAGGAAATGCGTGTCGCCGGTCGAATAGGTATAGTAATATTTGCCGTCGCGCTTGAAGACCCACGACGCCTCGAAGAAGCGGCGGTCATGATCGCCGCCCAGCACCGGCTTACCCTTTTCGTCGAGGATGACGACGTCGCGCGGCGTTTCCGCGAAGGTCTTCATGTCGGGATTCAGCTTGGCGATCTTGCCCGAAATGGCGGGCTGGTCGTCCTGCTTCAGGTCGGTGTCGCTGCCGTTCGGATCGTACTTGCCGTCCTTCCAGCGCTGAAGCTGACCGCCCCAGATGCCGCCGAAATACATATAGGCCGTGCCGTTCGCATCTTGGAAGACGGCCGGGTCCATCGAGAAGCTGCCGGGGATCGCCTCCGGCTCGGCCTTGAACGGGCCCATCGGGTCCTTGGAGGTCGCGACGCCGATGCGGAACGCGCCCAGGCCGTTGCGATCCTTGGTCTTATCGCGCGCCGGGAAATAGAGATAATAGGTACCGTCCTTATAGGCGGCGTCGGGGGCCCACATCTGCTGCGAGGCCCAGGGCACGTCCTTCACGTCGAGCGCAACGGGGCCGACGGTGACCGGACCACCGGGCTCGTCCATACGCAACACGCGATAGTCGCGCATGGCATATTGGTTGCCCAGATCGTCGTCCTTGGTCTCGGTCGGGATGTCGTGACTGGGATAGACGTAGAGCTTGCCGTCGTTCCAGACATGCGCGGACGGGTCGGCGGTGAAGATGTCGCGTACCAGCGGCTGCGACAGATAGTGGCGGCCATCGGGCGATGTCGGATTGGCGTCGTTCGACGCGGTGGCGGTGTTTCCCTGCGCCGCATTATCGGCCGTCTGCGGCGATCCACATGCCGCGGTGCCAAGCCCCAGAACCAGGCTGGCCATCATCAAGCGCTTCATCGCTTTCTCTCTCCCATTCGCCCCGTATCCAGGGCTTTGACGGCACGATAGCGCTATCAGCGGCGAGGATGCAAGGCCGGTTCGTCGTTTTCCGGGGACAGCTGTTCCGCATGGCCTTCGACTTCGCTCAGGCTGAACGGAGCGCGAGATCAGGGCGCCTCATCCCATCATCCGTTCAGCCTGAGCGAGGTCGAAGGCAAACGGATTCCCCCTCCGCGCCGACGCTTGACAATGCCAGCCCTGCCCTGTTCGTATCGCTATTCAGGCCCCGCTCATCCCGTTGCGGGTCGACCCTTCATAAAGACCGGCACGCTTATGCCGGCGCGATTTCAGGACAGAGGATGACCCGTATGGCCCTTCGCTTTTCGCCCTCTTGCTGGCTGTTCGCCGCCGGTGTCGCGCTGCTGCCGCTCGCCGCCCTTCCCGCGCAGATGGCGACGCAGACCCCCGCCACGGTGCCGGGGGCCAAGCCCGTCACGGTCGAGCGGATCAAGGTCCATTCGACCGCCATCGACGGCAATCTGGAGGGCAATAGCGCGGACCGCGACGTGATCGTCGTTTTGCCGCCCGACTATGCGAGGAACAAGGCCCGCCGCTATCCGGTCGTCTATGCGCTGCACGGCTATTCGATCGGTGCGGACCAATGGACCAAGGAAATCCACGTGCCCGCCTCGATCGAAGGCGCCTTTGCGCGCGGGGTGCCGTCGATGATCGTCGTCTTTCCCGACAGCAAGACGATGCACAACGGATCGATGTACTCCTCGTCGCAGACGGTGGGCGATTTCGAGCGGTTCATCAGCCACGATCTGATCGCCGCGATCGACACGCGCTACCGCACCATCGCCCGGCGCGAAAGCCGGGGCCTGGCAGGTCATTCGATGGGCGGATACGGCACCGCGCGGATCGGAATGAAGCATGCCGACATGTACGGCGCCATCTATATGATGAGCCCCTGCTGCCTGTCGCCGCGCGTGATGGCCCGGCCCGAAGGCACCGATGAAAAGTTGCTGAGCAGCCTTTCCTCGCCCAGCGAGTCCAAAAAGCTGAACTGGGGCCAGCGCGCGATGCTCGCCGCCTCGGCCGCCTGGTCGCCCAATCCGAAGAACCCACCGCTCTATCTCGACCTGCCGGTCAAGGACGGCAAGTTGCGCGAGGACGTCACCGCCAAGTGGCTGGCGAACACCCCCCTCGCCTTTGTCGACCAATATGTCGCGCCCTTGCGCAGCTATCGCGCGATCGCGCTGGATGTCGGGTCGCAGGACGGGTTGAAGGCCGATGCCCAGGCGCTGCACGATGCCCTGGATCGCTATGGCATCGCACACCGGTTCGAAATCTACGACGGCGATCATGTCAACCGGATCGGGGTGCGCTTTCAGGAGCAGGTGCTTCCCTTCTTCGGCCGGTCGCTGGTGACGAAATGATCCGGGCTTGTTCCTCTCCTGCAAGGGGAGGAACAGGCTGGCCGCTCAATCCGCGATGGGGCGGGTGCTATCGATCCGAAACGGTGCGCTGCGGGTCGGAACGCCCGTATCAGGCTGGCCCGAGCCGATCGAGACCCGATAGTCGCCCTTCATCACCATCCGCGTGCCATCGGTATCGACCGCGCTCAGGTCACGCGGAGCCAGGTTGAAGGTCAGGCTCCGCCGCTCGCCGGGAGCCAGATGAACCCGCTGGAACCCGCGCAGAGCGATGCGCGGTGCGCCCTCGAGCTTGGGGAAGTCGAGGTAAAGCTGCGCCACCTCGTCCCCTGCGCGGCGACCGGTGTTGCGCACCTCGGCGGTGACGGTCATGCTCCCGTCCGCGTTCGATCGGACCGAAAGCGGCGCATAGGCGAAGCTGGTATAGCTCAGCCCATAGCCGAACGGATAAACGGGCGTGCCGGTGAAGTAACGATAGGTCCGCCCCTTCATCGCATAGTCGCCAAAAGGCGGCAAATCCTCGACCGAACGGTAGAAGGTCAGCGGCAAGCGACCCGCCGGGTTGGTCTTGCCCGACAGGACGTTGCCGACCGCCAGCCCCCCGGCCTGCCCCGGATACCAGGCCTCGACGATCGCATCCGCATTGGCCTTGGCCCAGGCGAGGTTCACCGGGCTGCCGTTCATCAGCACCACCACCAGCGGACGCCCGGTCGCCTTGGCCTGTTCGAGCAACGCCTGTTGCTCGGCGGGCAGGTCCAGCGTCGTCTTGTCGCCGCCCTTGAAGCCGGGCACCGAGATCGGCGCCTCCTCCGCCTCCAGATCGGAGGTCAGGCCGACGACCGCGACCAGCGCGTCGCTTGCCTTCGCCGCAGTGCGAAGCTCGCCCGCCGGATCGTCGGACACGCGCTTCCAGACGAGGTTGATGCCGGTCAGGATGCGTGCCTCTGTCGTGACGGTGATCGGGTAGCGACGCCCCTTTTCCAGCGTGACGGTCCGCATCGTCGGCAGGCTGTTCCATGAAGCCTTGGTCAGATCGACGAAGGGCTGCCCCTCAAAGGTCATCGCCCCGTTGAAACCCGATATGCCCAGCCGATAGCGTCCGCTCTCCGGTGGAACGAGATCGCCGGTCCAGACCGCCCGGTGCACGTCGCGGACCGAGGACAGGTCCAGGCTGCGCGAGGCGGCATTGGCCTCGACACGGGTGACGACGGGGCGATCCTCGAACCGCGCAGTCTTCAGCCATTCGCCCAGCGCACCGGGGGCGAAGCGTTCTGGAATGCGGCCGACAACGTTGTAATAGCGGGCCAGCAGGCCGGGCTGCCCCTCTTCGGTCTGGAGCGCAGCGGTCGGAATCGGGTCGCCATCGGTGAAGGTCTCGGCGAAGGGCACATAGCGGATCTGCGCCCCCGGCATCGCGCGCCGCAGACCGTCGACCACGGAGAATGGCGGTCCCGACAGCGACGAGGAATAATTGCCGCGCAACACGCGCGTCGCATCGCCGAGCGGGCCGATTACCGCAATCCGGGCGCTGGGCTTCAGCGGCAATATGCCCTTGTTCTTCAGCAGCACCAGGCTCTTCTCCGCCACCTCCAGCGCAAGTGACCGATGCGCGGGCGTGTCGATGTCGGCGGTGGAACTGGTCTGGATCGATAGCGGACGCAGGCCGGGCAGGTCGCCCGTGCGATAGCGCGCCGCGAACAAGCGGGTCAGCGAGCGGTCGATGTCCGCGACCGAGATCAACCCGCGCGACAACGCCTCGCGATAGGGATTGGTCAGCCCGTCGGTATCGGTCAGCGTCGCATTGTTGCACTCGTTATCGACGCCCGCACGCATTGCGGCGGCAACCGCGCTGGCGGCGTCGGGAGCGTAATGATGATTGGCGGCAATGTCCTTCACCGCGTCGCAGTCGGACACGACATAGCCGCGAAAGCCCCAGCGCTCGCGCAGATAATCCTTGAGCAGCAGGTCGCTGCCGCAGGCGGGTTGTCCGTCGATGCGGTTATAGGCGCACATGATCGAACCCGCGCCGCCCTCTACGATCGCCGCGCGGAAAGCGGGGAGGTAGGTATCGACCAGATCGTGGCGCGAGACATAGACATTCGCCTCGTGTCGCGTGGATTCGGGGCCGCTATGCACCGCATAATGTTTGGGCGTCGCGACCACATCGATCCGCGTCGGGTCGGTGCCCTGCATGCCCCGCACGAAGGCCACGCCCATCTTCGCGGTCAGATACGGGTCTTCGCCATAGGTCTCCTGCCCCCGGCCCCAGCGCGGATCGCGGAAGATGTTGATATTGGGCGACCAGGTGTCGAGCCCGGTGCCGATCCGTCCCATTCGCCCCGTCTGGCGAGCGAGCGCGTGGAGCCCGCGCACCTCGCTGCTGATCACCTGAGCCGCGCGGCCGACCAGCGCATCGTCGAAGGTCGCGGCCAGCCCGACCGGTTCCGGGAAGTTGGTCGTCGGCACCGGCCCCAGGGCGCCGTGGAGCGACTCCGTCCACCAATTATAGGCGGGCACGTCCAGCCGGGCGATGGCGGGGGCGGTGTTGAGGAGTTGCGCCAGTTTCTCGTCGGTCGTCATGCGCGCGACCAGACGGGCTGCCAGTGCCTCGGCCTGCTCCACCCCGTCGGTCGCCGGACCCACCGTCGTTCCAACTTTCTGCGCTTGTGCGATGGCGGCCTGCGCTGTTGAAAGCGCCAGGACGGACAAGACCGATGCACGCCATGATCTCATGACAATCCACTCCCATGCTGTTTTTTGTTACCGTTATCAGCCGCGCGATGCCTGTCCAGCCGACAAATCCTCCGCAATCGATCGCTGTCGGTGGACAGCCGCGGATTAGTCCGACAAGATAGCGTTAAAACAGATTGGGAGGATGGCTATGCCCCGGACAATGCGGACGATTTTGACGTGCAGCGTGGCGCTGCTGGGACTGGCGAGTCCCCTGTCCGCGCTCGCGCAAACGGCAAGTGTCGATCCGCTCGCGCCGACCGGCCGATGGAGCGCGAACGATCAGGGGCAGGCCGCCCTGCCGCCCATGGGGTGGAATAGCTGGAATGCCTTCAACAGCGACGTCGACGAGGAAAAGGTGATGGCATCGGTCAAGCTGATCGCCGACAAGGGCCTGCGCGAGGCGGGGTATCGCTACATCAATATCGACGATGGCTGGTGGCTGCGCCGTCGTCAGCCTGATGGCCGCATGGTGATCCGGGCCGACAAATTCCCGTCCGCCGCAGCAGGTCCCAACCAGCAGACGAGCTTTCGCCCATTGACCGACCGGCTCCACGCCATGGGTTTCAAGGCGGGCATCTATTCCGACATCGGCCGCAACAGTTGCGGCCAGGTCTATACGCCCAATTTCGCCAACCAGCCCGAGGGAAGCGTCGCCGAACGCGAAGTCGGGCTATACGGGCACGCGGATCAGGACATCGCGCTCTATTTCGGCGAATGGGGTTTCGACTATATCAAGGTCGATGGGTGCGGCATTCGTGGGTTGGGCAAGGATGCCGACCATGTCCGCAAGGGCGATTATCGTGAACTGACCCCGTTGATCGACATGAACGCGCTGGCACGGACCGATATTCCCGCCGTGCGCGCGCTGTACAATCAGGTCGCGACGGCACTGAAGCGCGAAAATCCGGATGGCGACTATATCTTCTCCCTCTGCCTGTGGGGTTCGGCGGATGTGCGATCCTGGGGCAAGCAGATCGGCAATGTCTCGCGCACCAGCGATGACATCACCGCGCACTGGTCGCGGATGCTGACCAATTTCGACACCAGCGCCTCCCGCGCGCTCTATGCCCATCCGCATGGCTGGAACGACCCCGACATGCTGTTTGTCGGATCGGGCGAATTCGACGCGAACCACATGACCGAGGCGCGTTCGCATTTCGTGCTGTGGGCGATGATGAACGCGCCGCTGCTGATCGGCTTCGATCTGCGCAAGGCCAATGCCGAACAGATCGCGCTGCTGGGCAACCGGGCGATCATCGCGCTCAACCAGGACCCGGCCGGGCATCAGGCGATCCCGGCCTATCTATCGGACGATGTGCAGATTTTCGTGAAGACGTTGGCCAATGGCGACAAGGCGGTGGCGATCCTGAACCGCACCGCCTCCCCCATCGCTCCCGTCCTGACCGCCGATCACCTGAAGCTGCGCGGCGACCGCCCGGTGGCGATGACCGACCTGTGGACCGGACAGAAGAGTCGTTTTTCGGGTGAGGCGAAGCTGACGCTCGCACCGCACCAGACGCTGATCTTCCGCGTGTCGGGCGAACGTCGCCTGCCGCGCGGCCATTATCTGTCGGAGACGCCGGGCGACGTGAACCCGGCGGAGGACGGCATCCGCACTCCCGAAGGCGATCCGACCATCCATCACGAACTCAGCCCTTGGGGCGGGACCAAGGGGCCGGGCGACTTCCCGCAATATGGCGGCTGGGGCGGTGCGCAGGCGGACCGCACGCCGTTCGGACGGCCGCTGCACATGGCGGGCAAAGTCTATGATACCGGGCTGGGCGTGCTCGCCAATTCGCGGCTGGAGGTGCGCAACCCCGGCCAGTCCCGGTTCGGCGCCACGATCGGCATCGATGACTCCGCGACGGCACGCGGTCGACGCGTGATGTTCGAAGTCTATGGCGACGGCAAGCTGCTCACCCGCTCGCGTCCCATGGCTTTGAACGACGCGCCGGCGACGATCGAGGCGGATGTGCGCGGCCGCAGGCTGATCGAACTGGTCGCCCGTGCCGATAGCGCTCCCGATGCCGCGCTGCCGGTGGCTTGGGCCGATGCGCGGCTGCTCGACTGAGCCCGGTCGCTACGAATGGACGTCGTCGTTGCATGGCCTTGCCGTTTCCGGATGTCCATGCAACTGTCCTGACAAAGGAAAAAGGGAGAGGGTGATGAAACCCAATTGGCAAGGGCCGGTGCTGACCCGTCGTCAGCAACTGGCCGGTATGGCGGGCGTTCTGGCAATGGGAGCGCTCCCGTCTGTGGCACGGGCCGCTGGTCCGGACGTGCCGCTTTGCGATCTGGCCGCGCAAAAAGGCATCCTGTTCGGCACCGCGATCAGCGCGGGCCGGGACTCGCCGATCAACGACCCCGCTTATGCCGCGGTCGTCACGCGCGAATGCGCGACGCTGGTGCCCGAGAATGAGATGAAGGTCTATGTCGTCGGCAACGACCCCAGACATCTGAACTTCGCCCCCGCCGACCGTATCGCGGGGTTCGCGCGCGACCATCGCCTGAAACTGCGCGGGCACACGCTGCTGTGGAATTACGAAAAGTACATATCGCCCGCATTGGCCGAGCAGGTCCGTACCACGGGGGCAGAGACATGGCTCCGCGCCTATATCGCACAGGTCGCGGGCCATTTCGGCGATCAGATCTATAGCTGGGACGTGGTCAACGAGACGATCCATCCCAAGACCGGCCAGATCCGGGGCACGGTGTTCGATCAGGCGCTCGGCTTCGACATATTCAAGATCGCCTACGAAGCTGCGCGCGAGCACGCCCCCCATGCCCAGCGCGTCTATAACGATTATATGTCGTGGGAAGTCGGCAACGAGGCCCACCGCGCGGGCGTGCTCCGCTTGCTGGAGCGGTTCCGCAAGGAGAATGTCCCCGTCGATGCGCTCGGCATCCAGAGCCATCTGGGCAATGACGGCAGCCATTCGCGCATCCAGCAGGCGGAGTGGAGGCGTTTCCTCGATGCCGTCACCGCCATGGGCTATCGCCTGCTGATCACGGAATTCGACATCAACGATCGCGAGATGCCGCGCGACGTGGCGCAGCGGGACGCGAAGACGGCGGCGGTGGCGCGCGACTATCTGGACATGATGTTCTCCTATCCGCAGCTCGACCAGTTCCTGTGCTGGGGCCTGTGGGACAAGCATAGCTGGCTGAACGGCTTCGCGCCGCGCAGCGACGGCCTGCCGCAGCGCCCACTGCCCTATGACGATGCGTTGAAACCGAAGCCGCTTCGCACCGCCATTGCCGACGCGCTGCGCGCCGCCCCCGTTCGAAAGGGTATTGCATGATCCGCCCGGTATTGACCGCGCTCGTTCTATCTCTGGCCATGGCTGGCGGGGCGACGGCCCAGACCGCGACCTTCGAGCGCTTCACCTATCGGGGCCAATCGATCGAGCAGGTGAAGCCGGCGTCGGGCGAGTATCTGAACCCCATCATTTCGGGCTATTATCCCGATCCGTCGGTGACGCGGGTGGGCAAGGACTATTATCTCGTCAACTCGTCCTTCGCCCATTATCCGGGCCTGCCGATCTTTCACTCCACCGACCTCGTCCACTGGACCCAGATCGGCAATGCGATCGATCGGCCGGGGCAGCTCGACTTTACCGGACGCGCGGTGTCGGAGGCGGTGTTCGCGCCCGACATCACTTATCATGACGGCACCTTCTATATCGTCAACACCTGCGTCCAGTGCCGGGGCAATTTCGTCATCACCGCCAAGAACCCGGCGGGGCCCTGGTCCGACCCGATCTGGCTGCCCTTCGAGGGAATTGATCCGTCGATCTATTGGGAAGGGGACCGCGCCTATATCGTCAACAATCGCGCCCCCGCCGAGCCGCCCCGCTATGACGGCCACCGCGCCATCTGGGTGCAGGAATATGACTGGCGCGCCGGGAAAATGGTCGGCGAAAGTACGCAGTTGATCAATGGCGGCGTCGACCTGTCCAAGAAGCCGGTCTGGATCGAAGGCCCCCATATCTTCAAGAAGGATGGCTGGTATTATCTCACCGCCGCCGAAGGGGGGACCAGCGTCAACCACTCGCAGGTCGTATTGCGATCCAAGGCGCTGCGCGGCCCCTATGTGCCGTTCGCCGGCAATCCGATCCTGACCCAGCGCGACCTCGATCCGAAACGCCCGCATCCGATCAGCGCGGCGGGTCATGCCGAACTGGTCCAGACGCAGAACGGCGACTGGTGGGCGACCTTCCTGGCGACGCGCCCCTATGCCGAGGATTATTACAATATCGGGCGCGAGACCTTCCTGTTGCCGGTGACGTGGAAAGACGGCTGGCCGATCATTCTGGACAAGGGCAAGACGGTGCCCTGGACGCTCGCCAAGCCCCGCCTGCCCGCTTCCCCGCCGCCCAAGCTGCCGACCAGCGGCGATTTCGGCTATACCGACGAGTTCGAGGGCAACCGGTTGGCGATGCAGTGGATCGGCATCCGTACGCCCAGAACGCCCTTCTACACCGTCGCGAACGGCACGCTGAATATGCGCGGCGGCGATGCGCTGGGCGATCGGCAGGGCGTGCCGGGCTTCGTCGGACGACGGCAGCAACATGCGATCGCCGATGTCTCGACCACGTTGCGCTATGCTCCCGCCAAGGACGGCGCCCGCGCCGGGCTGGTCGCGATCCAGAATGACTATGCCTATCTGTTCTTCGGTCTGACCCGCATCGACGGTCAGCCCCGGATCGCGCTCTACAAGCGGGAGGGTCAGAACACCCGTGACGAAGCCGCAGCCGAGACGCTCGTCGCCTCCGCGCCCTTCGCCGCGAGCGGCCCGGTGACGCTGACCATCCATGCCAAGGGCGGGCAGATGGCATTCGACTATGCGGTCGGCGGCAGGACCATGACGCTAAAGCCCGATCTCGACGTGCGTTTCCTCAGCACGGCACGCGCCGGCGGCTTTGTCGGCATGGTGATCGGCCCCTATGTCTATGAGGCACGGTGATGCGGCGCAGCCTCTCGCTCACCCTGCTGGCGGCAACGCTCGGCGGCGTATCGGCCATGGCGGCGGCGCAGGTCTGGCAATCGGATCGGGGCGACGGCAGCTATGCCAACCCGCCGCTCTATGCCGATTATCCCGATCCCGACATCATCCGCGTCGGTCTGGATTTCTACTTCATCACCACGACCTTCGCGAACGTCCCCGGCCTGACCATCATGACCTCGCGCGATCTGGTGAACTGGCGGTTCGTCGGCCATGTCATCGACCGGCTGGAGGGGCTGCCCGAATATGAGCTGAAGAACGGCGGCGCCTATCGCAAGGGCATTTTCGCGCCCAGCCTGCGCTATCATGACGGCGTCTTCTACATCGCGGTGACCCCGGTGGGCGAGAAGACGCGCATCTATCGGTCCAGGGACATTCGCGGGCCGTGGCAGATGAACCGGTTGAGCGAAGAAGCCTTCGACCCCGGCCTCTTCATCGACAAGGACGGCAGCGCCTATGTCATGACCTCGGTCGGTTCGGACGGCACGACGACCCTGCTCAGCCTCAGCCGCGACCTGCGCACCGTCACCGACAAGCGCGTGGTCTATTTCAACAAGGGCGCGGAAGGCTCGAAGATCGTCCGGCGGGGCGATTATTACTATATGTTCAACGCCATCCCCCGGCGGCTGGGGATGACGGTGTCGCGCGCCAGAAGCCTGTTCGGCCCATGGGAGACCCGCGACCAGATCGACGACAAGACCGGCGGGCACCAAGGCGCGATCGTCGATCTGCCCGACGGCAGCGACTATGGTTTCGTCATGACCGATGCGGGCGCGATCGGGCGGATGACCAATATCAGCCCGGTCTATTGGAGGGATGGATGGCCCGTCTGGGGCACGCCAGACGCACCGGGCCGCGTCCCCGCGACCGCGCGCAAGCCGATCCAGGGGCAGCCGGTCGGCGTCCTTCCGGCCTCCGACGATTTTTCCGGGCGGACGCTCGGCCTGCAATGGCAGTGGAACCACAATCCGCTGGACGATCGCTGGTCGCTGGCCGAGCGGCCGGGCTATCTCCGGCTTCGCGCCACCCAGGCTCCCGCGCTGTGGAGCGCCCGCAACACGCTTCTCCAGAAGGGGCAAGGGCCGTTCAGTCGCGGCGTCGTGGCAATCGATACGACGCATATCGTCGCGGGCGATCAGTGCGGCTTCGGCACCTTCGGCAAATATAGCGGGCATATCGCCATCGGCCGAGGGCGCGACGGCCGACCGACGCTCACCATGCGGGTGATCGAGGACGTCGCCACGGCTCAGAAAGCCGAAATCCGCGTCGATGCGCAGCCGATAACCGCCAAGCGGCTGTTCCTGCGCACCGATATGGACTTCAAGACCGACCGGGCCAGCGTCGCCTACAGTATCGACGGCCGGGACTGGCGGACGTTGGGCGGCGATTTCCCGCTCGCCTTCGATTGGCGGACGGGGACGTTCCAGGGACAGCAATATGCGCTGTTCTGCTACAATTCGAAGGCGAAGGGCGGGTGGATAGATGTGGACGGCTTCACGCTGTCGGGGCGGTAATCCC
>NZ_CBCOPO010000003.1:0-302563 GCF_965112005.1 Sphingomonas sp. Marseille-Q8236
GGACCTTGGCGTAGCTCATGGTCACGGGTAGGGGATCGTAGAGTCCGTCGTTGTTCCAATTCATCTTGGAAAGCGCCAATGCCGCCATAGCCGTGTCATCCCACGAGCCATGTCCGGCGTGGCGCACAAGCCGGATCGGCTTGGGAGTTCCCCGCCCGCCCTGAAGGTGCGGCCGCTTGCCCAAGCCGTCTACCGCGCCGTGTATCCAAAGCAGCGCGTCTCGTGGGCCGAGCTGTACCAGCGTTCCCCGTTTGACCGGATATGCGGCGGCCTGATTGCGGCGTGGATTGTTGGGGTCCTGCTCCCACCAGACACCACGCCACCCGACCTCATCAACGACTTGGATGAGATCGACCGCTTCGCAGACCGGTAGCGCTTCGAAGCAACCAGCGATCTCGTCGCTTTTGAATTCGGTGGTCTTGTGGATCATCACGCGTCGAGGTGAGCGTCCCCCGTGTCGTCGCCTGTAGAGTTCGAGCGACCGCGTGATCACTCGGAACATCTCGGCACGAGACAAAAACGGGTTCTCCCGTTGTACCTGAATTTCATTGGTATCAAACGCGATAAATTCTAATCCGGCGCCGTCCTCATCGAAAACCTGACTGCAGCAGGTTACGAAACGTGGACTACCGCTGTCGTCATTACGAACGGCATAGGAAATGCCGATGAAGGCCGTTTCCGCCTTGGTGTCAGCCAACTTCCAAGGAATGCCGCCAGCCTTGGCATAGATTGCGAGGCCGATACGCCACATCACGCTCGCTCGACATGAATAGGAGAGCGCGCGCCCTTCACGCACGATCTGGATCGGCATCCCGCGAATTGCTGCAAAGGCCTTCAGATAGTCGTGCAGGTCGAAGTCATCGTCGTGGCCGAAGAAGGCGGCCTCCCAGCGATCGGGCAGGTAGACGAACAGAACGTCGAACTCCGTGCGAAACGCCTCCAAGCAGCGAACTGCTTGGATAAGGCGGTCGGCCAGCAGAGTATGCGGCGCCGGGCTCGCGGCGAGATCGGCGTCCAGTGCCGGCTCAAGTTCGACACGGCACTTGGCCGGTGCCGCGGTTACCCGCGTGTTGAACACGGCCGAGAAGCCCGGCCACTCGGGAAGATAATCGGTTCGTTCACGTGGCGAAAACGTCCGGTGGAGCTCTTGCATGAAGCCGAACAGGCGGGTGGACTCTCCGGCCGGCGCAATGGTGGCAACCCGAATGGGACTGGGCACCTGCGAGGCGGAAAAGGGACCAAACCTCTTGAGGCCGCGTAGCGGATGAATATCTCGATCGCCGCTGCGCTCAGGATGGAAGAGGAGTTCCGGCTCCGGATACCAGACGTGGGGCGAAATTTCGCTGCTCATGGCGTCACCCTGAACGAGAACGCGGTTCGTCGCCCGACGGCGAACGAAGCGTCGATCCCATCTCCAATCCCCAGTGCCCGCACATTCTCTCCGGCAAACAGTCCCGTCCAGAAATCGATGAGCTTATCCGCATCCCGGTTGTAGCGGCGCGCTGTTCGCTCGCGCGCAAAGTCGGCCGCCTTGGCCCGGCTTGCGGTTGAGCCATCGTCGTCCGTATCGATCCGGGGCTCAACCAAGAGCCACAAGCGGTCGTCCGCCCAATCCAAGCGGACCGCTACTCCCTCCCGCCATCGTACCTTGCCGCCGTCGATCCGACCTTGGAGCGGTCCCACCAAGCTGCGCAGCGACCCCCAATGCTCATCTGCCGGGTCGTGCGGTGCCAGGATATGGACGTTGCGCCGCCGCTGGGCATCAAGCCCATGTACACTGCACAGCCCACGAACCAGCGCCTCTCGCAGCAGGCCTCGTTCACCGGAATCGTAACGCAGTCGCCGATCCTCAAAGACGGACAGATCAAAGTCCGTGATATCGTAGGGGGCGAAGACGCGGCGAAACTCCTGGTCCGAGCCGAACCCAATGACTCCCCCGCTGGTGCGGGTAGCAATCAGATCAGCCTTCGCCGCGAGTATTGCATCCCGGACGTCTGCCGCCCCACCAATTCCACAAACGACGCGGCGGGCGTTTGTCGGTATGGATTCGACCTCGATCCCATTTAGTCGGACGAGAGGCCAGTTATGTTTGCCGGTCAGCGCCGGGGCGGCTGTCCACCAGCGTTGCTTCTGACCCAGGCTGTCGAGCGCTGTCGAGTCGAGGTCAGGCAACAGACGCACGAGATCGCGAAGCGCTTCGTCCAAATTCTCGATACGGACCAGCCCGCTGTCGACGCCAACCGCCTGGGCGCGTTCGAGCAGCTGGTTGACGCGTTCGAAGGGTGGCTCCTCGCCGCGATGCAGCCAAAACAAGCCTCCCGGGAAGGCGCCGGGGCGTTCGAGTGCTGCCTCGAGCGCATCCATAATGGACGCATCGCGTCCGCTATACCCCCCGACGACCAGACCGGATCGGCGGCAGGAATCGACGAGCACCTCTCTGAGCTGTGCATCCTGCTGCCTGAGCTCGTCGGGTGTGTTCTTGAGCCGGCGGGACCGGAAATCGCCGTGCAGCTTGACCTCGATAGGCCATTGCTGCGCTGCAATCTGCTCGGCTGCCAGATCAGGCGCATCAAGGGCCACGACGCTGAGCGACTTGGTGGTGCCATAGGTTTGTGCGCAGGCATCCGCGACGAGGTGATCGAAGTTGGTGGTCCAGATCAGGTGAGCATGCCCCGCCTTTAGCAGGGCAGCGAGCGCTAGGTGGCCATAAGCAGGCTTTGCGCCGCCGATCATGCCATCGATGAACGTTCGACGGTCCTTCTCGGCGGGATAAGCTGCTTCGAATAGCGCCGCATATTCGTCCGGAGCACCGGGGACTGGTAAGCTGCCCGATCCGCTGACATGGGCGTCGAGCAACGCACGCACACTCGGATTGCCGGTGTCGGCGATGGTCGAAAGCGGCACCCGCCGCTGCGCCGCATAGAGGATCTGCTTGAACTGCCAGATCATGTCCCATGCGGTGGGCACGCCCGCAGAGACAGACGCACCCGCGCCCAGAAACCACATGAGCTGACCAGGTCGCAGCGCGAAGCGCCGTGCGAAGTCATCACTATCTATCTCAGGTGCCAAGCCATTCCCCTCCCGGGCCACGCTAGCCAACTCAGGCCGCCTGTAAAGTAGAGGCAGCCAGCGTTGTGAGATCGGTCGGACTGAACCAAAACACCCGCTTCTCGAAATCTGCCGGTTCTCGTCAGTGCCGCAGGAAGCCGTCAGCTCTAGGCACTGGCCTGGGGCGATCACATATAAGACTGTATGAGCACTTTTCTGCTTCCGTTATCCGAGTTCAACCGCATCCATCAGGTGATCCACGGCACGATCAAGGACGAGGGCAATCCCGGCAAGGCGTGCACGCTCTTTGCCTGCATCGGCGCCTTAATCTTGAACAAGCATTACAAGATACCGGCCAGGGCGGTAGCCGGAGGTTTTGCGCTATGCGTCGAACCCGAGAAGGTCATGTTCTTCGGGCGGGATGGGGGAGGTACCGTAGAGTTCGACGAAGACGGCTTCCACATGTGGGTCCAAACCGAGACCCACGTGATCGACTTCATGTCTCCCTTGTACCAAGAAGCGTTCCAGGACGTGCAGCAGGAAGTGGCCATTCCACGCCGAATGTTGCAGAAGCGGCTATCCGATGAAGCACCCGACCTCAACCAGCTAAAGAAGGCCGGCGACTACTTTACGATGCCCGATCCGGAGCTGAGCGAGCGCTTGATCGATCACGTCCTAGACCGGCCTATCAACACCGATATTATCCACATCGCTGAAACATGGTTCGGCACGCGTCGAGGTAAGCAGAAGCCATCGCTGACGATCGGCAGCAATGACGGGCTGGTTCGTGACCTGCGGCTGCCGGCGACCGTCGCGCGAGGAGCTTGGTAAGCCATGGCAGTTGCACGATGCCGCTCCGGTTCGCCTAGCCCATGGCCCCTGCGATGCCGCTGATCGGCACAATTGATCCTGCATGGAAGGACATGTCCAAATACGTAGTCCACTTCGCCAAGGAGTCTAAGTTCAAATCGGCCTATGATAACGCAATTGCGATCCTGTACGAGCGGCGCATTGTCGCGATGAAGGCGTTCGGTGCCGGACGCCATCTTCCGCACGCCAAGCGCTCGGTCTGTTTTAGTGAGGTGCCGCTTCATCACTTCAAGCGCCTGGCTGACGCGCGAGGTCAGCACGGGATCGGCTTTCGCAAGGAGTTTCTGGTCGAGCGAGGCGGCGGGCCGATCCTCTATGCCTATAAGGATACGCCGCAGGCGCAGGCGATCAATGCCCTGGTCCATAGCGCAGCCGGCGATCCGGCCGCTCCGGTCTGGAATTTGGCGCCCTTTGTGGACTTGCCCGGCACCTATGGTGTCTCGACCTACCTTTTCGAGTGGGAGCGCGAGTGGCGACACGTCGGCGACCTACCGTTTGCAGAGACGGAACCGGCGTTCCTAATTATTCCCGAAACGCTCCACGATGCCGCCAGAGGCTTCTTCGCCTCCGCTAAGCTCGATCATGTCGGCCCGAGCTACGAGTGTCCGTTCATCGATCCCTACTGGAGCGAAGACAGGATCGAGATGGCGTTGTCGGGCTGAGCGCTTGGGTGTTGAAACGGATCTCAATCGGTTGCGCTGTCTGGATGTAAGCGTTGTCGGCACGGCAGGCGAGACTGCACGGAACGACCGACAAGCTTTGCTCACCACGGAGATCAAGCGTGACCTGCATCTACTGTCCTTCCGACGGCCCTTATACTGAAGAGCACGTCGTCCCGGCGGGCATGGGCGGTGACGACGGCAAGTGGTTGCTGAAGGATGTCGTCTGCGGGGTCTGCAATACTGACGTTTTCTCTCCCATGGAAACGAAGGTAATGCGCGCCTCTCCTCTGGCGATCGCCCGCTTGTTCAAGCAGACCCGGTCACGAAAGCGGGGCAAAAGGACTGCCGCGCCCTCTATTTACGCGCCGGTCAGTTACTTTGATGATCCACAGTCCGGTCTGCTTCTTGAACAGGAGCTTGGCAGCGGAGGCCAGTCAATGGTTTGGCCGCAAGTGAACTACGTACCGCCCGAACGGATGACTGTCAGCGCGACCGACGCGGCGTCGGCGAACGAGTTGATTCGCGATCTGGGGCACTCGCCGACCTGCTTACGCTTTGTGAAAAGCTGCGGGACGGTGTCGAGGTGCGTTACCGTCTGACTTTCTTGCGCTGGGACGGCGTCGCTTACCAGCCGGGCGAGGTCGACAGCGCCGCAGCAGCGCCGCGCGGGGCCGTCTGGCTCGAGCCGCTCGAGTACCCAAATACCGAAACAACCGGAACTCTTACCGCGCGTGTCTTTCGTAGGGGCAGGGGGGCGATGACTTGCCGGGCGGAAGATGTCGAGGCTGTCGCCAGCCTGCTAACCCTAATCCGTCAAAACCACCCGAAGCTCGTCGTCCCCGCTGACGCCACCTCAATCAGTACCGACACGCCCGGAATCCATCTTCGCCAGACCATGGATCCCGTTGCCTATGACAGAGTGCTGGTCAAAATAGGCGTAAACGTCTGTGCTCATCTGTTTGGAGACGCAGCTGTTCGGACGCCAGCATTTGCCAGCGCCCGAGACTATGCGCGCTACGGAACTGGCAGCGTCGTTCAGCTTTCGATCGAGGAAGCCAAGAAATTTACCGAAGCTTTCCCGGTGCTCGCACACCATCATCTGCTCCTGGTCGCCACCAAGACACCGGAGGGCGAAAAACCTGGCTGTGTCATGATCACCATGCAGTTCTACGGGGGGCTGACGCATTCCTATTTGCTTGCCGTGGGCGACGTGGTCCCGAACGCCGCAGACCCAATCTTCGTTGTAGTCGACTATGAAGCCAACGTGATCGAGCGTCACACTCCGGAAAGCTTTTCACGGTTCGCGAAGCGAAACGGTGCGACTTGGCGTCCTATCGACCTAGCTGGGGGGAGTAGCTAGGGTCTGGACTCGTTGATCGCAGCCAGGAGATGATGGTGGCCGCGAGGCGACGTCGGAGAAAAAGGCGTTTGGGCACCGATCGTAGCGGGAGCCGACACGGCGCCAGTCCTTCAGACGGCCGAACATGATCTCGATGCGGCTTAGTCGTATCTGAGCGACTCTTTACCCGACCTTCGACGCGGGATGCCGGGTTTAATGCCCTTGGCGTTAAGAGCATTCCTGACCCGACGGCGTCATAGCCGCGATCACTGAGCAGCCACTGCGCCCTTGTGCGGGTCGTCGAGCAGCGCCGCCGCACCGGTGTAATCGCTGACCTGGCCCGCGGTCATGAAGAAGCTCGGGCCGAAGAAAAGTCGTGAATGACCGCGTGTGGGATCGCGTCGCCCATGCTGATCTTTGAGGGTCTAATTATCTGGCCATCGGCGATTGCCGAGAAACTAAGCGACCCGAATGTTGAGTGCGATCAGATGATCGAACAGCTCCTTTGTTCGTGCGCTTGGAGGCACAGCCAAGGCTGCGTCCACGGCGGTACGACTGAGCAAGGTACGCCGTTGATCAGAGCTCCCATGGGTTGAATTCGGCGACGCGAGGCCGGAAGCGGCAATCGCAGCAGCGTCCTCCGCGCCGGACTCGCTTGCCTGAATGACCCTCAAGCTATTGCGGGCCACCGCGGGATCGAGCCGGATCATCGGCATGGCAGGTGGCGCGATCCGTGTGCGTGCCGCGAGCTTCTTCTCGGCATAGTATCGAACCTTCTTGCCATAGGTCGCATACATGCCACGCCGAAAGACAATGAGATCGTCCTCTGGCAACATTTCAACCTCCTGGGGAAGCATCAACGGGCGGCGCTGATCGGACAGCGACGTGGAGCCACCCCCGCCTCCCCAGGTCCCTATCGAGCGCGATCGTGATTTGAACGTGTACGTGCCAAGCTGCTCGGAGATATTCTTCGCATCGGACAGCCCTGCCGGGCGGAGGATGAGCCGCACGGCACAATTGCGTTCGATGTCGGCCGCCACCTTGTCGCCGTAGACGCCTTGGATCTGCTCGATCGATTGGAAGGCCGGAAGCAGCCGGAGACCATAGCCGGCGACGTAGCTGAAGGCGTTCGCCAGGACGGAGCACTTGCCGAGGCTGGCGAATTCGTCGAGCGCGAGAAGCACCTTCACCCGGTGCCGATCTCCCTTTGGCAGTTCGCGCACATTCAGGTCGACGAGCTGCTGGAACAGCAAGCCGTAGATCGGCGCGGCGCGATCGAGGTCGTCGGGCGAGACACCGAGATACAGCGAGATACGCTCATCTCGGAAGTCGCGCAGATCGAAGTCGCTTTCCGAAGTGGCGGCATCGACATAGGGGTTCAGCCACGCATTGACCTTGGCCGTCACCGACTGACGAAGCCCCGTGAACGTGTTCGCCGACGACGACGTGTAATCACGGATGGCAGATTCGCAGCCCCCAGACAGCGGCTTCCCGGTCGCTTTGCGCTGCTCGATGATCTTCGGGAACCGTCGCTGCGCGTCGCCAGCTGCGAACTGCCGGTAGACTTCACCGAACGTGAAGGGGAGCGCGTCTTCGCCATCGTCGGCCGTCGCAGCGATATAGGCCGTGACGCCAAGAAACGCCGTACGTGCCCCCTCGGCCCAGAACTTGTCGCCGGTCAGCGGATCGGGGAACAGCATGACCGCGATTTTCTGCAGTTCGTTGATCACCTCGACCGGATTGCGACGATCGATATAACTGAGCGGATTGTAGCGAGCCGTCCGTCCGGATGGATCAAGCGGGTTGAACAGGACGACACGCTGGCCCAGCTCCTTCAGGCGATAGCCGGCCGTGTTGTCCCAATTCTCCTGCTTAATATCGAGAACTACTAGGGAGTCGGGCCAGTCGAGCAGGTTGGGAATGATGACGCCAACGCCCTTGCCAGCCCTGGTCGGAGCCTCGAGCAGCACGTGCTCGGATCCGTCGAAGCGCATCACCTTTCCGCCGAACTTGCCCAGGACGATGCCTGCCTTGCCGAGCAGCTTGCCCTTGCGAACCTCGCCCGGCCGCGCCCAGCGCGCCTCGCCATGGAGGGTCTGCCGCCGGAAGAGCGAAGACGCGATCAGAAATCCGGTGAGCACCAGTCCGATCCCGAAACCGACGATGAACGGCTTGTAGATGATCGGATAGGCACGCATCGACCACAGGGCCGCCGGGACCTTCAGCCACGGTGTCTTGGCACTGAGAAGATGCGCGCGGCAGAGGACTGCGACGGCTCCGATCGCCGCGCTGAACGCAAGGCCGATCACCGTTAGAAAGATGATTGCGCCGGGTTGCGACCCTTCGCTGCTCCGGACCCACTTGCCGCTCACGCGCGACCCTCCTCAGTCTCGCGGCTTACCCGCCGGATCGAACCACACCTCCGTCATGCGATAGCGCGCAGGCTGCCCGTCTCGCGGGGGCAGCCGGTCCATTTGCACGACGATGTCCACCAGCGACCGCAGCAATGCTCTGATGTCATGGCGGTCGAGGTCGCTTCCGCCGTCCGACTCCTTCACCAGGAGCGTGAGCTGCTCGAGCGCGCCCTCGGCCGTATTGGCGTGGACGGTGGTGATCGATCCGGGATGACCGCTGTTGACGTTCCTTAGGTAGAAGAACGCCGTTCCATCGCGCAGCTCCTGGAGGAGGATGCGATCAGGGCGCATGCGAAGGGCAGACTCCAGCAACTCTTTTGCCCCGACCTTCTGCAGCCCCTTGCCGTCCTTGGCGTACATCATGTGGACGCGGTTGCGCTGCGGCACGACCAGCTCGCGCGTATCCTCGATCGTCAGGATCCGCTCATGGTCGGGGATCAGCTTGATGAGCCCCTTCGAAAAGCTGGTCTTGCCCGATCCTGTGGCGCCGGAAATCAGAATGTTCTTCTTCGCTTCCACGGCCAGTCGGAAGAACGCCTTCCAATCACCGGCCGCGCGCCGCGCGAGCAACGCCGCATCGATCTCCTCGTGAAGCCCTTTGGCACGCACCTCACTGAAAAGACCGGCCCGATCGAAATCGTCGAGGTCCATCGAGACACCGGATGCTTTGCGTACCGTGATCGAGATGAAGCCTTGCTCGACTGCGGGTGGAACGACGACCTGCGCTCGTTCACCGCCTGGAAGGACCGATGATACGATCGGATACTCAGCGCTGACATCCTGTTTGGTGCAGCCGGCGATGAGCCGCGAGAGCGTCATCAAAGACGAACTGTCGAGCGAAGGCTCCTCGTGCCACTCCCAACCCGCGCGAGTTTCCAGTCCAATCAGGCCGGGCTCGTTGATGACGAGTTCTGTGACGTCGGCGCGCTCCAGATGGCGAATGATCGGCGCCGCGTTATGAGCGTAGAGCAGCGAGGCTGAACCCGACGCCATATCAGCGCCTCAGGCGCACTTCGTAGACCGACCGAAAGTCAAAATCCTTCGCGACGAAAATAGCCGCCGTATCGCCTTGGTTCTTCTTCAAGACGGGCCTGATCTGCATCGTCTGTTGAAGAACGGTATTGGCGGTGTTGCCCGGAACCTGCGTCGAATAGGTTCCTTCCCCTTGAACCGCCCGGCTCGCGATGTTGGAGGCGTCCTCCAAGACCGAAATAACGAGGCCAAGGCCGAAGCGGGACCAGAATTGTGTATCAACCCCGCCCGGCAATCCCGCGCGCCCAAGACTGTCAGACGCCGGCGAACCAAGGTTGATCGCGACGCCGCGAGGGGTGAGTGCCCGGGTCCAGAGAACGAAAAGGCGCGCCTGACCTTGCGTGATCCCGCCTGCATACTGGCCGAGCACCTTCGTGCCTTTGTCGAGCAGCACGATGCGGCCGTTTTCCGAGAAGACGTCGTGATTGATGACGCATGACACAAAGCCCGCCTGCGTCGAGTTTATCGCCGTCTGCAGCGTGCAAGGGATGACGGTTCCGGCGCTGAGGAGGAGACTGCGGTCGCCCACCATCGTCGCGCGCACCGTCTGAATGCCGGAATGGCTCAGCTGGTCGCCGAGGTCCGTAGCGCCCTTTGCCGTTGCAGTGCCTTCGCCTTGGTCATTGAAGCCGCTCGCGCCGACATCACGACGAGCGACCATCGACCGCCCGGTCTGGAGGTCGCTGCCATCTTGGACCCCACCGGGATCCTGCGAAGCTCTCGTCGCGTCATTTGCCGATCCGGATGTTTCGGGGGTCGGACCCGTCGCACCGAACGCCATGATCGGCGATCGGCGCGCTGCATCCGCCATGATCCTTGCCTGTTCCGCGCGGCGCTGAGCGGGCGTCTGTTGGCCACTTGCGGTCGGACCCTGGTTCGCCACGACACCCGCCGCAGGATTCGCATTGCCGCTCGCGTCGACCGTCGGTGTCGCCGGCGTGATGGGACGACCGAAGATATCGGTTGCGGGAGCGCCAGGTTGGCCGAGCTGATTGGCGAGCGCGGCGCGCTGGACATTTGGATTGGCCATCACCTCGTCAACGCTGCGATCGCTAGCTTTCGCAGGCGCGGCAGCGTTGGTCGCGTTCACCGGTCGATGAAAGGCACCGTACCCGATGGCTATGCCGCTAATTGCGCCGACAAGCCCTATCCCAGCGCTCAGAAGGGCAATATTCCCCCAGCCGCCGCTACGCGCCACCATGGTGTCCGGCTGTTGCGATGCGATCGGCTCGGGGCCGATCGACCCGCCACGATCGATGATGGTCTCGGCCATGCTATTGGTCCTTCACCTTGCGCTCGACGACGTTGGACACGGTGCCGGTCCGGTCACCCCGGACGTTGCGGGGAGGGGCCTCGTTGAAGATGCACAGTACGGCGGTGCCGCGACGGAGCCGCAACTCCCGATACACCGCATGGATCACGACGAAATCCTCGCGCACGTCGTAGGGAACGATGGTTTCGGTACCATCGACGTCGACCGCGAAGATCGACGGAACGTCGGCATGACCCGGATATCGCAGAACAGTGAACTCACCGTTGTCCGATACCTCGCTAGGCTGCAGTGCCACGTCGCCCTGCACCGTATAGTTCAGGTTCCGCTGACCCTCGATCACGGCATGGTCGAGCGCCGCTGTGGTAATACCAGACTCGATCGCCTTGGCGGCCTGCGCCTCTGCGACCTGAGCCTGCAAAGCGGCGACCGCGCGCTCCTCGCGCAGATAACGAAAGCGGACGCCGTACATCGTGCCGGCCGTCCCCAACGAGAGATTGAAGTGATAGGTGCGAGCCACGCCTGCCGCATTGGTGACGACAATCAAATTGGTGGGCCCGGCGCGTTCCCGGGGCTTCAGGAACACGATGTTGGCGACCGGCGCGATCTGCCACGATACCGTATCCCCGAGCGCCGCCTGCGTGATCGTCTCACCGGGTCCAAATCGGATCTCGATGGCATGGCGGAAACTGCCGACGATCGAGACAACCTGATCGGGATCGTAATTGACGTCTCGCAACCGGGTGTCCTTCGACCCCGGGCGAGGGACCTCAGAGGCGGTCGCGGGACGAGGGATCATCGTCGACGCGATGAGCCCGACCGCTGAGAAGGCGACTAGCCGATGCCATATCCTTCCAATCCCTCGCCAGAACCGGCTCGTCGCGCCCGCTTTCGTCACGGTCAGCTTGCTCATCGAAGGCGACAGCCGCTCCTCGACCCTCCGACGCAGCGCCGGAAGGAACGGGACGACGACACGATCCGGGTTCACCCGGGAGTTCGATGGCTCGTTCATGTCACGCCTCCGGATCAGAGCGATAGTTGACGACCTGGAAGCCGAGCGGATTGATGTTGCGATCTTTCTCATGCTCGGGGGCTGTCGTGAATTTGAAGGTCAGGATGGCGTTCCAATTCTGTGCGATGGGAGCGCTCTGTCCGTAGGTAATGATCTTGGAATAGCGGACCTGCGCGACGGTCTGGCTGAGGAAGCTGATCGACCGGATCGAAATCGATACGAAGCCTTTGTCACCATAAATATTGGACGGTGCATTCCTGTTGCTTGACTGGACGCTGTTCAGATAACGCTGTGCTTCGTTCTGATCGCTCATCAGCATGACGGCATAGGCATTTTCGCGTGCTGCATCGTTGAGCCAGCCCTCCCGTAGCCGGACGTATTGCGCGATGAAGTAGCGATTGACCGCCTCATCGTAGGTGCGGGGCTGCGGTCCCTTCAGGGCCGTGACGATCTGGGTTTCACCCGAGGATCGGTCGACGCGGATCACGAACGGATCAACCGTCTTGAGCGGGGTCAGCATCGCGACGGCGGCCACCGCGACAATCGCCAATACCACCGCGACTGCCGCGATGATCCAAGCGAGCTTCTCGCGTCCTGCGGCAGCGCGGAAGCGATCGTATTCCCAGGTCCGTGACGTCTGAAAATACTCGTCCTTCTTCTCGGCCTTCACCGCCGGCATGGCGTCGTCCCCCTGATCAGCATGGAAGGTAGGATCGAGCGACGATCCGGTTTGACAGGCGGGGCTTGGCCGCCGGACCTAGGATCTCGCGGCCCGACGATGAGGAAGGCGTGCCCGAGCCTCGTAGCGTCGGGATCTCGGGGGCAGACGCAGGCTGTTGCGGTGGCGCGGAGCCGGATGGCGGGGCGATCATTGATCGTGCCGCCGCTTGCGATACAGGCACGGGGATCGGCAGCGTCGGAAGAACGCTGCCGTAGGCGTTCGCTGGCCGTCGATGCTTGCCGTCGCAGACCGCCGGCTTCTTGAGTTGCGCGCCGGCACATCCGCTAAGCGCGATCGTGCCGATCGCCACCAGGGCTAAGCCTCTCATACGATCTCCAATGCTGGTGATGCTGGATCCAGCGGCCTGGATCCGATCTGGACGATGCTCATCGCTATGGTCATGCCGCGCGATTGATCGAACCGCCGCTCGCCGCCCGATTGGCTGGAGTGGCAGCCTGGGTCGCGCGCCGGAACATCAGGCGATTGGCCATCATGTTCGCACCCGTCATCAGAAAGCCATGGCCGCTGGACGAGGCGCCGCCGGCGATCCCCGAGGCGATGGCGGGGGACTGAAAAAAGAAGATCGAGCCGACGATATAGATCGCTGAGCAGGAGATCGTCGCCACGACCATGACCCCGGCGCTGAGTGTCAGATACGTATTCTCGGTGGTGACAAAGATGGTACCGTCGCCAATTGAACCCAGGATGCCGTCCATCGCGGCCTCCTGCAGGCCGGTGATGAATTTCGTCATGATCGCCATGATGACCATCAGGAGAACGAAGTTGGTGGTCTGCTTCAACCAGCCATCGAACAGCCACCGCGAGGAGTTGAACAGTAAGCAGGCAAGAGCAAGTGGCGCGAGCGCAACGCAGATCGAAACGGACAGCTTGGCGAAGATGACGATGCAGAAACCAATCGACGCCGACAGAAACGCAAAGACGTATAGGATTGCGATGCAGATATAGGTGACCAATGAACACGTCAGCTGAATGAGCGGCGTCCGGAAGTCAGTCAGGCCGCGCGAAGCCTGCGCCTGGACCTTTGTATTCGCGTCGACCATTCGCTGACCGAGTTTGCCGGTGTCGGCAACATAGGTATCGAACGTCGTGCCCGGATTGGTGACTGGCGTCCCCGACCCTGCCGCGATGATCTGGGCTGGCAGGTCGGTCGCGATGTTGACGACAAAGGTCGTATAGCCGACCGCGCTGGCCGCCGCGAGCGCGAAGCCGACCTTTCCAGCTTGGAACACGAGCTCCCGGAGTGGCGCCTGGATAGCACCCCGCAGGACAGCGAAGCCGAGCAACAGGAAGTAGATCGTGGCCGCAAGTGCAAGCGGCGCCGCGACGAAGCTCACAAGGCCCGAACCGAAGGTCGCGACGGCACCGGCAATGGCACTCTCCACGTACCCATACATGGTCGTGAACAACGTCATGATGTTGGGAGCGGCCATGCTAAACCCGTCCTGATATTGCGAACCGACACCGCACGAGCATCACTTCCTCAGCGTGTTCGCCTTGAAGAAATCCGAATCCTTCTTGCCCGCCTGCATCTGTGCGACGGAGATGGTGGCCTCCTGCGTGGTCGCGCAGAACTCGGCCTTTCGCGCCGGCGAAAGCTGGCTGTATTCGCCAGTGTCACATTTGCCCTGCCACTCGGTCAGCAGCGATCGATCGGCGATAAGTTGCTTGGCGGTGGGAATGGAGACTTGCTGTTGGCACGCGCAGACGGTCAGTAGCCCACATAATGAAATGAACCGACGCATGTTACCTCCGGATCGTGTTGGCCTCGAAGAACGCTGACTCGTTGCGGCCTGCGGATACCAGCGCAGCACTTGCGGCCAGATTTGCCGCACCGGCTTGGGCCATCTGGACCGCCTGCATCTTGAGCATATCGTTCTGGAGCTGCGCCTGTTCGACCGCGATGCGCGCCTGCAGGTCCATGACATCCTTCGGATCGCGGGCGCTCGCCAATTGCTGGCGGAGCTGATCGAGGCCCTGGGTCCGTGCTTGGGTCACGTTCAGGGTGTTTTCGCCGAGTGCCGCGGTCGTCGCTGCGGCCCCCGTGGCGTTTCGCAACGCCAGATCATAGGCTGCGTCCGCGTCGGACGATCCGGTTCCTGAAAGACGGTACCTTGCCTGGATATTCGAGGCGAGGTTGCCGAGCGGCCCCAGCCTCGAAAGGTTGCCGGATAGCAACGTTGCTGCGTCGGTATTGGCGTCGGGGAGGAGGTTGCGCACCTGAGGCAGGTTCAGGGTCGAGGCGATCTCGCTCATGTTGGTGAGCTTCTGCAGCGACTGTAACTGGTTGGCGGCCGTCTGGATCTGCTGCCTTCCTTGGTCGACGATGGTCAGGGTTTGACGGGCGGTCTGCAACGCTTGGAGATACGTCGTCGTGTCGAACACCGGGATGCCCTGCGCCGCGACGGGCGCGGCGAGTCCGATCACCCCGACCGATGCTGCGAGGCCGAGCAAGGTCCGTTTGATCCGCATGTCAGCTTTTCCTCTCGTTAACGTAGAATAGTGGCAGCCAGTCGTTTGGATGGTCGCCGGCGACGGCGATCGCTTCATCCATGGCGATCAGGGTCTCTGCCCGTCCGGACAGGACTTTCAGCTCATCTGGCATGCCGCCGAGGTCGAGCTTGGCAACGATGGAGGTGTGGCCCTGCTTGACGAGAAAGCAGCGGCTCTCCGGCGTCAGATCCTCGCGGATCAGCCGGAACTCCGCTTCCGTCAGTCCCAGCCCGTCGCAATAATCGGAACGCTTCGCATCCGAGTTGGGCAGGAGGATCTTGGTCGCCGTCTGCTCAATGATCGAATGGGCGATCGGAGAGCGCAGCGCGTCCGCGGGTGACTGCGTGCCGAAGACCATGAACGCGTTGCGCTTGCGGAAGGTCTTCAGTCCGTCCTGCGCGAACGATCGAAAGGCTTCGTCCTGCAGCGCTTTCCAAAACTCGTCGATATCGACGACGACCCGCTGTCCATCGAGCAGCTCGTTCACCCGGTGAAACAGGTAGAGCATAGTAGGCGTGCGGATCTCCGGGTTCTCGAGGAATTGCGTCATGTCGAAGCCGACGAACCGTGCCGACAACGATACCTCGTCGACCAGGCCGTCAAAGGCCCAGCCTAGCGATCCGCCTTGGCACCACCGCTCGAGCCTGGCGCCGATCCCCTCGGCGTCCGCGTAGCCGAGCATCTCGCGCAGCGCGCCCATTGAGCGAGCGGATGAGGGAAGCCGCATGACGGCGTCGATGCCGTCATCGATGAGACGGTCTTCGGCAACCGTGAGTGGCCGGTTCTCACGACGAACTAGCACGCGGACGAATTGACGGAGGAAGGCGATATTCTCCGCAGTAGGTGGCAACCCCTTTAGCGGCGCAAAGCCGGTTGGCTCGCCATTGCGCAACGTCAGGTAGGTGCCTCCACAGGCTCGGACAAAAATTTCGGCGCCGCGGTCCTTGTCGAAGAATATCTGCCGTGCGCCGGTCTTTTCGAGCTGCGCCTGAAGGAAGTTCTGCAGCACGGTCTTCCCCGCACCGGTCGGGCCGATAATCAGCGTGTGCCCGATGTCGGCGCGATGAAAGTTGAACCAGAAGGACGACCCGGCGCGCGTCTTAAGCAGCGTGACCGCCTCACCCCAATGGTTGCCCGATCGGCGTCCTGCAGGAAACGTGTAGAAAGGGCTCAACGCAGCAAAATTGCGACTGTTGATCACCGCTGGACGTGCCCGCATTCGAAAATTGCCCGGCAGCTGTGCCCAGAACGCCGCCTCGAGCGCGACATCTTCGCGCGCCATGACCATCCCGGTATCCGCCGCGGCCGAGCGCGCGATCGATAGCCGCTCGAGCAGCCGTTTCGGATCGTCGTCGATTACCGAGATCGACAGGTGATGCTCACCCATGACGAACCTGTTCGCCATGAGTTCGTCCTGGCCGTCCAGAAGCTCGATCGCTTGGCTGACGCCGGCATCATCCGACGACGTCATCTGCTTGTATTTCTTGGAAAAGCGCTCGCTAGCGGCCTGTTTTACCAGCGGGGCGAAGCTCTGCGTCAGCACAAAGGGGAAATCGAGCTTGAGCAGGCTGTTGAACTGCCCTGTTCGCGTGCTCGCGACATACTCGCGGACGCCGAACATCCCGAGATAATGCGACTTGTGCGGCAGCCGGATCTCGGCCGCTTCCCGGCCGAACACCACGCGGGATTGGTACAGCGCCTGTCCCAGACGGCCATCCAGCAGGGGCACGCGGATGCGGTCGCCCGTCAGAATGAAGTGCAGCACCTCCATGGGCTTCGAGAACAGGATGCCGTCATGTTCATAGAGTGACAGTGGCTCGGGGGCGGCGTCCGCCAGCAGCGTTTCAAAGTCGCGGCACTTGTCCGCCATGATCGCCAACGCGCGCGTGTCGAGTTCGTCGGGGCTACTCCGTCGTCCAAAGAAGCGCGCTACCTGGTCGCCGGCCATGCTCGATGGCCGCACGATGACCGCAACATAGAACTCGTTGTGGTAGAGGACCTTCTCCCTCAACGCCTCAGAGTAGCGATCTTGCAGCCGCCGGGCGAAATCCGAATGGAAGTCACCGCCGAGGACCGGATCGGTCGCTGTTCGAACGAGATGCGTCCACAATGCGACACGATCGTCACCGATCGATCGCCAGGTGATGTTGAGCTTGGTGTGCCAGGTGTTGAGGTCGGCGATATCGCTCGTCTCGAAGGGCCGTCCGTCGACGCGATATAGTCGCATCAGCGAGCCGTCTTCGAGGGCTACGACTGTGTCGTCGACGTGCCGGGTGTAGGGGATGAACTTGACGTCGTCCGTCTCGCGCACGGCAACGCGCTTGTGCTGCAGCCGGGTGTCAGTCATTGCCGAACTGCTTGCGTCTAACGGCCTTCCCGAGGCGGACGGGAGAATAGCTCCCGCCACCCCAGAACTTCCGGTTCTTCGACAGGAAAACCGTCTGGAACCAAAGGCCCCACAACCGAAAGGCATTGTAGTCGTAGTGGACGACCATCCGCGCCGGGAAGTAGAGCGCGCCGAACAATGCCAGGGGATAGAACGGGTTATGCATGATCCCCCACAGGACCATGCAGACCATGATGATCGGCATGATCGCCTCGAGCGGCAGTCCCATGAAGACCGACGGCCTGGTCAAGGCGAGGAAGACCTTATCTTCCGCCAATTTGTCGGCTTCAGCCACCCGAGCTCATCCAGCCGACGATCGTCGTCGCCGAGAAGATGATGCCAATGCCGATCAGCACGGTGACGGCGCGTCCCCAGTCCATGCGGCCCGTTAGTTTCGCATAACCGACTGCCATGACCGCGATCACACCGACGACGCCGGCAACCGTAACCATCCAGTCCTTGATGGTGTTGAGCCCGCCTTCGATTGCGGTTCCGCTACTCTGGGCAAGTGCCGGCTGCGCGATCGCGGCGAGAGCAATCATGCCGGCGACGCCGATCAGTTGCCGGGCACGACGATCGGACATCAGCCTGCCCATGTTCGACGTAAACTTCATAGGGGTCTCCATCGCTAGCTCTACCGCTCCATGTCGGATCGGATCTGGATCGGCTCGACCTGTCGAACCGGGGTCGGCTCACGCACTGAAACCTCGAACCCCCGCCGCAGCACGTCCGAAATCATCTGTCGGCTTTCGAGGTTAGCGGTTGCCATGCGGCCCGCATCACCGCCGAAGACCTCGCCGATATGGAGCTCCATCGCGGCCTGTGCCTCGCGCGCGCCGGCGAGCCGTGGATCGGCCGAGACGCGATCGATGGTCCCGTTCAGAAAGATCTCCGCCAGTTCTTCGCTCTCGCGCTGTCTCGCACTCGCGTCGCGGTCCTGACGTTCCCCGACAGTCGGCTCTCGGTCGATCAGCGTTCCGCTGCCGGCGGCCGAATGCTTCGTGCGGGCGGCGTCTTCTAGTTCATCGGCAATGGCGCTGGTGGCGCGCTGTGGCTCGCTTGCCTCTAGATGAGGGGTTTCGCGGTGCATCCCCGATCGCACGCGAGCGATCGCGTCGGCGATTTCGCCATGGCTTTCGTCGACCATGTCCAGTGAGCGCAACCGGTCCGGCCCGTATCCCACCTGCTCGAACGCCGCAGCCAGCGTTGGGCTCTCGAGGGCGCGCTCCAGAGACGTGTTTACTGCCTCGCGATTATGATCGAGGCGCTCCGATCGAACGTCGCGATCGAAAGCATCCATGCCTGGACGCAGGGGCGCATCGAGACTTTTGCGGTCCTCGATATGCCGGCTGACCGTGAGGAGGAGCTTTCGGTCGCCGCTCGATAACGCGTTTCCGTCATCGTCGCGCAGCGCGCCGCGGCCATCCGCCTCCGGCGGAGTCATCGCTGCCTTGGGATGTGTTTCGCCGACAATGTCAATGCGCGGCGGGGCAGCGGCTCCCTGCTGAGCGTCGCGCTCGCGGCGCTCCTTCGATGCGCGTCTGGCCTGCTCCACGCGCTCTTGCTCGTTGAAGCTGGGATCGTAGCCACTGACCCTAAGTCCTTCGCGGGTCGCGGCCTCCCAAACGGCCTGCCGAAACTCCGGCGACCCGTCGACCGCGATGCGATCCCAGCCGCTATGCTGCGCGATTGTCACGAGGGCGGCCACCGTCTCGGCGTCCTCACTTCGCGCAACGATGCGATCGTTCGTGATCTCGATCGAGGGTCCATCGCGATCAGTGGGCCGGAAGAGACCGATCCGCTGCTCGCCATCGGCACCGTCAACGACACGAACGTCGTATCGCCCGGCCAGGGCCGGTGGTAGCTCGAAGCCGGCCGGCTCGGCTGGAACCACAGGCATTCGGTCGTCCCGGACGATGCTGTTGGCGCCGCTCATTTGAACACCGTGACTGTGGTCGGCGAAAGCGGGCCGACGACCCATTGGTCTTGGGCTGTCAGCGTTGGGTGTGCCGCCGAAGCCGCGCGTGTCGCCGCAGCAGTGTCAACTCCTGGCAGGGCTGGAGCGGTTTCAATGGACCCCAGGTTCACCGCGGCTGACCAGACGCGGCCTGCATAGCCGTTGCGTAGACCACGGGTGAGGGACCCGGTGTTGTACATCGAGTACGTCGCAGAGATCGCGTCCAACCCCGAATAATGCCGGGCGGCGGTGTCGTAGCTGCGCTGCAGGATCACCGAGGCAAGACGAAGATTATTGCATGGCTCAAACACGCTCTCGATCGTCACGCCGAGACGGGTGAAATTTGCTGAGTTGATCTGGGCGAGGCCGACGTCGACCGTGTAGCCCGCCGCGATATAGCGGCGTACCAGCGCCGCTCCCTCCGGAACTGTTCTTGCGCGAACACGGGGACCCTTGTTCACGTTTATCTGCAACGGCTCGCCGCCGCTCTCGGTGAGGACGAGCGGCACGATCGCTTCGGTCGCGATCTCGGGAGCGCAGGCTTTCGCCAAGGCGATGATGGCCGGTACGTCGTAGCTCATTGGGACGTCACCGTCTGGTAGCGCGTGTCGAGCTGGTAGCGTGCCGTCGTTCCATCTGACTTAGAGACGGTGAGGCTGTAGCCATGTTTCGTTTGACGCGTCCGGATGCCGACGCCGATGCAGCTGGGGAACACGCCACCGATCGCGAGATGCTGCCAGAGCTTCGTAATTGGTGGCACACAGGCGGGATAGGTCGTCGGCGAGCCCGGTGTCGCGAGACACAGAACGACCTGACAACCCCAGTCGGACGCGCGTGCCGGCTGTGGCACCGCGATCGCCAACACGCCGGCAAGGGGGATCACGACGCCCGCTGCGCTCTGCGAGATCGTCTTGAGAGTCCGTGCCAGCATCATCCACCTCCTTGAAGCGAACGAGGACCGGTCGTCGCGAAGACGTCCCACGCCGCAGGTCTCGGCTCGGCAACCGACCCCTCGGGGACCGCGTCCAGCTGCCTGGTTCCGGCGGGTTGCTGCCCGCTACCGTTCCGCGCGACGTCCAAGAACCAGTCTTCGCCGTCCTCGATGTGCTGCGTCCGGTCTATGGTCTGTCCCGGGCGGGCGAACGCGACGTGCCAGTGATTGGAATGCCCTTGATCGCCTGGGCCAAGGAGCTCGATGATCCGGATGCCGTGCTGGGCCATCAGTGCCCGGATCCGGCAACGATCGATCGTCCCGACGCCGCCAGCCGGCACGAAGTCGACGGCTTGTCCGACTTTGTGCCAGCTGTAGCGGGCCCCATATGTCGCATTCGCCGGTCGGATCGTATCGGTGACGCGGGCGCCGAACGCCTTGCGAAGCAGGCTGACCACATCTGATACGCTTTCGGTACCGGCGAGCGGCGATCCGCGGCCGCCATCGCCGACACGCGCGAGACTGCATGGATCAAACACCGTCGATGGAGTGACCCCGAAGGTCGTAAAATGGCGCCCCGCGATCTGGAGCGGACCCGCGGTGAAGTCGGCCCTGAGGGCGAGAAGGTCGCGTACCGTCGCTTCCGCATCCGCGAGGTTCTGCGGCTCTCGCAGCAAGGTAGCGCCGCTGATCACGGCAACCGGAAAGGACCCCGCCGAGATTGGCTGAGCGGGTCCAACCATGGCTGCGCAGAGCTGGATTGCCTTCGCTGTGAGTGCCGCTGGAAGCATGATGCTCCGTCCATCTGGTGCAGTCCAAATAAACTCTAAAACGAAAATGACGCAAGATGGAAATTCGGCAGAGTCGCTTTAACGGCCTTCCTGGGTGCCGGCGGTTGCGTGGTCAGGCCGGTCTTCGACGCGCACCGTGTTGCTCGGAGCCTATGGTTGACCTACAGAATTCGCGCCCGGCACACGGTGGCGCTGGCGCCGTTCATCGAGAGGAGGGCAGGGGTGGGAAAAGTCGTCGCGTTCCTCGCGGAATGCCAAGGATCGGCGACGATCGACGATCAGAAGGCCGCCATGAACTCCGAGGCGCTCATCGTCGTTGCGGGCCGTCAGAGCTTCAACAAGCTGGGCGATCTGCTCGCACGCAGCGGTCTCCAACTTGAGGCCGGCGACAGGGTCGTGGTTTATGATCTGTCGTGTATCACACTTTCCACCCCGACGTTGATCCGCCTTATCGACCGGATGCTCCGCCGCGGCATCGCGTTCGAGATCGTAGCGGCGGGCGTTGTCATCGAACCCGCACCTGACGACAAGCTTCACGCGCTGATCCGCGCCCTTGATGGGCACCATCGTTATTTGCACGGGTTAAAAACACATCCCGAGACAGCGTCGCGGGGGCGCAAACGGCTTCTCGACCCAGATGATCTGCCTGCGATCAAATCGAGGCTGGAGTCACCGGGGGCGACGGCAACCGATGTCGCCCAGGAGCTACGCGTGTCGCGCTCCACCTTGTTCAACTTTCTCGAACGGTACGATCCCGACCGGGTCAGAAGGAGCAAGAAGATCAGCGACGGGGGTGATGAGGATATTAGAAAGCAGCGTCATCTCGCGTAACGTCACGCAGTCTGACGTCGCGCCCATGATATCCTTGATGCGCTGCACGGAAAGTGTCGCCCGCGCCGCCAGGACTTCAACAGAGAGCCCGGATCGATCTGCCAGCGCCGCGATCCTCAGACCGAAGCGACGTCGCATCGCTTTACCATCGCTCACGCCGACACTCCATACGATAGACCAGATACCGCTTTGTCCGGTTGCTCGAAGCAGTCGATTGCTACCCAATTGGATTTAGGAGGCCAGCGTAAAAGGAACAACGCCGTGTTTGGATGCAAGAAGCGATTAATTCGGAGTGATTAGGTTCCTAGTCGTTGTTCGGACGAAGCAAATCCCACACATCGGTGTCGAGAACTTCGGCAATCTTCGCCATGAGATCGAGCGTCGGATTGGCCTGTGCGCGCTCGACCTGCGAAATGTAGGCGGCCGTGCTGCCGGTCCGCTCGGCGAGTTGGGCTTGCGTCATGTTGTGAGCAAGGCGACGCTGTTTGAGCCTTCCGCCGAAAAGCTCGGCGAGAGGCAGCCTGACGTTATCGGCGATGATTACCTTTGGCATGATGCAGCGCTACCAAGTTTTTCGTGTAAGTCCCACAGTCTGCATCGAGGCGCGGCGCTCAACGCAGGATCACGGCAAGGCTGGGCCACGCCCGCAGGACGCCACGCTTCGTCAATGCTCTTGCGGCGCACGTTGGGTCCAGTGGGCCGCTAGACCGATGTCGTTGTCCAGCCCGTCCGGTAGTCAAAAAAGCTCCGGTCGGGCTAGGCGAGTGCCGCTCTCGTGTTCGACATAGCGCGCTGCGATCCGGAGGCCATGTGAGGCGGCGAACGCATCCAGCGCGGCGCGAGCGCGGTTGGCGTCCTGTTCAGCGATCGATGCGCGGAGATAGGCCCGGACGAACGTACCTCAGTGCTTGATGAACGGTCTTGTTATGTCCAGTCCTTTTTGAACGTCGTTTGACGGAAACGAGACTGAGCGCGCTCCAGTCTTTCAGAGGTATGCCCAAAAGACTGGCTGGGTCGATTTGCTAAGTTTGGCTTCTTAGGGAACGCCGCGAGGGACTACGCCGGACGAAAGCGCCGTGACACGGTGGGGTTAGCCGAACCGGTGTTGAGCGCGTAGTCGCTCCGGCGTGCTTTTCGGCTAAGTGTATGTGCCGACGGAGTGATCGCAAGCTCAAAGCCCGCTGGGTCGATCCAAACAACCTCATTATCCCGCAGTACGGGTACCACGGCATAGTGCCCGCGTTGTCCGTTGGTGCCGGTCAGCACGGCGTCAAACTGCGCAGTCGGCTTGTCCTCGGTGGCCTTCCTGGCGAGTGACCTCTGCCACTCGAGGAAGCGCTGCGGATCGATGAACGCGTCCGGTTCGGGGGCTGGTTCAGCAGATGTCAGCCAGCGATTAAAGTCGGCGCGGCGGTTCGCGCCTTCATCCCGTGTCTTCGCCAAACCCTGAGATAGACAGAAGGCGATGAATGGATCGTGCGTACCCCAGCGTAGGAGTTCCCGTGCCCAAAAGCCGAACCACGGAAGACCGGTCGTAGCCTTCCAATCACTCAAGCTAGGGATGGCTAACGGATCGGCTGCCCCCAGCGACCAAGCCTGCGCAACGACGGCTCCCAACGCCATACCAAGACGGTATTCGAGGTTGTCGGCGACGAAACGCTGCCAAGATCGCAGTTGATCGGGGGCAGGGGGTGTTACATCAGGTTCGTTGAGGCACCACCCAAGGACGTCATTCCAGCGGTCAAGCAGACGCTCATCGGTATCGGTCCGGCGGACGCGGAAACCGTAGCCGCGATCGTCCTTGATGAGATCGCCGATCCGCTCGAACACGTCGATCCGTTCTTCTGGACTAGCGGTCCCGTAGTTTACCGCCTTGCTGATTTCCGCAAGTATCGCGGTCGCTACTCCCTCGAACCGGCGACCAATCACCGGTGTGAAGCCAAATTGGTAGAGGCGAGTGCGTTCGGCACGGTCAGGGTAGAGCTGGGTGACTACGCCGGAACCGCGACGAATAAATGCTTGTTCAAGCCATGCTTCTTGGGCGGTTGCTGTTGCGCTGAACGTGCGCTCCCAAACGCTTTTCAGATGTGCCTCGATCTGCGCGCGCGACATTGCAGCAGTATCGCTTTGCTGAAGTTCCTCCACGGCCGCCAACGCCAAGCCATCAAGCTCATCCATGGCATCCGCAAGTCGGGCACGAGGGTCGGTCGCTCCAGTGCCGGCTGCTGCGCTGACGGTCGTGGGCGCCGTCGCCTCGAGCCAGTTGAGGAAGTCGTCTGGCGATACCTGCAGCAGCCGATGCGCGCGATCCCAGATCAGTTCCAGCAGCATCGCCAGGGGGCTGGGCACACTATCGGCATCACGCTCTTCTATTACAAGCGCATCACGCAGCTGGTCGTATTCCGTACTCAAGGTTGCCAGCTGACGACGCTGTATGGGGCGGCTCGCAGTGGCAGTGGTTGAAATTTGGCGGGGCAGAGCGACCAGGGTCAGTCCTTCAATCCCTCGCGATGCACCAGGTCGCCCAGCGCGTCCGGCAAGATTGCGAAACTCCGCCGTACTAAGCGGAGCGATGATCTGCTCCTCCTCGACTGGATCCCACGATGTGCGCTTCAGTGAGGTCAAAAATATGAGATCGAACGGAAGATTCACACCCTCCGTCAATGTCGCCGTCGCGACCGTTATCGGGCAAATACGCTGATCGATCATCTCCACCATCAACCGACGGAGACGCTGCGGCATCTGACCGTGGCTGGTGGCAATTCCCCGTTCCAACAGGAAAAGCTCGAAGCTATCGGCTCCACAATAGTCCTGACAAGCGGCTCGCGCCTCGTCAAAGCGCTCACCACGGCGGCCCCGGGGCGGCGTAAAATTGACGATCGCCTGCCAAGCTGGCAGCTCAAGCGCTTCTTTGTACCAGCGCATCGTTTGTTCGGGCTCTTGCGCGACCGAGATCAGGATGCGCTGATCCTCCTCTACGAGATGCAGGGCGGTCCACAAAACGCTCAACGTGTTGAAGCGATTGAGGCTGTTGCGCCACTGCGAGCGAAGCTGAGGCATCGGTGCAACGCGGAGGGGAAGATACACCGGGTCTTCCTCGCCCCGGAGGTAAAGCGGGCGGCCGTTCATGAGGTCGAGCAGGATACGACCTGATGCGTTCGTTGCGGTCTCCAGCACCCCGATAACCTGGCGGGTGCTGCGATAGCGGACGCCAACGGCCTGAGCATCCCCGCGGCCTTCGATCCAGCGCGCAACGGGCTGTGCGGCCCCCCCCTGCAACGGCGGTGAGCGCGATGCGTACGACCTCCGGCTGTCGCGCGACGATACGCGAAACCAGCGTCTCGAGCCGGATGGCCCGATTGCTATGCTCCGCGAAGCTTACGCGGGTGGACTCGTCAGCGTCGGGTACGACCTGATGGGCTTCGTCAATAATGAGGAGTTTGATGCGCGCTATGAGGATGGGCCCGAGATAGCGCATCAACGCGTCAGCCTTCTCGACCGTAGCGATAAGCACCACCGGACGGTCGGTCGTCAGCCAGGCATCCGTGATGCCCCAGTCGGCGCCACCATACAGACCCGTAATCAGGCACTCTCGACCAAGCTCCGAGGTCAGTTTCGCCTCGACCTCGTTCGCCAGCGCGCGAGAGGGAACGATATAAAGCGCCAACGGTCCGATCGCTGCGGGCTCCGCACGCAGGAGCAATTCTTTGACGATCGCCATGTTGGCCACCAACGTCTTGCCTGATCCGGTCGGCGTGCAAAGCGCGAAGGAGTCGTCGCGTAGTAGCCGTTCCAGTCCCTGCAGCTGCGATGTCCAAAGGATACCGCGCCCGCGACTGAATTGGTCACGCGCGTAATCGGTGAGCTTGGAAAGCCGCTCTGGCCGGAGCACAGCTAATGCGCGCAGGGGTTTGTAGATGGAGGCGGCAACGAAGCGATCGGCCACATCCCGGATCAGGGAAAGAACGAGCGCTGCATCGTCGCTGAAGGTCCGAGCTGCCATCTCGTCGAGCGCGCGCAACTTGGCCATTGCGCGATCCAGGCGTGGATCGTCACCGCGGCGGAGGCAGTCGGCGATGAGGCCGACAGTGCGAACTAATTCGATGGTGAAGTACCAGGTGACGCGATCGCCATCCTCGCCGGCTTCGTCGGATTCGAGGAGCGCGGTTGCGAGCAACGTTCCCTGGTCAGGCTGGGTGAGATGTGGGTGCTCGCTCCAGAAATTAGCGGCGCGCGCGATGACATCGTCGAAGTCGGCGCGCAGGAAGGCAGCGAGCAGGCTGACCCCATCCTGATCGGACGGCACCTGGGCGAGCAAGCCGGCTGCCATCGCCGGCAAACCGCCAAGTTGGTAGGCACCGGCCGCGAGCAATTCGATTGGTACGATCGTGCGCAGGCCGTCATCTGCCCGCGCCAACCACTCAAGCAGTTCGCCCGTGCGGCGATAGCAGTCGATAGCGCCAGGGCACGTCGGCCCATCCACTGTGCGGAAAATGTGCGCCGCATGAAGAAGACGGCGCGCGTCACTCAGCTGACTCTCAGACTCACGCGCCGACCAATGGATCGTGGGAACCTGCCAGGTCGTCTGCAAGCAACGCACGAAGGCGCGAGCCTGTGGGCGGGATAACGCGTTTTCGATGGCCAGCGAAGTGCGAACTTGCTCTGCGACGGCACGCCGCATCTCTTCGGACATGGCGTCAGGGCTTCCACATAGAGGTATACAGCCCGTCGATCAGCGCCTCACCGCCTTCAAGGATCAACTCGACAACCTGCAAGTCATGCGGGGCGGTGTAGTCTGCCGGCGGCTTCTTCCACGGGATCAGCACATTCAGTTTCTTGCGGGTCGCTGCGGCGTTGCCGGCGATCACAACGAGGTTCGTCCGAGCAAGCGTGGGTACGGTCGCGGTGATCGCGGCGTCCATGGACGCAATGGCGGTCGCATGATTCACGGGATCCCGCAGCTCCAGCAGGCGCTGCAGCTGACGCAAGCCCTTCGGAACGACGCTATCCCGATTCACCTCAAACCAAATGCCACGACCGTTGTGGACATTCTTGCCCGTAGTCGGATCTTTCAGGTTCTTCTCGCCATGGAGGAGGGCGGCGACGGCCGAGTTGGTAAGGGAGGCGCGCCACTTTGCTTCCCCGACGATGACCCGGACCACGTTCCCGGCCGCGTCGAGTCGTACCCCGACGAAGTCGGAACCGAAGCGACCGAATACCTGGCGCTTGCGGGATGGATCGTAGCGAAGGTCCCACAGATAGCTCTCCACATCGGCATGGAAGCGGAAAAGGAAGATCGGGACCGACCACTGATGCTCGCCGACGAGTTCCTCTGCATAGGCCTGGGTTACCAAGCCGGCGACTACTTCGCCAAATAGGCCACGCCGGGCGACGGCCGGCAGGCAGTCTGGATAGCAGGCATGGGCTCCCGCCGCCCCAGCGTCCGGGTGAAGGTCGATGCCGACCTGCTTATGAAAATGTTCGCGCGCGTCGAGATGAGCTGACTCAAAATACGGGCGAAGAGCGTCGATCAGACTCTTGTCGATTGGCTTGATCTGTTCGAGCAGGAGGTGACCGTAGCGATCTTCGATCGTCCCGTTGGCATCGAGCCACGCCTCAAGTGCGGCGGATGGGGGCGGTTCGGTGTGCACCTCACAACCTACCGGATAGTCACGATCTTCACGGCCACGTCGCCTGCTATGTCGCGCCACGCTTTGTCGGCGGTGTACGCCGCGACGCCGAGGCGTTTGGCCAAAGCGAGGCAGAAGCGATCGCCCAGCGACAACCCGGCCGATGAGGTGGCAGCGCGCAGGTTACCGGCATCCCAGGCGAGCGCATCATCCGCCGCGACGACGGTATAGGGCAGGGCCGCCAGCATCGCCCGCACGTCGTCAAGTGGCGCGCCTAGATGAACAAAGTGGCTGATGACCTCCGCCTGATTGATCGCGCACACTGAGGCATCCGCAATCACGCTGGCGACCTTGCTGGCACCGCGCTCGCCTTTCAACAGTGCGAGGATCGCCGAGGCATCGAGAACGACATGGGTCATTCGCCGCTGTCCTCGCGCCGTACGGCAAGAAAGTCATCGACCGACGCGCCGGGCTGTTGTGCGTAGCGCTTGGCGATTGCTTGCGCCTTTGCCACCGCCTGCTCCACGGTGCGCAGGATAACTCCGTCCGGCGTTTCTTCGACAAGGACCGCACCGCCATCCTCAAGCCCTAGGCGCTTTCGAATGCCCACCGGCAGGCTCATACGACCATTTGGTGTGATGTTAACTTGTAGCGTCATATGGCAAAGCCCGCGTGTGGTGGCATTAGGAGTTATATATGCCACCATGATAGCGAAGAGGCGAGGGGGTAAACGCAAGCCGCCATCGATCCCGACAGCCACAATAGTTACTAGCGATAAGCCCGATTCCTGCTAGCAAGGTGGCAGGCAAAATTATGGGTCGGAACGGAGCCGAAACAGTGATCATCGACGTGCCGACGCCGGATGAATTTCACGATGCCGGCGTCAATCAGCTCTACCTGGCATGGAAGATCACCATGGACGCGCACGACGCGTGGTCCATCGGAGTTGGTGCCAGTGGGGATGCGGAGGCGACCGACGACTATTGGCGAAGTGTGCAGCCTGCACTGTCGAACGCCTACAGCCTTATCCAGCAAGCGATGGAGCTCGGCCTCAAGGGCCGGATCGCGCGCGTGTCGCCATACCTCCTCCTTGGCGATCCAGCCGACTGGAGCCCGAAGGCGGCGAAGGGGGCAACATCGTTTGGCGAGCTGCCGAGCCTCGAGGCGTCAAAGCTCGTAGCCGTGCACAACAGCGTTGCGGACCCGCCGCTGGACCCGGCGTTCAACACCTTCTGGACCGCGGTTCGCAAAGACCGCAACCGCATCATGCATTCGGCGCCGCGCGTAACCTTCACTGCGGGTGAGGTCACCCGTACCATCCTAATGGCGGCAAACGCGCTTTTTGCGGAGACATCATGGGTTGACCGGTTGTTTGCGATGGAGGGGGAGAGCAAGTTCGCCATCTTCGGCCTGGATGACCACGTCTACAGCGCCGTTGTCGGCCAGGTGGCCTGTGCCATCGAATTCCTCACACCCGCGGAGGCGATCGACCTTTTCGGCTTCAATCCCAGGCAGCATGCCTATCTCTGTCCTGCCTGCTTTGAGGCCACGCCGTACGATTATGCGGTGGATCTCCCAAAGCTAGCCCAGTTTGCCGCCAAGGTGCCCGGCGAGACCGAGCTAAGCTGCGTCGTCTGCCAGACGACGACTGACGTTAGCAGAGACGAGTGTGTGTATCCGGAATGTGTCGGTAACGTCATCGCCATGGAGCGGTGCCTGACCTGCTACCAGCTGCAGGACGAGCATCTGAAGATCGACGGCCCACCAAACGATGGCCAGGGGGATACTGTCTATGGCTACGACTTCATCTTTGGCCGGCCCCGCGAACGATCGGGGCGAACTTTTCTGAAGCACTATCAACGCGAAGACAGCGATGACGGTGCCATCGCCTTTGGGAAGCGAGCGCTGACGACACCTCACCTCGCAAGCTGGACCAGCGTCTCGATCTACGAGCACCAGTCCGGTATCTTTCCCTTTGGTGACAAGGCTCGAGTGCGCCCGCTTGGTCATTGGCTACGTCAGGAGGGCACGCTGTCATGGCACAAGGACGTGACTCTTTATGATCCTGTGCATGACGGTCCAGTATGATCGGCGATGATGATGCCGCGGAGCGCCGCGCGCTTCTCGCGATCGGGCCGATCGATCTGTCGCCAGCGTCAATCGATCTCGCACCGGATCTTAACCAGAGCGACCGCGCCCGGGTCGACCATTTCCTGGCGCGCGCATCGGCGGATGCGACCTTGCGTGCCTATCGGTCCGACTGGCGACTGTTCACGACCTGGTGCGACACACGCGGCTACGCCTCACTCCCGGCTTCACCCATTGTCACGGCTGCGTTCCTAAGCGAGCTTGCCAGAGACGGTAGCGCCCATTCGAATGGGCGACCGTTATCCAAGTCGTCCATCGGTCGGCGGCTGGCCGCGATCGTCTTTGCTCACCGCGCCGCTGAGCTCGAACCGCCAACCGTACAAGCCGGCGCGGCCGCGCTCGATCGCGTGATGCGGGGTATCCGTAACGCCAAACGCAGCGATCGCCCGGCGAAGAAGCGGCCGGCCGACAGCGACGTGCTGCGTGACATGGTGCGCCATATCACCGGCTCCACCCTCATCGACTACCGCGATCGCGCGCTGCTCAGCATCGGCATGATGGGGGCGTTCCGCCGCTCTGAGCTGGTCGCGATCGATGTCGCGGATGTGGCCGACGATCCACGCGGGCTGCTGGTGACAATTCCGTTTTCGAAAGGCGATCAGGAGGGCAGGGGGCAGACCGTCGCTGTTCTCGACGGCCGTCGCATGGAGCCGGTGCGTCACTATCGCGCCTGGCTGGAGGCCGCAGGTATCACCGACGGGCCTGTCTTCCGCCGCCTCACTCCGCACGGCCGCCTCACCGACAAGCCACTCAGCCCGCAAACCGTGGCGCTGGTGGTCAAGGCGCGCGCAGCCGCGGCCGGCTATGATCCGGCACTGTTCTCAGGCCATTCGCTACGCGCTGGCTTCCTGACCGAGGCGGGCCGCCATGGTGCCAATTTGTTCAAGATGAAGGAGCATAGTCGGCATAAGTCGCTCGAAATGCTCAGCGAGTATGTTCGCGATCAAGAAGCGTTTCGTAATCACGCTGGCGAAGGCTTTGCGTGAAGAGCAGGCGCGGATGGGTTGGCGTTGGCGAGGATGTCGCATAGGCAGGAGGACGAGGGGGCGCTGTGAAGACCGATACATCTGATGACTTCCAGTTCAGCTTGGCAGGCCGCGTCCGCAACCTGGGCTTTGCGCCGTCGCCGCTGAATGCGCTGTTCCCGTTGTTCGAGGCAATCGCCAACGCGTTCCATGCCATCGAGGCGCGCTGGGATCGTGAGGCGACGGCGAAGGGCGTCATCACGGTGACGATCCTACGCAGCAGCTCGGACGACGAAAACCCACCGGTCGCTGGCTTCCTGATTGAAGACAACGGGATCGGGTTGAACACCGACAATTGGCGCGCGTTCCGCACCGCAGATACCGCCAGCAAGATCAGCCGCGGCGGTAAGGGGGTCGGTCGCCTTTCCTGGCTCAAGGTGTTTCAGAATACGCACGTCAACAGCAGCTTCAGCGAAGGCGGCTCAACGCTGCACCGGTCGTTCGACTTCGCTGTCGCCCAGAACGACGCCAGTCCGCTGATTGGCCATGAGTTGCGGCTTGCGGGTGAGACCCCGACCATCGGCACGAAAGTGCGGCTGGAGCCTTACGTGCAATCCTACAGTGCGCATTGTCCTCGCAAGGTCGACACGATAGCCGCGCACATCATTGGTCATTTCCTGCGCAACTTCGCCAGCTATGAAGTGCCATCCTTCACGCTTGTTGATCGTGCCGAGCGGATCAGCCTGCTCGATTTTTACAGCAGCAACGTCGAGTCCGACACGCCCGAGACATTGAAAGTCGTCCTCGAGCCCGGGGAAGAACCGATCGACGTTGATATGTACCACATCCTGCTCAACAAGGGATTGCGCCTGCACGACGGCGGCAAGCACTGGAACCTGTATGTGGGCGATGGCCGTGTTGTTCGCGACGAGAAAATCGATAATCAGCTTGGGCTTGGTTACATCGGTGAAAATAGCGACTCCGTCTATATCGGCTTGGTGTCAGGCGACTACCTGAACGGCCACGTTAATCAGGAGCGCACCAACTTCACGTTCCGCGAAGATGACTATCGCAGCCTGCATCAGGCGGCGGTCGACGCTGCCAAGCGACACCTAGCGCCCTATATCGAACAGGTTCGCACCAAACAGGCCGGTATTACCTTGCGCGTCGTACGTGAGAACCCGCAGTTTCTGGCCGTCGCCAGCAATATCCCGGCTTTCGTCGAGGAGCATCTATCGCTCAACGCCAAGTCGGAGGAGGATATTTATATCGAGTTGGCGCGCCAGCGTCGACGCAAGCAACGCGAGACGAAGCGCGAGATAAAGGCACTATCCGCCGGCAATGCCAGTGAGGTCGTCGACCGGGTGCAGAAGGTTGCCAGTGCGATCAACTCGGACAAGAAAGCGTCGCTCGCCGAATATGTCGTTAAGCGGAAGGAGATCCTCGATCTCCTCGACAGTTCGCTGGCGTACGTCGATCCGGAGAAGCGAGACTACTTGCGTGAGGAGATCGTCCATGACCTCATCATACCGATCCGCTCGGATGGCGAAGCGCTCGACTATGAAGACCATAACCTATGGATTCTGGATGATCGACTAGCCTTCTATTCCTATTTGAAGTCCGACAAGCCCTTCACAACGTTTCTCACCGACAGCGACAGTACCCGCGAACCGGACGTCGCCGTTGTTTTCGATCGATCGCTGGCGTTCGACCGTGAAGGTACTGACGAACCGATTATCATTGTCGAATTCAAGCGACCCGGCCGACCCAACTACAGTCATAGCGACAACCCGGTCACGCAGGTGCTTGAATATGTAAACATCATGCGGAACGGCGGAGCGTTCAAGGATCGCACCGGCAGGTTCCGCAAACCTATTCCTCCCAGCACCAGATTTATCTGCTTCGTCGTCGCTGATTTTACGCCAAAGCTGGTCGAGGTTGTATCAATGTCGATTGCTCAGAATAAAAGTGCGGATGGCGAGGGGTACTTTGGCTTTTCGCCCATCCACAATGCCGTCGTTGAGGTTCTGCCTTACAACAAGCTGCTTCATGATGCCCGGCTGAGAAACGAGGCCTTCTTTGCCAAGCTCGGGCTGAACTAGTTACTCGGAATCACGAATTTGCGCGGATGACATAGCTGCGATTCCTATGTCAGCTAGGGAGGGCATCAGGTGGCACTACCGTCTCTGGTGGCGTATAAAGCTGGTCCCTAGTCGCGCGAACCACGTCGTTTACATATTCCGGCCATGGGCCGGCACCTGGTGGCATCGCAGCTTCTTCCTGTCGGTCCCGCAGGCGATTGCGGATCGTGCGGGCGGTGGTGCGGGTCGCCTCGTTGTCATCGTGCCAGGCGCCCCAGCGAACCCGCCAGTTAACGTATCGTGGCGCGAAAACCAGGAAGATCAAGGCCCCCACGCCGACGCCGTGTTCGCCAAGCAGCAGGATGGGAAGCGTGGCAATGGCGAATGCCTGAATCAGCGCCCAACAGGAACGATGACGGCGAAAGCCGTTCTGAACCAGCGTCGTCGGCCACCACGGACCTGCGACTGCCCATGCCGCGAGCGCGACCAACAGGCCGGTCAACACCATGCTGACGACGAAACCGATCCACAGCAGCGCCTTGGGAGCAATGAAGGTCAAGAAATCACCCATGCTGGCGCTGCGTGTCGAGGTCGCGCAGCTCGCGCAACAGATCGGTGGCCGGCGTCGAGACCACGATATCGTGGATGACCTTCTGGTCGAGGCTGATCACGTCTCCGACCGGACGTTCCGCGTAGCGAACCAGCGCAGGCTCGCTGGACGGCGTCCAACGTCGCGACGTGCCGGGCTTGAGTTCGAAAAGAAAGCGAGCAGGGGAGGCCAGGCTGATGCTCTGCGTTTGGCCATCGCTGCTCTGGCGGATGTCGGCGACCACGCCGCGATAGCCGACCCCAAGTCCGTCATGCTGGAGATCGGTCAGCACATAGGCGATCGGGCGATGACCGTGCTGCGTAGGCTTGATGATATGCGTGTAGGCCCAGCCGTGCCCGCCAAAGTCCCACCCTTCCGTAGCGACATCGAGTGCATCGTCGGCCATCAGCATGACGACTGCCAGCGTCGAGAAAATCGGTGCGCAGATGCCCCACACCAGATCACTAGCGCTCAACGCGGCTGCCTTTGGCCCACCCTGCGCGACGATCAGCAACGTGCCGATCGGATTGACCGCGGGCGTCCGGTAATCTGCGAGCAAGAAGCGGCTGACGTCGATCAGAAGCGTTTGCACCAGCCCGATAGCAAGCCCGGTCAGCAGGTGCGCGATCAGGGAAACGGCGACCCCGATCGCTAGCACGCTCAATGCGTTAACCGGCAGATCCGGGCGCGCAACGGCGTACCGGCGGGCGCGGGTATTCCAGAGCAGGATTGCGAAGAAGCCAGGAAGGAGGATTGCAACGCCTGTGACAACGGCCAGCGTCAGTGAGAACAAGGCTCAGGCCTCGACCAATTTCCGCTTACCGGTCGCCTGGTCAATGACCATCTTAGGGCGCTTGCCCGCAGCCTTCATAGCCTTGAGCTCCCGCTCGAGGCGTAACATGTCATCGTAACCGCCAAGCTGCCACGCGATCGAGGCGGTCTCTTGCTGTTCGCGAGGGGTCAGAACAGTGGCCATGTGGACAACATAGGGACGCGATCGCGCCGCGTCTATGGGTCACGGTCCTATACCAGCATCTGACGGCCTGAAGGCTTAGTCAGCCAGCGTTCGAAAGTGCGTCGATGATCCGACAATCGGCGATCGTTGTCGCGTCGCAGGTCGCTCCCCATTGCACGATCTCGGTTCTCAGCGCGGCGAGATCGGCGAGCTTGCGATCGATCTCATGGATGTGAACCGCGGCGATCGCATCGACCTCCGCGCAGGAGCCGCGCGGATCGTCTGCTAACCGCAGAAGGTCACGCACCTGGTCGAGGGTGAAGCCCAGATCGCGCGAGCGCTTGATGAACGACAGGCGATCCAGGTGGGAGCCGTTGTAAACGCGGTAGTTCCCTCCGCTGCGGATCGGCGCCCCGATCAATCCTTCCGCTTCGTAGAAGCGTACCGTCTCGACCTTCAACCCGGTCAATCTTGCTATTTCACCGATCTTCATCACAGACCCTTGACCCTCTAGTGGGATGAGGGTTCATATAGGGGGTCCGACCCAACGAATCGAGCACGATGATGGCGGACGCCTGTTGTTCAGCAAAGCGCGACACGATCGCGGAACTTGGCCGTAAGGCCGAGCAGCGACGCGCGCTGATCGTCGTCATGGTCATCAACCTATCGATGTTCGCCATCGAGTTCGGTGGTGGGCTGCTGGCCCGCTCGTCGGCGCTGATGGCGGACTCTGTCGACATGTTCGGCGATGCCGTGGTCTATGGGCTGAGCCTCTATGCACTCAATCGTGGCGCACGTTGGGAGGCGGGAGCGGCGATCGCCAAGGGCGGCCTCATCCTGGTATTCGGCATCGCCGTCCTCGTCGAAATCGCCGGTAAGATCGCCAACGGCGTGCCGCCGTCTTCGACGCTGATGCTCGGCTTCGGCGGGGCGGCGCTGGCAGCGAACCTCACGTGTCTGGCGCTGTTGTGGCGTTTCCGCGCGGCGAACGTGAACATGGCGAGCACCTTCGAGTGTTCGCGCAACGATGTCGCATCAAACATCGGAGTGCTCATCGCAGCGAGCCTCGTCCACCTCACAGGTGCCGCATGGCCCGACATCGTGGTCGGAGGCGTCATTGCGATTATCTTCCTCCGCTCCGCGTGGCGGGTGTTCGCGGATGCTATCCCCGCATGGCGTTCTGCTGACAGGTCCAGTGCCTACAATCGCCCTCATCGCGGAGAGAACGCATGACATCGGGCCGTCATGGTGATAGGTGCGTTCCCATGCTGGCCCGCGCCTGGTCCTTGCTGCTCCTCCTGCTGGCGTCGTCGCTCGTGATGACGGCGACCGTCCACGCGCGCGAAGTGCCGGGGCAGGCGACGACGATCGAATGCACAGGCGTCGTCCATGTAGATGGTGATGCCGATCAATCGCAGGGTGATGCCGACAAGGCGATCCCGCATCATCATGGAACCTGTCACGGACAGGCTCTGAGCATTCCGCAGGCCGACGCCATCCCGGTCACCTTCAATATCGAGGGCGCTCGTCCCAAGCCCGGTTTCGACGCCGTGCGGGCGCTGAGTTCCGTCGATCCGGCGTTGCGGCCGCCGAACGCCTGACGGATGCTGCCGGCCGGGACGACCCGGCCTGACGACATTCGTTAGGATTCTTCGACAATGCAGAAATTGTGCGCAGCCTTGCTGGCTGCGGCGTCGTGCGCCTCGGTGGCCCACGCGCAAGCCGGGCCGCCTGTGCCTATCGAGCAGGCTGGACCGATCTATTCGCTCGACCAGGCGGTCGTCGCTGCCGGCGGTTCGGCGCCTTCGACCTCGGCCGCTACCGCTGCCATCGAAGCCGCACGTGCGGGCCGGACCGTTGCGGGATTGCGACCCAACCCGGTCTTCCAAGGACAGATCGAGAATATAACGGGCTCCGGACCCTATCGGGGCGTGCGCGCCGCAGAGACTACGGTCGGGTTCGCCATTCCGATCGAATTGGGTGGCAAGCGCAGCGCCCGGGTCGGAGTCGCCAACGCCCAACTCTCACGCGCCGAGATCCAGGCGGCCATCATAGCCGCAGACGTGCGGTTGCAAGTGACGCAGCTCTACGTAGAAGCGGTCGCAGCCGAGCGACGGGTGACAACGGCGCGGGATCAGGCGCGGATAGCGGGCGATGCACTCCGAGCGGCGAGTGTTCGCGTCCAGGCCGGACGGGCGTCGCCGCTTGAACAACAACGCGCCGACGTCGCACGGATCAACGCCGAGGCCAACGTCGAGCGTCAGCTTCGGCTCTCAGAGGCGGCCCGGGCGAACCTGGCGCGACGGATTGGTCGGCCGATCGATGGCCGCCTCGACGACGCGTTGCTCGATCGACTGCCCGGCGCTGCGGCCTATGGGCCCGCGGCACCGGTACGAACGGTGGGAACGCTGGCGCTGGCCGCAGCCGATGCGGACTTCAGCATCGCGGATGCCGGCGTAAGGCTCGCACGCGCCAACCGTGTACCTGACATCAACGTCGGCCCGGCGCTGCGCAGGCTGGAAGCAACGAACGACACCGCGGCCGTCTTTACGGTCTCGATACCGATCCCGGTGTTCAACAACGGCCGCGCGGCGATCGCGCAGGCGACTGCACAGCGTACCCAGGCGGACGCTCTTCGCCGGGTGACGGCGCTCGACATCGAGCAAGCCATCACTGACGCGCAGGCTCAGGCGGCGAACGCGGCGACGACCGCGCGTGCGGCGTCCGGACCGGCTTTGGCAGCCGCGCAGGAAGCGGCTCGGATCGCGCGTATCGGATACCGCGAAGGCAAGTTCGGGCAACTCGAACTGCTCGACGCCGAACGCACCCTCGCCGAGACGCGCGTCGCCGCGATCGACGCGCTCGCCAACTACCAGAATGCACGCGCGCAAGTGGAGCGGCTGACCGCCCCTGCGCCCGTTGGGGGAAATCAGTGATGAAAAGCTATTATCTCGTGGGCGCAGCGACGGCCGCCCTCCTGCTGTCGGCATGCGGCGGTGGAAGCGACGCCGGAAACGAAGCCGCTGCGAACGAGGCAGCGAGCAGTGCCCCGGCGAATGCCGGGGCGGAAGCACCGGCTCAGAAGGATGCGCTTACGCTAACCTCCGAGCAGATCGCAGCGGCCGGAGTGCAAATCGGCCGTCCGATCGTCGGAGGTGCGGGAACGATCGAGCTTCCCGCGATCATCGAAGGCGATCCGCAGGGCACGCAGGTCGTGTCGGCTGCCATCGCCGGTCGGGTGGTCGCGCTCACGCGCAATCTCGGGCAGACCGTCGGCCGCGGTCAGACGATCGCCGTGATCGAAAGCCGGGAGGCCGCACAGATCAAGGGCGAGGTGCAGGCCGCGCGTGCACGGCTGCAGCTCGCGAACTCCAATCTCGCGCGCGAACAGCGCTTGTTCTCGCAGAAGGTCTCGCCCGAGCAGGACCTGATCGCGGCGCGCACCGCAGCGACGGAGGCGCGCATCGCGCTCACCCAGGCGCAGAGTACCGTTTCGGCAGCCGGCGTCGGCGGGGCGGGACTGAACCGGCTGGGAATCGCCGCCCCGATCTCGGGCCAGGTGATCGCACGGCCCGTGACCCTCGGTCAGACCGTGACGGCCGATGCCGAGCTCTATCGCATCGCCAATCTCGGCCAGGTGTCGCTGGCCTTGAATCTCAAGCCGGAGGATGCCGGCCGCGTCCGTCCCGGCAACGTCGTGACGGTCAAGGCCGCGGGCCGGCAGGCGACGGCGCGGATCACCTTCGTGTCGCCAGCGCTCGATCCCCAGACCCGCCTCGTGCCGTCGATCGCGACGCTCGACAATCGTGGTGGCACCTGGCGCGTTGGCGAACCCGTGACCGCTTCGGTCGAACTGACGGGTAGCGGCGGCAGCGGTGCGATCCGTGTGCCGACCACGGCGGTGCAGACCGACGAGGGCAAATCGGTCGTCTTCGTACGAACTCCAAAAGGCTTCCAGGCGACCCAGGTGCAGCTCGGCGACGCATCCGGTGACACGGTGATCGTCCGCTCCGGCCTGACTGGCCGTGAGCAGATCGCCACCACCGGCAGCTTCACGCTCAAGGCCGAACTCGGCAAGAGCGAAGCGGTAGAGGATTGAGATCATGATCGCCCGCATCGTCACATGGGCGGTCGAGAAGCGTTGGCTCGTCCTGCTGCTCGCCGTCATCGCCGCAACCATCGGCGCCTTCTCCCTCTACCGGCTGCCGATCGACGCGGTGCCGGACATCACCAACAATCAGGTACAGATCAACGTTCGCGCGCCAGCGCTGTCGCCCGAGCTGGTCGAGAAGCAGGTGTCGTTCCCGATCGAGACGGCGCTCGCCGGCACCCCGGGCCTTGAATACACCCGCTCGTTGAGCCGCAACGGCTTCGCGCAGATTACGGCCGTCTTCTCCGACGCGACCGACATCTACTTCGCCCGCCAGCAGGTCGGCGAACGGCTGCAGGGTGTGGCCGAGAACCTGCCCGACGGCGTGAACCCCGAAATGGGACCGATCGCGACCGGTCTGGGCGAGGTGTACATGTACACCGTCCGCCTGCAGCACCGCGCCGACGACAAGCACAAGCCCGGCGAGCCGGGCCAGCAGCCCGACGGCAGCTACATCACCCCCGAGGGCGATCGGCTGACGAGCGAGGAGGACAAGGCGACCTATCTGCGTACCGCGCAGGACTGGATCGTCACCCCGCTACTGAAGAACACGCCCGGCCTGGCTGGTGTCGACTCGATCGGAGGCTATGCCAAGCAGTTCCTGGTTGTCCCCGATGTCCAAAAGCTCGCTTCACTCGGCATCACGCTGACCGAACTGGGTAACGCTCTCGAGCGGAACAATACCAGTGTCGGAGGCGGCTTCGTCAACCGCAACGGTGAGGGACTGGCGGTAAGGTCGGACGCTCTGGTCCGCAACACCGGCGAGTTGGCCCGGACTGTCGTGGCGACCCGCAACGGCGTGCCCGTGACGCTCGATCAGGTCGCGACCGTTCGCACCGGACAGGCGATCCGGATGGGTTCCGCGTCCGAGAACGGCACCGAGGTCGTGGTGGGTACCGCGATCATGCGGATCGGTGAGAACAGCCGCTCGGTCGCGACCGCGGTCGCGGACAAGCTGAAGACGATCAACGCCTCGCTTCCGCCGGACGTGGTTGTGCAGCCGGTACTCAACCGCACCGAGCTGGTTAACTCCACCATCCGGACGGTGGCGCGCAACCTCGGCGAAGGCGCGGTCCTCGTCATCGTGGTCCTTTTTCTCCTGCTCGGAAACTTCCGCGCGGCGCTCATTGCAGCGCTCGTCATTCCGATCACGATGACGCTAACCGGATTCGGGATGCTCAAGGCAGGCGTCTCTGCCAACCTCATGAGCCTCGGCGCGCTTGACTTCGGCCTGATCGTCGATGGCGCGGTCATCATCGTCGAGAATGCGTTGCGCAGGCTCGCGGAGCGCCAACATCACGAAGGCCGACTGCTCACGGTCAAGGAGCGGCTCGCGAGCGTGGCGGCTGCCGCGCGCGAGATGATCCGGCCTTCGGTATACGGACAGGCGATCATCATACTCGTCTACGTACCGCTGCTCACGCTCACCGGCGTCGAGGGCAAGACGTTCGTGCCGATGGCGCTCACCGTCATCATCGCGCTCGCCTTCGCGTTCGTGCTGTCGCTCACCTTCGTGCCTGCGATGATTGCCATCTGGCTGTCGAAGAAGGTCGACGAGGAGGACGGCCGCATCGTCACCTGGCTCAAGAAGCGCTATGAGCCGGGGCTCGATCGGGCCATGAGGCGTCCCACGATCACGATCGGGGCGGCCGTCGGCAGCCTCGTCCTGGCGGTCTTAGCGTTCGGAACGCTGGGGCAGGTGTTCCTGCCGCAGCTCGACGAGGGTGACCTGCTCATCCAGTCGCTGCGCATCCCGGCGACGTCGGTCCAGCAGAGCCAGGCGATGCAGGTGCCGATCGAACGCATGATGTCGAAGCAGCCCGAGGTGCAGTTCGTCTATTCGAAGACGGGCACCGCCGAGCTCGCATCGGACCCGATGCCGCCCAACGCCACGGACATGTTCGTCATCCTGAAACCGCGCGACGCATGGCCCGACCCCAAGTTGGCGAAGGAGGATCTGGTCAAGCGCATCGAGGGGAATCTCGCGAAGTTCCCGGGCAACGCCTACGAGATCACCCAGCCGATCCAGATGCGCTTCAACGAGCTGATCGCAGGCGTTCGCGGCGACATCGCCGTCAAGGTCTTCGGCGACGATTTCTCCGCCATGAACCGGACGGCGGAGCAGGTCGCGTCGATCCTGCGCAAGACGCAGGGCGCGGCCGACGTGAAGGTCGAGCAGACGACGGGTCTCCCGATGCTCGACATCCGCGTCAACCGCGATGCGATGGCACGCCTCGGCGTCACCGCTCAGGATGTGCAGGACACCGTCACCGCCACCCTCGGCGGCCGCACCTCCGGGCAGATCTTCGAAGGAGACCGCCGCTTCCCGGTTGTCATCCGCCTCTCGGAGGCGCAGCGTTCGGATTTGGGGCTGCTGCAACAGGTCCAGGTTCCGGTCGCCGGCGGGTCCTTCGTTCCGCTTTCCAGCGTCGCCGACATCGGAGTCGTGGACGGGCCGAACCAGATCAGCCGCGAAAACGGCAAGCGCCGGGTGGTCGTGCAGGCCAACGTGCGTGGTCGCGACGTCGGAAGCGTTGTGGCCGACGCACAGGCTGCCATCGGCAGCCAGGTGCGCCTGCCACCGGGCAGCTATCTCGAATGGGGTGGACAGTTCGAGAACCTCCAGTCGGCCAGCGCAAGGCTGAAGCTGGTCATCCCGGCCTGCTTCGTCCTGATCCTGTTCCTCCTCTATGGCGCTCTGGGATCGGTGCGTGATGCCGCGATCGTGTTCACCGGCGTGCCCTTCGCACTGGTGGGCGGCGTGCTGCTTCTCTTCGTGCGCGGCATGGACTTCTCGATCTCCGCCGCGGTGGGCTTCATCGCGCTGTCCGGCATCGCGGTCCTCAACGGCCTCGTCATGGTCAGCTCCATCCAGGACCTGATCCGTTCGGGCATGGATCGCGCCGAGGCGGCGCATGTTGGTGCGATGCAGCGCCTGCGTCCGGTCGCCATGACGGCGCTGGTGGCATCGCTCGGCTTCGTACCGATGGCGCTCGGACATGGTGCCGGAGCCGAGGTGCAGAAGCCGTTGGCGACGGTCGTCATCGGCGGGCTGATCTCGGCGACGCTGCTGACGCTCTTCGTGCTTCCCACCCTTTACGCGCGGTTCGGGCAGAAGGCGATCGAGCTGCCGGAGCACTACAACGAAGAGCACGAAGGCGATGATCACGGTCAGACCTTCGGGAAGACCATGGCCTGACGAACGAGGGGGGCGGCCTCGTCGTGCCGCCCTCCCATATCGATGATGGGGATACCCATGCCGGAGATCACGATTTCCCGAGTTTTCCATGGTCCGCCGCTGCGGATCTGGTCCGCGCTGATAGAGCCCGAGCACCGTCAAGCCTGGAGGCCGATGATCCAGCTCGACGATGCCAGCCAGGTCGGCGAAACCCAGTGCACGTTCGCCTTCCCGGGCTGGTCACGGTCCGTCCGTTCACCCGCCGAGGTCGACCGCCTGGACAAGCCCCGGGCTTTCGCCTGGTCGTGCGGCATTTCTCACGTGTTCATGATCGAGGAGCGCTTCGAACTCCAGGGTGACGACGGCGGCACCACGGTGTCGCACAGCTGCGTCCTCCGGGGCCTGCTCTCGCTCCCAATCGCCGCAATGGTTCTGCGTCGTCTGCGCGTACTGATGATCGAGGCCGACGACCGACTTGCGGCCTACCTTCACTGGCGCGCCGGACAGGCGGTCCGCGGAGCCGACCGGCGCCGCATAGCGCAGCACTATCGAAGGAAGGTACGATGATTGGCATCAGGATCGTCGCGATGGTCGGCTTCGTGGTCCTGACCGGCTGCTCGAAGCCCGCGCCCAGCGACCCGCCCACCCAGCAGGAGGTTCATTCCGCCGACAGCGGGGTGTCGACCGGGCAACTCGGCCGTCACCGCTATCGCTGCGACGACGGAAGCAGGCTGCTGATCGACTACAAGGACGATGGACTGCGGCTCGACTTGCGCGACGGGAACGACACTCCTCCCCGGATACTCAGCGCGCCCACGCAAAGGCTGCAATATGTCGGCGACGGCATCACGGCGACGTTCTCCGGTAAGCAGCTGACGATCATCGAGGGCACGAGCCGAACCCGGACCTGCGTCCAGGAGGGCAGCAAGTGACCCGGTCGTACCAACGGTGCGGTTCGGCCGGAACACGTCCGCGCAGACGTCAGCGGAGGGCGTGACGATGTCCGATCCGACAATCTCGAACGTCATGGCGATCCGCGCAGACATGATCGCGCGCAGTCGAGCGCTTCGCGAAGCGCAGGCGAACATGGCGCCCGGCGCAGTGCCGGGCGTCCCCTCGTCCAGTTTCGCGCAGACGCTCGACGGCGTCGTGGCGAAGGTGAATGAGACGCAGCAGCGGGAAGACGTCGCCACCGAGGCCTACGAGCGCGGCGAGACGAACGACATCGCGACCGTCGCGCTCATCCAGAACCGTGCAAGTGTCGCGTTCGAAGCGACGCTTCAGGTCCGCAACAAACTTCTGTCCGCATACAAAGACATCATGAACATGCCGCTCGGCTGAAGCCGAAGCATGCTGGAGCAATGAATATTTATGATTGTGGGCGCCACGCCACGATTTCGGCAGATCATGTTTGAGGTATGGAAGCCGCTGACGATCCTCTTCGTATGGGATGTCGCGGTCACCGCCTTCCACTTCATGACGCCGATCAAGGAGCCGCCGCTTCCGACGGCGTTATTCGGCACCGCGATCGCGCTGTTCATGGGGTTCCGAACCAACGCCGCCTATGCGCGCTGGTGGGAGGCGCGGACGCTGTGGGGCGCGCTTATCAACGCGTCACGCTCTCTGTCCAGATTCACTCTCAGCCTTTCAGCCGCAAGCAACACGGGTAATGACGTTCATCGAGATGTAATTCGCCGCCAGATCGCCTTCGCCAATGCGCTCCGCTGCCAACTTCGCAAGGAATCTGTCCGTGGCGAGATTGATCGTTCTGCTGGTGTGTTGCTGGCTGAAGCCACCGCTTACGAAAGCAATCCCGCTAATGCGATTTTGAATAGTATATCTCTTGTCTTTGCGAATGAACTATCTGCGGGTCGCATAGACACGATTCAGCAGGCAACTGTAGAACGCATCCTTATAGACATCGCCAATGCCCAAGGCGGGATGGAGCGTATCAAAAATACGCCACTACCAAATGGATTTCGATTCTTTCCAAATCTATTCACAAGGATATTCTGCCTTCTCTTGCCAGTTGCGCTAGTTGAGTCGCTTGGTGTCGCGACGCCAATTGGATCAACATTGATAGGCCTTATATTTTTGGCAGTATTGAGCATTGGAGACGATTTAACTGATCCGTTTGCAAATTCCGTCCATGATGTACCGCTCACAGCAATGTGCAGGACAATCGAAATCAATCTATTAGAGGCCGCTAGGCTAGAGGCTCCTGCGCCAATAACTCCAGTAGGTGGAGTTCTATGGTGAGCGGTATACGTAACGGATTGCCAAAATCAGCTTTAAGACTCGCGACGTTCTTGCCGCTGGCAGTTTCGGCTTTGGCACTATCTTCCTGCGATGGTGGCTCCGATAGGTCAATGGTTGGGCCCCATAATGCAAGTACGGTGCCTGGGTTTCTCGGTCAGCGCATTGTCTATTGCGATGATGGGTCGCGTGCCGATGTCGACTATCTTGTTGACGGGTTGCAAATGGCAGTAACCTGGCTGCCGCATGGCAAAACACAGATTTTGCGAGCAAATCGCACAGGAGAGGAATTTCGAAGTCGCCATTTAAAAGCGATTGTTGCCGGCAAATCAATCGCATTCACCTTTTCAAATAAAAGAATACGTGCCTGTCATCCAATTGAGGAGGGTGGCTAACGCTCATTATTGAATATTTAGTGCTGTCAATACGTATCTATAGCCTAGGCATGATCAACGCTAAACTAGGAGAGCTATGACTTTTCTCTAGCTTTTTATACGTCAACGTCTGCTTCGTACTTACCGCCGCAACATACGGGATATGCCGCTTTGCCCGCATCCGACCAAAGACCAACGTTGGGAGACCGTCATGAACGACAAGCTCGAACTCGACATTCCGATGCTGCTGCCCGACCTGCCCGATGCCGCCGACGCCTGCCTGGATCGCCTCGTCTCCACCCTGACGACGCGCGACGGTGTCGAAAAGGCCCACGTCATCACGGTCGACGGTGACGCCCCTGCAGCACTGTGCATCCATTTTGACGCCGCCAAGCTGCCGCTGCCGCGTCTGCGCGAGATGGTACGTGCGGCAGGCGCCGAGATCACCGAACGCTACGGCCATTCCATCTGGCAGGTGACGGGGATCACGCACGAACGCCGGGCACGCACCGTCGGCGACACGCTCGGCGCGATGCCCGGCGTTGTCCAGGCGAGCGCGAGCACCAGCGGAACGATCCGCGTCGAATACGATCGCCAGCGGACGGACGAGGACGAAATCCGTGCGTCGCTTCGCAAGCTCAAGGTAGGTCTCGGTGAACGGATCGCATCCGACGATCATGCCGGACACGATCACGGGACGGGCGACCAAACGAGGGAGGAGGAGCATGGCCCAGGCGACGGGCACGATCATTCGCACGCCGAGTTTCTAGGGCCAAACACCGAGTTGATCTTCGCTCTCGCCTGCGGTGCGCTGCTCGGGATCGGCTACGGCATCGAGAAGCTTATGCCCGACGCGGCGCAATGGCTGCCGACCGCCTGCTTCGTCGCGGCCTATTTCTTCGGCGGCTTCTTCACGCTCCGCGAAGCGATCGACAACCTGCGCCTCCGCAGGTTCGAGATCGACACCCTGATGCTGGTCGCCGCGGCCGGTGCTGCGGCCCTTGGCGCTTGGGCGGAAGGCGCGCTGCTGCTCTTCCTCTTCAGTTTCGGTCACGCGCTCGAGCATTATGCCATGGGTCGTGCCAAGAAGGCCATCGAGGCGCTTGCGAAGCTCGCGCCGGAGATCGCGACCGTCCGGCGGGACGGTCAGAAAAGCGAGATACCCGTCGAACAGCTGGTGATCGGCGATGTCGCGATCGTTCGGCCAAACGAACGCTTGCCCGCAGACGGCTTCATCATCAAGGGCTCCAGCGCGATCGACCAGGCTCCCGTCACCGGCGAGAGCATCCCGGTCGACAAGGTTCCCGTCGCCGATGCCGTAACCGCTCGTGCCAAGCCGGACGCGGTGAGTGCCGAAAGCCGGGTGTTCGCCGGTACGATCAATGGCGGGAGCGCGATCGAGATCGAGGTGACGCGCCGCTCCAACGAGAGTGCACTCGCCAAGGTCGTGAAAATGGTCAGCGAGGCGGAAACGCAGAAATCTCCGACGCAGCGGTTCACCGATCGCTTCGAGCGGGTGTTCGTGCCTGCCGTCCTCGCACTCGCCTTTCTCCTCCTGTTCGCCTGGGTCGTCGTCGACGAGCCGTTCCGCGACAGCTTCTACCGGGCGATGGCCGTGCTGGTGGCGGCAAGCCCTTGCGCGCTGGCGATCGCGACGCCGAGTGCGGTGCTTTCCGGCGTCGCGCGAGCGGCGCGGGGCGGCGTGCTGGTCAAGGGCGGCGCGCCGCTCGAGAACCTCGGATCGTTGAAGGCGATCGCCTTCGATAAGACGGGCACATTGACCGAGGGGCGGCCACGCATCACCGATGTCGTGGTAGTCGACGCTGCCGACGAGAACGAGCTACTGGCACTCGCCGTCGCGGTCGAGGCGCTCAGCGACCACCCGCTTGCGCAGGCGATCGTCAAGGACGGCCGCGAACGACTGGGCGCACGCGAACTTCCCGAAGCCGGAGACCTCAAGAGCCTCACCGGCCGCGGCGTCACCGCAACGGTCGGGGACGAGACAGTGTGGATCGGGAAGGCCGAGATGTTCGGCAAGGAAGGCATTCCGGCGCTTGGCCAAGAGGCATCGAGTGCCATTGCAACACTGCGCGAGAGCGGCCGCACCACGATGGTCGTGCGGATGGGAGACAGAGATCTCGGCGCTATCGGTCTCATGGACACGCCGCGCGAAGCTGCAAGGACCGCGTTGCGTCGTCTGCACGACATGGGTGTGTCGCGAATGATCATGATCTCCGGCGACCATCAAAAGGTCGCCGAGGCGATCGCGCGGGACGTCGGGATCGACGAAGCTTGGGGCGATCTGATGCCCGAGGACAAGGTGGCCGCAATCAAGAAGCTGGCAGGCGAGGACAAGGTCGCGATGGTCGGCGATGGAGTCAACGATGCACCTGCCATGGCGAGTGCGACCGTCGGCATCGCGATGGGCGCGGCGGGCTCGGACGTTGCTCTGGAAACCGCAGACGTGGCGCTGATGGCCGACGACCTGGCGCACCTGCCGTTCGCGGTCGGCCTCAGTAGGCACACGCGAGGGGTAATCCGCCAGAACGTCTTCGTCAGCCTGGGCGTCGTCGGCTTCCTCGTGCCGGCAACCATCCTGGGACTCGGCATCGGACCCGCGGTGGCGGTGCACGAGGGATCGACCTTGCTGGTCGTCGTCAACGCCTTGAGGCTGCTAGCCTACCGCGATCCGACCGGTAGGGCAGGATGACGGTGGAAGCCGTGAGAACGCCCACGTCTGAAAAGACAGTTGCGTGCAGCAGCCTGGGGATGTTGCTCGAGCATCGTCTTCGGCTGCGCCCGCGACGCTCGGGGATCTGAATCACAATGTTCGACATCATACTGGATGTACTTTCCTCCTTGGGAGGTTTCGGCGTTTTTTTGCTGATGCTTTTGGAGAACGTCTTTCCGCCGATCCCGTCGGAGGTGCTCCTGCCGCTCTGCGGCTATGTCGCCACGCGAGGTGAAATCGGCGTGCCAGCCGTCATCGTCGCCGGCACGCTCGGATCGGGTGTCGGTGCGCTCCTGTGGTACTATGCCGGTCGCTGGGTCGGCGTCGATCGCCTGAAGCGCTTCGCCGCCTCGCACGGCCGCTGGCTGACACTGACCCCAAGCGAGATCGATCGGGTTGACCGCTGGTTCGATCGGCGCGGGCGCTGGGCGGTGCTGTTCGGACGCATGATCCCGGGCATCCGCACGCTGATATCCGTGCCGGCCGGCGTCAGCGGAATGCCGCTCGTACCGTTTCTCGTTGCGACGTTCGCAGGATCCGCAATCTGGACGAGCGTCCTGGTGGTGGCCGGCTTCCGATTGGGCACCCGGTATCGGCAGGTGGCCGACCTCATCGAGCCCACCAGCAACGCCGTGATCGTTGCCGCCTTCATCTGGTACGCCTGGAGGGTCGCAACGTTCGATCCATCGAGGGGGGGCACTGATGGCCCTCAGTAATCTTCGCGCGCGTCGATCCATTCGGGCCCAGGCCCGCTCGGATCGCACCCGGATCCGTTCTTCGGCGGGCGCCTTGAGTGGCCGTGCGATCGCCCTGCCTGTCCTGCGGACCATCACAGGGCAGAAGCGTTGCCTGACCACACGATGAAGACGCTTCAGCTTCTCGCCGCTCTTCTTCCGGCCGGCCTGTGGCTCCTGGCAGCCAACCTGCTTGTACGCACGACGCGCCTTGGCAGAACCTACAGGCTGATCTCCACCCCGCATGTGCTCGTGCTGATCCGATGGATCGGAATGTTCCATCGCATCGGATTCGCGACATGGAGGCGCCGCGGAGGGAAGTGGCACTGGTCCTCACAACCAGGGCCGATCGCATGATTGTGAGGATCCGAACGTCGGCATACCGACCGGCATCGACCGCATCGTGGGAGCGACGATACGCTGCGAAGACGCCGAAGCGCCGCAGCGGTCAGAGCACGATCCGACTTCGGACGATTGGCGACGGAAGGCCGTCCCGACCGACCGGGCGAAGCCGATCGCGGGGACATTCGCGTTTGGGAGTACTGCCATGCTGGCACTGAACTACACCATCATCCCGACCATCGCGGTCATTCTGGGCGCGATTGCCGCGGTCGTGCGACGTCCCGGTGCCGCCTTCACCAGCGCCATGCAGCATCTCGCGGCCGGCGTCGTGTTCGCCGCGGCGGCGACAGAGATCCTTCCGCAGGTCAAGCATGAGGCGAGCCCGACCGCGACGTTGATCGGCGGGGCCGCCGGTGTGGCGGTCATGCTCGCGCTCAAGGGCTTCGAGGAACGCTTCGAAGGTCCCGCCGCGCTGCTGGGCGCGATCGGGATCGATCTGCTCATCGACGGCCTCGTGTTGGGACTGGCATTCGTCGCCGGCGCCAAGGCCGGCATCCTGCTGACGGTCGCGCTGACGCTCGAGGTGCTGTTCCTCGGCGTGACGCTCACGACGGAACTCGGTGAGACCATGCGCTCCAGGCTGCGGGTCGTGCTGACGGTCGCAGGCCTCGCCCTTCTGCTTCCGATCGGATCACTGGCCGCGCTGCCGGTGGCCACACTGTCACCCGTGGTGATCGCTGGCTTTCTGAGCTTCGGCCTCATGGCGCTCCTCTATCTGGTCACCGAGGAGCTGCTGGTCGAGGCGCACGAGAAGCCAGACAGTCCACTCATCAGCGCCTTCTTCTTCATCGGCTTTCTCGCGCTGCTCGCGCTTGAGGAGATCGCCGGATGAACCACTTCGATCCCGATCGGCGCCCTGCGCCCACCCATCCGAAAGGAGAGACGACATGCCCACGATGAAGAGAATGCTGGCGGTCGCGGCCGTCGCCGCGACCGCGTCGGTGAGCGCGCAACCGGTCGCACAGACCATGCCGCACGGACGGCACCTGCGACCGGCCGCACCGACAGGTTCTCCCGCGACGCGGGCGTATCGCGCAGCCAACGCCAAGATGCACGGCGTCATGGACATCCGGTTCACCGGGGATGCCGATGTCGACTTCATGCGTGCGATGATCCCGCACCACGAGGGCGCGATCGCGATGGCGGAGGTCGAGCTGAGATACGGCCGCGATCCCGAAGTGCGGAAGCTCGCACGGGAGGTGGTCATGGCGCAGCGGGCTGAGATCTCGCGGATGCGCATCTGGCTCGCGAAGCGGGAGGCCGGCAAGTGAGCGCCGGTCACGACCACGGCGCCGGAGCGCACGATGCTGGCGCAGGGCACGATCACAGCCATGGCGCGGGCGGTCACAACCATGCGGCCGGCGCCAACGCCAAGATGCTGAGCTGGGCGCTCGCGCTGACCTTCACCTACTTCATCGCGGAGGTGATCGGCGGCTTCGTCTTCAACAGCCTGGCGCTCCTCTCGGACGCCGCTCACATGATGACCGACGTGATGGCGCTGGTGATCGCGCTACTAGCTATAAAGCTGGGCCAGAAACCGGCCGACGACAAGCGGACGTTCGGGTATCGTCGTTTCGAAATCCTCGCTGCGGCCTTCAATGCTGTGCTGCTGTTCGGCGTAGCGATCTACGTCTTCGTCGAGGCGATCAAGCGCTTCAACACCCCACAGGAGGTTCAATCCTGGGGCATGCTGATCGTCGCGACGATCGGACTCGTCGTGAACATCGTGTCGATGCGGTTGCTGATGGCGGGTAAGGAAGGCAGCTTCAACGTCAAGGGCGCCTATCTGGAGGTTTGGGCCGACATGATTGGCTCCGTCGGCGTCATCGCCGGCGCTCTCACCATCCGCTTCACGGGTTGGACCTGGGTCGACCCAATCGTAGCGGTCGGCATCGGCCTGTGGGTCCTGCCGCGTACGTGGATCCTGCTGCGCGACACCAGCAACGTCCTACTCGAAGGCGTTCCGGGCGGCCTCAAGCTCAGCGAGGTTCGCACCGCCATCGCCGGCGTGCGCGGCGTCGCCGACCTTCATGACCTGCATGTCTGGTCGATGAGCAACGACGAGGTGAACTGTACGGTCCACCTCGTACTCGATCGCGGTGCCGACGTCGATGGGACGCGCGCGGCCGTTCAGGCGCTTCTGCGAGACCGATACGAGATCGGACACAGCACGATCCAGACTGAGGTTTCGGGACGCGATTGCGCCGAACAGGGCATCCATCCTTGAGCCTCACGGACGAACCTCAAGGGCAGGCCATGAACGACATCCCATCGTCATCGCAGCGCCGTGCCGGCGCTATGCTGGATCCCGGACGTCAGCTCGGACTGCTGACCGCCGACCGCCGGGGGGGCGAGCTCGACTATCGCACCCGCTGCCGAGGCGTCTGGTTCGACCCGAGCAGACTCGACAAGGTCACCGCGCGAAATCCCGCCTCCGCTGGCATTGATGGTCCGCGGGACAGCCCGCATCCCACCAGCGCCCGCTTCCCTGCCCGGGGGCCTGAAACCAGACCGAAGAGCACGCCCGGCATTCGCGGCGCTGGCCGCCATGAGCGAAGTCGACGAGGGGGCTTGATCGACGGCCTCTTCAACCACTGAAAAGCAAGGTGACGAAGAGCCGTCGCTTGCAAGCAGCATTCAAGCCGACGTGATCAAGGGCGCCGCCAATCCAGGCGGCGTCCTCGGCATGATAAGAGCGATGTCCACGCAGGCGTCACGCATGGATGCTCACCATCGATAAAGCCGAGCTACGGCTGCATACCGGAGTGAATTCGTGAAACTCACCAACATCGCCATCGTCGGCATTGGCAACTGCGCGAGCTCGCTCGTCCAGGGGCTGGAGCATTATCGCGAAGGCACCAACGACGCGGCCGGCCTGATGCACTGGGAAGTCGGCGGCTATGAACCCTCCGACATCAAGGTCGTCGCCGCCTGGGACGTGGATGCGCGCAAGGTCGGCAAGGACGTCGCCGAGGCGATCTTCGCCAAGCCCAATTGCACCGCGGTGTTCGCCGCCACCATCCCGTTGACCGGCACGGTGGTGAAGATGGGCGCGGTGCTGGACGGCGTCGCCGACCATATGAGCCAATATAAGGACGATCGCACCTTCGTGGTCGCCAACGACACGCAGCCGACCAAGGAAGAGGTCGTCGCCGAACTGAAGCGTTCGGGCACCGACGTGCTGATGAACTACCTGCCGGTCGGCAGCCAGGAGGCGACCGAATTCTACGCCGAATGCGCGCTGGAAGCCGGCGTCGCCTTCGTCAACAACATTCCGGTCTTCATCGCCTCCAACCCCGAATGGGCGAAGCGCTTCGAGGATGCCGGCGTCGCGATCATCGGCGACGACATCAAGGCACAGCTGGGTGCGACGATCGTCCACCGCGTGCTCACCGACCTGTTCGCCAAGCGCGGCGTCAAGCTGGACCGCACCTACCAGCTCAACACCGGCGGCAACACCGACTTCCTCAACATGTCGAACCACCGCCGCCTCGAATCCAAGAAGATCTCGAAGACCGAGGCGGTCCAGTCGGTCGCGGCCGAGCGGCTCGACGACGACAACGTCCATATCGGGCCGTCGGACTACGTGCCGTGGCAGAACGACAACAAGGTATGCTTCCTGCGCATGGAAGGCCAGCTGTTCGGCGGCGTGCCGATGAACCTGGAACTGCGCCTGTCGGTCGAGGATTCGCCCAACAGCGCCGGTGTCGCGATCGACATGATCCGTTGCGCCGCGATCGCCAAGGACCGCGGCATCGCCGGCGTGATCGACCCCGCATCCGCCTATTTCTGCAAGCATCCGCGCACCCAGATGACTGACGACCTCGCCCAGATCGCGGTCGAGAACTTCATCGCAGGCGCATGAGGCCATCGATGCTTCGTACATCACGCCTACACTTGATCGGCATGGTGCTCCTCGCGGGCGCCGTGCCGGGTCGGGCACAGTCGCAGGCCGCCCCGAAAGCCGGCGCGTCCGCGTCGTCCACAAAGCCCCCGACCGACATCTATGGCCGCGACACGCCGCGAGGCACCGTCTCGGGTCTTCTTTCCGCAATGGCCGAGCGCGATTACAGCCGGGCCGGCCGCTACTTCGAAGCCAAGGCGGACGTTCGCCGTCTGACGGAGGAGCTTCAGTCCGTATTGGATCAGAGCGGTGCGATCGATCCGTTCGTTTCGCTGTCCAACGACCCGCAGGGAAATCTGGAGGACGGTCTCGGGTCCAACATCGAACGGGTAGGAAGCCTCTCGAGAACGGGTGACGTACCCATACTCCTTACCCGTGGCGGAACGGCAACGGCCGGCAACGTCTGGCGTGTGGCGCTGAAGACCAGCATCGCCGCACGGCGGCTGCACGAGCATAGGAACACCGGCAAAGGCGGGCAACCGATCGAAATCGGGGGCGCGGCGGTCGGGGACTGGTCGACCCTGCTCGGCCTCGCGTCGCTCGTCTTCCTTGGCTTCTACGTGGTCAGCGCCGGGATCCTCTTCGTGATGAGGCGCACGATCCACGATCACGAAAGGAGCAGGACCTATCGTGTGGCCCAGGCGGCGATGCCGCCGGTAAGCCTGTTCGGGGCGACCCTGCTGTTCCAGCTATGGGCGGGATCGCTGCCGGTCTCCATCATCGCACGTCAAATCCTGCTGCGGTACCTGGGTGTTTTCGCCTGGATCGCGCTGGCGTGGTTCTTCGCCCGCATGATCGATGCGGTGGCACAGCTCAGCATCAATCGGCTCAAGGGACTGGAACGACGGCAAGCGGTGTCCGTGATCAGTCTCGTCCGTCGCGCTGCGAAGCTCGTCCTGCTGTTCATCGCGGTCGTGGCCGTCCTCGACACGTTCGGGATCGACGTCACGACGGGGGTCGCCGCATTGGGCATCGGCGGCATCGCCTTGGCTCTCGGGGCGCAGAAGACGGTCGAGAACCTGGTCGGAAGCGTGACGTTGATCGCAGACAAACCCGTGCAGGTCGGCGACTTCTGCAAGGTCGGTGACGTGGTAGGCACGGTGGAGGACGTCGGCATACGTTCCACTCGCATCCGCACCTTGGAGCGGACCGTGGTGACCATTCCAAACGGAGATTTCTCGGCGCGACAGATTGAAAACTTCGCTCGACGGGACTCCTTCCTATTCAATCCGATCATCAGGTTGGAGCACGGGATCAGGTCCGACAAGCTGCCCGCGACCCTCCACATGATGACGGAAATCCTGGAGGCGAACGAACATATCATCAAGCCGGGCGCGCGGGCGCGCCTGAAGGACATCAATCTGAGCTCCGTAGACATAGAAATCTTCTCCTACATCAGGGCGCAGGACTTCGACGAGAGCTTGATCATCCGACAGGATTTGCTCTTGAAGATCCATGCCAGCTTGGAGAAGGCTAAGGTTCCGATAGCCTACGCCACGCAGACCGTTCACCTGAAGCATGTGGATACCGACTCGGACGACGTGCCTGCGGAAGTCTCGCCGATTATAACCTGAACCTGGGACTTGCGCAGGGTGCGGGAGCGTGTTCGTCGAAGAAAGGTGCATCTAATGCGATGATGCAGGTCTTACCTGCGCTGCATCATCAGAAGCCACAGGTCCTCTCATACATGCGATGGCGTTCGATCCGGCTCATGCCAGTGGAACTATTCTTTAGCGGATTTGCATATTTCCCCTGCCGATCCGCAATTGAGGTTTGGACATGGCGGATCCTCATCAATAGCTCGTCAATCGACGGAGGCGCTGCGCGCTTCGGTTTCCCACGCGCAGCGCCTTGGCTCACGGCAACCTGACGGTCGCCAGTCCCGAGTTGCCCGTTCGGCCGTTCACGGCGTTGACGTAGATCTTCGCCTTCCCGGCTCGCGGTAGGGCGATGCGCCCACTGAACGTCCCAGGCGCCGCGGTGAACGCAAGCGGCGCGCTCGCCAGTTCGTGGCGCCCGCTCCAGATGCTCGCAGTGACGGCGTAATCGGCGGATGGCCAAGGTCCATCGGGAGTTATCGGGCAGCCGCACATCAGCTCGACCTTGGCCGTGATCAAAACCGATCGGCCCTGCGTCGATATGGTGGGCGTGATCGCGAGCCCCGGAAGCTCGACAAGCCAGCCATTGCCTGCCGTCACCGGCACGCCTGGGACGATCCAGCGCTGCGATCTCACGCTGATCCTGGATCGAGGACGACCTATGGGGCCCTCCACCTCAAGGTCAACGAGCGTCGGCTCGCCGAGATCGAGAGTGACCTTGTAGGATGCGGCATCGGCAAGCGCGATCGAAGGGCTGCGTCGAGACGCCTCCATGATCCGCTCCGTGTCGCCCGTCCCGCCCCTTGTGACGCCGCGTGCGAGCACCCTGCCCGATTTCACCTCGCGCAGCGTGATGGATGCTCCTCCCGTGTGATCGCCGACGAACTTCCCGTCCTGGCTGATTACCCGCACGACGATCTGCGTCGGCTCGGCCGCCGCGGGCGCGACCATCAAGAGCCATGCGATGCATGCCACCGTCGACTTCAGCATGATCAGGCCCTCTCCGTCCGAAGCGTCTGCCTCGCCGAGACCTCGAAGATGATCCCGAGCTGAAAGGACATGATCACGATGGCGCACGACGAGAGGATCGTCGAGTCGAACCAGATCGGATCATGAAGCTTGAACGTCCCTTTGAACATCGCGAGCCAGCCGCCATTGAAGTTCTGCATCATGCCGACGCCCAACCCGAGCGTGGCAACAGCGACTGCGGCATACCGGAGGAAGAACCGATTGCCGTACGGGAGAAGCAGAATCAGTATCCCCAGGATACCGATCGCCGAACGTTGGACTCGACAGAACGGACAGGCGTAGGTCGCCTGTGTGAGATCCAACGTCCAAGTGGCGACGCTGATCAGGATCGATACAAGCCCTGCCAGGAGCAGGAAGCGTTTGGTGCTGATGGCTGCGAGCGTTGTCTCGCTGTGACGTTGGCTGAGCATGAAGGTATGTTCCTCGCTTAGGTCGAGTCTGGTCGCGCGCCATCCGCGGACCGGAGGCGTCATGCGACCTTTCGAATCTTCCATCGGTCATGGAATTATGGTTGGAGGCGGCGGACGCAGAGGATGCCGCCTGACCGATGCCTAGCGGGTCGAGGGTGGTCCCCGTAGTGGAGGACGAAGACGTGGAGGAGCCGGCACAGTGCTTCGTACGGCGTGGAAGATCGACGTCTTGATGATGAAAGCGAGGGCGGCAGTCAGTAGGACCGGATCGACCGCCGAGCAGATCGAGGTGTCCGTGGCGGAGACCGAGCACGGTGACGCAGGGCGGATGGATTCGGAGCCGTCGCGCGTGTCCGTCGACGCACCCGGAACCTGAACGAGGGTCACCAGCGGACCAGAGCTCGTGCAAACCGCCATGACCACGTGGTTGCCCGCCCTCTGCGGCATGAAGCCGCTCGGGACGACGAGTCTTGCTGCGATCGCGAGCACCGCGAACCATATCGCCAGATGGCGCGAACATGGTTGTTGGAGCATACCCATGATGACGGGGTACATGACGTTCAACGCCGTGTCATGCAGGTTGTGGGCTTTCGACCGGAGAGTTGGTGCTTGATGCCGCGAGCGTGTTCACACCGACGACCAGCGGCGCGACACGTACGTCTCGCCCCATCCATCCGGGGAGCGGCCAAACTTTCAAATGTCCGGGATCCACAGGTAGTCCGATGGTGTGCCCTTCGCGAGGAACACGGGCCCGCCGGCACCGTGGCCGTTCGGTGCGGTAGCCCCAGCGCCCGCCTTGAAACGCATCGACGCCGCTACCGCGTGGATCGCGGCGCGAGGTTCGGCTTCCGCGACCAACGGTGTGCCACGTGACACACCGCGGGCTACTGGCGAGAAAGAAATCGATCCCGTCTTACGGGTCGACGATGATCGGGCGCTTCGGATCTATGGATCGGTGCGTATGGTCTTTTATAGCTAGCTCATCGCATGCAAAACGCACCAAAATTGAGAGTGGTACCTTTGAACCTGTAGCACACGGAAAGTGTACTGAGACCCGGTAGTGCTATACGGGTATACCCAAAACGCACCTCCTAAAAAGCGCATCTGGCAGGATCGTAGCGGTGTGACACGTAAGGACAAGCATGACATTGGAGTGGAAGATAGGCGCAAGAGCGACATTGTTGTCGTAGGCGGACGTTTTAGCTATATTGCATCGAAGTGGTGCATCGGGGCTGACGTGCTAACATGACCTTGCAAATTAATATTACCCCTAACGGGCGCATGAGTCTGCCAGCGGACGTCCGGAAGCGCCTCGGTCTGAGTGGCGGTGGTGCGGTCTACCTCGACGAAACCGAAGATGGTGTGGTCTTGCGAACAGCAAGTCAGGCAGTGGCACGTGCCCAAGCCCTGGCCAAGCAGTACACCGGCGGTAACCCTGACGCTTCTGTTGACGCTTTTCTCGCCCGACGTCGGGAAGAGAGCGGCGAATGAGCGTGGTGCTTGACGCGTCTGCGATCATCGCGATGCTCAAGGGCGAGCGCGGCGCGGCAAAAGTTGCGGCGGAAATCGGTGGCGCGCGAGTGAGCAGCGTCAACTATGCCGAGGTCGTCAGCCACTTCGTCCATGCCGGCATGCCCGAGCGCGAAGTCGATGCGATGCTTGATCCATTGCCGCTGACGGTCGTGCCGGCCGACAAGGCGCTCGCGCAGATCGCTGGGCGGTTGCGGGCGGCCACAGCCGAGGCGGGGCTCAGTCTCGGTGACCGTTTCTGCCTGGCACTCGCACGGCGCGACGGTCTGCCCGCATGGACCAGCGACCAGAATTGGAAGAAGGTCGCCGACGCCGTCGAGGTCAAGGTTGTCGCGATCCGCTGACTTCGTACGGTCAAGGGTTAGGGGAGCGGGTAGGGGGCTCGGCTCGACTGCCATGGCCCACACCGCCAGAAGGTTTCGATGCTACGCCTGATCCACACAGCAGACTGGCAACTCGGCAAGCCATACGGCCGCTTCGACAGCGATGTGCGCGCTGCCCTCAGCGAAGCCCGATTCGATGCGATTGACGCGATCGGCAAGGCGGCAGCGGAGCATGAGGTCAGGCACGTACTGGTCGCCGGCGATGTGTTCGATACCGAAGGACCAGAAGACCGTGTGATCGTGCAGGCGGTATCGCGAATGCAGCGCTATGCCTGTACCTGGTGGCTGCTGCCCGGCAACCACGACTTCGCCCGCAATAGCGGCTTGTGGGACCGTGTCCGCGCCAAGGGCGCCGCCAATGTCCGCGTCCTCGCCGAGCCGGTGCCATGCGAGTTGGAGCCCGGGCAGTGGCTGCTGCCGGCACCGCTAACCCACCGGCACAATCTCGACGATCCAACCGCGCTGTTCGACACGATGGAGACGCCAGGCGCGCGCTCGCGCATCGGTCTCGCTCACGGCTCGATCCGCGACTTCTCGTCGCGCGGCGAGGCGCAGAACCAGATCGCACCTGATCGCGCGCAGCGCTCCAACCTCGACTATCTTGCGCTCGGCGACTGGCACGGGAGCCTCAGGGTCGATGCGCGCACCTGGTACTCAGGAACGCCAGAAACCGACCGCTTCCAGCGGGATGAGCCGGGCTACGCTCTGCTCGTGACGCTTGAGGCAGGGGCGGAGCCGTCGGTATCGCCAATCCGTACTGGCAGGTTCCAGTGGCTGATGCGCTCGTGGACGGTGGCCGACGCGGAGGGCTTTGCCGCCGAGTGCGACCGGCTGCTTGCGCAGGTCGAACCATCGGCAACCCTCCTGCAGCTCTCGCTCTCGGGTATCGTCAGTTTGTCCGATCGTATCGCGATCCTTGCGCGTCTCGACAATGACCTGCGCCATCGCCTGCGCCATCTGGTGGTTACCGCCGACGATCTCGTCGGTCGGCCGAGCGAACAGGATTTGGCAGACCTGCGGGTCGAGGGAATGATAGGTACGGCCGCGGGCAAGCTGATGAGCATGATAGAGGCCGGTGGCAGCGACGGCGCCATTGCCAGGCGCGCGCTTGAGCGCCTGTTTGTGGAACATCAGCGTGGGCAGGACGCGGCATGAGCCTTCGAATCCGGCGCGTTGCGCTTTCAAACTTCCGCAAATACCGCGACCCCTTCGTGCTCGACGGGCTGACCAACGGGCTCAACGTCATCATCGAGCCCAACGAAACTGGTAAGTCGACGCTGCTGGAAGCGATGCGCGCCGCCTTCTTCATCCGGCACAACACCGCCAACCGGCTTGCGCGTAGCTATGCGCCTTACGGTGAGGCCGTCGCTCCGCAGATCGAGATCGGCTTCGAGGCGAAAGGTGAGGCGTGGGAAGTCAGCAAGCGCTTCCTGAAAAGTGCTTCGGTTGAGGTTCGGGGACCGAACGGGCGTGCGCAGGGCGAGGATGCCGAGGCGCAGCTGCAAGCACTGCTCGGTGCGCGTCGCGACACCAGCCAGGGCGGCGACGCGGCCGCCCACGGCGCACTCGGCCTGCTGTGGGTCGGGCAGGCACAGGCGCTTGAAGTGACGGCGCCGGGTGAGATCGTGCGCGACAGCGTTCGCGCTACGCTGGAAGCTGAGGTCGGCACGATCATGGGCGGTGCCGCCTACCAGCGTGTTCGTCCCCGCATCGACAGCCAGTTCGCGGAATACTGGACCAACAGCGGTCGGCCGACCGGTCGCCAGACCGCGGCACGCGACGAGCATGAGGCAGCACAACGCGCCGCGAGCGAGGCGGCCACTCGGCTTGCCGCCTTGGAACAAGGCTTCTCCGATCTCGAGGCTGCGCGAGCGCGGCTAAAGGTGCTAGACCGCGATCTTGCCGATACCACCGATGCTGAGCAGCGTCGGACGCTGGTAGGCCAGCTCGATGTGGCGCGCTCTGCCGCTCAGCTGCTCGACACACGCCGCGCAGAGCACGGCCGCCTTGTCGAACGCGTCAGGGCCCTTGAGGATCTCGCATCGCGCCTCGCAACCGCCCGCAAAGCTGTCAGCGACACGGCTACGGCGCTCAGCAAGGCACGGGATAGTCGATCCGGCTTGGTCGGGGAGCTGGCGGCCGCACAGGAAAGAGCGAGGATAGCCCGTGAGCTGCTAACCCGTGCTCGTGACACTCGGCGGACCGCTCACGCGGCACTTGATGCTGCTCGGATTCGGGCTGCGGAGCGCGAGCGCCGGGGGGCAATCGGCGAGGCACGACGGCGTTATACCGAGTTGGTTGGGCTGGAGGCCGAATACGAAGCGACGCGACAGCTCGCGACTGCGACGATCCCTGCCACCGTCATCAAGGCCCTCGAAGAACGTGAACGTGCCGTGGACAAGGCGCGGGCGGCTATGGATGCCGGTGCGACGCGGATAGAGTTCGCCGGTGATGTCAGCGGTCTGACGATCGACGGAGCTGCGGCGGAGCGTGGAGACCGCATGCTGTCTCGCGAGACGCGCATCAGACTGGGCGATGCCGAACTGATCATCCGTCCGCCGGTCGGGCTGCAAGGCGCCGAGACGGCACTCGCCAATGCGACCGATGATCTGAACTCAGCCTTGGCTGAGCACGGGGTGGAGAGTGTCGCTGCGGCTCGTGATCGTAACGAGGCGGCACGAGACGCGGTCGCCAACCTTCGCACGCTTGAAGCGCGGATCGCCGGGATCACGCCTGCCGTGACGCTGCTCGACGTCGAGGCGGGTGCTTCGGCCCTGAAACTTTTCATCGCCGGATTGCGGGAAGGCGCGGAAGGGGAGGGGAGTGGCGAAGAACCAGACGTCGAGGCGCTGACGATCGCGTCACGTGAGGCGGATATAGCGCTGGCAAAGGCTGAAGGTGTCGATGCGGTGGCATCCGAGCAGTTGCGCGAGGTGGAGGCGCGCAATGCTCCATTGATGGTTCAGGAAGCTGGCGCCGAGCGGGATGCGCTGAATGTCGCGGCCCAGCTTGCCACCCTGGAAGCCAAGTCCGAGGTGGCCTCGCTTGACGACGCTTTGCGCGATGCGCGCCAGCAGGAGGCGGCAGCGCTCGTCAACCTGCAGGATGCCGAACGCGCGGCGACTGCGCATGACGTTGTGACGATCGAACGGCAGATCGGACTGCTGGACAAGCGGGTCGAGGTGGCCCGGGCCCAGCGTACCGACCTGGAAAAGGTGATTGCCGGGCTCGAGGCGCGGATCGAGGCGGAAGGCGGCAAGGGGCTGGCCGACCGCGCCGCAGTTGCGCGTGAGGAGGCTGATGCCGCAGCTGCCAATCTGGCACGTGTGACGCAGGAAGCCGAAACGCTGAAGTTGCTTCGCGACACTTTGGAGAGCGCACGCGCCGAGACGTCACGGACGTTCGTCGGGCCTGTGGCGCGGCGTGCGCGCCGGCACATCGAACGGCTGCTGCCGGGCGCGGACCCCGGCTTTGGCGACGACCTTGGCCTGGCGTCGATTGCGCGGGGCGGATTAGCCGAGGGTTGCGGCGATCTCTCCAGGGGCACGCAGGAACAGCTGGCAGTCCTCACGCGGCTTGCCTTTGCCGACATGCTCCTCGAGCAGGGCATGCCGGTCTCGCTGATCCTGGACGACCCGCTGGTCTATTCGGACGATACCCGCCTCGATCTTATGACCGAGATTCTGACGGAGGCAGCAACGCGAATGCAGGTCATCCTGCTTACCTGTCGTGATCGCGCCTTTCGCCATCTTGGTAACCGGATTAGCCTGGCGGGAGGTCGGTAACGGAACCTAGAAATTCTGGTGGTTAGCGGACCGGCCGCTTTTGGGTAAAGCAAGGCGCATAGCTGACGTTGGCTACCGCGGCCCCCGTTCCGATTGGGATCCCATGCGAGACGGGATCCCGAAACCTTGGGGTGTCATCTCGCCCTCAACCGGACCGGCCACCAGCGGCGCATTTTTCAACAGCCCCGGTCGATTTTCTGGCGGTCTGGCTTTCCGTTTCGCCACGCTCGACAAGCAGTTCGGGAAACGGCACCCGCCTTGCCGTATGTCGTGCAACTCGCGCATTGGTAGTGCTGGCCGCCCTTCCCAATCGGGATAGGACAAACTGAAAGTCAGGCGATCGTATCCACCACACCGCCGTCAACGCGTAGCGCCGCACCGGTGGTCGCGGACGCTTGTGGAGAGGCGATGTACACGCACAGGTTGGCGACTTCCTCGACCGTGGCAGCGCGCTGGATGATCGAGGACGATCGGTGTGCCTTGACGAAATCGGCGCCGGCCTCTTCCAACGATTTGCCCGAGGCGACCGCATCCGCCAGCATCTCGGATACGCCCTCCGAGAGCGTCGGACCGGGAAGGATAGCATTCACCGTTACACCCGTACCCGCCATGCGCTTGGCGAGGCCACGCGACAGGGCGAGGTCGGCGGTCTTGGTCACGCCGTAGTGGATCATGTCCGCCGGGATGTTCAGGCCCGACTCCGAGGACAGGAACAGCACGCGACCCCAGCCCTTGTCGCGCATCCGCGGCAGATAGGCCCGGGACAGGCGTACGCCCGACAGCACATTGACCTTGAAGAAGCGTTCCCATTCCGCGTCAGGCGTCTCGAAAAAGTCCTGCGGGCCGAAGATGCCGGCATTGTTGACCAGGATGTCGACCGCCGGAAGCGCGGATACGATGGCATCGCATCCGGCTTCCGTTCCAACGTCTCCGGCTACACCGCGCACATCGGCATCCCCGACCTCACGCTTCAGCCTGGCCACCGCCTCCTGGGTGCGGCTCTCGTCGCGCCCGTTCAGGACGACGATCGCCCCGGCTGCCGCCAGCCCCTTCGCGATTGCGAAGCCGATACCGGCGGTCGAACCGGTCACGAGCGCTGTTTTGCCGGAAAGGTCGATGTTCATGCGCTATCTCCAGGGATGGCTTTTTAACCGTCGGAGGATTGCGTAACGTCAGCCCTGCGCGGCGAGTTGCGCCCGCACGGCGTCGGCCAGCGGCGTCGTCGGACGTCCGATCAGCTTCGAGAGCTGATGGCCGTCATCGAACAGCGCGCCGTTCGAGGCATCGACGTCCCACGCCGCGAGCCCTTCGGCGAAGCCCTCGGGCAGGCCGACCTGCTTCAGGATCGCAGCGTAGTCGGCCTGCGGCAGGTCGCGGTACGGGATGTCGCGACCCGTCTGGCGCGAGATCTCGGCGGCAAGGTCGGCAAGCGTCACCGCGTCGTCACCAGCCAGCTCATAGGTCTTGCCCTCATGGCCCTCGCTGGTCAGCACGACGGCTGCGGCCTCGGCATAATCGGCACGGGTCGCGAGCGACAGGCGTCCCTCGCCAGCGCTGCCGACGAACGCGCCATTCTCCAGAGCCGCCGGGATCGAGCCCGTGTAGTTCTCGGTGTACCAGCCATTACGCAGGAGGGTCGTCGGGATGCCGGAGGATGCCAGCATCGCTTCGGTCGCACGGTGCTCCTCGCCTAGGCTGATCGGCGAGCGGTCGGTGTGGAGCAGGCTGGTGTAGACGATACGCTTGATGCCCGCCTGCTTGGCGGCCTCAATGACGTTGCGGTGCTGCGGCTCGCGCTGCCCGACTTCGCTCGACGAGATCAGGAGCAGCGTGTCGACCCCGGCCAGTGCCGGAGCAAGCGTCTCGGGCTGCGCGTAATCGAACGCGCGTGCCTCGACGCCCAGATCGCTGGCCTTCTCGGGCGAGCGCACCAGCGCCACGATCGGCTCGCCGGTCGACTTGCGCTTCAGGCTTTCGATGACGAGGCGGCCAAGCTGGCCGGTCGCGCCGGTGACGGCGATGGTCATGACAATTCTCCTTCGATGACGCGTTGAGAGTTGAGATCAGTTGAAACGGAAGCCGGAGATGGCGGTCGACAGCACTTCCTCGGCATAGACCCGGGCGCCTTCGCCTTCGGCCGCGCCGGCCGCGACCATCAGGGGCAGCAGATGCTCCTCCTTGGCCGGGGGATGGGCGAACCGCGCCGAGGGCGCATCGGCCCATTGCGTAAGACGCTCGGCCCGCTGTGGGCCGTCCAGCTCCATGCTTTCGGCCAGCCACTGGTCGAACGCCTGCGAGCCGGGCGTCGAGCGCGGATCGCCATAGGCGCGCATGTTATGGAAGCTCATGCCCGAACCTAGGATCAGCACACCTTCCTCACGCAGCGGCGCAAGGGCGCGGCCCGCAGCGACATGGAGGGCCGGGTCCAGCCCGCGCTCGACGGACATCTCGATCAGCGGAATGTCCGCATCCGGAAAGGCGACCTTGAGGGGCACGAACACGCCGTGATCCAGGCCCCGCTTCGGGTCGACAGACGAGGGGATGCCCGCATCCTTGAGCAGAGCCGCGGCACGGGCGGCGAGCGCTGGTGCGCCCGGCACGTCGTAGCGCAGCTGATAGGTATGGGGCGGGAAGTTGTAATAGTCGTAGATCAGCTCGGGCCGTTCGGCGCCGGTGAAGGCGAAGCCGTCCGTCTCCCAGTGTCCCGAGACGACGAGGATGGCCTTGGGCTTCTCGGCAAGCGAGTTCGGCAGGCTGCGCAGGAACGCTTCCATACCGCTCCACACGCCGCGCGGATCGTCCATGAAGAAGCAGGGGCCGCCGCCATGCGGGATGAAGTAGGTAGGCTGGACGCTCATGGTCATACACTCCGGTGCAGGCGCCACGGAAGCCGCCTGGATCATTGTTCGATCTGTTGACCGGAATATGTGCCCGATATCGCGCAATGATAATCGTTCGCGTAGAAGGATCAGCTTCAACCACGGGTAGGAAATCATGGCTGATCGATTGACGGGTATGGACGTGTTCGTCCGGGCGATCAGGCTCGGTGGCATCTCTGCTGCCGCACGCGATCTGCACATGTCGCCGGCGATGGCGGCCAAGCACCTAGACGCCCTCGAAGCGCGGCTCGGCACCACGCTGATCCAGCGCTCGACGCGTCGGCTGTCGCTGACCGAGGCAGGCACCGACTATTTCGAAAAGGCCGAACGTATCCTGATGGAGATCGGAGAAGCCGAGGCGGAGGCATCGTCGCGGTCGATCACCGCGCAGGGACTGCTGCGCGTCAGTGCGCCCGCCACCTTCGGCGTTCTGCACCTTGCCTCACTCATCCCTGCTTTCTCCGCACGTCATCCCGAAGTGACGATCGAACTGGGCTTCAACGATCGTTACGTCGACCTGCTGGAAGAACGTTGGGATGTCGCCGTACGGATCGGGCGCCTCGCCAACAGTGCGCTTGTTGCCCGCAAGCTCGTGGCGATGCGCGTCGTGTTGTGTGCCGCACCCTCTTATTTGGCGAGGCGGGGAACGCCAACCCGCCTGGCCGATCTCGGCGATCACGATTGCCTGGGCCACACCAACGCGTCGCTTGCAGGAACGACATCGTGGGCGTTCGGCAAAGACGGGACGATCAAGGTGCCGATCTCAGGATCGATGTGTTCCGACAATGGCGAGGCCTTGGTTCGCGCTGCCATCGCGGGCCAAGGGCTGGTCTATGGGCCACGCTTTATTGCGGCAGAGGCGCTTCGCGCCGGCCAATTGAGCGAGCTTGAGCTGGACGAGCCGCCTATGATGCTGGGAGCGGCATATGCCATCACACACCCGACGCGGCGCCCCGCCGCCAAGACGCGGGCGTGGATTGACTTCTTAGCCGAAGCACTCCCCGCTCTTGGCACCGATTGGTGAGAGGCCGAGCTAGCAGACGTCCCGAGTTTTCACCCGAGGACCGCGTCTGCTATCTCAAAACATCACGGTCTTTTATGATTGTAGATATCAGTGACCCAGCGAAAGCGACGCCCACAACCGCACATGGCTGGCATCGATAACGCCGAGGCTTGGTCCTTTTCAGTTGGTGCGGCGGGGGCCGCGGGCACGGCGGACGTTGCGGGTGAGCGTGAACCGCATCACTGCCAACCCTCGATGACGATCTTGCCGCGTGCGGTAGTGCTCTCAAGCGCCTGGTGCGCACGCTTGAGGTTCGCGGCGTTGATGGGGGAGAACCGTTCGGTGAGGGTGGTGCGCACGTCGCCGGCGTCCACGAGGCTGGCGATGGTCGACAGGATCTGACCCTGCGTTTCCATATCAGCGGTCTCGAACATGGACCGGGTGAACATGAACTCCCAGTGGGTCGACACCGACTTGCGTTTGAATGGTACGACATCGAGCGTCTTGGGGTCGTCGATGAGCGCAAAACGTCCCTGCGGGGCGATCATCTCGGCGATCTGCTCGATATGCTCGTCGGTGTGCGTGGTCGAGAAGACGAAAGCCGGCGCGCCAATGCCCAAATTCGCCACTTGCCGAGCCAGCGGCTGGCGATGATCGATGACATGGTGCGCACCGAGCTCGGCCACCCAGGCCTGCGTTTCAGGGCGCGAGGCTGTCGCAATGACGATCAGCTCGGGTACCTGGCGAGCAAGCTGGATTGCCATCGAGCCTACCCCGCCGGCACCCCCGACAATCAACAGCGCATGTGCTGCACCGGCTACAGGAGTACGCACGGACAATCGCTCGAAGAGGGCCTCCCACGCAGTGATCGCCGTCAGCGGCAACGCCGCTGCCTCTGCCCAATCGAGGCTAGCCGGCTTCTTCCCGACAATGCGCTCGTCGACCAAGTGCAACTCGGCGTTGGTCCCATCGCGGCCGATGCTACCCGCGTAGAACACCTCGTCGCCCGGTTCGAAGCCGCGCACTTCAGGGCCAACCGCGCGAACGACACCGGCGGCATCCCAACCCAGGACGCGCCAATCACCGTGGATCGAACCCGAGCCAGCGCGCACCTTCGTGTCAACCGGGTTTACCGAGACAGCCTTGACCTCGACGAGGAGATCACGGCCGGTAGCGTTGGGATCGGGAAGTTCGATATCGACGAGAGCTTCTGTGCGATCGATCGTTCCGGGCTGCTGGTAGCCGATTGCGCGCATGATAAATCCTATCGTCAGAGGCTATATAGCGAATTTTGTTACCTACGGGATACGCACAAGCGACGTCGCGGTTCGACATCGTCCTCAGGCTGGCGACGGCGTGGCTGCCGCTGCCGTCTTCCCCGTGAGGTCAGTGATGACCGCGCCGATCAGCGCCCGTAGCCAGCGGTGTGCGGGATCATGCCGATAGCGGACGTGCCAAGCCATTTCCACGGGAAAGCTGCCAAGGTCGACCGGAGCCGGCAGGATCTTCAGCCGGGGGTCGTGCATCAGCCGCCTGCAGATGAGCGAGGGCAAGGTGGCGCAATAGTCGGTCACCGCCACCATCTCGGCTACCGCGAAGAAGTTTGTCACGGAGATTGCGACGTCGCGCTTCAGCTGCTGTTGCGCCAGCGCCTGGAACAGCCCGGCGCGCATCCGTCCGGGCGGCACGATGTTGACGTGCTTCATCGCCTCGAACTGCTCGCGCGTCATGGCATCGCCGACGCCCGGATGGTCGGCGCGGACGGCGCAGGCGAGCCCTTCGTCCATCAGGTGCTGGACGACGAGGTTGTCGGGCGGATCGACGATGCGGCCCAGCACGAGCGCCGTCGTGCCCGACACGACGCCTGTTTCCACAAGATCGTTGCCGTAGGGCGTCAGGCGGAGCTTGATGCCGGGCGCGACCTTCTCCAGGCGCGCCACGACAGCGGGGACCAGGACGAACTCGACATAGCCGTTCGGCGCGATGGTGAAGAGCCGTTCGGCCTGTGCGGGATCGAAGGCCTGCTGACCGAGGACCGCGTCGTCAAGCTGCGCGAGTGCCTCGGCGATCAGCGGTGAGAGTTCAAGCGCGATCGGGGTCGGCTGGATGCCGTAGCGCTCGCGGACGAACAGTTGGTCCTGAAGCATCAGTCGTAGACGCGATAGGGCATTAGACAGGGCGGGCTGTGTCATGCCCATTCGCTCGGCGGCCCGCGTGACGCTGCGCTCCTCCATCAACGCCACGAAGATCGGCAGCAGGTTCAGATCGTAGCGCACGCAGTCATCCTGTCAGACGTATATCTGACATTAGAAAGATAAACTTCTAGAATATATCAACTAGGCCCATTTCCCATCCATCGGCGACGGGCGCCGCGAACATGGAGGTTCAGATGAGCAAGGGTCAGGTTCTCGTTCTTGGATCGAACGCGACACAGCTCGGTCTGCGTGGCGGCAGTACCGCAACGGTCGGTCAGTATCTCAACGAAACGGCAGTCCCCGCGCTGGCACTGCTCGACGCCGGCTATGATATTGTTCTCGCTACGCCCAATGGGACCAAGCCGCACATCGATGCCGGTTCCGACACGAAGGACCACTTTGGCGGTGATGAGGCGGCATACCAGCGCGCCAAGGACTTCTTCGCCAGCCACCCGGCCATGAACGACGTCCGCACGCTGAAATCGGTCGTCGACGAGGGTCTGGACGGCTTCGTTGGCGTGTTCGTGCCGGGAGGTCACGCGCCCATCGTCGATCTGATGCAGGACCGCGATGCGGGCACGATCCTCCGTCACTTCCACGCGGCGGCCAAGCCGACCGCGCTCCTCTGCCACGGACCGGTGGTCGTTGTTTCTACGCTCGACGATGCTCCGGCCTTCCGCAAGGCGCTGGAGGAAGGCGATGACGCCGGGGCGGCCGACCTGGCGCGAGACTGGATCTACTCAGGCTACCGCATGACCGTCTTCTCGGCGAGCGAGGAGAAGATCGCTGAGGAGCAAGTGCTGAAGGGCGAGCTCTTCTTCGACATGGAAAAGGCGCTGCGGTCGGCCGGTGGCGACGTCTCTGTCACCGACAAGAACTTCGCTTCGAATGTCGTCGTGGACCGGGAGCTGATCACGGGTCAGAATCCGGCGTCGGACCAAGCCATGGCCGACGCTTTGATCGAAGCCCTCGATCGCGCCGCTGCGTGAGTACCAGGATGACGGGCGGGGCGCTCAGGATGCGCCCCGCTTCGGATATAACCAGGACAGGATATGGTGCCATGACCGCCAACGTGAAGATCGTCGCCGTCCTAACCGCCCGTGCGGATACCGTCGACCGCCTGCGCGCTCTGCTCGACGCCATGCTAAAGCCAAGCCGTGCCGAACCGGGCAATTTGCGCTACGATCTCTGGCAGGACCAGAGCGATCCGAACCGCTTCGTCCTCGACGAGCTGTACGCGGACGCGGATGCGGTTACCGCCCACCGCGCGACGCCCCACTTCCAAAACTACCTCTCTCAGATCGGCGATCTGGCCGAGCGCGCCACGTTTGTCCTCAACCCCGTCTCCGCGACCTAAGGGTGCTGCCATGGGCAAGCTTAAAGAATGGGTGGGGTCGGCGCTGCTGGCACAACCGTTCTACATAGAGGAGCTGCGGATGATCGGCCTGTTGGCACCTGCGCTTCGCGCGGGCCTTATCGGCCTCGTTCATCCACGCGGCTACCGCTGGCGCGGGGCCGCGACGCAGCGAAAAATCAACATCTGAAGTGAAGGAAACACAGTCATGACCAAAGGTATCGAAGGCAAGGTTGTTCTCATCACCGGCGGGAGCACCGGCATCGGCGCCGAGACCGCGCGTCTTCTCGCCGAACGCGGTGCGAAGGTCGCCATCGCCGCACGGCGCAAGGACAAGCTCGACGAGGTCGTCGCGCAGATCGCCGAGAACGGCGGAACGGCACGCGCCTATGCGCTCGACGTCACCGACAAGTCGGCGGTCCAGACCGTCGTCGCCGCGATCGTCGCCGACTTCGGCCGTCTCGACGTACTGATCAACAACGCCGGTCTGATGCCGATCCGTCCGATGGCCGAGGTCAACACCGACGAGTGGGACCAGATGATCGACGTCAATTTGAAGGGCACGCTCTACGGCATCGCCGCGGCTCTTCCCGGCTTTCTGGAGCAGGGCAGCGGCCACATCATCAACCTGAGTTCGGTCGCCGGCATCAAGGTCTTCGCCCCGGGCGGCACGGTCTATTCCGGCACCAAGTTCGCCGTCAGCGCGATCAGCGAAGGTCTTCGCCAGGAGGTGGGCGAGAAGGTCCGCGTCACGTCGATCGAGCCCGGAGCCGTCGAGAGCGACCTGAAGTTCACGACGTCGGGTACGGCTGCTGAGACGGTGCTGGACTTCTACAAGCAGGCCATCCCGGCGGCATCGGTGGCGCGTGCTATCGCGTTCGCTGTCGAACAACCTGATGACGTCGACGTCAACGCGATCGTCATCCGGCCGACCGCACAGCAGTTCTGATTTCGACGAGGAGGCGGGGCCGCGTTTGCTCCGCCTCATGGGGAACGTAGCGGCCCGCTCTTCCGTTACTCTGCCGAATAATGACTGTCGGTTTCACTTGAGGAGTCATTTATGCCCAAACTTGCCCTGTATGTACCACTGAAGGCCAAGCCCGGAAAAGAGCGTGATGTCGCCAATTTCCTGACCTCGGCATTGCCGCTCGTTCAAGCTGAGGCGGGCACTCTGACCTGGTATGCGATCGAGGAAGGTCCCGGTGCGTACGCGATCTTCGATACGTTCGACACAGAGGAGGATCGGCAAGCCCATCTCGACGGCAAGGTTGCCGCCGCACTGATGGACAAGGCAGAAGAACTTTTTTCTGAACCGCCGCAAATTCACAAGTTCACCCTGCTGGCCGCGAAATAGCCGAGCGGTCGGCACCCTAAGCTGCTGTCTGACTGCAGGGTAAGGTTCGTGTTTCTATCCGGAATGGGTGGCCCGGCCGTATCGGGAAATGAATAGATGAATATGGCAGGTCATCCGCAATAGTGGATGACCTTGTCTTCTGCACTTATCATATCTCTGAATTTAACGATAAGGCGCCGTTGATGGGTCGCGACGTGACGGCACCATTCGTTCGCGGGAGGGTGCCGAACGCGAGCGATGACTTGCCCGAGCCCGATATGCCGGTGAACACCACGAAGGCGTCGCGCGGTACATCGACGTCAATATTTTTGAGGTTATTCTGGCGCGCGCCGCGAACCTGCACGCAAGCGGGCAGCCCCGTATGCCCATGATCGGTGGCCGGCGTCGTCGCGTGAATATCCTTGCTCTTCAATTCAGTCTTCCTGCCCTATCCGCCCGTGCGGCCCGTGGTTCATCACAGTCGGGGAACAGATGAATGCTTTTCCGACTCAATACATCCAAAGGTCAGGCTGGCCCGATATTCGGCACCTTTGAAGTATTTTTCCAGCAGTGGACAAAGGTTACGATAAAACCATTTTCCCTGTTGGGTCGCGCGACGAGGCCACACACACTCCGCTGGTAAGCGCCTGGGCTGGGCGGCCCTGGTCCGTGCCGCTATCGGCATGTAACGACCGTACTTCGGCGCTTGTTACCGCATCGCGACGCGTTGCCCATTTGCCAGAGCGCGCTTCATCATGGCCGGGGTCGGGCCATGATGACGGCCGAGTTGTCGATCCGAGCGCCTCGCGCCGCTTCGGATCGGCGGGTCAGTAGTGAATGACCGTGCGGATCGACTTGCCTTCGTGCATCAGTTCGAAGGCCTCGTTGATCTCCTCCAAACCCATCGTGTGGGTTACGAATGGGGCCAGATCGATATCGCCTCTCATCGCATCCTCGACCATGCCGGGGAGCTGTGTCCGTCCCTTGACGCCACCGAAAGCGGACCCCTTCCATACGCGGCCCGTGACGAGCTGGAATGGGCGGGTGGAGATTTCCTCGCCCGCGCCGGCAACGCCAATCACGATCGACTGACCCCAGCCACGGTGCGCTGATTCAAGCGCGGCGCGCATGACGTGGACGTTGCCGATGCACTCGAAGGTATGATCGATGCCCCAGCCCGTCATCTCGATCAGCACTTGCTGGATAGGCTTGTCATGGTCCTTGGGGTTGATGCACTCGGTAGCACCGAACTGGCGTGCCAGCTCGAACTTGGATGGATTGGTGTCGATGGCGATGATGCGACCCGCCTTCGCCTGGCGCGCACCCTGAATCGCCGCGAGGCCGATGCCGCCGAGGCCGAACACGGCGACCGAGTCTCCCGGCTGGACCTTGGCGGTATTGTGGACTGCGCCGATGCCGGTCGTGACGCCGCAGCCGAGCAGGCAGACATGTTCGGGGTTTGCCTCGGGATTGATCTTGGCGAGCGAGACTTCGGCGACGACAGTATATTCACTGAAGGTTGAACAGCCCATGTAATGATAGAGGGGCTGACCATTGTAAGAAAAGCGCGTGGTCCCATCGGGCATCAAGCCCTTGCCTTGCGTTTCGCGGACAGCGACGCACAGGTTGGTCTTGCCCGACAGGCAGAAGTCGCACTTGCCGCATTCGGCGGTGTAGAGCGGAATCACGTGATCGCCCGGTCCGACGCTGGTGACGCCTTCTCCGACCTCGACAACGATGCCCGCGCCCTCGTGGCCCAGAACCACCGGGAAAACACCCTCCGGATCACTCCCCGCCAGCGTGTACGCGTCGGTGTGGCACACACCGGTGTGCGTCACCCGTATGAGGACTTCGCCTTTCCGGGGTGGGGCGACATCGATCTCGACGATTTCGAGTGGCTTGCCCGCCTCGAAGGCTACAGCGGCGCGAGATTTCATGTTGGGATACCCTCGTTGAGTTAAACCGATTGCTGGTGCGAGGCCGTCGCGTCAGCGCAAATTCGTGGGGGAGCGATCGCTCACTCCCCCCGGTATGCAGGTCAGACCGTAACGACGACCTTGCCGACCTGGTCGTTCGATTCGAGGAAGCGGTGAGCGTCCTGGATCGCGTCGAGCGGGAAAGTGCGCGCGATCCGCGGCTTGAGCGCGCCCGATTCCAGACCCGCCACGATGAACGCCTTGGCGCGATCGAGGGCGGCATCGTCCGAGACGATCTCGCTGTAGAGATACCCCTTGAGCGTGAGACTCTTGCCCAGCACGGAGAACAACGGGAACGGCGTCGGTTCGCCGCTGAGCGCGCCATATTCGAGCAGGATGCCGCCGCGTGCCATGCTCTCGGTCAGCGGCTCGAACGACGGGCCTCCGACCGGATCGAGCACCACGCGCGCACCCTGACCATCGGTTATCTCCATCACCCTCGCTACCAGATCCTCTTCCCCGGTCGCGACGACATGATGTGCACCGGCATCGATCAGGGCCTGGCGCTTGGCGCCGGTACGCGTCGTCGCGATTACCGTCGCGCCGACCATCCGCGCAATCTGGAAGGCAGCAAGGCCGACGCTGCTGGAGGCAGCAGTGACGATGACGAAATCGCCCTCGCCGAGTTTCGCCTGCTCCACCAGCGCACCCCAGGCGGTGACATACTGCATCCACACGGCCGCCGCTTCCTCGAACGTCAGCGCCACCGGATGCTTGACGACGAGGCGGGCGGGCACGTTGGCGACCTCGCCATAAGTGCCCCAGCGCGCGATATCGAGCGGGGGGATGACGCTGACGGCTTCGCCTTCCGCAAACCCGGTCACGTCCGCGCCGACCGTAACGACAGTGCCGGCAGCCTCATAGCCAAGGCGGCTCGGGAACTCGGCTTCCTGAAGGTAGGCATGGTTGCGGAACATCACCTCGGCGCGGTTTATGCCTATCGCCTTCACCGCGATCTGCACTTCGTCGGCCGCGGGCGCGGGGACTGCCACATCTTCAATCCTGAGGACGCTGGCGTCGCCATATTCGTGGATGCGGACGATGCGGCTCATTGTAAAATCCTTGATTATTGAATGATCGTTCTGTAAGGAGACGGACCACCCGTTTCAAGATATTATTTATCGATCGTTCCATATCGTGCACGAAAGATGACAGAGACGAAAGCCCGTCGCCGCGCAGGTCGCCCTCGTGTGTTCGACACTGACGCTGCGCTCGACAAGGCGGTGCGGCTGTTCTGGCAGCGCGGCTACGAGGCGACATCGATGGCCGATCTGGTGGCGGAGACTGGCGTCGCCGCTGCCAGTCTCTATGCAGCGTTTGACAACAAGGCGGGGCTGTTTGCGGCGGTGATCGAGCGCTACGCCGCGACGTTCAGCGTCCACCTCTATTCACCCATCAACGATCCGGCGTTGTCCACCTACGAGGCCGTCAAAGGCCTGCTGGAACGAGCGGCGTCATCATTCTCGGAACCTGGAACGCCGGCCGGCTGCTTCATGTATTCGGCAGCGGCAGCCGTTTCGCCGGCGTCCGCCGCCATCGAATGCCTGCTGCGCGACAAGCGTATCGCGGCGGAGGCTCTCCTGATCGAGCGTCTGCAACGCGGCGCCGCGCAGGGCGAGCTTGCGGCCAACACCGATCCGGCCGTGCTAGGCAAATTCATCAATACGGTCATGGAAGGCATGTCCGTTCAGGCGCGCGACGGCGCTACGATCAACGAACTGCTCTCCATCGCCAAAATGGCACTCGATCGATGGCCGGCCGCGATATGATCGTTACATGGTGGTCATCTGCCAATCCGCCTCCCGCGACCGAACAGTCGAACTCATCTCATTGGACGAAAGCACATGAAACACGTGACATTGCTCGGCGGGGAAGTGGTTCCTTCAATGGGTCAAGGCACCTGGAAGATGGGTGAACGTGCTGAGCGGCGATCCGATGAGATCGCCGAGCTACGCGCCGGTGTCGAGCTAGAGCCGCCTCGACGATCCGCTCGAACGTCGCCAAGGCGTCTTCGGCGAGGTCTCGCAGGATCACAGATCGGTCTGCTTCTACCCTCTCGGAAGGATTCGTCGCCACTGGTTCGCCCCCTCAATGCATTCTTAGAAGCAAGTTGAGCTCAGACGGTGGTTGATCGCAAGAACTTACGTGTCGCGCGCGCCTTGATGTGTGCCCACAGGCCAATCCGATTTTAAGGTCGCCACCTTGGTGACGGACACGAGGCCTTGAGGCCGGAACGCGACGGCCCGTGCTCCTGATCTTGGCAGCCGGCGCTACGCGTCGATTAGGAGATACATATACCACGATACCCCACCTGCGGGAGCGTCAGCACGGCGTTATTTTACCGCAAATTTCGCTCCCATCTTACGCGACAAGGGTCACGCCGGAGCGATCGGCAAGCGCCTTGAAGCGCATGGCGAGCCCCGGATCACCATCGATGCCAGACGTGCTGACCACGCTTAGCGCACCAGGCGGCACGCGATCGCCGAACAACATCATCGCCTGCGACGAGGGATAGGGGCGAGACTCCCAGACCATCCCATGCGTGGCGGCGTCTTTGCGATGCAGTGCCGCAGACCAGCGCCGCGTGTCCGGAAATTCGCGCGCGGGCGTGTCGATCAGCTGGGTACGGGCGACGCCCAGCTTCATCAGATCGGGCGCGAGAAAGGAGCGAAGCACCAGCGGGCTGGCGACCCGGAGTACCGAGCAGCGAACATCGGCAAGCCTGCTCAGCGCAAAGGTCTTGAAGGTCTGCGTGGAATCGAGATCGTGGAAGATCGTATCGTACACCGCAGCCTCAAACCCGTCTGCGGCATAGGCCGTCGGCACCCGCTTGCGCACCGGGCCGATCGGCGCGAAGCGCGAAGCGCCGAAACCCGGATTGAACGCGTCTCCGGCAAGCTTCTCGGCGTGAATGCGCCAAAGCACCGTCCCCACCGGTAGGTCGGTAACGTGGGTCGGGAAGGCGGTCGGCGGTTTCGCAACGATGCCTGTCGGAGCGAGGGCCGTCACCCGCTGATCTCATCACCTTCGTGGGCTGCCGCCTCGAGAACGGCTGCTGGTTCGTCGAACCGCTCAATGGGTGCGGGACCACCAAGCCATGAGTTGGACGATACGAACCAGAAAGCAACTTGCCATGGCGTGCGGTTCGCGGGGAGGGCCGCGAGAACCTGCCGGATTAGCGGAAGGGGTTTGCCGTCGGCATCGAACTGGAACGCGGGAAAGCGATCCTGCCCCTGATAGGGGACGGCGAAGACACGGGCCTGCGCCTTCCAGCGCGCGGCCGTCTGGTGGCGGTTCTTGGCTTCGTGCCCGGCGCGCGCGGCAACCTCGACCGAGGTAAGCGTCTCGACCTCCTGAAGGAAGCGCTGCCGGATCGCGGTGTTATCGGCCGCGACCGCAGTGTGAAATTCCGCCATCGGGTCATGCGTGTCGGCCAACACATCGAGGAGCTGCTCGATCTTGCGCTCGAGGTGTCGGGTGCGAATGTCGGGCAGCAGCTTGTCGACGATGGCGTAGAGCGCCTGCCGATCCGGATCAGTTGCAATACCGGCTTCAGCTAGCTGCTCCAGCGCGTGATCGACGGCGGTGCGATATTGTGCGGAGAAGCCCTCAACCGTGGGCGCTATATATAAGGTTTCGTCGACCGTAGGCGCCGGCTCGGATCCACGCTGTTTGGCTGGCTTGTTGCGTGCGGTCTCGACCAAGCTGGCGAACACCAGATTGGCAAAGGCACCCGGATCAACGGCGTTGGCGAGGGTCGCCATGAGCAGCTCCTACGGTTAGTCTAGCTAACATATAAGCGATCTAACCGGCTTCGTCACCCTCATTGTATTTTCCGGTAACCCCTCTTCCTGGAAAAAGAGAGTGGCCGGGCAGGGCGCGTGTTGGTTCTCCTGAAACGGGACGCTGGATATCGCACTGCTTCGGATGAGCCGGTCAGCCGCCTAATTGCGGGTACGGCCCGCCTATGACTGGCCATCACTGGAATGGCTGCTCGCTAGCACGCCGAAATGGGTCCAGGCGATGTTGATCCAGAACTGCAAGGACTGGTTGGCGCCGCTGCGCGCTCGTGGCCAATGCACCATCGGCAAATGGGACTGGACGTTGCCGACATTCTGGCGCAGTTTCATGCGTGGCTCGCCGAGCCGAAGCACGCCAGCGCGAGCGGGTGTCGCTGATCGGGTGAGTGCCGGTAGAGCGGCCTAAGTGCTTCCGCCGCAGAGCAGATTTGTGTTCCCGCGATTTAGAGAAGACATAATCGTCACCAGATAGAAATGACACCGTCTGGTAGCAGCGGGGGCAGCGTGGAGCCATCCAAACAGCGCAGCGCTGCCCCCGCTGATGCCATTACCTCACGGCTCCGTAAGCGTCCGGTGAAGGCGTCGCGTCAGGCGGGACGGTAGTTCCACGGCAGCAGTTCATTGATCTGGCGGGCTGGATGGTCGGCGATGCGGCTGATGGTGTCGGTCAGCCATGCCTCGGGGTCGACGTCGTTGAGCCTGGCGGTTTCCACAAGGCTGTAGATGCCGGCGGCGCGGTGGCCGCCCTGGTCGGAGCCGGCGAACAGCCAGTTCTTGCGACCGACGGCAATACCGCGCAACGAGCGCTCGGCGGCATTGTTGTCGATCTCAAGGCGGCCATCGTCCGCATAGCGGGTAAGCGCCGTCCAGCGGGCGAGCGCATAGCGGATGGCGACCGCGAGGTCGGAGCGTCGGGACAGCTTCGGTCCGGTCGCGTCGAGCCACTGACGGAACGCATCGAGCAGCGGTCCAGCTCTGGTCTGGCGTACGTGTCGTCGCTCGTCCGGGGGCCGACCGCGCACGTCCTGTTCGACCGCATAGAGGCTGGCGATATGGTCCAGCGCCTCGCGGGCCGTGGCGGAGCCGGTTGCGGCATGGACGTCGAAGAACTTGCGCCTGACATGCGCCCAACAGGCTACCTCTGCGATGCGCTCGCCATAGAGCCTGTCGAACCCGGCATAGCCATCGGCGTGCAGATCGCCCTGGAATGTTCGCAAGTGCGCGACGGGGCGTTCGCCCTTGCGGTCGGGCGCGTAGCGAAACAGCACGGCAGGCGGGGCCTCGCCGCCAGCCCCGCGCTCGTCGCGCACATAGGTCCACAGCCGGCCCGTCCTGGTGCGACCGGCGCCGGGGGCCAGAACCGGCACGGGCGTGTCGTCGGCGTGGAGGGTTACGCCACCCATGACGTGGCGCTCGAGCGCGTCGACCAGCGGGTCGAGGAGCGCGGCCGAGCGCCCGACCCAGTCGGCGAGGGTGGAGCGGGCAAGGTCGACGCCCTGGCGCGCGTAGATGCCCGACTGGCGATAGAGCGGCAGATGGTCGGCGTATTTGGACACCAGCACATGTGCGAGCAGCCCGGCACCGGGCCGACCCCGCTCGATGGGCATGGACGGCAGCGGCGCCTGCACGATGCGCTCGCATGACCGACAGCTCAGCCGCGGCCGGACGTGGCGCACGACCCGGAATGAGGCGGGCACATAGTCGAGCTGCTCCGTGACGTCCTCACCCATACGCCGCATGGCACCACCGCAGTCGGGGCATACGCACGGTGCGTCATGCACGACCTCGGTGCGGGGCAAATGGTCGGGCAGCGGCTGTCGATACGGCTTGGCGGTCTCCCGTCTCCGGGTGGCCACCGGCATCGCCGCCGTGGCGGCTTCCGCCTCGCGTTCCTCCAACCCTAGTTCCAGCTGGTCAGCCTGATGCGTCAATTTCTCCGACGAACGGCCGAAGGCCATGCGCCGCAGCCGCGCGACCTGCATCCGCAACTGCTCCAGCTCGGCGCCGACAGCAATGAGCATGGCCTTCAGGAGGGCGATATCGTCGGGCAGCGAGGCGGCATCGGGCGACACGCCTGCTTATACCAGAACAGTCGTGCCGATACACGCGAAAGCCGCAGGAAACCGTGCTTTTTACCAGGCCAGGGTCGGCTGCGAGGACCGGATCGGATGCCGCCAGTCCACCCCTTCGAGCAGCATCGACAACTGCGCCGGGGTCAGCACTGCGACGCCGTCCGCGGTCGTCGGCCAGGTGAACCGACCACGCTCCAGACGCTTGGCATGGAGGACGAGGCCCTGACCATCCCACCACAGCAGCTTGACCAGATCGCCGCGCCTGCCCCGGAAGGCGTACACCGCACCCCCGAACGGATCCTGGCGCAGCCGCTGCTGCACCAGCGCCGCCAGTCCGTCGAAACCCTTGCGCATGTCCGTGACCCCGGCCGCCAGATACACCCGGACGCCGCTCGGCGGCCCGATCAAGCGAACCCGGCCAGCACGGCCTTCAGCACCCGCGCGTCGATGGGAGGTGCCAGGCGGATGCGCTGCCCGGCCGGGCCGACCACCTCCACCACACCCGGTCCGAGCGGCTCCGGCTGCGGCGCCATGGGCACGTTCGCCACCTCGACCGGCACGAACGCCGCGCCCGGCAAGGGCAAAGCTTCGCTTGCGACCCCGTCGCGCAGCAGCGTGCGTCGCCAGCGGTACACCAGCGACGTGCACACCCGGTGACGCCGTGCCACGTCCAGCACGCTCGCCCCCGGCATCATCGCCTCCGACACGATCCGCGCCTTGTCATCGTCGCTGAACCGTCGCCGCGGCTCTGCCCCAACCATCTCGATAATTCGCGTCGCCATAATGCCGCACCGGTGCCTGCCACAGTGCCGCACCTGTGGCTTGCGCATCACCTCGTCAGCAAGGCGGGGAACACCGGACGCTTACACGGCTCCTGACCCCGGACCCGCTGCGCCAGCAGCGGGCTTGGTTACCCTGGTTTTCACGCGGCTGACCTTTCCCGAAACTCCATGTCCGATGCCGCATTTCGGGAAAATACAATCGGGAACATATTTCGGGAAAATCAGCCCCGGAGCCGCGAGGCGTAGCCGGTTTGCGGCCCAGGATCTCGATCGACCTTCGTTTCCGGGAAAGCTTTGAAAGTTCGGCCGGCTCGTCCGCAGCCGGCAATCCAACCGCGCTTACCAGATGATTAACTACCATCGCCTATGTCGCCTCCGTGATGGAGATTGGTAGTATGAGTGAGGGTTTCGGGCGTGGCGGCGCCGCATGGGAAGCCTTGTGCCGATCGCAGGCCGTGATCGAGTTCGACACCGCCGGTATCGTGCAGTGGGCCAACGGCATGTTCCTGACCACTATGGGCTATCGACTGGACGAGGTCGTCGGTCAGCACCACCAAATGTTTTGTGCTGCCGACCTAGCTGCATCGCCTGCGTACACCGCCTTCTGGCGGCGATTGGCAGATGGCGAGTACCATTCTGGCGAATACGCCAGGCGCGCCAAGGGCGGCGCGACCGTCTACCTCCAGGCGACTTACAACCCTGTACTGGACGCGGATGGCCTGCCGGAACGCATTCTCAAGATTGCCACCGACGTGACCGAGAACCGGCGTCAGAGCGCCGCCTTGCAGGCGATCAGCACCGCGATGAACCGGTCGCAAGCAGTGGTCGAGTTCGCGCTCGATGGCACGGTGTTGAGTGCGAACGACAATTTCTTGGCCGCGTTCGGTTACACGTTGGACGAGGTAGTGGGGCGTCATCACCGCATCTTCTGCGATCCCGCCCATGTCGCTACGCCCGACTATGCCGCTTTTTGGCGCAAGCTCGGCACCGGCGCGTTTGACACCGGCACATATCGTCGCGTTTCCGCCAACGGTCAGGACGTGTGGTTGCAGGCGACATACAACCCGATCCTCGATCCCGACGGTCGTCCAATCAAGATCGTTAAGTTCGCCATGGATGTCACTGCCGCCAAGGAGCGCGCTGCGGAGCACGAAGGCCGCAAGAACGCGATCGACCTGTCCCAGGCGGTGGTGGAGTTCGACCTTGAAGGGCACATCATCGAGGCAAACGATAATTTTCTTGCAATGATGGGTTATGCCCGCGCTGATCTGGTGGGTCGTCATCATAGCAAGTTGTGCGACCAGCTACAGGCCATGTCCCCCAACTATCGAGAGTTCTGGAAGCGGCTCGGCCGGGGCGAGTTCGACGCTGGCCGCTACCGTCGCGTAGGCAATGGTGGACGCGAGGTCTGGATACAGGCGACATACAACCCGATCCTCGACGCGGAGGGTCGACCGCGGAAGATCGTCAAAATCGCCACCGACATCTCGCGCCAAGTGATATTGGAGCAGGAGGTGCAGCAGCGATTAGAGGAGGGGCGGCGGTTACAGGCCGAGCTGCAACATGGCAACGCCCTGCTCAAGTCCGCAATGGACGAACTGGCCGGTATCGTCACGAGCGTGGCTGGCATCGCGCGACAGACCAACATGCTCGCACTCAACGCCACGATCGAAGCGGCGCGAGCGGGCGACGCAGGCCGCGGCTTTGCGGTTGTCGCAAGCGAGGTCAAGAAACTGGCCGGCGAGACACGCATCGCCACCGATCGCGCGACGGAGATGATGCAGCGGGCGACGCAGCACTAGCGGTAGCATCTCGATCGCCCGCCTGCGTCGAAGCCTAACGGTAGCTGGCTAATGTATAATGTTTCTCGAAACACCTTCTTGAACGGATCTTCGGAAGCCATTGGCATTCCCGATTAACGATCCCTTTCAGGAAGAACCGGACCACGTTACGAGGCCATCGCCGGGGAATTATGCCTGCGCTATGCTTTCGATCTGGCGCAGCAGCCGATGCGGATCGAAGGGCTTGGGAAGGAACGTCGCCCGGGCAGGCAATTCGTGCGCCGGGATGGGGGCGTTGCCGGAGACGACGAACAATACGGTCGGCGGAAAGCGTTCGCGGACATAGTGCGCGAGCTTCACGCCATCCATCGATCCCGGCATCTGCACATCGGTCAGAACCACCCGGATATCCTTGTGCGCGTCGAGGATGGCAATGGCTTCGTCCGCGTTCTCCGCATCGAAGACCCGCCATTCGGCATGGGTGAAGAAGTCCACGAGGTCGAACCTGACCAAAGCCTCGTCCTCAGCGATCAGGATCGTCTTGCTGCCGATCGGCGTACTCTGACCCACGCTTACTTCCCGGTCACGATAGCGGCGTCTCCAAGCCGCGCTTCAAGTTCGAACACCAAACCTTCCGGCCGGTAGTCGGTTGCAGCCTTGCCGCTGAAATAGCTCCGCAAGGAGCGCTCAATCAGGACAGAGCCGAAGCCCTTGCGCTGGGGCGGCGTAACTGGCGGTCCTCCCTCCTCGCGCCAGCAGACCGCCAATTTGGCATCGTCGCCGTCGCCGTTGATCGACCAGGCGAGCGTCACATGACCGGTTTCGTTCGATAGCGCGCCATATTTGGCGGCATTGGTCGCCAGCTCATGCAGAGCAAGGGCGAAGGCGACCGTCAGTTCCGGCTTCAACGTCACCGCCGGCCCGCACAAAAGGATACGCTCGCCGATCCGGCCGTGCGGGGACAAGGCGCGCGTCGCCAACTCGCATAGATCGGCGGAGCGCCACGAACGGCCTGTCAGCACGTCCGTTGCGGCACCGAGCGCGACCAGCCGCGCCGACAGGCTCTGACTTGCCGTTTCTGCCTCGGGAATGCCACGCAGCGTCTGCGCGGCGACCGACTGGACGACCGCCAGCACATTCTTGAGGCGATGTGCCAATTCGCCGTTCATCAGGCGCATATCGTCTTCGGTACGGCGCCGTTCGCGAAAGTCGCGGGTCACGGTGCCGTAGCCGATCAGCGTTCCCGTCGCGTCTGTGACCGGAAACACGGAATAGAGGACCGGGATCAACTCGCCGGTGCGGAAATGCCGGAAATCCAGCTCGCCGACCCAGTGGCTGTCGCGGTCCACGGCTGGCAGCACTTTGCGCATGACCGTCTCGACCTGATCGGGCGGGAAGAAGTCGGCGATGGTCAGTCGCGTGATGTCGGCGCCCTCCAGGCCGACGAGGCGTCTTGCCGCGTCGTTCACATAGAAGACGCTGCCGTCCGTCCGGGCCATGCCGATGAAGTCGGTGCTGTTCTCCGCCAGTCGGACGAAGCGGTCGCGATCTTCCTCGCTCGCGCGCAGGTTGGTGATATCGCGGGACACCGACAAAATGCGGTCGGGGCGCCCGTCCGGTCCGGTAATCGGGCTGACCGCGACGTGCCACCATTTCGGCGTACCGCGATAGGTGTCGGCCTTGCCGATGAAGCTGCGCGCCTCGCCCCGCCTGGCTGCCTCGATCGCGGCCTTGGCTTCGGCGTTGCCGGCATCCTGCCAGAAGTCCGGCCATGGACAGCCGACGACCTCATTGAAGTCGCTGATCTCCATGACATGCTGTCCGCCTTCGCTCATGAAGGTCAGCTTGCCGTCCAGGTCGAGGACCTTGATGCAATCCGTCGAACTGGCCAGCACGCCGGAAAGGAACGCCTGCCGCTCGACTGCCTGCCGCTCGCTTTCGACAAGCTCCTCGTTGAGCCGCCTTGCCCGCCGCAGGGACTCGCGCAACTCAGCGGTCAGCATGACGATGCCAAGCATGACGACGAGGAACAGGGATACCGCCACCCATTGCTGTCGCGGCACCCAGGTGGGATGCTCGATCGTGCCGAGGGATGCGATGCCGGTGGCTGCCGACAGAAAGGCTGCGAATAACCCCGGTCCTTTGCCTGCCACCAGAGCAATGGCGATCGTCGCAGGAATGAACAGCAGCCACGGCAACGTGTCGGGTACGAACAGGACGCGTCCCCAGCCCACGGCAAGGATCGTGATTGCCGCGAGCAGATATCGGGTCACGATCGGGAGCTGAAGGTAGAGTGACCAGGCTACGATCCGGTCGAAGAAACTGACAGGCTGGGAACGGATCATCAGGGCGTCCAGGAGCGGACAAGCCCCCTGGCACATCCTCCTCCGCCATTTAGCAAACCCGCACGCAGACGGGAATATGGCCGCTTAGGGCTGGCGTTAGACATAAAGTCGCGCCTATCGGCGGGGCGAACGTTGCGAATGATACTGCTTGATGTTCAAGGCAGGCCGACCGTCAGTCCCGGAACACCATCCTTGTGGGACAGCGGGTGCCAAGCGCTGATTGGGCGGCCAAAGGCGTTCAGCTCTGATCGTTTGCTGCCGCGCGAACGGTTCCGGAACTCGATACCCGATCAAGACCGCGGCGTCGTTCATGCGCAGTTTCGTGGAGCCTGGTTAGGACCCGGTTGCGGCCTCAACCTCGTAGCCGCTCCAGCCCGCATTCCAAGAAAGCCACGATGAAGTTGAGAACGCTCCTGCCCGCGATTGCCCTCCTCAGCGCATCGATCGCCAGCCTATCGGCGGCAACGGCGCAGACGCAGGATTTGCGGACCGCGCGCGCCAAGAACGCCAGCGATACCGATGCGCTCAGGACGCGCATCGACCGTGCAGGCTCGCGTTGTTGAGGGGCGGCGTAGCGGCAAGGTATCCCGCACGCGCGCTACGCGGCTGAACCGTCAGGTAGCGCAGGTGCAGACGAGCATGACCCGCTTGAACAAGCAGCAGGGTTTCGTGAGCGCAGCCGAACTTGCCTCGTACAACCGGTCCCTGGGCGAGGTGGATGTCGCGCTCGACGGCTACGGCGTGCCGCGCGGCTACGGCAATGACGGGCTTGTTGCACCGTCCGACGCGCGCTGATTTCGGCGCTGCGGCTATAGTTGAAAGGCGGCAGGAGCGTTCCACTCCTGCCGCCCGACCACACCTTCTCTTGCTCAGGACCGTCGGCATCATCGAGGCGTCAGGCGACAGCCCGGGCGCAACCACCATGCCACCGATCAAGTGCGGCCGTCGCTCTACCAGGCGTAGGCGACCGGCGCTTCACCGCCAGGGCCGGGCCAGATCTCGTCCAGCTTCGACAGCACCTCGTCCGACAGCCTGACGCCCGGCGCCTTCAGGTTTTGCGTCAGCTGCTCGACGGCGCGCGGGCCGCTGATCGCGGCGGTGACGACCGGATTGTGGAGCAGCCAGGCGAGCGCGACGTCGGCCGGCGCCTCGCCGATCTCGTCGCAAAACTTCTCATAGGCTTCGAGTTGCGGGCGGAGCTTGTCGATCTGCTGCTGCTGGCGCTCGGAGGCGCGACGGCCGCCCTCGACCTTCTTCAGCACGCCGCCGAGCAGCCCCATGCCGATCGGGCTCCACGGGATCAGGCCGATGCCGAAGTGCCGCAGCGCCGGGATCACCTCCAGCTCGATCGTGCGCTGGGTCAGGTTGTAGAGGCTCTGCTCGGAGGCGAGGCCCAGCGTGCCCCGCGCCTGCGCGGTCATCTGCGCCGTCGCGATGTCCCAGCCGGCGAAGTTGGACGAGCCGACATAGGTGATCTTGCCCTCGCGGATCAGCTGCTCCATCGCCTGCCACACCTCTTCCCACGGCGTCGCGCGGTCGACATGGTGCATCTGGTAGAGGTCGATATGGTCGGTCTTCAGCCGCTTCAGGCTCGCCTCGCAGGCGCGGCGGATGTGGTAGGCCGACAGGTACTTGTCGTTGGGGCCGGTCTCCATCGGCTGGTAGACCTTGGTCGCCAGCACGATCCTGTCGCGCCGGCTCGCGTCCTGCGCCAGCCAATTACCGATGATCTCCTCGGAGACGCCGTAGCCCTTCTCCATGTCGGGCTTCTGCGGACCGCCATAGACGTCGGCCGTGTCGAACATGTTGATGCCGGCGTTCACCGCCTCGTCCATGATCGCGAAGCTGGTCTGCTCGTCGGTCAGCTCACCGAAGTTCATCGTGCCGAGCACGAGGCGGCTGATGCGGAGGCCGGTGCGGCCGAGATGCGTATAGTCCATAGGGATCACTCCAGAATGTGGGTAGGTGTCGGGATCAGGGACGGATGAGCACCTTGAGCGCCCCTCGCTCGTTCATCGCGCGATAGCCGTCGGCGACGCCGTCGAGGTCGACCGTCCGGTCGAAGACGCGGCCGGGCTCGATCCGGCCCTCCATGATGTCGGGCAGCAGCTCGTCGATATAGGCGCGCACGGGTGCCGGGCCGCCGGCGACGGCGACGTTGCCGAAGAACATCGGCTGCGCGGCGGGGACGGTATCGTAGTGCGGCACTCCGACCCGACCGACCGCGCCACCGGGCCGGACGATGCCCATCGACGTTTCGATCGCCTGGCTCGTGCCGACGCATTCGAGCACCGACTGGACGCCGAAGCCGCCCGTCAGCGCGCGCACCCGCTCGATCGCCTCGTCGCCGCGTTCGCTGACGATGTCGGTCGCGCCGAACGCACGGGCGAGGTCGAGGCGGGCGGGGTGACGGCCCATGATGATGATCTGCTCGGCGCCGAGCCGCTTGGCGGCGATGACGCCGCACAGCCCGACCGCGCCATCGCCGACGACCGCCACCGTGCCGCCCCGGCGCACGCGTGCCGTGACCGCGGCATGATGGCCGGTGCCCATCACGTCGGAGAGCGTCAGGAGCGAGGGCATCAGCGCACCGTCCTCGGCGACGTCGAGCGGATACAGCGTGCCGTCGGCCAGCGGGATGCGCAGCGCTTCCGACTGGGCACCGCCGACCACCGCGCCGGTGCCGAACTCCTGCCCACCGCCGAAGAAGCCGCCATGCGTGCAGGCGGTCTGCAGCCCCTCGTCGCAGAACAGGCAGCTCCCGTCGGAAAAGGCGAACGGCATGATGACGACCTGCCCGACCCTGATGCGGCGGACGTCGCTGCCCACGGCCTCGACCACGCCGATCGCCTCATGGCCCATCTGCTGGTGCTGTACGGACGGACCGTCGTTATAGGGCCACAGGTCGCTGCCGCAGATGCACGCGCGGGTGATCCGGATCAGGGCGTCGGTGGGTTGCTGGATGGTTGCGTCGGGGACGGTCGCGATCGACACGTCGTGGGCCTTGTTCATCACGGTAGCGCGCATGATTACTTCTCCTGCCTGGCCGGGCGCCTGCCATAGCCGGGTTGCTTGGTGAGATCGGTCCATTGGCCGAGGATGTCGGGGTCGAAGACGCGAGCATCCCAATCCGTGGACGCCACCTCCTCGAACCCGACCGACACGGCGTCCTCGCCGTAGCCGAGGGTGCTGGTGACACCGCGGACGATGGCGTCGGAGAGCGCGCGCTTCTGCGCCTCGCTTTTTCCCGGCCACAGCTTGACGATCACGTGGGGCACGGGGTCACTCCGTGCCGAGCGGAGCGAGATAATCCTCGTCCGTCACCTTCTCCATCCAAGTCACGGGCGAGCCGTTCACCGACTCCTGGACGGCGATATGGGTCATGGCCTCGTGCGGCGTCGCACCGTGCCAGTGCTTCTTGTCGGCCGGACACCACAGCACGTCGCCGGCGTGGAACTCGAGCTTGGGGCCGCCCGCGATCTGAGTCCAGCCGACGCCTTCGGTCACGATCAGCGTCTGACCCGCGGGATGGGTGTGCCAAGCGGTGCGCGCACCCGGCTCGAAGTGAACGATGGCGCCGCTGATCCGCGACGGGTCGGGCCGCTGGAACTGGCCGGTGATGGTGACCTTGCCGGTGAAGTACTCGGCTGGACCGTCCGCCGTCTTCATGTCGGCCTTGCGGGTGATCTCCACGGCGGTGTTCCTTTCGTTGGCAAGGGAGGGGGTGGGAGCGGGTGTGCCGGGCGTTGCCAGCGCGAGGGCTGCAAGCCAGAGCATCAGCGTGTCTCTCCGGACGTGGTTGACGCGACCCGGCCGTCGAGAACCGCCATCAGGGCTGCCGCGGCGAGCACGGCTGCGCTGGCGAGGAAGGTCGCGCGGTGGCCACCGGCATCGAACAGCAGCCCGCCTCCGGCCGCGCCCAGCGTGATCGCAAGTTGAACGACGGCAACCAGCAAGCCGCCACCCGCCTCCGCGTCGTTCGGGAAGCGGCGTGCGACCCAGGTCCACCACGCGACGGGCGCGCCGGTGCCGACGATGCCCCACAGCGTCAGCAGGATCGCGGTCGGCACGGGAAAGCTTCCGAGCGCCACCAGTGCGCAGGCGATGGCGGCGAGGGCTGCGGGTGCGAGGATCAGCGTCATCGACAGATTGCGTGCGACGAAGCGGCCGAACAGCCAGGTGCCGAGCAGGCCGCCCGCTCCCATCAGCAGCAGCACCAGCGACAAGGCGGGAACGCCAAGCTGCGTGGTGCCCTCCAGGAACGGGCGCAGGTAGGTGAACAGCCCGAACTGCCCCGCGAAGAGCAGCGCCACCGCTACGCTGCCCGTCCGAGCCTCCGGCCGGCGGAGCAGGCCCAGCGCGCTCGCCGGGCGGGCAGCGCGGTCTGACGGCATGGCCGGCAGCGTCAGCCACTGCCAAGCGAAGGTCAGCGCGGCGAGCGGCACCACTACGAAGAAAGCGCCACGCCAGCCGATATACTGGCCGAGGAAGCTGCCCAGCGGCGCTGCGATCGTGGTGGCGAGCGCATTGCCGCCATTGAGCAGCCCCAACGCGCGCGGCACGTCCCGCTCCGGCACCAGCCGCATGACGGTCGCGGCCGACATGGACCAGAAGCCGCCAATCACCACGCCCACCAGCGCGCGCCCTGCCATGAAGACGAGGCCGTTCGGCGCGAAGGCAACCATCAGCCCCGACAGCAGCATGGCGGCGGTGAGCCCCAGCAGCAGCACGCGCCGGTCGAGCCCGCGCGTCAGCCTGCCGATCGACAGGCTGGTCAGCACGGCGAACAGTCCCGACACCGCGATCGCCTGCCCCGCGGTTCCCTCCGTCAGGTGGAGGTCGTTCGCGATCGGGGTCAGGATGCTGACCGGCATGAACTCGGACGCAATCAGCGTCGAGACGCAGAGCGTCAGCGCATAGACCGCGCCCCACCCGGACCGCGGCGCGCTCCGCGCCGGTGTCCCGTCGCCGGGTAAAAGGGTAATGGCGTGCTCAGCCAAGGGTATGCTCCGTCCGTTCGGCCGCGTGGCAACGGGCCGGCAGCAGGGACGATGTAGGCGGTGCGGCCGCGGCCGATCACCCCATCCCAATGCGATGAGCCGATGAGCGCAGCTCAACGATAGCCGGCTAAAGCCCCAGCGGACGCAGCTCGCGGATGAGGTCGATCAGCAGCCGCAATGCGGTCGGCAGCTGGCGACGGCCCGGATAGTAGATGTGAAAGCCAGGCCCGGTCGACGCCCAATCGTCCAGCACCACCCGCAACGTTCCACGCGTGACCAGCGGTGCCACGCTCGGTTCCGGCAGGTAGGCGAGCCCGGCCCCGCCGGCGGCGAGGGTCAGCGCGAATTGCGTCTCGTCGAGCGTGATTGCGCCGGGTACGTCGATAGCGATCTCCTCGCCGTCCCGCTCGAACTCCCAATGGTAGATGCTGTCGTCACCCAGGCGCAGTCGCAGGCAGCGGTGATCCGCGAGATCGTGCGGATGCATCGGCGTGCCGTGTCGATCGAGATAGGGTGGAGCCCCCACCACGACCCAGCGCACGTCGGCCGACAGGCGCTGCGCCACCATGTCCTCGGGTACGGTGCCGCCCCAACGGATGCCGGCATCGGCACCATGCGCGACGACATCGACCAAGTGGTTGGAGGTCGCGACGTCGACCTCGATATGCGGGTGACGCTCCACGAACACCGGCAGCACCGGCGCGAGCAGCAGCGCGCTCGCCTGATCCATGACGTTGAGCCGAATGCGACCCGCGGGCTCGTCGCGGTAGCGGTTCAGCGCCTCGACGGCGGTGCCGATGGCGTCGAACGGCCCGGCGAGCGCGGCGTGCAGTTCCTCCCCGGCCGCGGTCAACGTCACGCTGCGGCTGGTGCGGTTGAGCAGGCGCACCCCGATCCGCGCCTCCAGCCCCTTCAGCGAATGGCTGAGGGCAGACGCGCTCACGCCAAGCTCCAGGCCTGCCTTGCGGAAGCTGCGCTGCCTGGCGAGCGCCAGAAAGTAGGTGATATCGGCAATGTCCGAGCGACCGATGCGCATGGCTCAATCCTGCCGGGCTTGCACCGACGAGGCAATCACCTGCATCCCAGCCTTGTTCTGCAACATGACAAGGTCGAGAATGCTGGCGCCGTCCCGGTTTGCCATCCCAAACGAGACGGCTTTGGCTGTCTTGAAGACCGTTCGTTTTTGGAAGGTCCGCACTTCACATCCGTCAACACCCGGTCACTTTGGCCCCTCATGGTGCTTCAGAGCAAATGGATAGGAACGAAGCACGATGCGCCTGTTGATGCTAGTGACGGCCGCATTGGCCGGTTGCGCGTCTGTCCCCGGGGCAACCGGCTTGTCCCGCTCCGAAGTTGTGAATCGGGTTTGGACCTTGCGGACGCTACAAGGCGAGCGGCTATCAGGCCAGCGGATCGCGACGCTACGGCTCGATTATGACGGTGCGGTCACCGGAACATTGGCGTGTAACACGCTTGGTCCGAGCAAACTTCGGTGGACCCGTCTGCCGCCTGGATCGCACGGAACAATCGATACGGGTGGAGCAGGAGCCGGCATAATCACGACAGCAAAGTGTGGAAACACATCGGCGGTCCGAACGGCCGATCGCTTCTGGCAGCTTATGAATACGGCAAAAACCTGGTCACTTGAGCATGGAGGTCTCCGGGTGACCTTCGCTGACAATACCGACGCCTATCTGGTCCTTACTAGCCGCTAGGCTTGCCGTAATATGTTCGTTTTCGGAATGGGTCGGAATGTCCACTCCCGCCCATTGCGGACATCTCCGCGTAACTTCTTGAGGCCATTGTTCACTTGATCTGATTCCGCCGGGAGGGTCAGATCGCCTCGGCAGCGGCAGGAGAGAAGTGGTGAACGGAGTCGTTTGGGTGTTAGCAGCAGCCCTGACCATGTCGGGTCCGGAAACGGCAGCGGCTTCCTTCTGTCAACGCATGGCAGCCAAATTGCCTATGAAAGAGAAGCGCGTGGAGGGGACACAGCGCGCCTTTGACTTGCAAACGATGCCTGCTGCACGGCGGCTGCTTATCGGCGGCACCACCTATTTTAGCATGAAGCTTGAGCCCATAGACGATACGGCGGCAGAGCGGCAGCGGATGGAACGCATGTGCGACACCTCCCCATGTACGATGGAAGGCCCGCTCCGGTTCACGCTCGGATTAAAAGACGGCACAAAGCATACTTTCGAAGCCGGCCCGGGTGAGCGAATGCGTGTGGAGATGGTGGGGACGCGGGTCCGCTGCTCCGATTTATAGCAACAGCGATCATCGGGGCGTTGTGAGATATGGCATCAGCGTAGGGTGAGCATAAAACCGCTTTCCGCCCAGCCTCGGACATTCCCGTTTCTCGATCCTTTGTGAGACGCTGGCAGGGGCGCCATGCAGTTATCCCGTCTGTTGGCGGACATACTCGCCCAAGCCGCGCGCGACGAGTTCGTCGTTGGAGAGGCGGGGGCCTCGCTTCAGGCGCTGATTGCCAAGTTTGCGGCGGTCCAGCTTCGGCCCGGGTGGTACGGGCGAGGGGGCCTTGAACACCCCGCCGGGCTGAGCGGTACGCGCCGGTTCGTTGTTGTTGCGCTTCGCGTGGTGCGGCTGCACCTGCTGGATGGCATGGGCGAGCGCCAGCGCCGCGTCGAGGTGCTTGTTGTCGACCACCGGTGCCTGGTTCACGCGGCGCATCTTGTCGAAGACGCGATAAGGCAGGACCTCGCCCTCGTGCTGGATCTCGAGGCGGCCGTCCGGGTATTCGCACACATCCACCTTCTTGCGCGCTAGCCCCTGAGCGACCGGGGTCGGCTCCAGGATGAACATGGCCTTGTTGTAGTGCAGGGTGAGGGCGCCGGTGACGGTGCGCTGCTCGCGCCAGACCATCTCGGCTTCAAGGTTCTCGTGGATGGCCAGCGGTCGGTGCAGATCGCGCGGGTCGAACGGCGCCTTGGCGAACCGCTGGTTGTGTTGCGCCATATAGGAGGGGAGGAAGGCGTTGGCTTCGTCGATGGTGTTGATGCGGTGGAGCCGCATCGCCTTGACGAGCCGGTCCTGCAGCGTCGCGTTGGCCCGCTCGACGCGCCCCTTCGCTTGCGGCGAGTTCGCGCAGATCAGATCGATGTTCAGCCGGTCCAGTGCCCGCCCGAGATGGGTCATCCCGTCGCCGTTCGCCGAGGCTGTGTTGTTGCGGAACGCGCTGTGCTTGTCCGTGTAGAAGGCGACCGGCTTGCCGTGCCGCTCGAGGTACGTCCGCGTCGCGCGCATGTAGGAAAAGGTGCTTTCGCTCTCGACCATCTCGAGGTGCATCAGCTCGCTCGTCGCGTCGTCGATGAACACCAGCAGCGTGCATTGCGGGCCGCGGTCCTCGAACCACCAGTGTTTCGAGCCGTCGACCTGGACCAGTTCGCCGCGACAGTCGCGCCGGTAGCGGGGTTGGTAGGGGCGCGGGCGCCTGGCCGCGCGGTCTTTCCAAAGGCCCGCCTCCATCATGATCTGACGCAACGTCTCACACGAGAGGCCCAAGCCGTGCCGCTCCGCAAGGTATTCGCGCGCGAGCGTCGGCCCGAAGTCGGCATAGTTTTCCCGCACGAGAGCGACGACCTCGGCGCGAAAGGCGTCGCTGTAGCGGCGGTTGCTCGGGCGTCCGCGCTTGCGCGACACGAGTCCAGCAGCGCCTTCCTGTCGAAGGCGATCGAGCAGCCGGTAGATTTGCCGCCGCTGGAGGCCAAGAAGCTCCATCGCGTCCGGGATCCGGATCTCGCCGCGGTCGAGCCGCATCAGCGTGTCGAACCGGGTGATCTCAGCAGCACTCATCGTCAGCACCGTCATACCATGCGCGTCCTCGTTGCCGAGGAAGGCTATGACACCGGCGACCCACTGAAAGCACCGGCAGTGCCGTTTCTATCTAGCAGGACGGTGTCATTTGTATCTGGCGCTTACAATTTGCTAGTCCGATAACATTGATTATGTAAAATCGTGAAGCTTGGAGTGCTATCTACCATCGGCCACATGCACCTCGGCACTCCAATCACGCCACCAAGGCATCTCGCCGGCCAGCGCTCCGGGCCGTTGCGACAGCTCGCCAAGCACCCATTCAAGATGACATGCCACCTGAATAGCCAATAAGTGGTCGCCATGATCGGCGGCTTGGGCGGCAAGAAGGTGAATGGACCGAACTTCGTCGGCGAGCTGCTCTAGAATGACGAGCATCGAGTCCGACTGCTGCTCGTCATCCGTTTGCACGAAGTCGCGCCATCATCCGTTTCTGCCAGCCGATCGCCTTCCGCAAAACGCGCGAGAGCTGCTCGACCGAATAGGGTTTATGTAGCAGCTCGAAACCGTGCTTGCCGTTCTGCGCGAGGACGTGGCTGTAACCGCTGGTCAGGACCACCGGCATGTTGGGGTGACGGCGCCGGATCTCGCCGCCGAGATCGATGCCGCTCAGACCCGGCATTACCACGTCGGAGAACACGACGTGAATTCGGCCGCAATTCTGCTCCAACTCGGCGAGCGCCTGGTCGGCGTCGGTCGCGAGAATGCTGTCGTAGCCCAGCTCTCTCAGCGCCTGGGTCGCGAACTCGCCGACCTGCGCATTGTCCTCGACGACGAGCACGCAATATCCTTCGCCATTGACCGGACTGTTGCTGGTCGCCTCGTCGCTGGCCTCGTCCCCGTCGGCGACGGCGCGCGGCAGGTAGAGCGTGAACGTCGTGCCCTTGCCCACCGTGCTTTTGACATCGATGTCCCCGCCCGATTGCTTGGCGAACCCGATCACCTGTGAGAGCCCGAGCCCGGTGCCCTCGCCGACCGGTTTGGTGGTGAAGAACGGCTCATAGATGCGGCCGAGCTGGTCGGGTTCGATCCCGGTGCCGGTATCGGTGACGGTGACGGCGATGAAGTCGCCGGCGACGGGTGGGTGGGAACGGACCGCCGGTATGCCCGAGACCGGACCGGCCCCGATCACCAGCTTCCCCTCCCCGTCCATCGCATCGCGTGCGTTCACCGCCAAGTTGACGATGGCGCTCTCAAATTGGACGCGATCCGCCATGACATGCACGAGCTGATCGGGAAGATGCGTTTCGAGCTTGGTGCGCGACCCGAGGAGGGTTCTTATCATGTCGGCGACATTGTCGATGCAGGTGCCAAGATCGAACAGCTCGGGCTTGAGCGCTTGGCGCCGGGCGAAGGCGAGGAGCTGTCCGGTCAGTTTGGCGGCGCGATCGGCGGTGTCGCCGATCGCGTCGATGTAGCGGGCGCGCTTGTCATCGGCGAGGTTCGGCCGGCGCAGCAGGTCGATCGAACCGCGGATCACCGTCAGCAGGTTATTGAAGTCGTGCGCGACGCCCCCCGTCAGCCGCCCAATTGCTTCCAGCTTCTGCGCCTGACGCAGATGTTCTTCGGCGCGTTCGAGTTCGGCCCGACGCTCCATGACCTCGGTGGACAACGCTTTGTGGCGCTGTTCCAACTGAACGCGGCTGGTCTGCTCGTTGGTGACGCACAACAGACCGACGACCCGCCCCTCGTTGTCGAAAGCGGGCGAATAGGTAAAGGTCCACCAGCTTTCCTCGGGCACGCCCTGGCGAGCGAGATCAAGGAACATGTCGGTCATCTTGGTGCTGTCGCCGCCAAGCGTCGCCGTCACCAGCGGCTCGATCTCATCCCAGATACTCTCCCAAACGACCTTGAAAGGCTCGCCGAGGGCGGTGTCGAGGCGATAGCCGAGGATCGGACGGTAGGCGTCGTTGTAGAAGCACAGCAGATCGTCGCCCCACGCCAGGAACATCGGCGTCGGGCACGCCAGCATCAGCGCCAGGGTGGTCCGCAGCGAGGCGGGCCAAGTCGGGATCGGTCCCAGCGACGTGCTCGACCAATCCCTGCCGAGGATTTCCGCGCCGGTTGTACTGCCGGCAGTATTCAGGAAACCGGGTTCAGGACCGTCGCTCGCCATTGGTCTCGCTTGCAGCAGGGGCATGCGGCCGGAACAGCCCTGCCGCCTCTCTCGTCTAGCCGCTCCTTCCGCGAGCAACAAACGTTGTAGACGAGTCCGCCTGTGAGTCGCCGGTCAGGCCGAGGCAGTGTCGAGCTTCAATTTCAGGGGCTTGCGACGTGGGGCGTCTGGCGTCGTCCGTTCGGCAATCAGACCGGCGTAGCGCTCCGCCATCTCCAGATGGACGCTCCTGATCGCGGGATCGGTCGCCGCGGCCGCGTGCTCGCGCGCGGTGCGCTCGCGCTGGCGATAGTAATCAAGGTCGTTGGTATCCAACATGAGGTTCTCCCTCTCAGATTGAGATGCGATCGAGCGGCGCGACCAGCAGCCAGGTCACGCCGGAATGGTCATAAACCAGCTCGACCTCACCACCCAAGGCTCGTCCCGTCGCGCTGGAGACCAAGCGCGACCCGAACCCCTTGCGGGCCGGCGGTTCGACCGGCGGTCCGCCATGCTCGACCCCTTGCATCCAGAGCCTGCGCCCGGGGACGCCGTCGATCAGCTTCCAAAAGAGATCGATCGTGCCGCCCGGCGCCGACAGCGCGCCATACTTTATAGCGTTTGTGCCCAGCTCGTGCAGCGCCAGCGTCAGCGCCATGACTGCGTTGCTGCCGACCATCAAGGGTGAGCAGGTCGTGGACACCATGACCAAGATCACTGCCGTGCGCGGTGCTCCGCGCACGATCCGGGTGGATAACGGGCCGGAATTCATCTCGAAGGCGCTGGATAGATGGGCCTATGAGAACGGCGTGACGCTGGATTTCAGCCGGCCTGGCAAGCCGACGGACAATGCTTTCGTGAAATCGTTCAACGGACGCTTCCGCGACGAATGCCTCAATGCCCATTGGTTCTTATCGCTGGCCGACGCCAGGAGCATGATCGAGGCGTGGCGGCGGCACTACAAAGAGTGCCGTCCTCACACCTCTCTCGGCTGGCTGAGCCCGGCCGAATTCGCGTCATCTGCCGGGTTAACCCCGGCAGATGAAGGCCGGAGGCTCACATTCGGCCCGGACACAAACCGGGGGACCGTTAAAACACCGGTCGGTCTCTGGTTGCCGCTGGATGAAAGGCGGGGGTCACGTCACGGTCAGCCGCGCGGGTTCGGCGGCAGGTCAAGGAATGCGCAAGTCACGCGCGGGGAGAACTCCGCTCAGCATCCAGTATGATCGATGCGGTGCCCCGGCCGGACACAGGCAGGTACACGCCCTGCCCCGCTGTCCTGATCTTGCCGGTCTGGACGGCGACAATCCGAGCGCGGATCAACAGGTCGCCCTGGCGACGTTGCGCTAAGGCATGGGTGATCTTCACCAGCAGCTTGTCATAGTCCCTCTCGAAATTCTGGGTCAGCGAGTCGGCGATGGTACTGGCGAGACCCGGAGCGTTCGCCAGCTTGATGAGCAGGCTTGCCCTTGTCGAGTCAGTTACGCCCGCCACGCTCAGGTCCGCGAAGGACACCCGTCGGCTGTTCGGTGCATTGGCTGGGAGCGCGGTCAGCCAGATCGTCCCGTGTGAGGGATCTCCCCCGGGCTCCGCTGCGCTGAATGTCAGTCCGACGGCGATCTTTCCACCAGTAGTTCCGTAGATGACCACCTTGCCGAACCGGGCATTAACCGGCCCGATGCCTGGCACGTCGAAGGGGCGTCGCGCGCGGCGTGTCAAGGCCTTCGCCAGGACAGGCTCCAGCTCGCGATAGTCGGCGATCACCGGAATGACGAACACGATCTCACCAGGCGGTCCCTCCACCCGATTTACCGGGGGCAGAGGCGTGGCAGGCGTGTTTGCCGGCCGCGGGCCAACGAAGGTTTCCGTGCGCGCCTTGAGGCCAAGCTTCAGTGTCAGGCGGTTCTCGGCGATGACGTATCCACCATAGTCCAGTTCCTGCGGCGTGACCCGCATCCAGACGGGTGGATTCGCTTCGTTGAGTTCCAGCGACGTGAAGGCGGAACGCCAGACTTGTTCCACTCTCTCCCGGAAGCGCAGCTTCGCCAGTTCATCGGGAAGGGTCCGCTCTAATCGGGCGACGACCTTCTTCAGTCGGGCATCGGCCTTGCTGGTGAACTCAATCCTTTGGCCGAGAAAATCGATATGGGGTTCGTCGGTCCAGTCATAGGATATGTCTATCTGACCGCGCGGAGACCAGTTGTCGGCCAGACGCAGGCGGATGTGTGCTCGGACACGCGCATCTGCTTGTGCAGTTTCCTGCTTCAGCACGCCGCCAATATCTTGTGCGCTGAATGCCGCGTGAAGCGGCATTCCGACGATGATATCCTGCCCTGAGCCCGTCAGGGTCATCGCTCCCCGCGTGACCTGGCCGACGATCCGACATTTGAGTGTGGGCGTCTTTAGCTTGGCAAACAGGATCTTGACCTTGCGGGACGGGACGCAGGTCTGGTCGGGCTTGTCGACCTTCCAGAGCCGGCGCGGAACCGCATGGTCGAGCGCCGCAGCGAGTTCCCGAAGATCGGCGCTGACGGGCACGTCGATGATCGAGGACTGGGCGGGAACCGCAATTCTGTCGGTGGCTCGAGGCGGCGCCTCATGCGGAACCTGCTGGCAACCGGCCAGCATCATGAATGTAGGGATGACCACCCTACGCATTCCTGATACGCCCGCCCGTGTTGTTGCGACCTGGTCCGCTTCGCCGTGTGGTGCGCAGTGCTCCGACTTCAACGTTCGTGGCCCCAGGCTCACGCTGGACACCGCCGAACAATGCGCGTTCGGACGGCGTTGTAGATTGATCGGTCGAGCGCCGACGGACGGGCGCTCAGCCGCCTTGCATCGCCGCCACGACGGCAATTCGGTGGGGAGGCCGCGCCAATCCACGAAGCCTCAGATGTGCCGCCCGGCGGCTGGTTCCGCCAACCGCCTCCTGCTTCGCCTCGGGCAAGCCCGTAGGCGTAGAGATGGCGCATATACCCTGGATCGAAAGGTTTATCGCTTCGCCTCACCTCGTCGCCGATGAACGCGAGGTTCCAGTCGATTCCGTGGTCCTTCGCGTAAAGGTAGCTGGTGTAGGTAAGGCTCCGCAGCGCGCTTTGCTGGCTGATCGCCAGCGCGCGCTGCGCGATCGGGAACGTCGTCGGATGGCGGACAAGCTTGAAATCACTGGTGAGACGGCCATTGATCAGCAGGTATAAGGTTAGCCTGCCGCTGTCGGGCGCCCGGGCATCGCTGACGACCAACTGGCTCGGAACACTGAGGAACGCCGCCGCCGTTCCGCCGTCGACATGCAATTCGCGCAGTATACCCCCTTGTCCGACCACATCGACCGGAACTGGCGGGAAAAGGCCGGGGATCGAGGCGGACGCGAGCAGCACGCGCCGGAAAAGGGCTACGCGTCCAGGCAGCTCGCTTGCAGCCAGCGCGCCCATGTCCCAGATCATCAACCGTTGCGCGTCAAGGTTGACGGTACCCACGAAAAGCCGGCGGCCCGCGCGGTGCTGCTCGGCGATCCGGTTCAGCAGATCCGGCGTCACCTCCTGCGCAATCAGACGCGCGAGCGGCTTCGAGCTCGCGGCGCTGGTCGAGGCAGGCACGGCCAGAGGGAACCGAGGACGGAAGATGTCCTTGGCGCTGGTGCGTGTATAGAAGCGTTCTATCGCCTTGTCCTCGTCGCTGCCGAGAAAGGCGAAGGGAGCGATCAGCGCGCCTGTGCTGATGCCGGTGACGAGCGAGAAGACCGGCCGCTTTCCCGACCGCGACCAGCCGTTGAGCAGCCCGGCACCATAAGCGCCATCGTCCCCGCCGCCGGACAAGGCGAGCATCGTCACATCGCCTCCGGCGGTGCGCGCCGGCCGCATACGCTGCGCCGCGTCCGGCGCATCGGCCCAGAACCTGATCGCTGGCGCTCCGGCGACCGCGGCCGTTCGCTGCTGCTGCGCGGTGAACGGTGCGCGCTCGATCGTCGCGCACGCGGATAGCGCAAAACTCGCCACGACCGGGATAACGGCACCGATTGGTCGCCTTCGCGTCTTCCGAGCGACCGGCCTGATCGGAGGCAGGCGGTCCATCTTTCCCAGGGCTGACACGGACATGCTCGGGTTTGCCCTCCAATGCTAACGTTCATCTACCGACCAAGATCTGCCTGGTCGACCCACCGGTATTGACCGAGGCGAGCGAGCCGCTCGATTCGTGAGCAGCAGCCTAAACAAGCCATCCGGTACCGAACCCTCCCCGAGCGGAGGAGAATGCGATCACAGAGGTCGTGTCCCTCACTACCGGCGTTCGCTACGCTGCATCTTGCAATATGTAAACCGCTCCGTATCATAAGGATGACGAACACGGTTGCTGCCCGGTTCCCCTTTGAGGAGCCCGTCAGTCTTGGAAATTTGCAAGTTCATGAGAAGAGCAGAAAATATGCGCCGTACGGGTTTCATGATGGCTGCGATCGGGGTGGTTGTCGCCTCGGGCGCCCAGGCACAGTCGGGCGGCGAGACAGTTGCCGATCGCTCCAGACTCACGGTGGGCGTCGGCGCTGCGACCCTGCCGGACTATGAGGGAGCGGACAAGAACAGCATCACGCCCGGTGCCGTGTTGGTCGGCAAGGTCGCCGACCATGATTTCTTCACCCGCGGAACCCAGCTATACGTCAATCTGGTGCCGAGCAGCAGCGGGCCGGGCACCAATTTCGAGCTGGGCGTGATCGGCGGCGCCAGACTCGATCGGACCAACAAGGTCGACAATCGCCAGGTTCGCGCTCTCGGCAAGATCGATACCGCATGGGAGGCGGGCGGCTATGTCGGGATCGGCCGCACCGGCGTCATCACCAGCGACTATGATAGCCTGACCTTCCGCGTGGCCTATGTTCATGACCTGTCCGACGTGCACGACAGCTACGTCGTGACTCCGCAGATCAACTACACCACCCCGCTCTCGACGCGCACGCTGGTGTCCATTGGCGCCTCGGCCGATTACGTGGGCAAAGGCTATGGCCGCACCTATTTCGGGGTCACGCCCGCAGGGTCGCTTGCGAGCGGGTTGCGGACCTACAACATCGATGACAGCGGGTGGAAGCGCTACAATCTGTCTGCGTTCGCTCTGCAGAGCCTGAGCGGGGATCTGCGCCACGGTTTCGGCATCGGCGCCGGGGTGCTCTACGGCCGGATGCTGGGCAAGTACAAGCGTAGCCCGATCGTCAGCGACGTCGGCGACGCCGACCAGCTCTCCGCCGCAATCGGCCTCAGCTACACCTTCTGAACTCGCCTTCAAGGACACCCGCAGACGCTGGTGGGGAGCAGTCGCGAGCATGTGCGCCGGCCGTAATGTCCGGCGCGTCTGCCGCTACGATCAGGCGGGCTCTGTCGATAGCGCCGCCGCTGCTCCCGAACCTTGCGCCCCGACAGCGGCGTTGGTCCTCCTCCGCTCCACGCTGATCCACCTCTCGACCTCCACAAAGTTCAGCGCAACGTCGGTTCTACATTATGCCGCCCCCTACTGGCGGAAGGCCTCTCGATGCTACCAGCGACGAGCCTGCCCATAAGTGAACCGCCGGGTTTACATTCGCGATTGGCGCCGATACCACCGCCTCCACCGTCATGGAAACGCGATCGAACAGATTCCTTGTTCTCATGGTCTTGGGCCTTTTGCTCGGCAGCCTCCTGCTGTTCACCTTCTGGCTGCTCGCCGCACGCGGTCCGGACGGCAACTCATACCTGATCCGCTTCAGCGGCAGCGTTGCCGGCCTGAAAAAGGGGTCGCCCGTCACCTTTTCGGGTGTACCCGCCGGCCGTGTGATGTCCGTTGGGTTCGACAAGGATGACCCCTCCGCCGTACTCGTGACGATCAGCCTCGATCCCGGACTCCCAGTGGTCGCCGGGGTCAAGGCGACGGTCATGCGTTCGTTCCTGGGGGGCACGGCCAATCTCGGCCTCGACGGTGCCCGGCCGGGTGCGCCGCCCATCCAGGCCCGGCCTGGCGATGCTCTCCCGACCATTCCGGCGAAGGAAGGTGGGCTCCTCGGCAACGGTGGTGATCCGGTCGCGCTGGTCGACAAGATCAGCCGCACCGTCGATGCCGTTTCGCGCAACCTGGACGCAACGCAACAGGAGCGGGTGAGCGATCACCTCGCGGCGCTCGCCGAGCAATCTGCGGCGTGGTCCACGACGGCTGACCGTTACGCCGACAGGCTGCTGAGCATGAAGGGACGCGTGCTGCGCGTCGGGAATAGTCTGGCTATGGTCGGCCGGAACGCCGCCACTGCGCGGAAAGAGATTGCCGCCGGGCGAGAAAGGCCGCTGCGGAGCGTCAGCCTCGGATCACAGGCCATCGAAAGTGGCGCAGCCACCTTCGGTAAAAGACTGGAAGTGCTGCGTCCGACGTTGCGGAGCGCCGCAGGCCGGCAACACGCCATCGCCCATACGTTGCGCGTGGTACGGGCAAAGACGATCCGCATCCGCGACGGCGTGCAACGCCTTGGCCAAGGTGGCTCACTGTCCCGATCTTCGTTGCCCGACTATCGACCTCGGGGCAGCAATGGGGAGTCAGCGGCCATCACCCCCGGCAAAGAGGCGGCCACCAGCGCAACCTTGTCCCGCTAAGCTCCGTTCTCCTATGCCGACAGGCCCGTGATTGCTGCTAAACGTCGTAAGCGCGGCAACACGGAAGTCGTGAATGGAGAGGATCAGTTGAACAAGGCAGGACGGGAGGCTGGCAGCCCCGCGCGTAAGATGGGACGGCCGACCGCCGACGATGCGCTCCGGCTGACATCGCACATCCTGAAAAGCGCGCGTGACGTGTTCTTTGAACATGGCTTCGATGGCGCCAGCGCCGACATGATCGCGGAACGCGCGCAGATATCAAAACGGACGCTCTACGCGCGGTTCGGCAGCAAGGCGCGCGTGTTCGAGGCGGCAATCCTCGACGAGATCGATAGCCAGCTTCGTACCCTGGAGCCCCCCATTGATGACGCACTCGACCTCCGGGGGAGGCTGCAGGCGATTGCCGACGTGTTGCTCGGATGGCTGCTGACCCCCCGTGTCATTGCCATGGAGCGCGTCGTCGTCGCCCAGGCGGTGCGCTTCCCGGCGCTCGCCGCCAACATTCATGAGTTCGGGTACCAGCGAGCCGTGCAGTGGGTCGTCGGCATCCTTGACCATGCCAACGCCCGGGAGGAAGTCGCCATTGCCGACCCGGTCTTTGCTGCCGAGCAGTTCGTGTCTCTCATCGTCATCGCACCCCTGCGCCGGGCGGCGTTGGGCCTCGCGCGCCCGGCTTACGACGTCGCCGCCCGTGAGCGTGTCGGTCGCGGCGTTGCGTTCTTCATCGACGGTTGCCGACCGAGTCCCGGTGGCAATTAGCCCGCGCGGTAGTGCGGTGCGGGGGACGACGCACCGGGAAATCAAATCGCCCCAGTTTGCCGTGCGCGTCTCCCTACGCGCGGCTTGGCGCGCCGGCCGCGCGTTTTCCAACAGGCTGAGCCGGCCAACTTAGTGCCGGAAGGCAGATGTCGTGCTAGCACCATTAGCGATCATCCCTCTTCCGAAAACCGCGTCACCCGCACAGCTGCTGTGGTCGCCGCATGCATCGACGCCTTTCAGTGTCGCCGAACCGGTAGCGCGAAAGCGATGAGATAATCGCCCGTGACCTTGGAATGCGCCGCTCCTCCCACAGCCAGCACGACGTATTGCCTGCCAGTGCGAGGCGAAACATAGGTCATCGGGGTCGCGCTGGCGCCCACCGGCAGGGAATGTTGCCAGACCTGCTTCCCGGTTGCGGCATCATAGGCCCTGATGTGGAAGTCTTGGAAGCCGGCAAAGAAGACCAGGCCACCAGCAGTCGTCATCGGCCCGGCATAGGCGGGCATCCCCGGGCGCATCGGAATGTGGCTCGGGATGTCCAGTGGACCGCTTCGTTCCGCGGTACCGGCCGGAACCTGCCACGCGATCCGCTTCGTTTTCAGATCGACCGCCGTGATCGTGCCATAGGGAGGCTGATTACAGGGCACGCCGAGAACGGAAAGCCAAGGCAGCGTGATTTCGCCATAGGGCGTGCCGAGCTGAGGACCGGGACCATGCCCGTCCACAGCCTGGATTCCCTTCGTTTCCCTCGCATAGCTTGCAACGGGAACCAGCTTGTATTCGTTCGGGATTCGAACATCGACCATATAGGCGTAGAGGTTGCGAGGATCGACCGACACGCTGCCCCAGTTCATGCCGCCTAGATTGCCGGGCTGCTCGAGCGAATAGTCGAGCCCGATCGGGGTGAAGTCGCCATCATAGCGATGCTGCCTGAACGCTATCCTGCAGAGCATCTGATCGAACATGGTCGTGCCCCACATCTTGCGCTCGGACAGGCGCTCCGCTCCGATGGTGGGCATGTCGACCGAATAGGGCTGGGTCGGTGACAGGTGCTCGCTCGCAACCTGCCCGCGCTGTGGAACGGGCCGCTCGACGACGCGAGACACGGGCGCACCCGTCACCCGGTTGAACAGAAATATCTGCCCCCTCTTGGTTGTCTGAAGAACGGCGGGGATCACACCGCCCTTCCCGTCAGGCAAGTCAACCAGCGCGGGCTGCGCCGGGAGGTCATAATCCCAGATGTCATGATGGACTGTTTGAGCGTGCCACCGCTCGCGCCCGGTGTTGATGTCGAGGGCAACCAGCGTCGAATTATACCGATCCGAATTCGGGTTGCGACCCGGTCCGTAATAGTCCGGGGTCTCATTCCCCAGCGGCGCATACACAAGCCCGAGCTTGTCGTCATACGCCGCCGTCGTCCACATATTGGGTGTTCCGCGGGTATAGCTCTGCCCAGCCGGCGGCAATTTGGTGATCGCGGGATTGCCCAAATCCCAGGCCCAGACCAGTTCTCCGGACATGACGTCAAAGGCGCGGATCACCCCGGACGGCTCGCCGCGCGCCTGATTGTCCACGACCCAACCACCGATGACGATCCGGTTTCGGGCGATCAGCGGGCCGGACGTCTGAAAATAGAAGCCCGGCAACACCTTGCCCATCCCGACCTTCAGGTCGACAGTGCCGTTCTGGCCAAAGTTCGGACACGGACGTCCGGTGGCCGCGTCCAGTGCGATCAGGCGCGCATCAATGGTGGTATTGATGATCCGCTTGGCGCACAATCCAGCGGCGCCCACGCCCGCGTCATAATAGCCCAGCGCGCGGCATCGCTGCCAGAAGGGGGCCTGGGCGCCCGACCGATAGCGCCACCGGACCACCCCCGTATCAGCATCGAGCGCAGCGATGTGATCGTTGGGCGAGCAGCTGTAGATCGTATTCCCGATCTGCAACGGCGTGTTCTGATCCACACCGGGACCTCGATCGCCGGTGCGGAACGTCCATGCGACCTTGAGCTGGTCGACGTTGCTGCGGTTGATCTGGGTAAAGGGTGCAAAGCGGTCACCTCGCGTCGTACGGCCATAGGCGCTCCAGTCGGAAGGACGTTCGTTCGCCTCGTGCGCCGCGAACACCATGCCCGGCGCGGGCGAGATCACACCGTGCGAAACCAAGGTCAGCGCAAGCAGGCCGACGACGACCAGAGCCGCCGCTCCGGCCAGTCCGGACAGGACACCGCGGGATGCCCGCCTCTGGCCGTCCGGCAAGGTGAGCGCCAGGAACAGCGCCGCAGAGGCCAGTCCAGCCGGGACGACCAGCCGCGGGAACAAGGGCCAGAAGCTGAATCCCGCCTCGTAGACGGCCCAGAGGACCGTCAGCAGGAAGACGCCCGCCAGGATCCACGCTCCCTCGACCCGATCGCGCCAGAAGAGAATGGCTCCGACGAGATATGCGATACCGGCCAGGACATAATATGGCGAGCCGCCGAGGACCACGAGCCAGGCCCCGCCCGCCGCTAAAGCAATGCCGAGCGCCGCGGTAATGCCTGCAAATACCCGCCGTATCACGACGGGCCACGACAAGGTTGCCGGATTGGGCGTCCGCTTGAGCTCCATCGTTCACTCCTGAGCTTGCTTGCTGGATCGCTCGCGAAACCTTCCCAGGACCTTAGCACCCCGTTGAAGATCAGCGGCGCAGTCGTTCGACCGAAACTTTGACGAAGAAGACCGAACTGTCGTGAACGCCGGCGCCGTCGTATCACTCAAGCAGCCGAGCCTATGGCGCATTTGAGTCCGGGCTTGCTGTCAGCGACAGGGTTCTCGCATCTCGTCCTATCCGGCTTGTGCGCCCGCGCGGTCACCCGTCTCGCGCGCAGATCGGCTGCGGCGTGGGTCCGCATGAACGACCACGGAAGGTCAAGGGAGTCCGACAATTCCCTTCCGATCAATGAGGCGCCTAGAGCCGACACGACCAGCGTCGCAATGACGGCAGGGAGTTCATCCGCGGTGAAAGCCGAATCGTCCTGCGAATCCGACGCCAACACGTCGGGCAAACGGCCAAGGCGGCTATAAAGCGGGGCTAGATGCGGACTTCCCTGCGCGGCCAACCAGCCGAACAGTCGGCCGACGCCGCTCTCCTCGAAAACGTCGAAGATGATGGCGACCAGATCGGCCTCGCTAATCACGCCGGCGCGCAGATCTCCGGTGCCGCTCACCACCGTCGTGAGCAGATCCGCGATAAGCGTGTCGGCCAAGGCAGCCTGAAGGTTCGCCGCCGATCCGAAATGGTGCGTGATGTTGCCGTGCGCCATTCCAAGAGCGCCGGCAACGCTCTGCAGCGTCACAGCCGAGGGTCCATCGGACACAAGAATATGGCGAGCTACGGCGATCGCCTCCTTACGGATGACCTCGGGCGCACGCCGGCGTCGTCGCTCCTGGGATTGCGATATTGTCATTGCTGACAATATCGGCTAAATGATGACTAACTCTGTCAACGTCGCAAGTGGCAGGAGGAACCTATGACCGCTCTCAGTGGCAAGCATCGTTACGAGGTCCGGGTCGACCCTGACGACATCGACCACATGGGGCACGTCAACAATGCCGTTTATCTGACTTGGGTGCAGCGGGCGGTCGTTGCGCATTGGGAGAGCCGCGCCCCCTTGGAGGCACTGCAAAAGATCGCCTGGGTCGCGCTAAAGCACGAAATTGAGTATCGCCGTCCGGCCTTCCTGGGGGATGGCGTGATCGTGGAGACCGTCGCAGAGCGCCTGTTCGGTGTGCGCGCGTTCTTTACGACCCTGATTACGCGGGGTGAAACCGTGCTTGCCGAGGTTAAGAGTAGCTGGTGCAGCCTCGACTCAGAAACCCATCGGCCGGTTCGCGTGGCGCGGAACGTCAGGCAACTCTTCTTCGGGCGGGATGACCGTTCGAAATGAAGTTCTTTGGTCAATTGATTTTTGCGTCGTCGACGGCGATTGCCCTGCCCGCAGCGGCCGCGGCGCAGGACGTGGGCCAGCCGCCGGCGCTGACCTTCAATGCCGCGCTCGCGCGTATCGACAAGGCGTCGCCCGGATTGAGCGGTGAGGATCACGAGGTGCGTGCGGCCGAAGCGCTCGCGGCCGCCACCCGTACCCTGCATCGTCCCGTTATCAGTACCTCCGCAAGCGTCATCGAGTACCAGAAGACGCTGACAGTCGACCTGACCGGTCCGAAGAACGACGCGATCGGCTCGACCACCGATTTCCTAGGGGAGCTGCCAGGTCAGTTTCCGGCCGGCTTCCAGGAGATTACCGCGCAGGTGACGCAGCGTGTCGGCTCGGCCCTGCCCGGCCTCTTCGCCGCCATCCCTGACAGCCTCCAGTACCAGACGCGCGACACGGTCTTTCGACCTGCCGTGACTGCCGTGATGCCGATCTACACCGGCGGGGCGATCCCGGCCGTGCAGAACGGCGCTGAGGCGGCGGTCGGCATCGCGCGTGCCAAGCAGGCCGGGGGCCGCGACCTTTCGCGCGTGTCGCTGGTACGCGCCTATTTCGGCCAACAGGTTGCTGCGCAACTCACCCGGTCGACCCGCGAAACCTTGGAAAGCTTCGACCGTCACCTGTCGGACGCGCAGAAGCTCGAGCAGAACGGCGTCATTCCCCATGCCCGCGTGTTGCAGGTCCAGGTGGCGCGCGACGCGGCGCAGCGCGCGCATGAGCGCGCCGTGCTGGAGGAAGCGACCGCGGCCGACGCGCTCGCGCGCCTTCTGGATCAGCCGACCGGCGTCGTCCCCACCACGCCGCTCTTCGTCCAGTCCGCTCCCCTGCCCCCGGCCAGCACGTTTCTTGGCGGTGTAGACGCGACACCCCGCGCCCAGGGTGCGGACGCAGCCCGGGCAGTGGCAAGGGCCGGCGTCGATCTCGCGAAGTCACGCTATCGCCCACAGGCGTTCGCCTTTGGCAGCTATAACGCGAACCGCGACAACGCGCTGCCGACAGAGCCGGACTGGATTGTCGGCGCGACCATACGCTATACGCTTCTGTCCAACTTTGATCGCCGCAGGACACTCGACGCGGCGCGCGAACGCGAACGGGCGGCGGCCGATGCCGCTGCCCAGGCGCGCAAGGACGTGGCCGGCGAAATAGTGCGCGCATGGAACCTCGTCGAAAGCGCGCGGCGGTCGTACCTGCTGCTAGACAGCAACCTGGCTGCGGCGCGAGAGAATCTGCGCGTGCAGCAGCTGTCCTTCGCCGAAGGCGAGGCGCCATCGTCTGCGCTGGTCGATGCGGAGGCGGTATTGTCCACCACGCGAACGCAACGGATCGCCGCCGCGTATGAATATGATTTGACGCTGGCGGGGCTGCTGGCGGCAAGTCACCGGGTCGATGAATTTTCAGGTTTCATGGCCCGTGCGGATCGACATCTGGGGGACGGTAAGTGAACGAGGCCGAGTCCGCGCAACCGCGGCGGCGCAAGCGGCTGGCCGCCTTGGTCGTCGTTGCGGTTTTCCTTTTTCTCGCGGCGATCGTCGTCGGCCTGTGGCTCGCAAGCCGGCCCGCGCCCGAACAGCTTCAGGGCATGGTCGACGCTGACGAGGTGAACGTCGCGACCAAGGCGCTGGCGCGCGTCGACCGGCTGGTTGCGGATGAAGGCCAGCGGGTCGCCGCGGGGACGCTGCTGGCAACCCTGTCCAGCCCCGAGATCGCCGGCGGGCAGGCGCAGGCGCAGGGGGCGCTCGAGGCAGCGCGCGCCGTCGCTTCGGAAACGGACGAAGGAGCGCGGCGCGAGGATATCGCATCGCTGCGGTCGACATGGCAGGCGGCGCAGGCCGCGGCCCAACTGGCCGCGGTGACCAGCCGCCGTACCGCCAATCTCTACGCGCAGGGTGTCGTCGCGGCGCAGCGCCGGGATGAAGCCGCGGCCGCGCGGGACAGCAGCGCGCGATACGCTGAGGCAGCGCGACAGCAATATCTGAAGGCGATCGCCGGCGCCCGGCCGCAGAGCAAGGCAGCCGTCAACGCACAGGTCCGGATCGCCGAGGCCGCGCTGCGGACCGCCAATGCACTCGGGCAGGAAACGAGGCTGTTGTCCCCGATCAGCGGCGAGATCGCGCGCAAGCTCGTCCAGCCGGGCGAGGTGGTGAGCCCGGTCATCCCCGCTTATCAGGTTATCGACATCGATCACCCCTGGGTCTCGCTCAATCTGCGCGAGGATCATTATCGCGGTATGGCGGTGGGCAATATCCTGCACGGCCACGTCCCGGCGCTCGGGCGCGACGCCGACTTCAAAGTGTATCTGGTCGCGCCGCGCGGGGATTTCGCCACCTGGCGCGCGACGCGGGAAGCGTCCGGTTATGACGTGCGCTCGTTTGAAGTGCGCGCGCGCCCGGTGAGCGCCATTAAGGGCCTGCGTCCGGGCATGAGCGTCCTGTTCGACTGGCCGCAATGAGCCCGTTCCGGCGGGCTCTGGGCCGGGAGCTGTGGCACCTGCGGCATTCCCGCTGGGATCTCGTCGGCTTGATCGTGATGCCCGCGATCCTGCTGTTTCTGGTTTCGGCAATGCTCTGGCACGGTGCAATGCGCGACGTGCCATTGATAGTCGTCGACAGCGACGGCAGCGCGGCAAGCCGCGAGATGATCCGCGTGCTCGACGCGTCTCCCATGATTCATGTCACCACCTACCGCACCAATGAGGAACAGGCCGTGCGCGACGTCCGGCGGGACGATGCGATGGGCTTCATCCACTTGCCGGCCGGCCTTGGCGAAGGATTGCGGACACATCGCACACCCGTGGTGCGCGTGCTCTACAATGCCAGCTTCCTGTCCGCGGGCATGCTGTTGGCGCGCGGCGTGGAGGAGGCGATGCAGGATGCGGCGCCCGCGATCATCGCCGGTCAGCTGTCGGCCCATGGCCTGCCGCCGGTCCGCACCCGCCGCATCGTGGTCGAGGCGACCGCCCTGGGCAATCCGGCGTCCAGCTTTGAATGGTATCTGGGCCTGTTGATCTATCCCGCAGTCCTGCACCTGCTGACGGCGTGTGTGTGTGCCCTGGCGCTCGGGCGCGAACTGCAAGGCCGCTCCCTTGCCCGATGGGCGTCGGAAAGCGGCGGGATCACGCCGGCGCTGGTCGGCAAGATGCTCCCCTATGTGGCGGTGGTCAGCCTATGGGGCGTCGTCTGGTTGCTCTACCTTACGCTGGGCCGCGGCTGGCGCGTCGACGGGAGCATCGCCCTGATCGTCGCTGCACAGACGCTATTCTATGCCGCCACTGCCGCAATCTCCTCGTTGCTGATTGCCGCGACGCGGGAGACAGCGACGGCCCTGTCGGCGAGCGCTGTCTATGCAGGCTCGGCCCTCGCCTATTCGGGCGCGACGCTGCCGCTCAACGGCGCCCATCTCTTCGCCCGCTTCTGGAGCAACGTCCTGCCCTTGACTCATTACGTGGCATTGCAGATGGGCCAGATCAGCGACCTCGCGCCAACGGCGGCCATTTCCCCGGCGCTGGCGCTGCTGGGCTATGTCGTGATCGCGGGCGGGATCGCGGTCCTGCTGATCGCCCGGCAGGCCCGCCGCGCATGACCTTCGGCCAGGCCTTTGTCGGGACATGGCGCGCTATCCTGCGATCGCGCACCCTGCTCAGCACCATGCTGCTCTCCGTTGCGCTTTACGGCTTCTACTACCCGGCGCCCTACGCGCACGAGACGGCGCAGCGGCTGCCGGTCATCATCGTGGACCAGGACAACAGCGCGCTCAGCCGCGCCATGGTTCGCGACCTCGACGCGACCCGCGCGGTCGAGATCGTTGCCACGGCGTCGGACGTCGCCGAGGCGCGCCGGCGGATGCGCCGGGGTGATGCGGATGGCGTCATCCTCGTCACCCAAGGGCTCGAGCGCCAGCTGCGCACGGGCGCGCCAGGCGCGGGCATCGGGGTGTGGGTCAATGCCACTTATCTGCTGCGGGCCAGCACCATCGGCGAGGCAATTACCTCGGTCGTCGAGGACCTGGCCGCAGAGCGGCTTCTTCCCGGCGGCCAATCGGTGCGGGCGGGATTACCGATCAAGGTGACGGCCGAGCCCCTGTTCAACCGTACCGGCGGGTACAAGAGCTATGTCTTTCCGGCCGTGGCCGTTATCATCGTGCAGCAGACGCTGCTGTTCGGCGCCGCGACCTTCATGGGCGGCCGCCGACGCGAGGGGCGCTGGCGGATGCGGCCGCTCGAATTTGTCGGCAGCCTGGCGGCGCTTGCGTCGGTCGGAATCCTGAACTGCCTGTTCCTGTTCGGCCTGATCTTCTGGTTGCAGGACGTGCCTACGAACGAGAACCTGCCGGCACTGCTGTTGGCGGTGCCCCTGTTCGCGACGGCCGTCGCCGCTCTGGGACTGTGGATCGGCAGCTTTTTCGACTGCTCCGAACGCGCGATGGTCATCTTGGCACCCACATCGGTGCCGCTGTTCTTTCTGACCGGGACGGCCTGGCCGCTGGGGCAGATGCCGCGGTTCGTCCAGCTGCTCGCCTCCCTCGCCCCCTCGACGCCCGGCGTGCATACCTTTGTGCCGCTGAACCAGATGGGCGCCTCGATCACCGATGTTTCGGGGGGAATGGCGCGGCTTGCGATGCTGGCGCTGATCTACGGGTTAGCTGCGGGGGTGCGAGTGATCGGCGGCCGGTCGAGCAGATGAGGAGCGTGGCCCCCTGTCCTGACCTACCCGGGTCGAGCCAGATAATCCGGATGTCAGAGCGCCACGCATTGATTAGGTAAACCAAGCGGTTTATATCGTCATGGACATGGCCTCAGCAGTCTGATCTTGAAGGCTAGAGCAAGAGCGGAGACGATTGTGGATGCAGGTCGGATCGGTCGAGTAGCGTTCGGCGCACTCCTGGGCATAATCGGGCTCATCCTCGCCGCAGGGGGCGCCTGGCTCGTCTCTCTGGGAGGCAGCGCCTATTACGTTATCGTCGGCGTCCTGCTTGCGGTCGCTGGCCTGCTCTTCATCCGCCGAAAGCCCTTGGGGCTGTACGTCTACGCTTTTGCGTTCCTTTTCACGCTGTTGTGGTCATTCTCGGAGGTTGGGCTGAAAGGCTGGTCTCTGGTGCCGCGCTTGGCCGGGCCGGCCATATTGATGTTCTTCGCGCTCCTGCTCGTGCCCCAGCTGCCGATCTCGAAGGCACGGCGCGTCCGAAACTACGGTCTGCTCTCTCTCGCGGCGGTGCTCGTCGCTACCACCGCGGCAGTCCTCGTGGTAGAAGAGCCTCGTCCCGGCCAGATCGCGATGGCCTCGGCCGCCCTTTTCGACAGCCCCGCCAATGGCCCGGCTCGCGGCGAGTGGGGGGCCTATGGCGGCGGTGCCAGCGCCCAGCGTTATTCGGATTCGTCACAGATCACCGCCGGAAACGTCGGCTCCCTCAAGCTCGCCTGGACCTACCATACCCGGAACATTCCCAAAGCGTTCGGATCCGAGCTGACGCCGCTGAAGATCGGCGATCGTCTCTACGGGTGCACGGGCATGAACCGCATGTTCGCGCTCGACCCCGCGACCGGTCAGCAGATCTGGTCGTTCGATCCGCACGTCGACAAGAAGTGGGTGCCGTACACCGCCGCCTGTCGCGGAGTCGCTTACTACAAAGTGCCTGACCAGCCTGCCGGCGCGCTTTGTGCCGAACGGATCATCGAAGGCACGCTGGACATGCGCCTCATCGCCGTCGACGCGGCGAGCGGGCGGCGTTGTCCGATGTTCGGCGCCAACGGCGAGGCCGACCTGCGGGTGGGTCTCGGTCAGAAGGAGAGCCTGAACGCGGCTCCGAAACCGCTCATCCCCGGCACGGCCGCCATCACGGCGCCGCCATTGATCGTGCAGGGGATCATCGTCACCGGTCAGCAGGTTACTGACGGGCAGCGCCGCTGGGCGCCCTCGGGTGTCATTCGTGGTTACGATGCAGTGACCGGCCAGCTGGCCTTCGCCTGGGACATCAACCAGCCGGAGGTCACCAAGGCGCCTCCTTCGGGCGGATATTATTCCTTCGGCACGCCCAACAGTTGGGCCACGGCGGCCGGCGATGAGAAACTCGGTCTCGCCTACATCCCCATGGGCAATTCCGCGGCGGACTATTGGACAGGCCTGCGCAGCGCCGAGGAGAAGAAGTTCAATTCGGCGATCGTCGCGCTCGACGTGCACACCGGCAAGCCCCGATGGGTCTTCCAGACGGTCCACGCGGACGTCTGGGACTATGACCTTGGCTCCCAGCCCAGTCTCATCGAGTATCCGACGCCTCGTGGACGCGTTCCAGCGCTTCTCGTCGCGAGCAAGCAAGGCGAGATGTACATCCTCGATCGCGCCACGGGCCGGCCGCTTCATCCCGTGCAGGAGCGGCCGGCGCCCGGCGGAGGCGCCGAGCCTGGACTGCGCTCGAAGACGCAGCCCTATTCGGGTTTCCACAGCCTCGCCTATCCGGACATCACCGAGAAGGACATGTGGGGGCTGTCGCCCATCGACCAGATGATCTGCCGGATCAACTTTCGACGTGCGGCCTATCAGGGGCGTTATACGCCGCCGCGCGCCGGCCAATACAATATCGAGTGGCCTGGCTATAACGGCGGCTCCGACTGGGGCAGCGTCGCCATCGACCCGTATCGCGGCGTGATGATCGCAAACTACAACCTGACCGCAAACTACAACAAGCTGATTTCCCGAACGACTGCGGACAAGAAGGACTTATACCCGATCGGGGATCCGAGAGCCGCAGGCGGATCCGGCGCAGAAGGCAACGGAGCTCAAACCGGGGCACCCTATGCCATTCTCGTGAATGCGGGCTGGACGATGCCGACAGGAGTGCTCTGCACCGCACCGCCATATGGCGGCATCCGTGCCATCGACCTTCGGACTGGCAAGACCGTGTGGGATCGCCCGTTCGGAACGGCACGGAGGAATGGTCCGTTCGGCATACCCTCCTTCCTGCCCATGTCCATCGGGACTCCAAACAATGGCGGTTCCGTGGTGACCCGTTCGGGCTTGGTCTTCATCGCGGCGGCCACGGACAACCTGATCCGGGCCATCGACATCAGAACAGGCAAGACATTGTGGAGCGATGTCCTGCCAGGCGGCGGACAGGCCAATCCGATGATCTACGAGCAGAACGGGAAGGAATATCTCGTCATCATGGCAGGGGGCCATCACTTTATGAAGACGACGCCCAGCGATGCCCTGGTGGCGTATGCGCTACCGCGATGATGAGAATGCGACGCTTTGGATCGCGGCCTTGCCTGGATGAGATCGCGGCTGGTCTGGACGCCCGGTGCCAGGGCAGGGGCGCCGAAGCCGTCGAGCGCAGGCAGGAGCCGGTCGGCGGCTCTTGCCTTGCGCTCCGCCCGGCTCGTTCAACGGTCGTCAACGTCTGACTGATGCTGGCTCGACCGACTAGCAGTTCGAACGCATCGCCCCGCCGGGACGGGGTCAGTCCGCGCGCTACCAGCCCGGCGCCGGGTTCCCCTTCGTCTCTAGGACAAAGGGCATGAAGCCATGACTTGTCCGCCTTTAACGACCGATCCAGCATCCTCTCCTGATCGGGCCACACGCTCGTGCTGACGCGATCCGCGCGGCGAGCCATGGTCGCGCTCCCGCTGGCGCTCGGGAGCGCCTGCGCTCCCGCGACGCTCGATCCGGCCGGCCCGGTCGCCGCTGGCGAAAAGACGCTGCTTTTAAATTCGCTGGCGATCATGCTGGGCATCGTTGTGCCGGTGATCATTGCGACGGTTGCCTTTGCCTGGTGGTTTCGCGCGTCCAACACGCGTGCCAGGTACCGCCCAGACTGGGCGTACTCTGGAAAGCTGGAGCTTCTGGTCTGGTCGGTGCCGTTGCTCGTCATCATCTTTCTGGGTGGCATCGGCTGGGTCGCGAGCCATGAACTCGATCCGCAACGCCCGCTTGCCTCGCGGCAACGGCCGATTACCATTCAGGTCGTTGCGCTCGATTGGAAGTGGCTCTTCATCTACCCCGAGCAGCGCATCGCCAGCGTCAACCGGCTTGTTATACCAGCGGGCGTCCCGATCAGCTTTCGGATCACGTCCGGAACTGTGATGAACAGTTTTTTCGTGCCGCAGCTCGGCAGCCAGATCTACGCGATGGCGGGCATGGAGGCGAAACTCAACCTTATGGCCGATCGACCCGGCCGGTTCCGCGGCCTATCTGCGCACTACAGCGGCGAGGGCTTTTCCAACATGAGCTTCATCGTGGACGCCGTCCCCGCCCAGGACTTTGCCGCATGGACGGCGCGCGCAAAGGGGCAAGGTCCTGTGTTGAACGGGCAGAGCTATCTCGCCCTTGCTAAGCAACAGGGGAATTTCGCACCCGTCGTCTATAGCAGCGTGCCGCCTCGCTTCTTCGAGGCGGCAGTCAGACATGCGGGCGCACCTGTTCACGAGGTTGACCGTGCAGGCAGGGAGGATTGAGCATGCTTGGCAAGCTCACCCTCCAATCGATTCCCTGGGATCAGCCGATTCCTCTCGTCGCGGCCGCCGTCGTCGGGGGCGCATTGCTCGCCACACTGTTATGGACGTGGCGCGCCGGGCATGTGCCGTATCTGTGGAGCGAGTGGATCACTTCCGTGGACCACAAGCGCATCGGGGTCATGTATTGCATCTTCGCCCTGGTGATGCTGGTCCGCGGCTTCATCGACGCGGCCATGATGCGCAGTCAGCAGGCGATCGCGTTCAACAACCCGGGCTACCTGCCGCCGGATCACTATGATCAGATCTTTTCCGCGCACGGCACCATCATGATCTTCTTCGTGGCGATGCCGTTCATGGTGGGACTCATGAACTTCGCCGTGCCGCTGCAACTGGGGGTTCGCGACGTCGCGTTTCCGACCTTGAACAACGTCAGCTTCTGGCTGACCGCCAGCGGCGCGCTGCTGGTAAACGTCAGCCTGGTGGTCGGCGAGTTCGCCAAGACCGGTTGGCTCGCCTACCCGCCCTTGTCGGAGCTGCGCTTCTCGCCCGGTGTGGGCGTGGACTATTACCTATGGGCGCTTCAGATATCCGGCGTTGGCACGCTGCTTTCAGGCGTGAACTTGGTCACCACGATCCTGAAGATGCGTGCGCCAGGCATGGGCTACACGCGTATGCCGATGTTCTGCTGGACGTCGCTGGCGTCCAACCTGCTGATCGTCGCGGCCTTTCCCATCCTCACGGCGACGTTCGCGATGCTGTTGCTCGACCGCTATCTGGGGTTCCACTTCTTCACCAACGAGCTTGGCGGCAACCAGATGATGTTCGTCAACCTTATCTGGGCTTGGGGGCACCCCGAGGTCTACATCCTGATCCTTCCCGCCTTCGGCATATTTAGCGAAGTGGTGTCCACCTTCTCCGGCAAGCCGTTGTTCGGCTATCGATCGATGGTCATCGCCACGATGGTGATCTGCATTCTGTCCTTTATGGTGTGGCTGCACCATTTCTTCACCATGGGGGCCGGCGCGGACGTCAACGGCTTCTTCGGCGTGACGACGATGATTATCGCGGTACCAACGGGCGTGAAGGTCTTCAACTGGCTATTCACGATGTACGGTGGCAGGATCCGTTTCGACGTCCCGATGATGTGGGCCGTGGCATTTATCGCCACCTTCGTCATCGGCGGGATGACGGGTGTACTGCTCGCAGTTCCACCCGCCGACTTCGTGTTACACAATTCGCTGTTTCTCGTAGCACACTTCCACAATGTCATTATCGGCGGCGTGCTGTTCGGGGCCTTCGCGGGCTACAACTATTGGTTTCCCAAGGCGTTCGGGTTCCGCCTGCACGATGGCTGGGGCAAAGCCGCTTTCTGGTTGTGGGTGACGGGTTTCTACGTCGCCTTCATGCCCCTATATGTGCTCGGGCTGATGGGCATGACGCGGCGCATGCAGCACTACGACGTTCCCGGCTGGCACCCTTGGCTGGTCCTGGCCGCGTTCGGCGCGACATTGATCGCCGGCGGAATCGTGTGTCAGGCGATGCAGCTTTACGTCTCGATCCGCCAGCGGGAGATGTTGATCGACGAAACCGGCGACCCGTGGGATGGCCGCAGCCTGGAATGGATCACGACGTCACCGCCCCCGCCGTTCAATTTCGCCGCACTCCCCAATGTTGAGGGCGAGGAATCCTATTGGGATCTCAAATTGCAGGCGCACCAACGCCGCGAGCTGTCCGAGCGACCAGACTATGCCGCATTCTCGATGCCGCGCAATTCGCCCACCGGCTTCGTCACCGCGTTCTTCACCACCGCCATCGGCTTTGCGGCCGTATGGCATATCTGGTGGCTGGTCCTCGTCGGCTTCCTGGGCGCGTGGGCGACCTTCGTTGCGTTCGCGTGGCGCGACGAGAACAAATACGAGGTCAGCGCGGAGCGGGCCAAACACCTCGATGACAGGCGCCGCGCGGCCAAGGCCAGGATGCTCAACCTCCCCGCAGAGAACCCTGCATGAGCGCTGTAGCCGCCCGCCAACGGCACGCGGGAAAAGGTGATCCCCACAAGCTGGGCCGCGACGTTCCGCGAAGCGAACGGGGCCCTGCGCCCGAGAAAATCGTCGTCGCGTATGGCTTCTGGATTTTCCTGCTTAGCGACTTCATCATGTTCACCGGCTTCTTCGCGGCATACGCGGTACTGGCGAAGGCCACCGCGAACGGCCCCGCCGCGCATGACATCGTGGAACTGCCGCTAGTCGGCGCCGAGACGGCCCTGCTGCTGACATCGAGTCTCACATGCGGAATGGCAGGCATCGCGACCCGCGTGCAGAACCAGCGGTGGTTTCAGGTGGCGATGGCGATAACGGCGCTACTCGGCACCGGATTCCTTGCGCTGGAAGGCTATGAGTTTCTCAAGCTGATCGGCGAAGGTCACGGACCGCAGCGCAGCGCCTTCCTGTCCGCCTTCTTCGCACTGGTCGGATGTCATGGCATTCACGTCGCGCTCGGCCTGAGCTGGCTCACGACGATGATGGCGCAGGTATACGCGAAAGGCTTCCGCCAGGAGATCGTTCGCCGCATCGCATGCTTCAGCCTGTTCTGGCATGCGCTCGACATCATCTGGGTCGCTTTGTTCACTACCGTATATCTGTTGGGGGTCGCCGGATGAACGACCAGGCTAGTTCTGACGACGACCGCGAGCCGGGAAAGTATAACAGCGACGAGGTTGATGTCCGTGCTGAGGTGAAGACCTACCTTGTCGGATACCTGCTCGCCGCCATCCTCACTGCTGCGTCGTTCCTAGCAGTAAACAGCGGCTTCATCTACGGTCCGGGTATCCCGGTTGCGCTAATCGCCCTGGCCGTGGCGCAGATGGGCATCCATAACGTCTTCTTTCTGCATATCGCGACTGGACCTGACAACACCAACAACGTCCTTGCGCTTGCGTTTGGCGTGCTGATCATCGGTCTCGTCCTGATTGGCTCCATCTGGATCATGAGCCACCTCGATCACAACCTGATGTCGGCCGCCATGCCATCGATGTAAGCGAGGGGTGTCGATGCGGCATGGTGATCGGACCAGCACGCACAGCCGGATCGTCTTCCGGCTCAAATGGGCGTGCCGACCATGTCTGTCAATCGGCGTCCAAAAAGGACCCCCTATCGGCGTGCAAAAGGGACCCCCTTCGTCGAGCAGCGTAACGGGTATGACGGGCGCACTGTTCGTGCTGGTTGCGGCGTAGGGCGGGCGTAGCCCGACCGGAGGCGCAACCAGCACGAAGCGTTCTCTGCCGGTGCCCCAGGCTTCAGCTTCGATGTTTGAAGCGCCAGCTGTCGTTGCCGGTTTCGACGATGTCGCAATGGTGGGTAATGCGGTCGAGCAGCGCGGTGGTCATCTTGGGGTCGCCAAAGACGGTCGGCCACTCACCAAAGGCCAGGTTGGTGGTGACGATGACCGAGGTCTTCTCGTAGAGCTTGCTGACGAGGTGGAAGAGCAGTTGACCGCCCGAGCGTGCAAACGGCAGGTAGCCAAGCTCGTCGAGCACCACGAGATCGAGGCGCGAAAGCTGGGCCGCCAGCGTGCCGGCCTTGCCGAGGCGCGTTTCCTCCTCGAGCCGGTTCACCAGGTCCACTGTGTTGAAGTAGCGTCCGCGGGCGCCGGCTCGTACCACATTGGCAGTGATGGCGGTGGCGAGATGCGTCTTGCCGGTACCCGTTCCACCGACCAGCACGACGTTGCGTTGGCCCGGAAGAAACGAGCCGCTGTACAGCGAGCGCACCAGTCCCTCGTTGATGGGAGTGTCGCCGAAGACGAAGGCGTCGAGGTCCTTCACCGCGGGTAACCTGGCGGCCGACATCCGGTAACGGACCGAGGCTGCATGGCGGTGCGTCGCCTCGGCACGCAGCAGGTCGGTCAGGACCTCCATGGTCGTGCGCTTGCGCTGGAGACCGGTAGTGACCGCCTCGTCGAAGGCGCCAGCCATGCCCTTCAGCCCCAACTCGGCCATGGCCGTCATCATCTCATGCCGCTGCATGGAGACCTCGCAGGCTGTCATAGCGGTTGCAGTCGGCACGGGGCGGATGGCGCAGCGCCAGATCTTCTGGCGTGACAATAGTCAGCGGTCGCGGCGGTTCGCGCCGGCGGGCCAGGATGTTGACGATGACGTCGTCGCTGGCGACGCCGGCCAGCAATGCTTCGCGCACGGCCACTTCTACCGCCTCCAGCCCGTCGTCGAGCACCGCTGCCAGCACCCGCACGAACCGCCGGTCGGCATCGTCGCCGGTGCCAAGCTTGCGCCGCAGTCGTGCCAGCGCAGGCGGCAACTCCCAGCCCTGGAACGGTGCGCCGTTGCGCAGGGCACCCGGCTTGGTCACCAGCACCGGCAGATAGTGCCACGGGTCGTAGATGGTCCGGTCGCGGCCGAAGAACCGGGGATGGTCGGCGACGACTTCACCGTCGCAGCGCACGACGATGCGGTCGGCATAGGCGCGGACCTGGACGGCACGTCGCACCACCCTGGCAGAAACGGAATAGCGGTTGCGGTCGAAGCTGATGAGGCATGTGCCGCTTACCGCATGCTCGCTCTCGTGGAAGCCGTCGAAGGGTGCGACAACAGGCTGGAGCACCGCCCGTTCTGCTGCCCATGCCTGGGCGACCGTCAGCTCCTTCTGCTCGGGATGCTGGTGCAACTCTGCCCAGCGCCGACACTCCGCCTCCAGCCAGCCGTTCAACTCCTCGAGGCCGGTAAATCGCAGGCGCGGCTGGAAGAAGCGACCGCGTGCGGTCTGCACCTGGTTCTCGACCTGACCTTTCTCCCAGCCCGACGCCGGCGAGCAGGCGGTCGGCTCGACCATGTAATGGTTGGCCATGACCAGGAAGCGACGGTTGAAGACCCGCTCCTTGCCGGTGAACACGCTCGTCACCGCCGTCTTCATGTTGTCGTAGATGCCGCGCGTCGGCACGCCTCCGAAGAAAGCAAACGCCCGTGCATGCGCGTCGAACAGCATCTCCTGTGTCTCGCGGGGATAGGCCCGCACATACATTGCCCGCGACGCGCACAGCCGGACATGCGCGACCTTCACGCGCATCGGCTTGCCCGAGATCTCGACGTCCTCGTGGCTCCAGTCGAACTGGTAAGCTTCGCCCGGCCGGAACAGCAGCGGGATGAACGCCGGCGCATTCATCACGTCGCGACGCTGCGCCTGCCGCCAGCGCGCCGCATAACGGCGAACCGCGTCGTACGAGCCATCGAACCCCTCGCGTAGCAGCAGGTCGTGGATGCGCGTGAGGCGCAGCTTCTCGCGCCGCGGCCGTGCCTCATCTTCCTCCAGCAACGCATCCAGTCGCGCCTGAAACGGCCCCAGCTTCGGCAGCGGCTGCACCTCTCGCCGATAACCCATGTCCGCTTCCGGCGCCCGGATCGCCTTGCGCACCACCTTGCGCGACAGGTGCAGGTCCCGCGCTATCGCCTTGATGGCCTTGCCCGACGCGTGCTCGCGCCGGATCCTCAACACCGTCTCCAATACCAGCATCCCGATCTCGCCGCCTGACACACCGCCAAGCGAACAGCCTAGAACACCAGGATGAGGGGTCCCTTTTCGACGCCGATCACCCCGCTAACGGGGTCCCTTTTCCACGCCGATCCACAGTTGATGCTGGCGGGCGGCATCATTCTCGCGACGCTGTTCGGCCGCTGGACGATGTAGTGCTGAGCTACGCTGCAGGAAGCCGGCGACAAGGGGTTTTCGCGCAGGGTGCGTATATAAGGGTGGGCGGGGGCTCAGACGGAGAAAGACCGATGCACCAGATCGACCCTGACATGAAGGCGTGCATGGACGCCTGCCACGAATGTCACGTGACTTGTCTCCATATGGCGATGAACCACTGCCTCGAGATGGGCGGACAGCACGCCGCGCCCGAGCACCTCAAGATCATGCTCGATTGCGCACAGATTTGCGCCGTCGCGATCGACTTTATGGCACGCAAGTCCACTCACCATCAGCATATTTGCCGTGAGTGCGCCGAGATCTGTCGGGCATGCGCAGCGAGCTGCGAAGGGCTCGATGGGATGGAGGAGTGCGTTGCGGCGTGCCGCAGGTGCGCCGACGCTTGCGACAGAATGGCAGCCTAGGCCGCGCGTGCGCGGGTGGTCCGACCGCCCGCGCATTGCGGGGTCTACTGCCCCATTCGCGCGATCACGGCGAACAGCTCGCCGGTGAACTTCGTCAGCAATTCTACTGCCGCGCTTCCGAATACAACTAGGCACACTCCCAACGCGATCAGCTTGGGGACGAAGCTCAATGTCTGTTCGCTGATCGAGGTCGCCGCCTGAATGATGCTGATGATCAGCCCTATGATCATCATCGGCACAAGCAGCACGACGCAGATCAGGCCTGTCACGGCCAGCATCCTGCCCGTTTCGTCGAGGAGGATCGATTGATCCATCAGGCGTGGGAGCCTGGCAAGCCGGGAAGCACGAGGGTGCCCCGGCTGTGCATCACATCGCCGATGCAGGAGGAGCGAGTGTTCCAAGCCAGGCGACCAGCGCGAGGATCGCGACAACACAGGCAGTCTCAATCCCGAGGCTCGCCCGAAGCCCGCCAAGGGCGCGCCTCTGATCGGCAACGGCGATTGCCCGCTCGAAAGCCGGCGTTAGCCGGAAGCGATTGAGGGAGGCGAGCCCCAGCATCGCGGCGAACAGCAGCAACTTGGCGAGCAGGAGCTGGCCGTAGAGCGTTGTGGCGAGGATGGTGAGATTGCCGACGCCGACCAGCATCCATCCGTTGACGAGACCGGTAAGAACGATCGTTCCCACCACGATCGTTCCGACCACGCCGAATCCGTGCAGTGCTCGATGGGTCAGCCCGAGGTGCGCCGCGTCGACGCGCGCCGCGGGCCGGGAAACGAGCAGGACCAGCCCAAGCAGCGCGCCAACCCACACACCCGAGGCAAGCAGATGAAGGATGTCGGCGATGAGATGAGCCCAGCCCATGGCAGCTTCATCCATCGCGCCATGCCCGGTCCATGCGAGCGTCGCGAGAGCGACCGCTGAACAAAGTGCGACGGCGCTTAGCCAGACGGTGCGGCCGGCCGCGAACATTGCCGCGACGGTCGCCAGGACGAGCATGACCATGCGAAGCTTCCATGCCGCCCCAATGGCAGACCCCGTGAGCAGCGCGGTGACCGCTTCATGGTCAACCGGCCAGACAGGCGTCCCTGCCATCGACGAGGCCATCATCACAACCGAGGCGGCCGAGAACAGCAGGCCAAGGGCGCCGCTGGCAACAAGCCATGGGCGAAGCGCGAGCGCGCTGCCGCGCTCGCGCAGACGCAAGCCGTAGAGGCTGAATGCCGAGAGGCCAAACAGCGCCGCCAGCGTCAGATAAAGCGCGAAGCGGACGCCGATCAGCGACCAGTCACTCATCGTCTTACTTCACCGCGAAGGCGTAGGTCCCAGCGACCTTGTGCGTGTCGGTCGAGACGACATGCCAAGCGACATTGTAGCGGCCGGGATGGAGTGGCGCCTTCGGCGTGACGACGAGGGTTTTGCCATCCGAGGCAAGCGCTGCGGTGCTGGCGATCTTCATCTCCGGCATGCCGGGCATTGCGGCCATGATCAGATCGGCCTTGGAGAAGGCGGGAACAAGCTTCTCACTGAAATGAAGTTGGAGACGAGCGGGTTTCGCAACCGTCGCGGTCGCGGCCGGCGATGCTGAGACGAGCTTGGGATGCGCATTCGCCGTGCCGGCAACCATGACGAGAGCGGCAGCAGCAGTGAGAACAGATACGCGACGCATGTGGGGCCTTTCAACTGAGGGTTCCTGTCATTCATTACGCGTGCCGCTCGCGGACCCCTCACGGTCCGATTTGAGGGATAGGGGCATCGCCTGCGTAATCTATGCTAGAGGGGTGGAGTGAACGACATGGACCTCGACGCAGTATTGATGAGGCTGGCGCAGGCACCCACGCCTGCGAGCCTTGATGGGATTGAAGACCGCGTGCTCGCGCGCATCGCCGTACGCCCGGCTGCGCGCGCCGGGATGGGCATTGGCGCAATGGCGATCACGGCGGCGCTCGTGATGGGCATATTCGGCGCCGGCGTACCGGCGAAGGAGGCCAGTGCGGCGTCGCTATCCCCCCTAGGACCGGTATCGCCCCTTGCCCCTTCTACGCTGCTCGTTGGCGAGCCATGAGCGGGCGCACCCGCTTCCTGCTTGGGGTCCTCGCGTGCTTCATCGCGGCAATCATTGGCGTGTTCGTAGGGCGAGCGCTAATCCCGGCGCGTGCGCGGCCGGGATCGGAGCTGCACGACGTGCTGCATCACAAGCTGGCGCTGGATGCTAATCAGGAAGCGCGCCTGGCGGTTTTGGAGCAGCGTTTCGCCGTTCAACGGCGCGCATTCGAGTTGGAATTGAGGGCGGACAACGCCAGGCTTGCCGAAGCGATCGAAACCGAACACGGGAATGGACCGCGAGTTGCTGCGGCGGTCGACCGTAGCCACGCAATCATGGGTGAGCTTCAGAAGGCGACGCTTGCGCACATTTTCGCGATGCGGCAGCTTCTGAGACCCAATCAGACTGCCCAGTTCGACCAGGCCGTGGTGAAGGCGCTCACCGACGATCAGCGCTGAGCCGCGCCGGATCGATGAGCCTCGACTGGACCACGCTATCGGACGCGGAGCTGGCGACACTCAGCATTGCGGGCAGGCAAGCCGCCTACGCCGAAATCATGCGCCGCCATCGGCAGTCGGTCTTCCGCGTCGTGCGCGCATGCGTCGGCGAGGCCGACGAGGCGCTGGATTTGCTGCAGGAGACGTTCGTCGCAGCTCATCACGCTCTATCCCGCTACGACGGCGATCGTTCGATGCGTGCCTGGCTGTCGGCGATCGCGATCAACAAATGTCGTGATTGGGGGCGCAAGAGGACCGTGCGGCGCTTCCTGACGTTCGCTACCCCGATCGGCCCAGAGGCCGAGGCGGTCGCGGATGATCAGGTGGGGATCGACGATGCTGCCAGCGATCGACAGGAGCTGGACCGAGTTACGCGCGCTATTTCCGCCTTGCCGGCGAACCTGAAGGAACCGCTGGTGCTTCGTACGATCGAAGGACTTAGCCAGGCCGAGACGGCAGATGTCCTAGGGATCAGCGAAAAGGCGGTAGAGACCCGCCTCTATCGGGCGCGGCGTACCCTGGCGGACAGGCTTGCCGCGAGCGGTCGTTCCGCCCCGGCATGAACAGACCGTTACGATCGACTTCAATGGCGGTTCAAGAGCGACGGCCCAAGTCTCTTCACCGTGAGGAGAGGTGTCATGAATTTGTTCAGCAAGGCTGCGCTGGGACTAGGACTAACCGTTGGCATTGCCGTTCCCGCAATGGCCTACGATCAAGATTGGCGGTATCAACGCGACTGGCGACACGCCGGGCAGCACCAGCAACTGCGCGACGAGCATCACGACGACCACGATGCCCTCCAGGATGAGCATGCCGAGGCGCACGCCTACGGGCTGACGCGCCGCGAACATCGTCAGCTTCATCGTGACCTACGCCATGAGCACCGCGACGAGCACCGCGATCTCAGGAGGGAGCACGGCTATGACCACGACCGGGATTATGCCGGCCGCTACGGCTACTAAGCCGCCCGAGCCTTTCGCTAGGCGATGACAGGGAGACGGTAGCGAGCACTGCCGCTCCTCGATCGAAAGTGATGAGGGGCGGCGCGCTGCGGCGCGTATCAAGGCTAGAGAGACATTCTCTTCGGGAGCCTTGAGGACTGCATGAGCCGCAATATCGATCGTCGCCAAGTGCTGCGCGGCGCCGCCCTGGTGGGCGGCGGCATGGCGCTAAGCGCCTATATGCCCGCTTGGGCTCAGCCCGTGTCGGGCGGGATCGTAAAACCTCTCCCGACCGTCAGCGGCACCGACATTGCGCTGACGATCGACAGTTTCAAACTTCCTGTCGACGGCAAATCGACGCCCGCCATTGGCGTCAACGGCACTGTGCCGGCCCCTCTCATCCGGTTGAAGGAGGGGCAGAAGGTTCGCCTTTCCGTTACCAACAATCTCGACGAGGACAGCTCCATTCACTGGCACGGGCTGCTCGTGCCGTTCCCGATGGACGGGGTTCCCGGCATCAGCTTCCCCGGCATTAAGGCGCGCTCGACCTTCGTTTACGAGTTCCCGATCGTCCAGTCGGGCACCTATTGGTATCACAGTCACTCGGGTGAGCAGGAGCAAGACGGCCTTTACGGCCCGATCGTGATCGACCCGGCAGGTGCCGATCCGATCGCGTTCGACCGCGAGCACGTGATCGTACTGTCCGACCACAGCCAGATGACCGGCGCGGAAATCTTTCGCAAGCTGAAGCAGATGGGCGGCGCTTATTTCAATTATCAGCGCCCGACGCTTGCCGGTCTGCTTGCAGGCCGGGAGATGAAGCTGAAGGATCGTATCGAGTGGGGTAAGATGCGGATGGACCCCGCCGACATCGCCGACGTGACCGGCTCGACCTACACCTTTCTGGTTAACGGCTATGGCCCGTATGACAATTGGACCGGGTTGTTCAAGGCGGGCGAGCGCGTTCGCTTGCGGATCATCAATGCTGCAGCCCAGACCAACTTCAACGTCCGGATTCCCGACCTGCCGATGACGGTCGTGCAGGCGGATGGGCAGAATGTGCGCCCGGTCAAGGTTGACGAGTTTCAGGTCGGGGTTGCCGAGACGTTTGACGTGATCGTGACCCCCGAGGACCGGGCCTACAGCTTTGTTTCCGAGGCGATCGACCGCTCGGGCATGGGCCGGGCGACGCTCGCTCCGCGCGAAGGGATGGTCGCTCCGGTTCCACCGCTTCGCCCGCGCAAGCTGCTGACCATGACCGATATGGGCATGGACATGAGCGGCATGGGGGGCATGCAGGGCATGTCCGGCATGTCGGACGAGAGCCCGGTCAAGGAGCGCGGGCTGGATCCCACTTTGGTGCAGAATGCCTCGCGCAATTTGTGGAAGCTCACTGGCTGGAAGGCACCGACCGATCACGGAACTGTCGCGGTAGGGGCAGCGGCGGCAGGCATGGCCGGCATGGACCATAGTCAGATGGGCATGTCCGGCATGGCTGGCATGGATCACGGGCAGATGGGCATGTCCGGCATGGCCGGAATGGATCACAGCCAGATGGCGGCAGGCGGTGCCTCTATGGCCGGCATGGACCACGGCGCCATGCAGGGCGGCTCTGGCCAAGCCGGCGGCATGGCTGGCATGGATCATGGCTCAGGCGGCAGCATGAGCATGGACATGCGTGACCCGAAGAATGCCCCGGGGGTCAAGATGGGACCGGGCGTCCAGACCATCTCTCCCATGCCCAAGGATCGCAGCGGCGAACCGCCTCAGGGTTTGGAAGACCTGGATCATCGTGTCCTCACCTACCGCGACCTTATGGCACTGCAGCCCAACCCGGACGTGCGTGCCCCAACGCGTCAATTGGAGATACACCTGACCGGCAACATGGAACGCTACATGTGGGGGTTTGACGGCCAGAAGCTCAGCGATCCGGCCGATCCCATTCCGTTTCGCAACGGCGAGCGTGTGCGGGTCACGTTGGTGAACGACACGATGATGCCGCACCCGATCCATCTCCACGGCCACTTCTTCGAGCTGGTGACGGGCCACGGCGACCACGCACCGCGCAAGCACACCGTCAACGTGCCGCCCGGAGGCAAGATGACCTTTGACCTCACCGCCGACGCACCGGGGGATTGGGCGTTCCACTGCCACAATCTCTATCACATGACCGCGGGCATGATGCGTGTTGTGACCGTTCGGCCGCTTGAAGGAGCGGCCGCATGAATCGGCTGATTTCGGCGCTCGCCGCCACGTCCGTGCTTGGCATCGCCGCTCCCGCCGCGGCTCAGTCGATGCAAGGTATGAACATGCCGGGCATGACGATGCCTATGCCGGCCAAGAAGAAACCGGCGGCAAAGGCCGCGACGAAGGGCAAGGCTAAGGTCGCGACCAGACGGAAGACGGCGCCCGGAAAGCGGACCGCTGCTCCGATGGCAGGTATGAAGGGCATGGATCACGGAGCCATGTCGGGCATGGATCATTCGACCATGCCCGGCATGGGCCAAGCTGCCCCGCAAGGCTCTCAGCATGACATGCAATCGATGCCGGGGATGCAGATGCCCGGAAGCGATAAGACGCCTTCCCAGGGCGCGCAGCAGCCGATGCAAGGCATGGATCATTCCACGATGCCGGGCATGACGATGCCGGCTGACCAGGGCAGCGGCCAGATGCAGGGAATGCCCGGGATGCCGGGTATGGCGATGGAGGGTATGCAGCAGACAGGCACTGCGCTCCCCGCGGGAAATGCACCGCCTCCCCCGCTCCCGACGGACCATGCCGCTGACAATGTGTATGGCTCCGACGCGATGGCGATGGGCCGTCATCATCTTCAGCAGCATCACGGCGGCCAAAACTTCAACCAGGTGCTGTTGAACCTTGCAGAGTACCAGTTCCGCAACGGCCGCGATGGCTATCGTTGGGATGGAGAAGCGTGGTTCGGTGGGGACATCAACCGCCTGTTCGTCAAGTCCGAGGGCGAAGGTGCCTTTCGCGAGGGCATCGAAAGTGCAGAGGTACAAGCGCTCTATAGCCGGGCGATCGGCCCTTATTTCAACTTACAGGCAGGTGTCCGGCAGGATTTAGGACCATCGCCGAAGCGCACTTACGCCACTGTCGGAGTGGAGGGGCTGGCACCCGGGTTTTTTGAACTCGAAGGGGCGCTGTTCCTGTCCAACAAGGGCGACGTGCTAGGCCGGCTAGAGGGATATTACGATCAACGCGTTACCCAGCGATTGGTCCTGCAACCGCGTGCCGAGCTGAACTTCGCCGCTCAGGATGTGCCAGAGAATCGTATCGGATCAGGCCTCAGCAATGCCGAATTGGGATTGCGGCTTCGCTACGAGATCAGACGTGAGTTCGCGCCCTATATCGGCGTGTCGTGGGATCGTCGGTTTGGCGACACCGCCCGCTATGCTCGGGCGGAGGGCGACAAGGCCACGTCCAAAAGCATCGTTGCCGGCGTCCGCATGTGGTTCTGAGGTCGCTCTTACGCTGCAAGATTAGCCTCTAGCTAACCGATAAAAGGGGAAAGGCATGGAAAGGCATGGAAAGGGAGAGGTCTGGCATGCTGCGACGGCACCTGCCGAGCTTGTCCTTTGTCGCCGTGCTGACAACGCTGGTAGCCATAGGCGCGGCAGTGTTCATCTACCTCGGCGTCTATGATGTTGCGGCGGATCAGCCGCACACGCGACCGGTCTTTGCACTGCTCGAGACGCTGCGGGATCGCTCGATCACTGTGCGTGCGCGTGGCATCAAGCCCCCACCCGATCTTGACGCCCCCGAGCGCGTCCGGATCGGCGCCGGACTTTACGGTGAGATGTGCTCTGGCTGTCACCTCGGTCCAGGCGTTGAGCAAAGCGAGATGAGCCAGGGTCTTTACCCGCGCGCGCCCGAGCTGGCCAAAGCCGAGCATACGCACGATCCGGCGGAGGCCTTTTGGACGATCAAGCACGGGGTAAAGCTCAGCGCTATGCCCGCTTGGGGGAAAACCCATTCTGATCCGCTGATCTGGGACATGGTAGCGTTCGTGCGCAAGCTCCCGGGGATGACGCCTGAACAGTACAAGTCGCTGGTCGCGAGCGCACCTGCCGACCACGACGAGATGATGAAGGATATGCCGGGCATGAAATGAGCCCGGCACGGATGGAGAGCCGACCCTGAGAAGCACCAAACTTCGGCTGCACCTTCTTGCGAGCCGCACTCACAAGTGGCTCGCGATCATCGTCGGTGCGCAGCTCCTCTTATGGTTCATGAGTGGCGCGTTGATGAGCTTCTTGCCCATCGATCGTGTGCATGGAGATCACCTGGTGGACCGCAAGGCCGTCGCGTCCCTGCCTGGCGGCGTCGTGCTCGCGTCGCCCTCAGCGATCATCGCGGCGAGTGGAACGCCGATCAACTCCGTGACCTACCGCATGTGGCTTGGCCGCCCAGTGGCCGAGGTGGCGACGGCTGAAGGGGCGCGGCTATTCGATGCGAGGACGGGGATACTGTTACCCGCCCCGACCGCAGCCCAGGTCCAGGCTGTCGCAAGGACAGCTTGGCGCGGCGAAGGCAGACCGAGGGCGACGGTGGAGCTGATCAAGCGCGCCAGCGCCGAGTATCGCGGCCCGCTTCCCGCCTGGCGGGTGACGTTCACGGATCCGGATTCCACCCGTGTCTTCGTCACGGCCGACACTGGCCGGATTGTGGCGGTGAGGACCGGCACGTGGCGGCTCTACGACTTCTTCTGGGGCCTCCATATCATGGATTGGAAGAACCACGAGGACTTCAACACGCCGTGGCTCCTAGGGTTCGCGCTCGGTGGCCTCGCCCTTTGGCTTGGCGGCGCCGTGCTTCTCTACATGCGTTGGCCGAAGCGGTCGCGTCGTAACGCCGGGGGGCAAACCCGTCTTCAGCAAGGGAATGCGTGATGGATCACAACGACGATAAAATGAACATGGGCATGGGCTATGGCCGGTTCGCAGCGATGATCGCGACCTCCACGGTCGTGATGTTCGGCCTCATGTACGTCAACGTCTATGCGCTCGGTCACATCGAATTTAGCCAAACGCGGTTCTGGATGGCGTTCGTCATGGGCTCGACGATGGCGCTCATCATGGTCGGCTTCATGTGGTCGATGTACAGAAACAAGCGAACCAACGCCTTCATCCTGGGTGGAAGCGTCGTGGTGTTCGCCGCAGCGCTCTGGCTGGTCCGCAGCCAGGAAACGGTTGACGACGTTTCTTACATGAAGGCGATGATCCCGCACCATTCGATCGCGATCCTGACCAGCGAGCGGGCACACATCAAGGACCCCGAGGTCCGCAAACTTGCTGATGGCATCATCGACGCTCAGGTGCGCGAGATCACGCAGATGAAGCGAATGATCGCCAAACTCGAGGCGCAACCAACGCCTGACGGTGCGCCGGACCTGCCGTCCTATCGCGACAAGGGCGTTGCTCCTCCGCCACCTGAAACGGACGAAAGCACCGGCATCAATAGCCTTCAGCCGATGCGCTGAACGGGTCCGCTCCGGGGCAACCAACGCTGTCGCGTGAGGCTGGGGCGGCGGCCGTCCGGGATAGGACGGGCGCCGCTCTCCGCTGGCAAGCGGCCAGGGTTGATGGGCGTGCGCCCTCCCCTTTCCCGTGAATTTTGCATGGCCGATGAGGGTTGGACCCTCGGGCCGCGTATAAGGTTTTGAGCGCGAACGTGAGGGATAGGGACCTTCTCGCGCGCTAGTTGGAAGAGATTACGACCCGCCGTAAAGACTAGGCGGGCGGGCGTGACCACTTGTATTCAGCCGCCGCGAAGGACCTCTGCTAAGGCTTGAAACTTATATTTGTATAGTCTGCGATGCCTGCTGTCTGGAAGCGCTCGGAGGAACTGTAAGACCTTCGGGGTATTCTGTGAATCGCGCTTCTTTGAAAGATGTGGGCGCACCAATACGGGAGACAGACGATGACTTGGAAGCAGGATCGTGGTGGTTCGCGCGTTGATCGGGTGATCGATGATTACCACCTCACTATCGGAGACGCTGGTTCCGACGTGGAACTTGGGCAAAGCGGCAAAATGAACATATCCTTCGGTCGGGGCGGCAGCGACGTGCTCACCGGCGGTGTGATCGATGACGCCTTTTGGGGCGGTCGTGGTGCCGATTTCCTGCTTGGCGGGAACGGCATGAACTATCTCGATGGGGGGGCGGGGAGCGATGTGCTGCTCGGGGGTGCAATGGACGACACGCTCAGAGGTGGGGACGAGCGCGACCTCCTCAGCGAAGGCGATGGCCATGGGGATATCGAAGGCGGCAAGGGTGACGACATCCTGATGGGCGGCCGCGGCGCCGACGCCTTCGTTGTCGACCGTGATAGCGGCAACGACATCATCTATGACTTCAAGCCTGGTCCCGGTATGTTCGACCACCTCGCGCTGCGCGACATCTCGCCTGAGGAGTTGCGCTTCGAGGAAACCGCCTTCGGAACCCGTGTGAGCTGGAATGAGGGTGCGAGTTCGGTGCTGCTGGTCGGCGTGGCCAAGAGCGAGCTGGCCCAGAACGACTTCATGTTCACCGACGATCGCTACCTTCTCCAACCCGCGGACGCGAGTGCGGACCGGTTGCAGGCCACCAGCTTCGCCAAAGAGGAAGGCGGCGACGTCTCGGCACCCGCAGCAACCGGCGCCACGGACCCGAGCGCAGCATACAGCTTTGACGACTTCGATGTGAAATACGGCTCCGCGCGGGCCGACACCTTCCAAGCCACGGGTGACCGCGACGTCTTCTTCGGCCTTGCCGGGGACGACAAGCTATTCGGCGGTGCCGGTGAGGATCACCTGGAGGGCGGCGCAGGGCGAGACGTGCTCGATGGCGGCGATGGTGGCGATATGCTCAAGGGCGGCGATGGCGCCGTCAAGCTTTATGGCGGTGCCATGGCCGATGGCTTGATGGGTGAAGCCGGTAACGACACGATCTACGCGGGGGCCGGCCATGACATGATCGACGGCGGGACCGGCAACGATAGATTGAATGGCGGCGACGGAGCGGATGCTTTCGTTGTGCGCCCTGACAGTGGCAACGACATGATCTTCGGCGGTTTCGATGCCGGCCCGGGAGCGTTCGATCACATTGCGTTCGAAGACATTTTGCCGAACCAGGTAAGCGTCCAGGATCAAAGCAACGGTGTACTGGTGTCCTGGTCCACCGACACAGGCAAGGGATCGGTCCTGATCGAGGGCGTTTACGCGGCTGATATGTCGCAGGACGATTTCATGTTCAGCAGCGTCGAAGGGGGCGCGTTTGTGAACAATCCTGCGATTACGTACGCGGGCACGGATCTGCTCTTCATCTAAACGTTGTTAGGGGGCGGGATGCCGTTCCGCTTCCTTGGAATGTGGGGAGCCGGACAACTACCAGCTCCCCACTTGCCATTACCGATGGTCGGAACGGCAGATTTACATCTTCGCCCTGAGTTCGGCGAGGGATTTACGGTTCTCTGCTGCGGTCTTTCGTGCCTCAGCAAGCACCTTCGGATCCTTGGTATGATGCTGAATCAGCTCGGACATATCGATGGCGCCCTGGTGGTGCGCAGCCATGCTCTTCATCCAGGCCCGGCCGGGATCAGGGTCCATCATGCCCTGCATCATTCCCTGATTCATTTTTTGCATGACGCCCATCATCTCACGCTGGGTAGGAGTCATGTTCTGCATGTGGCTCATGTCCATGCCGGGCATGGAGTGCATGCTGCCGCCCTGTTGGGCGATTGCGACGCCGCCCGTCAGCGCGATCGCGGCTGCGGTTGCGGCCAATGTGAAGCGAGGGAGTTTCATGATAGTCCTTTCGGCTGGTAGCGCTGGTAGCGCTGGGACAACTCCGCCCAACTGGGATCGGTTTCCTATTCCCGCGCCAAGCAAAAACATTGGGAAACAGTGAGGGATGCGCCCGGGAGCCGCGTATTATAATGTCATTGCCCAATCAGACCGGCGAAGCGAGCATCTGCAAGCAACTGGGAGTAATCACAGGCTTGTTCTCCTGTCCGATAGTGCCCAGAGCTGTTGAGATAAACTGCTGTGCCGGTAAATTGGCTAACGAGGAAGTCGATTAATGCTTAAAAAGGCTGGCCTGATGGCCATAACAGTTCTCTCTCCGACGATGGCATCCGCTGCCGATATTGCCATGCACCGCGACCCAGGGTGCGGTTGCTGCGAGAAGTGGGCTGCGCAGGTGCGCCAGCAGTTCGGCCGGAAGGTTCAGATCATCGATGATGCGCGTCGCGATGTTTTCCAGCGCAAGATGGGCGTCCCTGCAGACCTCGCATCGTGCCACACGGCCATCATCGGCGGCATGGCCTTCGAGGGTCACGTTCCGATCGCCGACATGAAGCGCGCCCTGGCGACGCATCCAAAGGGCGTCACCGGCCTTGCGGTCGCCGGAATGCCGATGGGGTCACCGGGCATGAAGATGCCGGGCATGAAAGCGCAGCCCTATGACGTCGTTGCATTCGGCCCCGGCGGTAAGCGCGTCTTCGCGCGCCACGGCGGATAGTCGTTGACACCTCCAAGTTCGTGGCCGATGCTCCTAAGGTTGTGATGAGGCGCGTCTCCCTCTTTCTCCTCTTAGGAGCGCTTTTTGGCTTTCTCGGCCAACAGGCCGCGTATGCCGGAGGCCCTGCCTTCGCGCCAATGATGGAAGCGAGCCACACCATGCCGTCGGGCATAGGCTGCCCCGAGGCGCAGGAAATGCCGAAGGCGTCGCATGAGGCGCCTTGCAAAGGGCTGACGCTGGCCTGTATCGCTCAGATGGGATGTGTCATCCCGATGACGTTGCAGGATCGGCTGCCGCTAGTTACGCCACCTGCCACTGTCCCGCTCGCGCTCCATGCCGCGGCGGTCACGTTCTTGACCGGACGGGACGTGCCGCCAGAGCCAGAGCCTCCCACCGTCTGAGCTGACGAACCCGACCTAGCGCTCTCTTTCCGCCTCCGGGCGGCGAGAACCCGGTCACATATTCAGCTCGGAACGGAATTTGCTATGAACAAGATACTCGTGGCGGCTTTGTCCGCCGTTGTTGCTGTATCGTCGGCATCGGCTTCGGCTGCTACGCCGTCGCAGGGGGTCACGGGGCATTGGGAATGGCGCCCAGCACCCCAGTTCGGGCCACGCTCAACCCCGGGTCAGCGACGCGAATGGGTTGCCGACGCGGCACCCGAAACCGCGTGTGCATGCCCCACGATGAAGCACGCTCCCAAAGCCTGCATGTCGATGAAGGATGAGAAGGTCGGCTGAGCCCGCCCTCAATCCGGTTCTGAGGCGGAGCGCTCCCGTGCTCCGTCTCGGATCTTCCATTCGCGATTGAAAGAGCAACGATGCGTGCATCCATGATGCTGGCTACCGCCGCGCTATCGACGAGCGCCGCGCAGGCACAGACACTTACCTATGACCAAGCCTTACGTGAAGCGGCCGCTAATGCTCCCGGAGCGGTCGCCGAGCGCGCGGGGGTGACCGCCGCCCAAGCCGAGGCTCGTGCCGCCGGGAGCCTCCCAGACCCGCGTGTGTCGGTCGGGGTTGAGAATTATCCAGTCTCGGGCCCACCGGCCTTCTCGCTTTCGCGAGATAGCATGACGATGAAGAGGGTCGGCTTCCAGCAGGACCTTCCCAACCTCGCGAAGCGCCACGCCGCACAGGCGCAGGCGCGAGCAGCCGTCGAGACCGCGCAAGCTGCCCAGGCGACCAAGGTCCGCCAAATCCGGCTGGGTGCGGGTCAGGCGTGGATTGATCTCGCCTATGCCGCGCGACGGCTGACCGCACTCGACGGCATCATTCATTCGCTCCGTGCCCTGCCGGCGGTCGCGCGAACCGCCGTGGCATCAGGGACGGCGCGCCCAGCCCAGAGTCTAGGCATCGACCAAGCCATTGCCGGCTTGGAGGATCGGCGCGACGAGCTGGTGGCTGGGGTTGCGCGCGCGCGCGCGATGCTGGCCCGCTGGACCGGCGTACAGGCTCCGGAAACGGTTGGCGACGTGCCGGCCATCGATCTGGCGCCGGCACGGCTGCGCGCGGCGCTTGAACAGCATCCCGACATCGTTTCAGCCGATGCGGGCATCCGCCGGGCTGAAGCCGACGTGGATGCAGCGCGGGCCGAGAAGCGTCCGGACTGGGGCCTTGAAGTGGCGTATCAGCGCCGCGACCCACGCTACGGGGACATGATGTCGGCCGGGGTCACAATGAGCCTGCCGTTGTTCGCGCGCTCGCGCCAAGATCCCCGCATCGCTGCGCGTCAGTCCGCCCGAGCGCAAGCCGAGGCGGAACGCGAGGAAACGCGACGGACGCTGGCGGCCGACCTCGAAGCTGCTCTTGCGGACCATCAGATGCATCATAGCCAGTGGCAGCGGGCACAACGCGTGCTTCTACCGCTTGCGCGGGAACGGTCCGAGCTGGAGACCGCCAGCTATTCGGCCGGTCGGGCGAGCCTTACCGACGTCGTCGATGCCAAGGCATCGCTCGCGGACGCCGAGCTGACGGTGCTCGATCGGGAAGCCGAGGTCGCGTCCGATGCCATCCGCCTCACTATTGCTTTCGGGAGCGAGGATCGATGAGCGACACGACGATCAGCCGCACGCGCCTCGCAACGGCCGCGGCTGCGCTCGCCCTTGTGGCAGGCGGCATTGGCTTCGGCATCGCGCGGCTCGAACATACAGCCAGCGCGCCATCCGGGCAGACCCAGACCGATCAGCGCAAGATCCTCTACTGGTACGATCCAATGATCCCGGCCGAGCACCATGATGGTCCGGGGCTGTCGTCGATGGGGATGAAGCTGATCCCCCGCTATGCCGACGAGGGGGGCAGCGCGAACGTCGGGCCGGGCGTGACCATCGACCCGGGCAGCGTCCAGCGCCTTGGCGCTCGGATCGTGCCTGTCGAGCGCGGAACGCTCACCAACGCCGTAACCGTGACCGGCAGCATCGACTTCAATGAGCGCAACCTGGCGGTGATCCAGTCGCGCAGCGCCGCCTTCGTTCAGCGCGTCTATGCGCGTGCTCCCGGTGACGTGGTCCCCGCTGGGGCGCCTCTGGCGGATCTGCTTGTCCCCGAGTGGGCAGGTGCCCGTGCCGAATACGAGGCCGTCCGTCGCACGGGCGATGCTGCGCTGGCGCGCGCTGCGCGCCAGCGCATGGCGCTCCTCGGCATGACCGGCGCGTCGGGCGGGCGCACGACGATCCGCACGCCGATCGGCGGGGTCATCAAGACGCTGAATGTGCGGGAGGGGATGACCTTGACCATGGGGCAGACTCTCGCCGAGGTGAATGGGCTCGGGACGGTTTGGCTCAATGCGGCCGTGCCGGAAGCGACCATGGGCGGCGTGCGGGTCGGCACGCCAGTGGCCGCCACGCTTGTGGCTTTTCCAGGCGAAACCTTCGCGGGCCGCATCGCCGCAATTCTCCCCCAGGCGCAGACCGAAACCCGAACGCTCACTGTTCGCATCGAGCTTGCCAACAAGGGGGGCAGGCTCCGGCCCGGCATGTTCGCCAGCGTGAGGTTGGGCCAGGGAGCACGCGACAGGCTGCTGGTGCCGAGCGAAGCCGTGATCCGCACAGGTCGCAGAACCCTCGTCATGCTCGCCAACTCCGGCGGGCGGTTCCGACCCGCCGAGGTGCGAACCGGCGCCGAGGGCGGCGGGAAAACCGAAATCCTCGCCGGGCTCGCCGAAGGCGAGAAGGTGGTCGCGTCGGGTCAATTCCTGATCGATTCCGAGGCCAGCCTTGCAGGTCTCGAGGCGCGGCCGATTGGCGGTGACGCAACAGCGCGGCCGAAACCGCAATCAGCTCCTGCCGGTCAAGTTTACGAGACGGTCGGTCAGGTCGAGGCAATGGACGCCAGCTCGATCACTTTGTCGCATCAGCCGGTGCCGGCGATCGGGTGGCCGGCGATGACGATGACCTTCCGCGTTGCCGATCCCGCCCTGCTGCGCGGCTACAAGAAGGGAGACCGCGTCCGGTTCGGCTTCGATCAGCCCTCGGAAGGGCCGACGCTTCGCCGTATTGTGCAGGAGGGTAGCCGATGATCGCGGCGATCATCCGTTGGTCAGTTGCCAACCGCTTCCTTGTCGTGCTGGCTGTCATCGCGCTCGCGATCGCCGGTGTCGTCGCAATGCGGGCAACGCCCGTCGACGCCTTGCCCGATCTGTCGGACACACAGGTCATCATCCGGACGAGCTGGCCGGGTCAGGCGCCGCAGATCGTCGAGAACCAAGTCACCTACCCGCTGACGACCACCATGCTGTCCGTGCCTGGGACCAAGACCGTGCGGGGCTACTCCTTCTTCGGCGACAGCTACGTCTATGTGATCTTCGACGAGGGCACCGACCTGTATTGGGCGCGCTCCCGCGTGCTCGAATATCTGAGCCAGGTCCAAGGCCGGCTGCCACAAGGGGCACAAGCCGCGCTTGGTCCGGACGCTACCGGGGTTGGCTGGATCTACGAATATGCGCTGGTGGATCGCAGCGGCCGTCACGATCTGTCTCAGCTCCGGTCGCTGCAGGACTGGTTTCTGCGCTACGAACTGAAGACGCTCCCCGGCGTCGCTGAAGTGGCGAGCATCGGGGGCATGGTGAAGGAGTATCAGGTCCTTCTCGATCCGACCCGGCTTGCCGCGCTCGGCATCACTCACGCGCAGACGGTAGAAGCCATACGACGCGCCAACCAGGAAGCTGGTGGTTCGGTGCTCGAGATGGGTGGGGCCGAGTATATGGTCCGCGCATCGGGCTATCTCCGCACGCCCGACGATTTTCGCGCGATACCCCTCAAGGTTGCCGGAGCTGGCGTGCCCGTCACGTTGGGCGACGTCGCCACGGTCCAGGTCGGCCCCGAGATGCGCCGCGGGATCGCCGAGCTCGATGGCGAGGGCGAGGTCGCAGGAGGCGTAGTCGTCTTGCGTCAGGACAAGAACGCCCGCGAGACGATCGAGGCGGTCAGGACGAAGCTCGCGGAGTTGAGGCAGAGCCTCCCTCCCGGCGTGCAGATCGTCACCACCTACGACCGGTCGCAACTGATCGATCGCGCGGTGGAGAACCTGTCCGGCAAGCTCGTCGAGGAGTTCGTTGTCGTCGCCCTCGTTTGCGGGCTGTTCCTGTGGCACGTGCGATCGGCCCTGGTCGCGATCGTGACCTTGCCGCTGGGGGTGCTCGCCGCGTTGCTCGTCATGCGGGTTCAGGGGGTCAACGCCAACATCATGTCGCTGGGCGGCATCGCCATCGCGATCGGCGCGATGGTGGATGCGGCCATTGTCATGATCGAGAACGCGCATAAGCGGATCGAGCATTGGGAGCATGAGAACCCCGACCGAACGCTCGCCGGCGAGGAGCGGTGGCGGGTCATCACCGAAGCGGCTGCGGAAGTCGGTCCTGCGCTGTTCTTCAGCCTGGTCATCATCACGCTCTCGTTCGTGCCAGTCTTCACCTTAGAGGCACAGGAGGGACGGCTGTTCGCCCCACTCGCCTTCACCAAGAGCTATGCGATGGCGGCGGCCGCCATCCTGTCGGTCACGCTCGTCCCGGTGTTGATGGGCTGGCTCATCCGGGGGCGCATTCCCGCCGAGCAAGACAACGTCATCAATCGGGGCCTGACCCGCCTTTACCGCCCCGCCCTGGATCGGGTGATGGCGCGCCCTTGGGTGACGATCGCGATTGCCGCCGCAGTGCTGGCGACGACAGCGTGGCCCCTTTCCCGTCTCGGGGGCGAGTTCATCCCCTCGATGGATGAAGGCGACCTGCTTTATATGCCATCGGCGTTGCCCGGCCTCTCAGCCGCGAGCGCTTCCGAGCTGCTGCAGAGAACCGACCGGCTCATCAAAACGGTGCCGGAGGTCGCAACCGTCTTCGGAAAGGCCGGACGCGCCGAGACCGCGACAGACCCGGCGCCGTTGGAGATGTTCGAGACGACCATCCAGTTCAAGCCACGTAGCCAATGGCGGGCAGGAATGACCCCGGCGAAGCTCGTAGAGGAGCTGGACCGGACGGTACGCGTACCCGGCCTCACCAACGTCTGGGTGCCGCCCATCCGCAACCGGATCGACATGCTCGCGACCGGCATCAAAAGCCCGATCGGCGTGAAGGTGTCGGGCGCCGATCTCGCCGAGCTGGACCGGATTGCGGCCAACGTCGAGCGGATCGCCAAGACCGTCCCGGGCGTCAGTTCAGCCTTGGCGGAACGATTGACCGGGGGGCGCTATGTCGACGTGGATATCGATCGCGCGAGCGCCGCCCGGTACGGCCTCAACATCGCCGATGTGCAGGAGATCGTCTCAGGTGCGATCGGCGGGGAAACAATCGGGGAAACCGTCGAGGGTCTGGCGCGCTATCCGATCAGCGTCCGCTACCCGCGCGAGTTGCGCGACAGCCTTGAGGGACTGCGCACCCTCCCCATCGTCACCGCCACGGGTCAGCAGATCACGCTCGGCACCGTCGCTACAGTGTCGGTTGCCGAAGGGCCGCCGATGCTCAAGACCGAGAACGGTCGACCATCGACATGGGTCTACGTCGACGTCCGCGGCCGTGACCTGGCCTCCACCGTTGCCGATTTGCAGCGCGCCGTGGTGAAAGGGGTGCGGCTCAGCCCCGGCGTATCGATCGCCTATTCGGGGCAGTTCGAGTATCTCCAACGTGCCGAAAGCCGGCTGATGCTGGTCGTTCCGGCGACGCTCGCGATCATCTTCCTGCTGCTCTATATGACGTTCGGACGGCTCGACGAAGCGGCGCTCGTCATGGGCACCCTGCCCTTCGCCCTGACAGGCGGGATCTGGATCCTTTGGCTGCTCGGCTATGCGCAGTCAGTTGCGACTGGAGTGGGGTTTATCGCCCTGGCGGGTGTTTCCGCAGAGTTCGGCGTCGTGATGCTGATCTATCTGAAGCACGCCCTCGCCGAGCGCGGGCCGACGCCTTCTCGGGAACAGGTGGTCGAAGCCATTCGGGAGGGGGCGCTGTTGCGGGTTCGTCCCAAGGCGATGACGGTGGCGGTCATCATCGCGGGCCTGCTTCCCGTCCTCGTCGGGCACGGTGCCGGCTCCGAAGTCATGAGCCGTATTGCGGCGCCAATGATCGGCGGAATGCTGACTGCTCCCCTCCTCTCCATGTTCATCTTGCCTGCCGCCTACATGCTGTTGCGGCAACGAGGTCTCACCAGCGCTAAAAGGAGTGCATCATGAAAATGCCGTCTACGCTTCGGGCCGGTCTCGTCCTGCTCCTCACCCCCCTCACTGCGAACGCTATGGCCGCTCCAGCATCGCCCCCGGCTTCGGCCGCGAAGGTCGGCAAAGGCGTCGGTACGATCACGGCTCTCGACCCTCGCGGTGGCACCGTGACCATCAAGCACGGCCCGATCGGCGCAATCGGTTGGCCCGCAATGACGATGACCTTTCGTGCCTCGCCGCCTGCGCTGCTCAAGAACCTGCGGGCAGGGCAGCGGGTCGGCTTCACAGCAAAGGCACAGGGCATGAACGCTGAGGTGATAGCGATCACGCCGCAGTGATGCGGGATGGATTGCAGGTTTCCCGACGGCTGCCTTGAGCGGCAGCCGTCGGGAAGCTCAGTACGGCATCGAAAGAACGGCCGGGGCTGCCACCATCCACAGCGCCATCGCGACCATCATCACGTTCTCGGTCAGTGAAAGAAAGCCGAGAGGTACGTTGCTGTCCCCGCCGACGCAGGCGCACTTGAGTTCGCGCTTGTCGACATACACCGCCTTGATGACGGACACGGCGCCGATCGTTCCGATGACCAGTGCGATCGGGACCGAGAGCCAGGTCAGCACGCCCGCCGCCATGAGCACGCCCGCCGCACCTTCCGCGTAGGGGTAGACATAGGAATAAGGCACCCAGCGCTTGGCGAGCAGGTCGTAGTTGAGGAACATGCTCGAGAAGCTCTCCACATTCTGGAGCTTGAGCATGGCGAGTACGCACATCGAGAAGGCAATGAACCACTCGCCGGTGCGAACGGTGAACGGCGTGCCGAGCACGGCATAGCTGGCGGCGAGCGCCATCAGCGCCGTCATGGCGAACACCGCGATCACCGGCCGATAGGTGACGGCCTTAGGATCTCGCACCGCCTTGCCGAAGAAGCGACGCAGATCGTCATAGCCCCCTACCCGCTCGCCCCCGATGAAGGTCTGCGGTGTGGTCTTCACGCCGTGCTCTGCCTTGAACGCGTCGGTTTCCTCGCGAGTGCGCAGCCAGTGATCCTCGACCTCGTAACCTTGGCGGCGCAGCAGGTCCTTTGCCTTTACGCCATAAGGGCAGGTGTGTGCCGGCATCACCATCCGGTAGATCGTCGCTTTCTTGGGCGCCGCGGTCGCCATCTCACTTCTCCGTCCTGTTCGCGGAGCCTATATAGGTTCCGTACTATGGTACGGAGTCAAGGCATGTCATCGCTGACAATTGCGGGTCTCGCGCGTGAGGGGGACGTCGGTGTTGAGACCGTGCGCTACTACCAGCGCCGAGGCTTGCTCGACACGCCGGATCGGCGCGGGGGCTCTGGCTTGGCCGGGGGTATCCGGCGTTACGGGGTTGATGACGTGCGCCGCCTACGGTTCATCCGATCGGCGCAGGCAGCCGGGTTCACGCTGGAGCAGATCAGCGAATTGCTGGCCCTCGACGCCACTGACGATCGTGCGCGGGCGCGGGAGCTGGCGCGAGCGCAAATCGCCGCTCTCGACGTCCGGATCGAGGAGCTTGAGCGAGCGCGCGCGTCACTTCGCGAACTCGCGCGCGAGTGCGGAAGCGGCTCAGTCGGGCCGTGTCCGATCCTTACGGCGTTCGATCGTTCTTGAGGGTCAGCGCGCGATGGCGATGCTGGAGAGATCAGTCTGCGGATCCACGGGGATCCCTGCCTGCTTGCGCTCCGAGTAGCGGTCGACGAGCTGCGCTGCGTGGGGGCGCAAGAGGACGGTGAAACGCACCAGCTCCTCCATCACGTCCACGATGCGGTCGTAATAGCTCGACGGCTTCATGCGTCCTGCTTCGTCGAACTCCTTGTAGGCCATCGCAACCGAGGATTGGTTGGGGATGGTGAACATCCGCATCCAGCGGCCGAGCAGGCGGAGCGTGTTGACCGCGTTGAACGATTGCGATCCGCCCGACACCTGCATCACCGCTAGCGTGCGCCCCTGCGTCGGGCGCATTCCCTTCATCTCGAGCGGAAGATGATCGATCTGCGCCTTCATGATGCCGGTGATTTGGCCGTGTCGTTCCGGGCTGCACCAGACCTGGCCCTCCGACCACATAGAGAGCTCGCGCAATTCGTGGACGGCCGGATGATCGTCCCCCGCGATCTGATCGGGGAGCGGCAGAGTAGAAGGGTCGAAGATGCGCGTCTCAGCGCCGAATAGGCGCAGCAGGCGTGCCGCTTCCTCGGTTGCAAGGCGTGAGAACGAGCGCTCGCGCAAGCTGCCATAGAGCAGCAGAATGCGCGGGGGCGGCTCGGTCGGCCCCAGGCCTTCGGCAGGACGCGAGCGAATATAGGCTGGATCTAGCGCTGGCAGGATGTCGGGATCGGCGAGTGTGCGAAGCGGCATTAAAGGGCTTTCACGAGATAGGCCGCCGAAGCGGGGCAGAGCGAGGTGAACTCGCGCGAGGCGGCGATCGCCGGGGGCGCCGCGTGCCTATCGGAAGGCGCATAACCAATCGTGCTAAAGAACGGGGCCGCGGTCGTTGTCAGCAGGTGGAGCCGCTGTACGCCCAACTCACGCGCTTCCTGTTCAAGAGCCGCGATCAGTGCGCGGCCGATGCCGGCGCCCCGGCGATCCGCCAGGACTACGATGGAGCGAAGTAGACGATCGGCGCCCTCACCTTCCAAACCCCCATAGCCGACCAGGGTATCCGCATCGAACCGGAAGAAGACACGAGCAGGCTCCGTGAGATCGGCGCTCGGCAGGTTTGCATCCTCAAGGAACGACGCCAGTCCTGCCAGCTCGCTCGCTTCGAGACGTGTGACCGCAGCGCCGTCACGCGATGTTGATCCTGATCGCGAGCGCTGCGAGCGTGATGAGCAACACCGGCACCGTCAGGGTGACACCGACCCGGAAGTAATAGCCCCATCCGATCCGCACGCCTTTCTGGCCGAGAACGTGAAGCCACAGAAGCGTCGCGAGCGATCCAATGGGCGTGAGCTTGGGACCGAGGTCGCAGCCGATCACGTTGGCGTAGATCATCGCCTCCTTGATCGCGCCCGTGGCATGGGCCGCATCGATCGACAGCGCGCCAACCAGCACGGTCGGCATATTGTTCATCACTGAGGAGAGGACGGCCGCGATCACGCCCGTTCCCAAGGCCGCACCCAAAACACCGCCTTGCGCCGTGCGATCGAGCAGCGCGGCTAGATGATCGGTCAGACCGGCGTTCCGCAGGCCATAGACCACCAGGTACATGCCGAGCGAGAAGATCACGACTTGCCACGGTGCACCGCGGAGCACCTTCCGCGTCTCGATCACGTGCCCGCGTCCGGCGATCACCAGCAACAGAACCGCGCCGGCAGAGGCAACGGCGCTGACCGGCACACCGAGCGGTTCGAGCAGGAAGAAGCCGGCGAGCAGCAGAGCGAGAACAATCCATCCGGCGCGGAAGGTCGCGGCGTCACGGACCGCTTCGCGGGGCGTGCGTAGCGCCCCCACATCGTAAGCTCCCGGTATATCACGCCGAAAGAACAGCAGCAGCGCGCCCAGCGTGGCGGCGATCGACACCAGATCGACCGGCACCATCACGGACGCATAGTCGCCAAAGCCGATGCCGAAGAAGTCGGCCGATACGATGTTGACGAGGTTCGACACGACCAGCGGCAGGCTGGCCGTGTCGGCGATGAACCCCGCCGCCATGACGAACGCTAGCGTCGCCTTGTCCTTGAAGCCGAGCGCCCGCAGCATGGCAATGACGATCGGGGTCAGGATCAGCGCCGCGCCGTCATTGGCAAACAGTGCGGACACCGCCGCGCCCAGCAGGACGATCATAACGAACAGTCGGCGACCACGCCCCCTGCCCCAGCGCGCGACATGCAGTGCCGCCCATTCGAAGAACCCGGCTTCATCCAGCAACAGGCTGATGACGATGATGGCGACAAACGCGGCCGTCGCGTTCCAGACGATGCCCCATACCACCGGCACGTCGGACAGGGTGACAACGCCCGCGAGCAGCGCCACGACGGCCCCACCCATCGCGCTCCACCCGATGCCGAGGCCCTTGGGTTGCCAAATGACGAGCGCGATCGTGGCGACGAAGATCAGGACGGCCAGGAGCATCAGGCGACGCGCTGGCCCGAAGCGTCCACTACTTGCTCACCGTCTTCCTTGGCGAACGCGGCAAGCTGGCCGCTCGGCAGCAGATCGAGGACGGCTTCGGAAGGGCGGCACAGCTTCACGCCGAGCGGCGAGACGACCAGGGGCCGGTTGATGAGGATCGGATGCGCCATCATCGCGTCCACCAACGCTTCGTCGGACAACGACGTGTCGCTCAGGCTCAGCTCTGCATAGGGCGTGCCCTTCTCGCGCAGCAGATCGCGGGGCGTAATGCCGGCGCGGTCGATCAGCTCGACCAGCAACGCGCGCGAGGGAGGCGTTTTCAGATACTCAATAACATGCGGCTCGATGCCGGCATTGCGGATCATGGCGAGGGCGTTGCGGGACGTGCCGCACTCGGGGTTGTGATAGATAACGATATCGACGGCCACGGGGCGTCCTTTCAGCAGCAGGGGGCGAGTTCGGCGACAAGCGGCGCGCACAGTTCCGCGTTGCCGCCGCAGCAATCCTTGAGGAGGAACAGCATCAGCCCGCGCAGACCGTCCAGGTCAGCGCGATAGATGATCGAGCGGCTATGCCGTTCGGATTGGACGAGACCGGCGCGGGCGAGGATACCGAGATGCGCCGACATGGTGTTCTGCGGCACGTCGAGCTGACGAGCGATGTCGCCGGCTGCCATGCCGCTTGGCTCATGCCGCACCAACAGGCGGAAGACATCGAGTCGTGTCGCTTGCGCGAGCGCGCTCAAAGCGGAGATAGCCGACTCGCTTTCCATATATCCAGCATAGCGGATATATCGCGACAGGCTAGTCGCATTGGCCCGTCATTTCGTACCTTACCCTTCCGCGACGATCGCTTCCTGTTCCGGTGCGGGAAGGTGGCGGTACAAGGTCGGCACCGAGACGCCGATCGCCGGCGCGATCTCACGCATCGGCATACCAGACGCCAAGAGTTTGCGAGCCGCCTCCAGCCGCTTGGGCGTCATCACCGTTTTTCGGCCGCCTACCCTCCCCTCACGCCGCGCCACGGCCAAGGCGGCCGTCGTGCGTTCGCGATTAAGGTCGCGCTCCATCTCCGCCATCGCGGCCATGATGTGGAAGACGAGCTTGCCGGCAGTGCCTGCCGTGTCGATCCCGTCGGTCAGGGACCGGAACCCAATGCCTCGCTCGGCCAAATCAGCGGCCAGGTCGACCAGCCCTTTCATCGTGCGGCCGAGACGATCGAGCTTCCAAACTACCAGGACATCACCAGCGCGCGCGTGCGACAGCGCATCGGCCAAGCCGACGCGGTTCGCCTTGGCGCCACTGGCCTTGTCGCTGAAGGTCCGCTCGCAGCCCGCCTCGCGCAGCGCATCGAGCTGAGGCGTCAAATCCTGTTCGGGGGTCGAGACCCGTGCGTAGCCGATCAGCATGGAAGGTTCTCAAAACTCATCTCGCGTGCCTAGCATGGGCTCCAGCAATCGAGAATGTGTTTTGATACGCCCGCATCCCCTGCTAGACGTTCTCACATGGTGGCGCGTCAAAATCGATCGTGGCTGTTGAAAAACGCAGTGATGATCCTCTGCGATCGTCCTACGTTCCTTCAGGCATCCGCCGCTGCCGTCGAGGCAGACCACAGCGCGAAGGTGACGATCCGAAGACACGCGAGTGCCGAATAGCCGATTGCCAGCACCACCAGCATCAACAGCGGGAGCGTGACGTCTCCAAGCGTAGCGCGCATCTGATTAAGAGGAACGAAAGTGTGCACCCCTGACGTCGACGGTATCAGATGGGAAAAGGCCGACAAGAAGCGCGGCATCTGATCGAGCGGATAGGTAGCGCCGGTGAGAAAGAAGAACGGGACCGACGTTGGCCCCAGTATGTAGGTCGCCCGCTCTCCCCGATCGAATGCACTTCCTACCAGCAACCCCAGCGCAGCGACTGCTACGGCGAAGATCGGCACGACGACGATCATGCCGAGGATGTTGCCGTCCACCGGAACCCCTTGCACCCAGAAGATCAGGCCGAACAGGAAGTAGCATCCCACAACGCCGACCGACGAAAAGGCCGCAAGGGTGCCGGCGAATTCCGCTGCTCCCATTTGCCATGCCCCCGTCCGTCGCCGATTGCCCATGAAGGTTGCGGCACCGAACAGCAGAGTCTGCTGAATGATGATGACCGCCACGGACGGGAAGACGTAGCCCTTGTAGCCGCCCGTTCGGTTGAAAAGCGGCTCTTTGACGACTGTGACGGGCGGACCGCCGCGACTGATCTGCCCGCCCGGCAGGAGACGGGTTCTCACGATATTCTGGATGACCGCCGTCACCGCCTCGCCGATCGTGCTCGCACGCAGAAGGTAGGTCGCATTGACCCAGACGGCGATACCCGACCCAGGCGTTCCGGCACGCAGCTGGCGTTCAAGGCCATCGGAAATCAGGATAACCCCATCGGCTTTGCCCTCACGCATGTCTGCCCGAGCGGTGGCGAGGTTCCTAACCACGCTCGCGACACTGATTGCGCGAGTGGCGTCCAGATCCAGGATTATGGTTCGGCTGAGGGCGCTGTCATCCTGATCGACCACGACCACGGGCAGCTTGCGTGGCGCCTCATGGGAATAAGGCGCGGGATAGTAGAAGGCATACAGGACGACCGCGAGCAGCATCGTACTAAGCAGCGTTTTCGACGTGAGAATGGTGTGCCACGTCGAGAGGAAAGCCCTATCGAAGGTCATACCCGGCGCGCCCTTACCATGATGAAAGCCAGCGCCCCGCCGCCAGCGATGACGACGTAGGCCATCAGTGAGACCATCGGCGCGACGGCTGCAGCGACCGCCTGACCACTGACCTGCCCCATCTGAAGCGCGATGTAATGGGTGAGCGGCAGCACATTGCTCCAAGCGCGGGCGAATGCATTTCCGCCGTTCAGCGGCAGCGTTGCGCCCGAATAGGCAAGGGCCGATCCGGCATAGACGGCGCTGGCCGACAGCGCCGTGGCCGTCTCGCGCGTCACCGCCACGAGGAGCGCCGCGACGGCAGCCGTCGCAGCGTAGAACAGCGTCTGACCGGAGGCGATCAAAACGATACTTCCCTCGATACGCCAACCGCGCGCAAGGGTCAGGTAGAGGAGCCAGACGAGTCCCCAACCGCTGATGGCGAGGACGTAAGGCAGCATCTTGCCGGCCATCGCTGGAGCCACCCCGCCGCTTGCCCTCGCCCACTCAGACAAAGACTTGCCCTTAAGTTCGCGGCCGATCGCCATGGCGCAAACGCAGGCCGCGATCAGATGCAGAACCGCCGGGAAGATCAGCAGCCCCAGGAACCATTCGAAGCTCGATGGCGCATTGCCCAGCGGTGTCGCCTCGACGGCGAGACGCCGGACGCGGCTCCTCGGTACCGCATGATTGGGCAGCTGATTGGCCGCGATCTCCGGGAGCGCTTCGGTCACGGCCTCCTCAGCCGCACGGGCGACCTGACCCCCGGCGGTCAGGAAGCTTCCGTTGTAGAGGATGCGAACGACCGGCTCCCTGTGCCGGGCCACGCTTTCGCCGAGTCCCGCCGGGATATGCGCAAACCCCAGGATCTTGCCGGAGCGGACTGCACGCACGGCCTCGACCTCGCCCGGATAATAGCCTCCGAACCGAATGAGTGGCGAGGCATCGAGCGCGCGGATGACCGCTCGGCTGGCGGTACTTCCGTCACCATCCACGATCCCCAGCGGCACTTGGCGCAGCGGCCCCTGCCAAAACAGGGCAGCAACGATGAAGATGAGGAATCCGGGAAGCAATGTGATGCCTGCAAGATCCCAGCGATCGTGACGTAGATAATGCACCTCGCGCGTCCAAGCCCGGCGAAAGGCGCTCATTGTGGCCAGTCGAACAGGACGCTCATTCCCGGGCGCAGCTTTTCGATCGGGCTGACCGGATGCAGCCGGATCTCGAAGGTTCGCACGTCATAGCCCGATGCTTCGCGCGTGGCGCGCCAGGTGGCGAAGTCGCCGCGCGGCGCAACCAAATAGACCTTGAAGTCGGCATCGCGCTGCAGCGCGGGTATGTGACCGTGCAGCACCGAGCCAATCCCGAGACCATGATAACGGTCCTCCCGCAGGTTCAACGCGACCCAGGGGTGATCGATGTCGATGACCTGATAGGCGGGGATGACGGGGCTGACGACTTCGCCTGGCTGCACGAGCTTGCGGGCAACTTCACCAGCAATCGGCGAGAACAATTGTGTTTCGCGCCCTAAGGCGTTCGCGGTGCGCAGTGCGGCTTCGGCGATACGCACTTGGGCGTTCGCCGCCTGTTTGTTCTGCGGACGCGCTCCTGCCAGCGCCTTCAGATATTGCTGACGCGCGGCTTCGGCGTTGCGGGCGCTGCTATCGCGCGCTGCCGCTGCTTCATCCCGGCGCTGGGCCGCCACCACCCCTTGCGCGTAAAGATTGGCTGTGCGGCGGCTCGTGACCGCCGCCAGATCCGCTGCCGCCTGGGCTGCCTGCCATGTCGAGCGCAGGGTTGCGATGTCTTCCGACCTCGCGCCCTCGTTCGTTTCCGACGCAACCGCGCGTGCTGCATCGAGCGCACCTTGCGCCTGCGCCTGCCCACCGGTGATCTCGGGGCTCGACAGCGTCGCCAGCAGCGTGCCGGGTTGAACGCGCTGCCCCTCTTCCGCGATCAGATGCTCGACGCGGGCAAGCGCCTTGGTTCCAACATTGACCTCGTCGGCATCGACCATGCCCTGCAATTGCTCCGGCGCCGGCCGGCTCGCCAGCCACAGACCCAACACGACGACGATCACGACGATCAACCCGGCGGTGATCGCGATCGGCCGCCTGCTACGTTTTGGTGAAGCGGTCGTTTCCTCGTTCACTTCTCATTCCCCAAACGTCGATCGGCGCGCGCCAAATAGGTGGTGAAATCGTCAACCCGGTGGCTCGTCGCGAGCAAGCCCGCGAGTGCGAGGTCGTATTCGTAGGCTGCCGCGATGCGTTGGGTCTGCGTCGAGGCCAGCGTCGCCTCGGCATCGACGAGCGCCGAGGATGGGGCTTCGCCTTCGAAGAATGAAACCCGTTGGACCCGCAGGTTTTCCCGCGCTGCGGCAAGGTTGCTGTCGAGCAGCAGGAAAGACCGCCGGGCCGTTTCGACCAGATTCCAGGCACGGACGATTTCGTTGGCCACGTCCTTGCGAGCCTGCGCTGCGGCATCGGCGGCTGCGCGCTCCTGCTCGCGCGCCGCATCGAGCGACTTCTTACGATCGAAATTCGACAGCAGGGTGTATCGCAGACTAATACCGGCCACCCAATCGGGTTCGGTCGGCAGCGCATTATTGCGGTTGGCGTTGTAGCTGCCGAACGCAAAAGCCTGGGGGCGGTAACGGGATTTCGCGAGGCCCACGCCCGCACGGGCGATGTCGCGGGCAGCGTCGGCGCCGCGTGCTCGCGGTGTCGCATCGATGCCGTCGATGAACACGCTGACCGGCGGCAGTGGCGCCGAATTGACGAATAGAGGCGTCAGCGCATTCACGCCCCCCGGCTGATTCAGCAATCGCGCCAGCGCATCGGCGGCCGTCGCTTCCTCTAGCTGCGCGCGCACATAGGCGCGCTCCGCGGCATCGCGGGCGACCTGGACCTGGAGGACGCGGGCATGGGGGATGACCCCGTTCTGCTCGAGCTTCTTCGCATCGGCCAGATGGCGGTCGAACCCCTCGAGCGTCTCGCGCGTGGAGTGCGTCAATTGTGCAGCGACCTGCTGTCCGAAATAGCCTCGAACAAGGCTGACACGGGACACGTCGCGCCCACCGGCCTGCCTGGCGCGCGCCACATCGACCGCGGCGTCCGCGCCTGCCTGGATCGCCGGGATCGCTCCGCCCGTGTAAAGGGGCATGGCCGCGGTGACCGCGGGCCGAAACACCGTATCACGCGTCTGATATTGCAGCGTGTCCGGGATTGCCCCGAAGATCGTCGGCAGCGCGGCGCCGACGCGCTGTGTGACCTGCCCGACGATCTGCTGCAAGCCGACCGGAAACTGGCCGGGCAGCTGCGATAGGAAGTCGGTTGTGGCATTTGCCGCATTATCCTTCGGCCCAGTGAGGTCGACGGACAACGTCTTTTGATACTCGATGACGCTGGCCGAAGCGCTGACGACCGGACGGCGCAAGCTACGGGTAGCCCCGGCGATCAGTTCGCTTGCACGGACGGCATGGTCCTCGCCGGAAAGGCCGGGCGAGGCATCGTCGATCCGCGCGAGAGCCGCATCGAAGCTCAATGGCTGCGATTGTCGATCGTTAATGCTTTGGCCAATCGCGGCACCGGAGGAGCAGACAAGAGCGGCCATCGTGACCGCGTGCCAGGCGAGTGGACTTGTCATGCCGTCGCCTTCGAGCCGCCAAGGATTGAAGCGCGGATTTCCCGGGCAAGCCGGACCGGACGAAGCGACGAGACATCGACGCTGCACCAGACGCTTTTCACCTCGGCGAGCACCGTCTCTCCTCGCCTTATGGTAGCGTCAAAATAGGCTCTGGCCCCCACGTACCGGTCGATGAGCATCTGGACATCGACACGCTCGTCAAGAAACGCAGGGCTGCGATAGCTGATCTCGTGTTTGAGCGCGACCCATGCGATCGAACGCACGGCCTCGCCCGGTGCGTGCTGCTTCCAAAACGCGGTCACCGCGTCCTGAATCCACCGCAGATAGACCGTGTTGTTCACGTGTCCCATGTGGTCGATGTCCGAGGCGGTCACCTCGAATGCGCTGAAATGACGCTCGCCGCCTCCGGGCATCTCATCCGTCCTCATGGAATTTATTGACAGCGATCAATCATTCGCAGATATTGTCACCGATGACAATAGCGATGATTTCTGCCCGTCGACGTCGCCGCCAGCCGGACGAACTGCGCGAAGAGGCGATCGCTGCGGCGCTCGGGATCCTCGTGGCGGATGGACCTGGCGCGATCACCCTTCAGTCGGTCGCCGCGGCGCTGGGGATGACGCATGGCAGCATCACCCACCATTTTGGCACCGCCGCCAATCTGCAGGCGGCAGTCGCCGATGGACTGATCGAGCAGCTTTTGACCAAGGTTCGAGCAGGCACTTGGGCCTTGAAGGCGGGACAGATCAGTGAAGCGGATCTCGTCGACCTTGTGTTCGACAGCTTCGAAACGACGGGGGTCGGCAAGCTCATCGGGTGGCTGTCGGCCGTGCAGAGCCCCCTACTCCAACCGTTGTTCGAACGGTTCGCCCGTCTATCGCACGACATTGCGACTGACCGCAGGGATGGGTCCGCCTTCACCGAAGCCGAGCTTCCGATCATTATCGAGAGCATCGTCACGCCGGCCCTGAGTGCATCCCTCATCGGCTCCGGTCTTTTGCAGGCGCTTGATCTTCCGCCGGTCTTCACGCGGCAGCGGGTCGCCGAAAACCTCGCGGCACAGCGTGCGGCGCGCGTCGCTGCATCAACAACCGGATAGCCGAACCGCGAATCAACTGCCCGAGAGAGGCGCCCTACCCCACTAACATTTCTTGGATCGGAGTCCCCAATGTCGAAGATCGCGAGACTCTACGCAGTCGTTCTGTTGATCATCGGCGCCGCTCTGACGGCGGGTGGTCTGTGGCTGGCGGCGCTGGGCGGAACACCATATTACGCCATCTTCGGCGCTACACTCGCCCTTGCAGCCGTCTTGGCCTTGCGGAACCACCGCCAGGCGAACTGGGTGCTTGTCTTCGCATTGGCCGGCACGGTGATCTGGTCACTATTCGAGGCGGGGCTGCGCTTCTGGGACCTATTTCCCCGTCTCCTCGCACCGATTGCGCTGGTAGGACTAGGCTTAGGACTGTTCCCATCGATCGTCTCAGGCAACGCCCGTCGCGGCTTCCGGCTCGGTGCTGCGGCCTGCGCGATCGCGTTCGCCGCCATGTTTGGGTTGGCGTTCGTGCCGCATCCCACCGTATCCGCGGTTGCAGCGGCGGACTATTCTCCTGGCGCAGGGGACAATGCACCGCAGGACTGGACGTCGTACGGCGCAAGCACCGCTGGGCTTCGATACGCCACCTACAACAAGATCAATCGCGACAATGTCGCCACGCTGAAGCCAGCCTGGACGATCCGGACCGGCGACATGGGCCCTGGCATCGACCAGAACACGCCTCTCCAGATCGGCGATACCCTCTACAGCTGCACCCGCAACAACGTCATCCTCGCGCTTGATCCCGATACGGGTGCCACGCGCTGGCGCTTCGATCCTCACGCCAAGGCGCCCTTCTGGCAGCGGTGTCGTTCGCTCGGCTATTATCAGTCGACGACAGCGTCAGGCGAATGCCAGCAGCGTCTCATCGCCACCACCATCGACGCGCGATTGATGGCGCTCGACGCCAGGACGGGCAAGCTATGCCCGGGCTTCGGCAATGACGGCACCGTGTCGCTCGCCGAAGGCATGGGGCCGGTAAAGCCCGGCTTCTACTTCCAGACCTCCGCTCCGCTCGTCGCGCGCAACATCATCGTGATCGGTGGCTGGGTGGTCGACAACGAGCAGACCGGCGAACCCTCGGGCGTGATCCGCGGCTTCGACGTGATGACCGGCAAGCTCGTCTGGGCCTGGGACTTGGGCAATCCGGCAATCACGCGTGAGCCGCCCCCCGGCCAGACCTACACGCGCGGTACGCCGAACATGTGGACCACTGCGGCCTATGACGACAAGCTCGGCCTGATCTACGTGCCGCTCGGCAACGCCACGCCCGACTATTACGGCGTCCAGCGCAAGCCGTGGGCGGACCGGTACAATTCGACACTTGTCGCGCTCGACGTGACCTCCGGCCGCGAGCGCTGGAAGTTCCAGACGGTGCATCACGACCTGTGGGACTATGACCTTCCTGCACAGCCTGCCCTCGTCAATCTACGCGGCAATATCCCGGCACTTCTGTTGTCCACGAAACGCGGCCAGCTGTTTCTGCTGAACCGGGCGACCGGGCAGCCGCTGAGCCGCGTGGTCGAAAAGCCCGTGTCGTCGGCGGGCAGCATGCCGGGTGAGCGGATGTCGCCGACCCAGCCCTATTCTGTCGACATGCCGGTTATTGCGGAGACGCTGAACGAGCGTCGCATGTGGGGCATGACCATGTTCGACCAGCTCGCCTGCCGCATCTCCTTCCGCCAGTCGCGCTACAGCGGTGATTTCACGCCTCCGGGCATGACCCAGTCCATCGAGCATCCGAGCAATCTCGGCGGCCTGAACTGGGGCAGCATGTCCGTCGACGTCCCCAACAACCGGGTGTTCATGAACGACGTACGCGTGCCGATGACGGTCCGCCTGATGACCCGTCCGGAATTCACCGAATTCGCCAAGAAAAACCATCCGGATGGTACCGGCCACGGCCCATCGCCGCAGCTCGGCACGCCTTATGGCGTCAACATCCAGATGTGGATGACGAAGCTCGGTGTTCCATGTTCGCGCCCGCCGTTCGGAACAATCACCGCGGTCGACCTCAACACCCGCAAGATCGCATGGCAGGTGCCGGCCGGCACTGCCGAGGAATTGGGGCCGCTGGGGATCAAGTCGCATCTGCCTATGCCAATCGGCATGCCGACCTATGCCGGCACCAGTGTGACCGCCGGGGGGCTGCTCTTCTTCGCGGGGTCGCAGGATTACTACCTGCGCGCTTACGACACCTCGGACGGCAAAGAGGTGTGGCGCTACCGACTGCCGGTCGGCTCAAGTGCGACGCCGATGACCTACATCTCGCCCAAGACCGGACGCCAATACGTACTGGTGTCGGTGGGCGGAGCTGCTCATTCGAAGGACGTCGGCGACTACGTCATCGCGTTCAGCATCCCCCAATCCAAATAAAAAGCGTACCACTTAGGAGAGTTTATGACACAGCCGAGATTGCTCGAGACTGTCGCTGCAGAGGCGTACAGCTATCCCCTCCTCATTCGTCGATTGCTTCCCAAACCAGAGACAACGAGTCAGGAGATCGTCAGCGACGGACGGCGGTTTGGTTATGCTGCGTTCATCGAGCGGATCCACCGCCTTGCATTTGCCCTCTCACAATTTGGCGTCAAGGCCGGTGATACCGTCGCAGTCATGGACTGGGACAGCCACCGTTATCTCGAATGCTACTTTGCGATCCCCATGCTTGGCGCGATCCTGCAAACGGTCAACGTTCGCCTCGCGCCAGCTGCGATCGGCTTCACGCTTCGGCAGAGTGGCGCTGCTACGCTGTTCTACCATGACGATTTCAAGCCCCTCGCCGATGCGCTTTTGCCCGGGCTGCAAATTGAGCGCACCGTTACCTTTGGCGGCAGCGCGGCGGACGGCTTTGAAGCTCTGATCGAAGCGGGCGATCCCGATTTCGTCTTCGAAGACTTTGATGAGAACGCCATTGCGACGACGTTTCATACGACCGGCACGACGGGCGACCCAAAGCAGGTATTCTTCTCCCACCGTCAGCTCGTCCTGCATACCCTGGCGGCGGCTGCGACTGTAGCAAACCAGCCCATCGGACAGGGCGTCACGCGCAACGATGTCTACATGCCGATCACGCCCATGTTCCACGTCCACGCCTGGGGCATGCCGTATGTCGCAACGTTGCTGGGAATGAAGCAGGTGTATCCGGGACGCTACGACCCGGCCACGATCCTAGCCTTGAAGCGCGATGAGCGCGTGACCTACTCGCATTGCGTTCCGACGATCCTTCGGATGGTCATCGATGTGGCTCGGGCCAATGCCCTGGATTTGGCCCCCTGGACGATGATGATCGGCGGCTCGGCGCTTCCCGAAGCGCTGGCGGAGGAGGCGGAGGGTGTCGGCGTCATCGCACTCTCCGGATATGGCATGTCCGAGACGGGACCCGTCGTGACCCTGGCGCGCAGCAAGCCGGGCGATGCTGTCGGCGTCCGCTGTCGCGCCGGCTTCCCACTGCCGCTCGTCGAGGTCGCCGTCGACCAAAGCCGTGGCGGCGAATTGACGATCCGCGCGCCCTGGCTCACCCAGGGCTACTCGCTGCAGGACGCCTCCGATGCGTTGTGGGAAGGCGGACGCCTGCACACCGGCGACATCGCTGAGCTCGACGCGGACGGCGCGGTCCGGATCGTCGATCGGCTCAAGGACGTCATCAAGACCGGCGGCGAATGGGTGTCCTCGCTGGAACTGGAGTCCCTCCTGATGGAAGCTGCCGGTGTGGCAGAGGCGGCCGTCGTCGGAATTCCCGATGCCCGATGGGGCGAGCGGCCGGTCGCCTTCATCGTCCGCGGCACTGGTCCGGCGGTGACGGAAGGATCGCTGCGGCACGCGGTATCCGAACGAGCGCAGACGGGCGCGATTTCGCGCTACGCCATTCCGGATGCGATCTACTTCTGTGAGGTCCTGCCGAGGACGAGCGTCGGCAAGGTCGACAAGAAGGCGCTGCGGGAGACGGCGATGACGTCCGCCTCGCTAGCATCCGCCTGATCACACGATCGTTTCAGAAAGAACCGAAGTATGACTTCTTCACCTGCGACCGCTGAGATCCGGTTCGTCCTTGATACGATCGCCCACATCCGCGACCTTGCTCAACACGATCGGTTTGCCGATGCCAGCGATGACGTCGTCGATGCCGTCCTCGAAGGGGCCGGCGAATTCGCCAGGGGCGTATGGGGACCGATTAACGGGATCGGCGACAGGGTCGGCGCGCGGTGGACTGACGATGGCGTCGTGATGCCCGATGGCTACGCTTCTGCATATCAGGCCTATGTGGAGGGCGGATGGGGGACCATCGGCGTTCCCGTCGAACATGGCGGCCAGGGACTGCCCTTCGTGCTGCAGACCGCCGTGCTCGAACTGCTCGGAACCGCGAATACCGGCTTTGCGCTCTGTCCGACGCTGACGGTCGGTGCAATTGAAGCCTTGGTCCATCACGGTTCGGCCGATCAACAGGCACTATACCTGCCGCAGCTCGCAACCGGGGCCTGGACGGGGACGATGAACCTCACTGAGCCCCAGGCAGGATCTGATGTCGGCGCGCTTCGCGCGCAGGCTTTTCCTCGCGGTGACGGGACGTGGTCGATCAAGGGCACCAAAATCTACATCTCGTTCGGTGACCATGACATGGCCGAAAACATCGTCCATCTCGTCCTTGCGCGAACGCCGAACGCACCGCCCGGAACGCGTGGCATCTCCCTATTTCTCGTGCCCAAGTTCCGGCTCGACGCCGCCGGGAAACCAGCCGAGCCCAACGACGTGAAGGTTGTCTCGATCGAGCATAAGCTCGGGCTGCACGCATCACCGACCTGTGTCCTGAGCTTCGGCGATCACGACGACTGCATCGGCGAACTCATCGGCCCGGAACATGGGGGTATGCGCGCCATGTTTACGATGATGAACAACGCGCGCCTGAACGTCGGTCTGCAAGGCGTCCAAATCGGTGAGGCGGCAACGCGCAAGGCTGTGTCGTACGCGCTGGAACGGATCCAGTCTGCCCGCGCGGGGCCGGCTGATCGCACGCCGGCGCGCATCGCGGATCATCCTGACGTTCGGCGCATGCTGATGCGGATGTCTGCACAGACGCAAGCGGCACGCGCCCTGGTCTACTATGCCGCTGTGCAGGTCGATCTTGCGGCGCTCGGCGACGAGGAGGCGCAAGGTCGGCTCGAGATCCTCACGCCGCTCGCCAAGGCGCATGCCACCGATCTCGGGAATGAAATCGCGTCGATTGGGGTCCAGGTGCATGGAGGCATGGGCTACGTCGAGGAGACAGGGGCTGCGCAATTGTTCCGTGATGCTCGAATCACGCCCATCTACGAGGGTACGAATGGCATACAGGCAGCTGACTTGGTCGGACGGAAGCTCGGTCTGTCCAATGGCAAGGCCTTCGAAGCCTTATTGACGGACTTACGGACAACAGCAAAGGCGGCGCCGCTAACGGAACTCATCTATCACTGTGAAGATATCGGACGCCGTCTCACCGGAGCGAATGCTGACGACCGGCTCGCTGCAAGCTATCCGTTCCTGACGATGTTATCGGTCGCGGTCTGCGGCTGGTTGATGGAACAGCAGCACAGCGCAGCGACCGATGATGATTTTGGCCAGGTCAAAAAAGCGACCGCGGCATTCTATCTCGACCAGATAGTTCCTGAAGCTATCGGGCTTGCTGCCGCAGCCAGTGCACCAGCCGATCAGCTCTATGCGATTGATCCCGCCTTGTTGCTGGCGTGATCCCACCCTGCACACAACGCTTGATTCTGGTTAAATCAGCACGTGCAGCAATTTCAAAGTACGTCGACTGCCTTGAAAGTCAGCCGCTCATCAAGAGTGTCGGAAATGATTATAGTTCATCATCTCGAAAACAGCCGATCGCAGCGCATTCTTTGGGCTCTTGAAGAACTTGAGATACCATACGAAATCGTACGTTACGAACGTAATCCAAAGACCTTGCTTGCTCCGCCCGAATTGCGGCGGATACATCCGCTAGGTGTTTGATCCCACGGTTTGATGGTGCGATCCTTTCGTTGGAATGGAAGGAAGCCGCATGGGACAGGTACGTCACGGGTGCGCCACGACCACGCACGCCGTCCGAGCAGCAATACAGCGATCGCAAGCTTCGCTCGCGACGCTGAGCCGTGAGCTGGGGATCAATCCGAAGACGGTCGCGAAGTGGCGTAAGAGGGCAACGGTCGAGGACCTGAAGACTGGGCCGAAGGCCCCTCATTCAACGACCCTGACCGAGGCGGAGGAGGCAATGGTGGTGGCGTTCCGTCGCCACGCCCTGCTGCCGCTCGACGACTGCCTCTACGCATTGCAGCCGTCGCTACCGCACCTGACCCGGTCAGCGCTGCACCGTTGCCTGCAGCGGCACGGCATCTCCCGCTTGCCAGACGTCGAGGGCGACAAGCCGAAGCGACAACGCTTCAAGCGCTACCCAATTGGCTTCTTCCACATCGATATCGCCGAGGTGCAGACCGCCGAAGGCAAGCTCTACCTGTTCGTCGGCATCGATCGCACGAGCAAGTTCGCGGTCACGCAGTTGGTCGACAAGGCCGACCGCCGGACAGCATGGGAGTTCCTCGAGCACCTGCTGACCGCCGTGCCCTACCGCATCCACACGATCCTGACCGATAACGGCATCCAGTTCGCCGAGCAGCCGCGCAATCGCAACACCGCCTGGTCGCGTCAGATGCGCTTCGACATGATCTGCGAGGCCAACAACATCGAGCACCGGCTCACCAAGCCAAACCACCCGTGGACCAACGGCCAGGTCGAGCGGATGAACCGGACGATCAAGGACGCGACCGTCAAACGCTTCCATTACGACAGCCATGACCAGCTGCGCACACACCTCGCCGACTTCATGGCCGCCTACAACTTTGCCCGCCGGCTCAAGACGCTCAGCGGGCTTACACCCTACGAATACATCGCCAGGATCTGGACGTCAGAGCCAGACCGGTTCATCGTCAACCCGATCCACCAGATGCCGGGACTGAACACCTAGGGCCCTGGACGATGATGATCGGCGGGTCAGCTCTGCCTGAGGCTCTGGCCCAGGAAGCGGAAGAAGTCGGCATCATCGCGCTTTCCGGATACGGCATGTCCGAAACCGGACCTGTCGTCACGCTTGCCCGCAGCCAACCGGAAGATACCGTAGGCGTTCGCTGTCGCGCTGGTTTCCCATTGCCGCTCGTCGAGGTCGCCATCGACCAAGCCCGTGGCGGCGAACTGACCCTCCGGGCACCCTGGCTCACCCAAGGCTACTCGCAGCAGCACGCTTCCGATGCGCTGTGGGACGGCGGACGCCTTCATACCGGCGACATTGCCGAGATCGATGCCGACGGCGCGGTTCGGATCGTCGATCGGTTGAAGGACGTCATCAAGACGGGCGGCGAATGGGTTTCTTCAATCGAACTGGAAGCTCTTCTCACGGCCGAACCCGGCGTTGCCGAAGCAGCCGTCGTCGGTATCACCGACGCTCGCTGGGGCGAACGACCGATCGCATTTGTCGTCCGCGCTGCCGGACCGACGGTGTCGGAGGAAGCGTTACGAGAGGCTGTGGTCGCTCGGGCGCTAACGGGAGCCATCTCGCGTTACGCCGTACCGGATGCCATTCACTTCTGTGATGTCCTGCCAAGAACGAGCGTCGGCAAGGTCGACAAAAAGGCGTTGAAGGAGACGGCTCACCCTTCCGCTCTGTTTGCCGGCGCCTGACTCACGGCTGCTTCCCGCGTACCCGGCCAAGCCGCCAGAAAAACGACCGGTTTTCTTGCGGTCGATGATTTTGCCTCTTCAGCGCGTTCCGGCAATCGGAAAACTCGTTGCGGAAACCACCGGCACATTGCAGGGTGCCGGATGTCTTTTCTGGCGGGGTAACGATGCTCATCGGATATGTGAGGGTGTCCAAGGCTGACGGTTCACAGACGCTGGCACCTCAGCGCGATGCGTTGCTTGCTGCCGGCGTTGACCCTTCGCGGATCTATGAAGACCTTGCGTCGGGGCGGCACGACGCCCGCCCCGGTCTGACCGCCTGCTTGAAGGCACTGCAGCCCGGCAACACTTTGGTCCTTTGGAAGCTCGATCGCCTTGGACGCGACCTCCGCCATTTGGTCATCACCGCCGAAGCGCTGCGCGAACGCGGCATCGGGCTGAAGGTGCTGGCGGGCGCCGGTGCGCAGATCGACACCACGACCGCCAACGGCCGCCTCGCCTTCGGCATCTTCGCAGCGTTCGCCGAGTTCGAGCGCGAGCTCATTGCAGAGCGGACGCAGGCGGGACTTGCCGCGGCACGGGCGCGGGGACGGATGGGCGGACGGCCGCGCAAGATGGACAAGGCCACCCTGGCGATGGCGATGGCTGCGATGTCGGATCGCACCGCGGTCGCGGCCGACGTCGCTCGTCGTCTCGGCATGACGACGACGACACTCTATATGTACGTCAATGGTGACGGCACGCCCAAGGCGCCGGGCCAGGCGCTGCTCGATGGGGTGCCGTACCGCAAAGAACGACTGCGCGCCGCGTGACCGTGCGCAAAGCCCGTCAGCGATCAGCCATATCGTCGCGGTGGCGAGACGATCATGTCATGCTCGATCGACCGGGCCGATATGGCAGCCGGGGTCAACGCTGCGGGAATACACCTGCCTCGTCTGGGCTTGCCGGTCAGGCGCTGCGGTCGCGCCAGGATCATCAGGTTCATCACTGCCGCGCCGATCAGGAACTCCTCTTCCGCTCCCCGGATGCCGCGGAGGTGAAGCCGCCGCATGCCATGCTTGCCTTTGGCATCGGCGAAGAACCGCTCGACCCCGCGCCGCAATCGCATGGACCGCTTGAAGAGCCCGGTTTCCAGCTCGGCTCTGGCAAGATCCCGGGCGTCCTCATTGTCGAGGCGAACCAGTGTACGACGACGCGCCTTCGTGCATGTCTTCCGAAGCACGCAGCCTTCGCAGTCCTGTGCATCGGCGGCATAACGATGCACGCCAGTGGGCAGATGGAAGGTGTGGTGCCGGAGCGTCTTTCCGATCGGACAGGTGAAGCTGTCGGTGTCACGGTCATAGCTGAATGCCGTTCGCGGCAGCTTTCCCTTAGGCCGTGAACCCATTAAAATTGCAAGGGGCGGCCGAGGCAGCATGGCTATTCGATTTACCTGAGGGATGAGCGTGCTAAGCGGGGTTTATGAATAATTCGGATCCGACTGATACGTTTATCGAGACACCTGATGGCCGTCTGTTCGCTCGCTTTTGGGGGTCAGTGGGAAGGCCAGAAGCACCACCGATAATCTTATTCCACGACAGTTTGGGCTCCGTAGACCAATGGCGGGATTTTCCATGCAAGCTGGCTGCGGCCACCGGCCGTCCCGTAATTGCATATGATCGGCTTGGTTTTGGCAGGTCCGACTCAAATCCGAGAAAGTTGGAGCCAGATTTCGTCCGGAACGAAGCATCTGCTGGACTTGCCCATATTCGGGAGGCGTTCGCGGTCGATCACATGATTCTGTTCGGACATAGCGTTGGGGGTGGAATGGCGATTGCTTCTGGCGCGACATTTGCGACCGAAACTGATGCTGTGATCACTCTCGCCGCCCAAGCATTTGTCGAGGATAGGACGATTGCCGGTATCGAACAGGCGCGGGAGATGTTTCGAGACGAGAAGCAGATAGGACGCCTCGCCCAATATCATGGTAGTAAGACGCTATGGGTCCTCGATGCGTGGATCGAGACGTGGCTTGCACCTGCTTTCGCGGATTGGTGCCTTGATGATGACCTGCGCCGGCTAAATTGCCCGATCCTCGCCTTGCATGGCGATCTTGACGAATATGGATCGCGGGCACACCCAGATCGCATTGCGGCCTTGGCAGGCGGTGGCGCGCAGGAAGTGCTGCTTACCGATTGTCATCACATGCCGCACCGTGAGATGCCAGACGAAGTGCTACGATTAGTTCGGGATTTCACCAGCAAGGTGCTTGCCGAAGCTCGTGACAAGCACGACTTTCAAACCACATGAAAATCTGACTCAGGGACGGCATGAGCCGATATGACCTGACCGACTTCGAATGGCGCGTGATCGCGCCGTTGCTCCCCAACAAGCCTAGAGGCGTGCCGCGTGTCGATGACCGGCGCGTGCTGAACGGCATCTTCTGGGTACTGCGATCCGGCGCACCGTGGCGCGACCTGCCGGAACGCTATGGCCCGCGCACAACTTGCTACAATCGCTTCGTGCGCTGGCGAAAAGCGGGCGTTTGGGATCGGATGATGGATGCCATCACCTCCGCGCATGATGGCGACATCCAGATGATCGACAGCACTTCCATCCGGGCGCACCAACAGGCTGCGACAGCAAAAAGGGGGATCGAGATCATTGTCTCGGTCGCTCCAGAGGCGGCCTCACGACCAAAATCCATGCGGTCGTCGACGGGCAAGGTCTTCCGATCCGACTGGGCCTTGCCGCTGGACAAAGCCATGACGTCCAAGCTGCCGGTGATCTGCTCGACCATGTCGGTGCTGGAACAATCGTGCTGGCGGACAAGGCTTATGACGCCGATCGCATTCGAACAACTCTCCATGAAAAAGGAGCGTTCGCCAATATCCCGCCCAAGTCCAACCGCAGGTCGAAACCTTACTTCAGCACATGGCTTTACCGTGAGCGGAACCTGATCGAGCGCTTCTTCTCCAAACTTAAGCACTTCCGCAGGGTAGCTACACGATACGACAAGCTGGCCGAGAACTTCCTCGCAATGGTCCAACTCGCCTCAATGCGATTGTGGCTCCGCGTTTATGAGTCTACGGCCTAGTTTGCTGCGTGCGGTCGATCACCGGGATGTGCGGAATTGCGCCGTGGTCCCGCACGAAGCCGAGGAAACCGGCGCTGCCGTAGGCCTTATCGGCAGCAACCCGCTTGGGATGGAAGTCGAACCGATCTGCCGACCTCGCGAGCATGACGCGGCCGGCATCGACCTCCTCCGCAAAGCGAGCCGGCGTCGCCTCGACATCAAGGGCAACGCCACTCGGGGTGTCGACCAGCGCGTTGAGGGCGTAGCCGAACCGGCCACGCACCGTTCGCGCAGACCAAGCCGCGGCAGGATCCGTTCGAGAGACGCCTTGGCAGCTGTTCGAGCGCGCCAGTTCCCAGACGGCATCGCCTGTGTCCTTGATCCATTCCCGAACCGCGCGCGACGCGTTCGCGACATACGGCAGGTAGCCTGGCACGGTCTTGCGCTGCCAGCTCGCATCAGCGGCTATGAACGATGCGTCAATCGCGGCGTCTTTTCCGCCGACCAGCCCTGCACTGATGCAGTGTCGGACCGTGCTCTCGAACAGGACCCGGAACACGCCGGCGTCGCGAAAGCGGCCATGCCGGTTCTTGCTGAACGTCGAGTGGTGCGGAACCCTATCTGCTGGCGAGAGACGACAGAACCAGCGGTAGGCCAGATTGTAGCGCAGCTCCTCGCACAGGCGCCGCTCGGACGCGATCGCGTAGATGCGGGCAATCAAGGTCATACGGATCAGCAGTTCGGGGTCGATCGATGGTCGCCCCCGTGTGCTGTAATGCCCGGTCAGTGCTTGCTTAAGCTCGCTTGTGTCGAGACATCTATCGATGCGACGCAGCAGGTGGTCTGCGGGCAACATGGCTTCTATGGTGCGGCGGGACGCCCCTTCCCGCCCACCGCAACAGGCTGGTCCCATCATGGCGGCGCTCCTCTCAGTAGGGGCGAAACGAAGGAGCAACCCGGCATGTCCGGCATTTTTCAACAGGCCCGATCGTGGCTGTTGAAAATTTCCGGCGGACGCTGAACGCCACCTCAAGAACTGCCGCAACTGGCATTCTGAGGGGTCTCACATTGATCCGCCTTCAAACTTTGACGGGCAGTCTCAATGTAACGCCGAAACCGCTCTCGGGTCGCGTAAGGGCAGCATCGCCACCATGCCCAATAGCCACGGCGCGAACCAGCGCCAGGCCAAGGCCGTGTCCATCGGTGGTGCGCGACACCTCCGTACGAGCGAACCGCTGAAACAGTCGTCCGGCGTCGGCGGGAGAAACACCCGGACCGTCATCCTCCAGTGTCACCTCGATCCCATCCTGCAACAACCTGGCGGAGAGCATCGCGGCCGTGCCTGCCGGCGTGTGCCGCAACGTGTTCTCCAGCAGGTTCGACAATGCCTGTGCGAGCAGGCGGCGGTCGCCCTCGATATGCAGCCCGCGCACGATGTCGACTGTCAGGGCATGGCCGGCAGCCTCGAAGTCGGGGCGATAGGTTTCGGCCATGTCCTCCAGCAGCGCCGACAGATCGACCGTTCCCAACGCTCGACGTTCAGCCAGCCCCTCGACCTCAGCTATGCGGAGCAGCGCCGCGAAGATCTCCAGCAAGTCGTCGGCTTGCCGCCGGGCGGAATCGATCGCGCCTGGGTCACCGGCCGCGGCGCGATCGAGCTGGTTGCACAGGCGGGTGAGCGGCGTGCGTAGATCGTGCGCGACGTCGGTCGACACCTGCCGCAGATTGTCCATCAGCGCCGCCATACGGTCGAGCATCCGATTGAGCGTCGCGGCAAGGCGATCGAACTCGCTGTCGGACCCGTCGCGCGGCACCCGCTGCGTCAGATCGCCGGCGATGATTGCCTGCGCCGTGGCATCGATGTGAGACAGGCGGCGCCGCGTCAGCCATCCGACCAGTATCGCCGCGCCGATCCCGAGCGCCAGCACCGCGCCCAGCGCTCCGGCGAACAGCGCCGCCAGCGTGCTGTCGATCGCGTCCAGGTCGCGACGATCGGCGACGACGACGAGAAGCCCACCGGCCAAGGGCGTGGCGAGCGCCTGGCCGACGCCGGTGATATCGCCGCGGCGAAAGCCGAAATGCTCCTGGTAGCCGGGTTCGGGCGGCGCAAGCGGGGCGATGGTGGCGGCGACCGTCCGCCCGTTGCGGTCGACCAGCAGATAGTCGAGACTCGCTTCGTTCCGCGTTTCCTCGCGCAGACGGATCGCCTCGGCGACCCCCGCCAGTCCCGCTTCGCTCGCCTCGGCAACGAGCGCGCGCGTTTCCACCGCGACGCGGTGGTCTAGCTGTTCCTCCAGCGCCTCGTGCGTCACCTCATAGGCGACCGCGCCGATCGCGAGCGTCGCCGCGGCGAAGGCCAGCGCGACCAGCACGACGATGCCGAAGGTAGAGCGCCACAGGCGGCGGATCATCGTCACGCGTCCCGGATCATGTAGCCCGCCCCGCGCACCGTCTCGATCGCGTCCACGTCAAACCCGGCGTTGAGCTTGGAGCGCAGTCGGCTCAGATGCGTCTCGACGATATTGGTCTTCGGATCGAAATCGAAGTCCCACACGCGTTCGAGCAGCATGGTCCGAGTCATCACCCGGCGCGGGTTGCGCATCAGCTCGGCGAGCAGCGCGAACTCGCGCGGTTGCAGGGTCACGCGCCGTCCGGCCCGTTCCACCGTGCGACGATGCAGGTCGAGCACAATGTCGCCGACCCGGAGCAGGTGGGCATCGTCGCCGCGCGGTACCGGCCGGCGCGCCAGCGCATTGAGGCGCGCGGCCAACTCGGAAAAGGCGAAGGGCTTGACCAGATAGTCGTCGGCGCCGCCTTCCAGCCCCTCCACCCGGTCCGCGATCCCGCCGACCGCGGTCAGCATCAGGACCGGCGTCGCGTCGCCGGCCGCGCGCAGCGCCCGGACCAGGGCGAGGCCGTCGAGGCCGGGCAGCATCCGGTCGACCACGATCGCGTCGAACCCGCCCCCGGTCGCTTGGAACAGGCCGTCCCGGCCGTCCGCGCTGACCGCGACCTGGTGCCCGGCCTGACCCAGCCCCTGCGCCACGAAGGCGCGGGTGTCGGCATCATCCTCGACGATCAATATCCGCATTGCCCGACTATCGCCTGCCGGCGTCGGTTCGCCAACCGCCGCCCAGCGCACGGAACAGCGCCACCTCGTTCTGCGACACCGCCAGATCGGACTGGACCTGTTGCAGCATCGCCGATGCTGTGGCCCGCTGCGCATCGACCTGAAGCAGGCCGGGCGCATCGCCGAGGCGGACACGCGCACCCGCCCGGCGCGCATAGGCCTGCGCCTCGCGCGACGCGGTCGCCAGATCGCGGTTGCGGCGCGTCTCGGCATCGTAGGCCGCCAGCGCCGTCTCCACCTCGCGCAGAGCACGGAGGACGGCCACGTCCCATCCGGCGATCGCCGCGCGCTCGGTCGCGCGGGCCTGCTCCAGCCGCGCGCGGGCGGGCGCCTGATTGGGGAACGCCCAGCTGACGAGCGGCGATGCGACGGCCTTGAACCCGCCCGACAGCAATCCGAGCGCTCCGCCCAGATTGACGCGCGGGTAGAGGTCCGCCCGCGCCACCCCGATCCGCGCCGCGGCAGCGGCAAGGCGTCGCTCCGCCTCGCGAACGTCGGGGCGCCGGAGCAGCAGCGCGGTCCCGTCGCCGACCGGCGCAGCGGTGCGCAGCCGGGGCGCGGCGGTGCAGGCGAAGCGATAGCCCCGCGCTTCCGCCGGGGGGCGCCCCTGCAACGTTGCGAGCCGATACAGCGCGTTGGCACGCTGTGCCTCGAACGGGGCGATGGCGGCGCGGGTGGCAGCCGCGATGGTCGCGACCTGCGACACCTCCAGCGGCGACACTTCGCCCGCCCGAAACTGTTCGCGCACGAGCGCGACCGACCGGTCCTGTGCCGCCGCGACCTCGCGGGCGGTCGCGATGGCGCGGGTCGATCCGCACAGGTCGACATAGGCGAGCACGGTGTCGGCCACCACGGCAACGTGCAAGCCATCGACGACCGCGGCTTGCGCCTCGGCATCCGCACCCGCCGCGGTCGCGGCGGACCGCAGCCGCCCGAACAGGTCGAGATCCCAGCTCGCCGTCGCGGCGATATCATAGTCCGTCGTCGGCACGTTGCCCGACGCGCTCGGTTGCGAGGCGGGGTTGTCGACCCCCAACGCGCTCTCGATCGTCGTCTGCGGCAGCCGCGCCGCCCGTGCCTGCCGCAGAGCGGCGCGAGCGCCGTCCAAATTGGCGTAGGCGACGCGCAGATCGGCATTGGCGGCGAGCGCCGATCGCACCAGTCCGTCGAGGACCGGATCGTCGTAGAGCCGCCACCAGTCATCCGGCACCGGCGCGATTGACGCGACGGGAAGCCGGGCGAACTCGCCCGTCGCGCTAGGCGGGGCGATTGTCGGCGGAGGTGCGGGCACGCTCATGCACGCGGACGCGAAAAGGGCAACACCGGGGGCCAGACGACGGATCATGCCAGTGCCTCCTTGGCTGCGGTTGCAGGCGGCACGGTGCGGTCCCTGCCATAGCGAGCATACAGCGCGGGCAGCAGCAGCAGGTTGAGCGCGGTCGACGAAATGAGGCCACCGAGGATCACGATCGCCATCGGATGCTCGATCTCGTGCCCGGGCGCATTGCCCGCCACGATCAGCGGCACCAGCGCCAGTCCCGCGCAGGCGGCCGTCATCAGGATCGGCACCAGTCGCTCTTCCGCACCGCGCATTACCAGCTCGCGCCCGAAGGTCATGCCCTCGTGCCGTTCGAGATGCTGATAGTGCGACAGCAGCATGATGCCGTTGCGCGCGGCGATGCCGATGACGGTGACGAACCCAACCAGCGAGCCGAGCGACAGCACCCCGCCGGTGACGGCCACGGCGACCACCCCGCCGACCAGCGCGAAGGGCAGGCTGACACCGACCAGCGCGGTGATCCGGCGCGAGCGAAACTCCATCCAGACGAGCAGCAGGATGCCGACGAGGCATAACGCGCCGATGCTCCAGAGGCGGCTGCGCGATTCGTTCAGTGCGGCATATTCGCCGAGCACCTGCGGATGATAGCCGGTCGCGAACGGCACCCTGGCGACCGCGGCGTCGACCGCCTGCGCGACCGTGCCGAGGTCCGCGCCCGCGACGTTCATCGTGACGTCAAGCCGGCGCTGGCCGTTCTCGCGCTTCACCTCGTTGGGGGCGGGTGCGATCTCGATATCGGCGACATCGCCGAGCCGCACCGGCGCCCCGGCGACCGCATTGCCGGCCGCGGGCACCTGGATCATCAGGTCGCGCAAGGCGTGGACGCTGTTACGCACCGCCGGCTCGCCCCAGACAGCCACGTCGAAGGCGCGCTGGTCGCGGTAGATTTCGCCGACCTTGGCCTGCGCGACCAGCACCTGCGCCTGCCGGCGCACCTCGCCCGCGGTGAGGCCGAACCGCGCCAGTTCGCCCGCACGTGGCCGGATGCGGATCTGCGGCACGAGCACCTGCGATTCCAGCTTAAGGTCGGACACGCCCGGAACCCCACTGATCGCCTCACGGACGCGGGCACCGGCCGCGCGCAGCTCCGCCTGGTCCGGGCCGTAGATGCGCACGACGATGGTCGCACCGGCACCCGTCAGCACCTCCTTGATCCGCTCGCGCAGATAGGTGAGCACGTCGCGATAGAGGCCGGGGTAGCCCTCGACCACTTCCTTGATCCGCTTCACCGACGCATCGTAATCGGCGTTCTCGTCGAGGCTGATCCAGAGTTCGGTGAAGTTGGGGCCGACCACTTCGTCGGCCTGTTCGGCGCGGCCGATATGCGCGCCGAAGTTGCGGACGCCGGGGATGCTGCGCAGCTCCTTCGACGCGCGGATCGTGATCCGGTCCATCGCCTCGATCGACGTCCCCGGCTTCTCGACGAAGTGCATCAGGAAGTCGGTTTCGCGGAAGTCGGGCAGGAACTGGTCCTTGAACGTCGCATAGCCGACACCGGCGAGCAGCAGCCCACCCGCGACGATCCCGACCGCCATCGCCGGCTGAGCGACCACGCGCGGCAGGAAGCCGACGTAGCGGCGCTTCATCGCCGCGACGAAGCGGGTGTCGCGCTCCGCCTTCAGCGGCGCGTTCGGGAGCAGGAGAAGGCACATCGCCGGCGTGACGGTCAGCGCGACCAGCAGCGACATCCCGATCGCCAGCACATAGGCGATGGCGAGGGGCTGGAAGAAGGTGCCCGCGACCCCGCCCAGGAAGAAGATCGGCACGAACACCAGCATCACGATCAGCGAGGCGAAGACGACCGCCGAGCGTACCTCCAGCGAGGCGGCGAGCACCACCGCGAACGCCGGCTTCGGATCGGCCGCCTCGCGGTTCAGTCGGAGACGGCGCGCGATATTCTCCACGTCGATGATCGCATCGTCGACCACCTCGCCCAACGCGATGACGAGGCCGGCGATAATCATCACGTTGATCGTCGCGCCCGACCAGAGCAGCATCAGACCCGCCCCGAGCAGCGACAGCGGGATCGCGACGAGGCTGATCGTCGCCTGCCGCCAGTCGCGGGTGAAGAGGAACAGCACCGCCGCCACCAGCGCGCAGCCGATCATCAGCGCGCGGGTGAGATTATCGATCGAGCGTTCGATGAAGGTCGCCGGGCGGAAGATGGTCGTGTCGACCTTCACGTCCTTGAGGCCGGGCTTCAGCTCGGCGAACGCGGCCTCGACCGCGCGGGTCAGCTCCAGCGTGTTGGCCGTCGGCTGCTTCTCGACGATCAGCATGATGCCCGGGCCGTCGTCGATGATGGCGTTGCCGATCGGCGCATTGAAACCGTCGACCACGCGGGCGACGTCGCCGATCCTGACCGGTGCTTCGCCCGCCTGCCTGACGACCGCCTGTGCCAGCTCGGCTGCGGTCTGCACCGTGCCGGTCTGCTGGACGGCGAGGCGCTGGTTGGGCGTGTCGACGAACCCGCCACCCCCAACCAGCACGGCGTCGCCGGCGGCCGCGCGCACCTCCGCCAGCGTCACACCGGCCGCGCGCAGCCGGTCGGGATCGACCAGCACCTGCAACTGCCTGTCACGCTGGCCCCACACCGCGACGTTCGCGACGCGGGGGACGGCCATCAGCCGCGGGCGGATGGTCCAGCGCACCAGCTCGGACAATTGCATCTGGTCGAGCTTCGTCGACGACAGCCCGACCTTCATCGCCCGGCTCGTCGACGACAGCGGCGGCATCAGCACCGGCTGACGCGCCGCGAGCGGCAGCCGCGGCTGCACCTGCGCGATCCGCTCGCCGACCATCTGGCGGGCGCGGATTACGTCGGACCCGCGCTCGAACAGGATCTGTACCGACGACAGGCCCAGCACCGACTTGGATCGCAGCGTCATCAGGCCGGGCACGCCGTTGACCGCCGTCTCGATCGGCACCGTCACCAGGCTCTCGACCTCCTCGGTCGACAGCCCCGGCGCCTCGGTCTGGATTTCCACCATCGGCGGGGCGAACTCGGGGAACACGTCGAGCGGCACGTCGCGCCCGGCGCGAATGCCGAGCACGACCAGCAAGGCGGCCAGCGCGAGGACGAGGACGCGCTGCGCCAGCGCGAGATGGACGAGTCGGCCGAGCATCAGTGCGCCGCCCCGAACTCTGTCCCGAACAGCTCGGCCGCACCACCGGTGACGACTTGCGCGCCGGCCGTCAGCCCGCGCGACAGCAGTGCCCGTCCGTCGTTTTCCGATGCTACCTCGACGCGCTGTCGCACGAAGGTGTTGGGCGCGGTCCGCTGATAGACCCACTCGCCACCGTAGACATCGCGGAGGATCGCAGCAGACGGCACCGACAATCCCTCGGTCTGCCCGGCGAGCGGCAGGTCCACCGCGACCCGCTGGCCGACGCGGAAGGCGCGGTCGCGATTGTCGATGGCGAAATACAGATCGACCGTGCCCGTGACGGTGTTGGCCGATGGCGGCGCCTGCACCGGACGGGCGCTGCGTGGCGCGCCGGCGTCGCCGAGCGTGCGGACCGTCGCGGCGGCCTCTCGACGCACATTCCCCATGTCGCTGCCGAACACTGACGCGCGGACCCACAGTACCGCTTGCGAACCGAGCGAGGCGACCGCCGGCCCAAGCAAACGGCGCTGCTGACGTGCCGCGCCTAGCGCCGCCTGCGCCGCAGCCAGCGCAGCCGCAGCTTCATCGCGTGCCCGCACGCTGCCGGCCTCCTCGCGCACCAGGCTCTCGGCCCGGTCGAGCGCGATCCTCCCCAGCCTCGCTTGCGCCGTAGCGCGGGCCAGTTCGGCGTCGGCCGCCGCCTGCTGGCTGCCGATCTGCTGGAGATTGGTGGTCGAGTTGACCGGCACGCCGTTGGGGCTGATCGGCGGCACCACGATCTCACCGGCAACCTCGCGCGAGGAGGAGGCCGATCCTCCACCCACCCTAGCTAGTGCGATGCCGAGACGCTCCTGAGCTTGGGGTGTAAGGGTCAGCTTCAACAGCTCGCTCTCATGCGTGATCGTCTCGGCATGGGCAGGCGGTGCGGGCGGCTTCGCGGCCTTCTCGCCGCAACCGGCGAGCAGGATCGGGATCAGAAGGAAGGTCTGGCGCATCGTGACGGCTTAGTCACGAAAGAGTGGGCGCTACTGGAGCCGACTATACAAAATCCCAATGTAGCCGCGCCCCGCTCTGATTGAAAACGAAGGGACCGAAGGTCATCCCCGACTCTCATTCGGTTTCTGCGGCCCGTGAATCTCGCACCCCCGTCAGGCGACGCCGCACGAACCATATTCCCGCCAGTACGGCCACGCCCAACAGGAACAGGTCAATCTTGTGAAACAAGGCCGACAATCGCGGGTCCGTGTTCCAGCGGCTCCCGAGCACTTGGCCGGCATAGGCCAATCCCAGGCACCAGGGCAGTGATCCTATGAACGTGTAAAGGTGAAAGCGCAGCAACGGCATCTGGGCGATCCCCGCAGGTAGCGCGATGAACGAGCGGATGCCTGGCATCATCCGACCGATCAGAACAGCCGCACCGCCGAAGCGGTCGAAAAACCGTTCCGATCGGTCGAGATCCTCGGATGTGAGCAAGAGCCAGCGTCCGTAACGGGCGACCATGGGACGGCCGCCGCGGCGCCCCGCCTCATAAGCAAGGGCCGACCCGAGATTGCAGCCGATCGCCCCCGCAATCGCTACCAGCCACAGGTCGAGGCGACCGATCGAGACCAGATAGCCGCTGAACGGCATGATGATTTCAGACGGCAGAGGGATGCAGGCGCTTTCGAGAGCCATCAGGCCGATGATGCCGATATATCCGGTCGCAGCGATCGCGGCGACGATCCAGCCCGCTAGCGTCGCTATGAAATTGCTGAGCCCATTCATTTTTTGGTGTCCTCGGCGCGTGAGTTTTCTTGCGCAAATGCGTGCAAACGCTCGTTGGCCGCCTGAAATGACCGGCAAGCGTCGGGTCTTCGATCATGAGCTAGCGGATAGACGGCCAGCGGCTTGGTGCGGAATTCATGTCATCGGTCAAAGCGAAAACCCGCGTCACGATGGCGGTCCAACCCAGACCGACTGCCCAGCCAGCGGCCACATCCGTTGGCCAGTGTACGCCAAGGATGATCCGTGAAGCCCCGATCGCGAAGATCAGCACCATGGCAACGACGATCGCGACTGTCCCTCGACGATCGCCACCAGCCTCCGCCGCCATGACGATCGCCAAAGAGCCATAGACGAAAGCGGAGTCCATGGCGTGCCCGCTCGGGAAGCTGGCCGTTCGAACATCAACAAGATGCGCGACAATCATCGGCCTAGGCCGGTCTACAATTGCCTTCAGAACGCTGATGATAATGGCCCCACCTGCGGTCGTGCTCGCAAGATAGGCGCACAATCGCCAGCGTTGCCTGATCGCCAGATATCCAAGCCCGATCGCGGTCATGATCCACAAGGTCGAATTGTTACCCATCATGGTCACATCGCGGGCGATGACGATGAGCGGACCATGATCGCCGGTGCGCTCGCGCATCCACAGCAGGATGGCCGGGTCGAAGCCCGTCATCCGGCCTGTCGCGAAGAACGCCGCCACTACGAGTAGAAGCGCTCCGCCAAATGCGAACAGAGCGCCCCCGGCAAGAATCCGCATAGCCGCCTTTGCCCGGCTCACCGTCACGCCGGCTTCACGACCAGGACCCTGAATGTGCCGGGCGTTGCGACCGGGCGGGTGCCGGGCTGCGCTGGCGGGGCAAACGACGCCGTCGGCAGGTAGATGGCACCGCTGTCTGGATCGAGTGCACCCGTCCGGGCACCAACGGCAGTCTTGATACGCCCCACGCGCGTCACGAGGGGGCCTTCGAGAGACAGCACGTCCAGCACTCCATCCCTGCCGCAGGGAATGAACGCCAAGCGACGCTGCGGATCCAGAATGACGGCATCTGGGCCTGCACCTATGTCAACCAGCTGCGAAAGTTTGCGGTTCGAGCCAGCGACGATGGCCGCCTTACCGTTGGCACACGCGGCGATGAGGCGATCCGTTTTCGCGTCATAGGCGAGGCCAGACGGCTCGGTGCACCCTGGCAAGGCGATCGGCGCAGCGGCCGTGCCGCGACGGATGTCGACGACCTCGATCTCGTTTGCGTCCTCGTCGTTGACGAACAGCGTGCCGTTCGGCGTCAGCGCGGCATATTCAAGGCCGGGCTTGAGCTGCACAGTGCGCAACGTCCGCATCGCTGTCGTGTCGATGATCGATACCGAGCCGGCCTTGGCATTCATGACAAAGCCGGTCTTGCCATCAGCGGAGACGATCGCAGCGTCGGGTTTTTCGCCGACCGCGACACGGCCCAGTTCGCGACCATCGGAGGTTGAGAGAAAGCGGACCGAGGCATCGTCGCCGCTCGTCGCCATGAGGCGCCCGCCGGAAAGCGGTACGACCGCATGACCGTGCGCGATGGTGCCGATCGAGCCGACTGCCCGCTCACGTCTGGTGTCGATGACGGTGACCGAGGTCGACCGCGCAATGTAGAGGCGGTAATCGACGGGATCGACGCGGGCATAATCCCACCCCCCGCCGTCCGGACCGGAGATCGTAGCTGCGATGCGGTAGGCTGGCACCGGCGGGGCAGCCCCCGCCGCGAAGGATGTCAGCGCCAAGATGGCAGTCGTCAGTACGCGCTTCATCGTGCAGGTTCCTGTTCTGGAATGGCAGGATCATGGTCGGAATGGGGTAGGGTCAGCCGAACGAGGATCGGCATTGCCAAGAGTACGAGCGGATACTGCAGCAACAGGCCGGCGATGATCGCGATTGCGAGTGGTTGCTGAATGCCCGAGCCCTGACCGATCGCGAGCGCCAGTGGCAGCAACGTCAAAATCGCCGCAAGCGTCGTCATCGTGATCGGGCGCAGGCGATTGCGGCTCGCTTCGCGCGTCGCCACGACGGGCGGCATGGTGTGGCAGAGTTCCTCGAACTCGGAGACGTAGAAGATCGCCATCTCGGTGCCGATGCCGATGATCATCGTCATGCCCATCAGCGCCGTGATGTTGAGGTCGACGCCTGCGAGCCACAGGGCGGTGAATACTGCCGTGGTCGACAGCAGCGAGCAGCCGATGATAATGACGGGCAACCAGAACCGCCGGTAAAGCACAAGGAGCAACACCAGCTCGGCGACGAGGGCTGCGCCGAATACCTTGATGAGGCCTGCGAAGGCGATCTGCTGCTGCTGATAGAGGCCGCCCAGCTCGTAGCGGATACCGGGTGCCAGTACGCCTGGCTGGTCGAGGGCCTTGGTCACGTCGCCGATGGCAGCACCTATCCCCCGTCCCTGAATGCGACCGGTCACGGCCACCATCGGTTCCAGGTTCTCGCGGGCGATCTGCGGTTGTCCGACGACCGCCTCGATGGATGCGACGCGCAACAGCGGAAACACATGGCCGTCGGTGGCACGAATGGGCAGTTGCGCAAGCCCGGACTGGCTGATCGTCATCGCCTGCGGAAGCCGGACGCGCACGTCGATGGCCTTATCGGGTCGGGCAAGGGTTGTGGCGACAGTGCCGCTCAGGGCGGTCGACAGCTGTGCCTCAACGTCTGACGGCACGACCCCTTCCACGCCAGCGCGGACCGGATCGACGCGGACATCGAGCGCGTCACCTGCCAGTTGAACGCCGTCCTTCACCTCGACGACGCCATCGATCCTTTCGATCAGGGCAGCGACCTTCTTCGCTTGGCCATCGAGCACGGTTGGGTCGGACGAGTAGAGCTTGACTTCGATCGGCTGCGGGACGGCGGTCAGATCGCCGATCAGATCCTCGATGAGTTGTGCGACCTCGACCTGGACGCCTGGCACCTTGACCCCGATCTCGTCGGCGACGCTGGCGGCCACCTCCTCGGTCGGGCGGCTGTGGTTCGGCTTCAGCCGGACGAAATAGTCGCCGTGATAGCTCTGGCCGAGATCGCCACCGAGGCCGGTGCCGAGCCGCCGGGAGAAGGTCAGCACCTCCGGATTGGCCCGCAGCAGCTGGTCGATCTGACCGACCTGACGCCCGCTTTCGTCAAGCGAGGTGCCGGGAGCGGTGTAGTAATCCATGACGAAGCCGCCTTCGTCGACCTTCGGCATGAAGCCTGTCGGCACCTTGGAATAGCCGATATAGCCGACCGCCAGGAGCGGGACGAGGATGACAAGGAGCAGCCACGGTCGGGCTGACAGGCGATCAAGGCCTTTGTCGTGAATGACGGCGAGGCGTCCCTCGCCGGCGACGCCGGGGTCTCGCCATGTACGGAAGTCCACCAGCCATCGCACGAGGACCGGTACGACGAAAGCGGTCATCGCCCAGGAAATGGCGAGCGCGGCCGCCATCGTCACTGACAGCGCCTTGGAGAAGGCGCCGGTCACACCGGTCAGGAATGACAGCGGCAGGAACACGATCAACGTCGCGATGCTCGATCCGGTCAGCGGTGCCATGAACTCGCGCGCGGCCGGGATGACCGCAGCGTTGCCAGCGATGTCTCCGCCCGGCGTCACCTCGCCGGCGCGTCGGGCGATATGCTCGACCATGACGATGACGTCGTCGATCAGCAGCCCGACCGCGGCCGCGATGCCGCCGAGGGTCATGATGTTGAAGCTCATGCCGAGGATGCTCAGCACCAGCACCGTGGTCGCCAGTGTGGCCGGTACGACGATGATGGCGACGAGCGTCACGCGCCAGCTGCGCAGGAACAGGAGGAGCACCAGCGCGGCGAGCATGAGGCCGATCAGCACAGCGTCACGCACGCTCGCGACCGATTGGGTCACCAACTCGCTCTGATCGTACCAGTTGACCAGCCTGACCCCGGCCGGCAGCTTCACGCCCGCCAGCTTTACCTGCACTTGCCTTGCGATCTGGACCGCGTTGCCGTCCGGCTGCTCGTAGATGTTGAACAGTACCGCGGGTTTCCCGTCCTCGACGATCCGCTGCCAGACGGGCACGGCACCGGTCTGCACGGTCGCGACATCCCGCACCCGAACGACCCCTGCCGGGGCCGCCTTGACGACGATGTCACCGACCTGCGCCGCGCTGGCGACACTGCGATCGGCAATGACAAGCGAGAGCCGACCACGATCCTGGACCTGCCCGACCGCACTCAACACGTTGCCATTGCGGATAGCGGTCGCAAGGTCCGCCATGGCAAGGCCGTAGCTTGCGAGCCGTTGCGGGTCCGCGAGTACCTCGACCTCCGCGGTGTCGCCACCCTGCACACCGACCCTGGCGAGACCGGTGATCGAGGACAGCAGCGGGGTGATCTGAAGTCGCGCGAAATCCTGGAGTTGGGCCGGATCCGCTGTATCGGATACCAGGGCATAGGAGATGATCGGGAAAACGGTCGGGTCCATCCGGCGGACATTGTACTGCGTGCCAGCAGGCAGCGATGGCAGGATGCGGCCGACCGCGGTGTCGACCAGCAGCGTGCTCGCGATCATGTCGCGCCCCCAACCGAAGTCGATCGAGATCTGCGCCGTCCCGCGCGCCGTCTCCGAGCGGACGTTGTTTACGCCGGGGATGGCGCGGATTGCCTCCTCGACCGGGCGGGTGACAGTCAGCGCGGTCTGGTCGGCGGGGCGGCTCCCCGAGTCCAGGTCGACCACGACCCGCGGAAACGACACCTGCGGGAAGAGGCCAATCGGCAACGATAAGGCTGCGACGATCCCCGCGAGCGCCAGCGCCAGGCCGACGAGGACGAACGCGCGCGACTGGGTGCGCAGGAGACGCTCTAGCATTACCGGCTCCGGACCGCGTCGCCGTCAGTGACCTGATAGGCGCCTGCAACGATCAGCGGGAGGCGCGGTGAGAGGGCGCCGTCGACCACGTCGCCGGCGTCAGACGAAAGCCGGACGGCGACCGGAACCGCCTTGGCCTTGCCGTCCCGGACCTGGAAGACGCGCGGGCGACCGCCCGCGGTGACCACCGCCGCGTGCGGCACGACCCATCCGCCGACCTCGCCGGTACGGATGTCGACCTGCATCGGCTCACCCGGCAGCAACGCCCCCGCCGGAAAGGACAGGTCGACGTCGACCATCTTGGTCACGGCGTTCAACGCGCCGTCAACCCGGACGACACGACCCTCGAGCGTGCCGCCCCCGGACAGGCGCTTCAATGACGCACCTTGGCCGACGGTGACGCCTCCACGCTGCGAAGGATCGATCCCCACGGTTACGACGATTCCGCCTGACCGCGCGACCGTCAGGATCGTGGCGCCGGCAGCGGTGCGGTCCCCTTGCGCCACGGCCACGGCGGTGACGACGCCAGAAAACGGTGCCGTGATGGTATGAATCGGCGCCCCGGCGCCCTCTGCCCGAAGCGCGGCCAGCACTGTTCGGGCGTCGGACACCGCCTTGTCGGCCTGCACCAGCTGATCGGTTGTTGCGAGCTGCTGCGCTAGAAGCTGCGCCGTGGTGGCGCGCGCCTTCTGCGCTGCGGCGAGAGCGCTCACCGCTTGTTCGTAGGTGCTGCGCGAAGTTGGCGCAGTGACGAAGGTTGCCAGCGGCTGACCCATCTTCACGGCGCTGCCGGGCGCGACGAACAGCCGCGTGACCTGGCCCGGCTGCGCCTCGCTGAAGGTGCGGGTGCCGATCTCGGACGGTGCCACGGAACCGTAAGCGGTGACGATCGCCGGCAGCGCACCCTGGCGGGGTGCGACGGTGCCGACGAGGACGCTGGGCGTCGGGGTATCGCTGGCATCCGGCGTGGTGGACGTTCCGCTGCACGCTGCGACCAGCAGCAGAAGAAGGGCAGCGGAGATCCTCGTGGGTATTGGAGTCACCGGACCGTGCCCGCTTGCTCTGGCGGCAGGTCGGCCGTCGGCAGGCCGTCGCCTACCAGCGTCTGGATGGCGATCTGCCGATCGAACAGCGCGAGTTCCAGGGTCATGATCTCCTCTTCCTTGGCGAAGCGGTTGGAGACGAGGTCGACATAGCCGCGCTCGTCGATGTTGGAGGCGCCGAACGCCGCCTGCGCCCGGGCCGCGGCGGTACGAGCGGCAGGCAGATCACGGCGCGCGATCGCGAGTTGCGCCGCAAGCTGTTCATATTCCCGCAGCAGCGCGCCGACCGTCCCGGTAGCGGCCGCCAGCCGCGCCGCGTAATCGGCGTGAAGCTGTGCCCGCGTTGCCCGCGCGACCGCGACATTGCCCTGGTTGTGATCGAAGATGGGCAGACCGACCTGCGCGTTCGGCCCGCCGTTGATGACCTTCGAACTGTCGCTCGATGCGGAGCCGCCAAGGATCAGGTCGGGAAATTGCGATAGGATCGCGACGCGCAGTTGCTCGTCCGCGGCGTCATAGCCGAGGCGTAGCGCGAGCAGATCGGGCCGGCGATCGGGGAGTGTCGCAAGCCCGGCACGGATCGTGGCAGGGTCGAACCGCGGCAGGTCGGGCTCGGTTGCGAGCGGCACGACCGCGTCCGGCGTCAGGCCCAGCAGGGCGTTCAGCTGGTGACGCTGTGAGAGCAAAGTCTGGTCGAGCGTGTTGAGCGATGTCCGCGCCGCCTGAAGCGCGACACGGTCCGGGGCGACGGTGACAAGCGTCACGGTTCGCGCCGCCAGCGCGCGCTCGAGCTTGCCGTTCCGGTCAGACAGGAGATCGTAGGCCGCGACATAGGTCGGGCGGCTGCGCGTGCCGATAATGATGTCGGTGGCAAGCTGGCGCGCCTGTCCGGCAACCTGCCATTCCTGCCAGACGAGATCGGCCGCGACCTGCCGGGTGCTCGCAGTGGCAGCGCGGCGTCGCGCACGATAGGTGACGAGGCTCTTGATGTCCTGCGCCAGCCCCAGATTCCAGGCCGGGACAGTGCCCGCCCCCGAAAGCAGAGGCAGGAAAGCGCCCGACAGGGACGGATTGGCGAGGATCGAGGCTTGTGTGGCCTGGCCCTCGGCAATGCCCCGCTTCAAGCGTGCCGCGCGAAGGTCCGGGTTGTTCGCCAGCGCCAACGTAACGACATCGCCAACCGACAGCGCTCCATGATCCTCCGCGGCCCCCTGGAGCGCACCGATTGACGGCGCGAGCGGTAAATCTCGCGTGAGCGGAAGTGGGGTGTAATGCGCGCATCCCGCCAGCAACGCTGCGAGCATAACGGGCTGAACGCCCTTCCTGGTCCCCCTGATCAGCATCTTTCTGTCGCGCCTCATGACCGGTGACGCTGGCCAATGCGCCGGCATCTCGATGTTGGTCAGTCCGGGGTTTTGCTCTCCGCAACGTTCTCGAGGATCGCGCCGCTTCGCGCATCGATACCAACTTCATAAGGCTTGCCGTGGCTGGTGATGTCGAAGGAATAGCGCAGGCCGCTGCCGCCCTTCTCTTTTTCCAATTCCTGGTCGGTAATCTTGCCGGGACGCGCCTTGAGCGCGGTCTGCCGAGCCGTCGCGAGAGAGATTTTCGCCTCAGCGGCGTATTGGTGTCCTTTCAGTTTCGTTGGTGCCGCGGCGGCTGTCCCACTCAACGCTGCGACGGACAGCAGACCCAGCATCAATCGCACGTCTTTCATGACACACACTCCTTGAGGCAGGTTACACCGTGCCCTTGTAGGAGCGGCAACCTTCGCCGCAGATGAGGACAAGATTGATTATGCCCAACTTGCCGTCGCCGGCGCAAAACCGGATCCTCAGTCGATGAAGCTCTTGTTGCTTGAAGACGATTCCAGGACGCGTGAGGATCTAGAGCGCGTGCTGAGCAGTGCAGGTCATGTCGTTGACGCCTGTACGACCGGGCAGGACGCGATCTTCCTGGCGTCTTCCAGCGATTACGCCGTTCTGATCCTCGACCGGATGGTGCCCGGCATTTCCGGCCTGCCGGCGCTTAAGGCCATCCGGGCGGCGGGAATACGAACCCCGGCGCTCTTTTTGACGGCCATGAACGGCATTGAGGACCGGGTCGAAGGGCTCGAGGCGGGAGCCGACGACTATCTGGCGAAGCCGTTCGCGGCGACTGAGTTGCTTGCCCGGATCAATGCGCTCGCTCGGCGTCCCCCGATTTTGGACGTCGCCGCCACGATCACGGTCGGCGACCTCGTCCTCGACCGTATCCGCCGTAGCGTCACGCGCGCGGGCCAGCGGGTGGAATTGCAGGCGCAGGAATTGAAGCTGCTCGAATATATGATGCTGCACGCGGGCGAGGTGGTGACGCGCACGATGCTCCTCGAGAATGTCTGGTCATTTCACTTCGATCCCAAGACGAACATTATCGAGAGCCACATGAGCCGGTTGCGCGCCAAGGTCGATCGGGGTTTCGGACGTGAACTGATCCATACGGTTCGGGGCGCTGGATATCGGATCGATGCGGGTTAGGTCGTTCATGCCGGCCGCATTCGGAAGCGCGGCCTTTCGCTTCGCGCTGATGCTGGCGGTCGTCGTGGCGCTCGGCGCAGGCGCCCTGTTGTTCACCGTCGAGCGGCAGGTCGGTTATTTCGCCCGAGAAGCCAGCGATGGGATGCTGCGGGCGGAATCGTCGGTCCTGTCCGCGGAATATGCCCAGCTGGGTCTCTCGGGACTGACGGATGCCATCGCGCGGCACCGGGGGAGCGACGCTGATCCGCCCTATCGATATCTTCTGACCGACAAAGCGGGACACCGACTGTCCGGCGACCTGCCGCTGCAAGCCGCCAGGATCGGTCAAGGAAGCGTTGCGGTGCCCGAGGATTTCGACGGCTCGCGACACGTCGAACGTCTCGCAACGCAAGTAACGCAGCTGCCCGACGGATTGCTGCTCGTCGTGGCGACCGACAGCTTCGACGTGCAGCAATTGCGGCACCGCCTCGGACGTTTCACGATCTGGAGCGGCATCGCCATCGCCGCCTTTGCATTGATCGGCGGGTATCTGGTGGGGCGCGTCTTCCTGCGTCGGCTCGCAACAGTCAATCGCGCCATCGACCGGATCATCGATGGGGACGGCGCGGAACGGCTGCCGATGATCGGGTTCGGTCCGGAGTTCGACGACCTCACCCGGAACCTCAATCGCATGCTCGAGCGGAAGGCCGCTGCGATGGAGGCTTTGCGGCAGGTGTCGACGGATATCGCCCACGATCTGCGCACGCCACTCACCCGGCTCCATCAGCGGCTCGAACGAATGCAGGTGGAAGGTGCCGGCGATCCCGACAGTATCGATGCGGCCGTGGAGCAGACCAACGGACTGCTCGCGACGTTCGAGGCCCTGCTGCGGATCGGGTCGATCGAGGGAGGTGTCGGGCGACGTCGCTTCGGTCCCGTCGACCTGACCGAACTGCTCGATCGTATCCATGCGGCCTATGTGCCCGTGGTCGAGGACTCCGGGCAGACGTTCATTGCCGACCATAGCGCAGGGGTCACCGTCATCGGCGACCCCGATCTTCTCGCGCAGCTATTCACCAATCTGATCGAGAACGCGATCGTCCACACCCCGAGTGGAACGCGCATCGTTTCCTGCCTGCGCACCGTCGGCACCGAAGCCGTGGCGGAGATATGCGACAACGGTCCCGGTATCCCCTCCGATGAACGCGAGAAGGTGTTTCGACGCTTTTACCGACGGGATGCCAGTCGCAGCACGGAAGGTGCGGGTCTCGGCTTGGCGCTGGTATCAGCCATCGCCGCCATTCATCAGGCGAAGTGCACCATCCCGGGCGGCGCTGAGGGCTTGTGTGTGCGGATCGCTTTCCGTCTGTCATCTGCGATCGATCAGGTAACCGATGCCCCGAAGCACCATGGCTTGCCGTGATCGCCAATACCTGGACGATCGGGAGCATACCCACGGCCCGTAAGGGGCACGAACATTGCCCAGCCTAGAGAACATGCGACGACGCTACCGTCAGCCTGCTTCGTGAAGACCTCAAGCCGCTCGGTCGCTGTGGAGGGGCCGATCGGCATCACCAAGCGTCCGCCGGTCCGCAACTGATCGAGCAGCGGGGCTGGAACGCTTGCAGAACCCGCAGTGACGATCACCGCGTCGAACGGCGCGCGCTCGGGCCAGCCTGCAAAGCCGTCCCCGACACGGGCATGGACCTTCCGATAGCCGCGCCGACGTAACGCCCTGGCCGCTTGGCGCGCCAGCTGCGGGACGATTTCGATCGTGGATACCTCTGCACCCAGTTCGGCGAGGATCGCAGCCTGATAGCCGGAGCCCGTCCCGACTTCCAGAACGCGGGAGCCGCGCTGCACTTGCACCGCAGCCGTCATGATCGCCATGATGTAAGGATCGGAAATCGTCTGCTGCCACCCGATTTCCATGGGCGCCCCGATATAGGCTTGCGGCTTTGCAGCGCGAGGCACGAAATCCTCGCGTGGCAGCGTCGCCTCCACAGCAACTGCTGCCTGGAAAAAGAGGTCATCTCGTAGTGCCGGAACGTCAGCAGCCGCTGCGTTGATCGAGCTAATCATTCGCGCACGCTCGTCTGTTCGGTCCGGTGCGCGAAATCCGAGTGAAGTCGTAGCGGCTATCAGGCAGACTAGGCCCAGAGAAACCTTCTTCAGCACCCTGCTTGTGGCTCCAAGGGAACGCTGACCACCGCCGACATGGGGTGGCGATGTCGGCATGCGGACGCGCTTACCCCCCATGACATTACGCCACGATCGCAGTGGCTATACGATTTCCCAATGTCCGATAGATCCTCGGTAAGCGCGGGTCGCGATCCGCAACTTAAGTGTCGGAACACGTGGATGATCGGTCGGACCGCCAGAAAAACGACCGTGGCTGTTGAAAAATTCAACGCGCGCTGTTGGTGCCACTCCAGATATTCAGCCCTCCATAAAGCGCCAAGAGTGCCATAAGCTTGGCCAGTGGACCAAATACGTCCTCCAAGCTTGCACCCATCTGATTTATTGGAACGAAGATATGCATGGCGCAGGTGGCGGGGGAAAACCAGGCGAGTGCAGAAAGCCAGCCCGGCATTGATTGGAGTGGCCAGGCAAAACCCGCTAGAAACACGAGCGGCACAGATGTCGGCAACAGGATCTTCAATGCATCGTCGCCGCTGTTAAACAACTTGCCCAGCAACAGCCCGACCGCCGCCTCGGCCGCTGCGATCCGGACCGCGTTTTCCTGGGCGAGATGAGATGGCTCGGGTGGCAGCGAAAGGCCGCGCAGGAGCAGCGGCAAGTCGATGCTGGCGACGATCAGGGAGGTGATGATCACGCCCATGGCAAGGAAGATCGCGAGCTCGCGTGAGGGAAAGGCAGATCCATCGCTCATGGCAAGCGGCAAGGTCAGGACGCCGGCGAGCGTGGTCGCTCCGCGTACTCCGCAGAAGGACATGGCCGCGACGATCCGCCAGTTGGGCACTCGCCGCCAATGCCCCTGACGGAACAGTGTGAGGCTGAATGACAGCCAAACCCACAGGAAGCGAAGCACCGCGAGCCCGACGTTGATCGCAACGACGTAGAGCGCCAGCCACCAGGGATCACGATGCCCGATGGACTGGACGATCGCCACCGCTCCTGAAAGGAGCTCGGGCAATTGCTCGCCCAGAAGGACAAAGATGATGCCGTTGGCGGCGAATTGGATGGTGTCCCAGATGGTAGTGCGACGGATGCCGGTGATCGCGCCGACCTCGCCTGCGGTTTCGGACGGCCCCATCGCAAGGCCCGACGCGACCGCGGCGAGGATGCCCGAGCAATGCAGATGCTCCGCGAGAAGGTAGGAGCCAAAGGGAATCAACAGAGATGAGAATCTGGCTCCCGCCTTCCTCGCTATAATGGCGAACGACCCAACTTTTCGCGCGCGTGACAAGCCAGGTCACGCCGGTGCCGACGGCGATCCCGCCAAGCGCGACCCAAAGGAAGTTGAGGGCGGCATTCTGAAGCGAGAAAGCACCGGTGAGCGCGGCGGCAATCGCGAAACGCAGGCAGACCAGACCCGAGGCATCGTTCAGGAGCGCTTCCCCTTCCAGCATATGCATCATCCGCTTCGGAATGGGCACGCGCTGAGCGATCGCCGAACCGGCGATCGGGTCGGTCGGCGAGATGACCGCGGCCAGCGCGAAAGCGACGGGAAGCGGCATCGAGGGGATCATCCAGTGGATGAAGAAGCCCATGCCGACCACGGTGAAGACGACGAGGCCGAGCGCAAGTCCCAGGACCGTCCTGCCATCCTTGAACAGTTCTTCCCGCGGGATGCGCCAGCCATCGAGGAACAATAGCGGCGGCAGGAACAGCAGGAAGAAGATTTCCGGATCGAGCGTGACCCGCCAGTCGGCGATCAGGCCGATCAGCGCACCCAGCGCAATCTGGAACAGCGGGCGTGGCAATGGGACAGGCACCATGCGCGCAACGATACCGCTTATGACGACGGCCACCATCAGCATCAGAACGATCGTCACACTTTCCAAAATGGGCTCCTTATTGGCCTCGCCCTTGCGTGCACGAAGTCGCACTCGGCAGGATGAACAGGTCGGAAAGAACCATGTTTCAGACATGCAGCCATCTGCGCTCGACGTAGGAGAAGAGGGCGCACACCGGTATTGCGCACAACATGCTGAGGGTGACCTCGGCGCAACGGAGCAGCGCGACGGTCCAGACCGGGCCATGCGCGGGCACGAGCAATACGATGGTGGTCGTAATACCGGCAAGCCGCGCGGCCGTACTGACTTTCAGGCACCAGCACACGACGATCACCACGGCCACCGACGCGAGATAGATCGCGATGTTTTCCGTGCCGAGCGTGGCAGCCGCGAAGCCACAGACAGCGCCGGCCAGCGCGCCGATAAACTGGTCGCGCGACTGGCTCAGCGTGTCCGCATAGTCGTGCTGGGTGACCGCGATGGCGGTGATGGCGGCCCAAAAGGCCTGTTCGGTGTGCAGGGCAACGCCGATGCTGTAAGCAAGTCCCGCGCCACAGACAGCGCGCAGAGCCATCAGCAAACCCTGCGCCACGCGGCTCTTGAGCGGCAGGCTCTTGAGGACGCTGAAGGCGGATTGCTGTAGCGACGTAAGATAAGCGAAATGGCTTTCCTGGGAATCCTTTCTTGATGGCATGCTTGACCCTGAACGACCGGGATTTCGTCGGACTGATCCCTGCCGGTGCTTTCTCACACTGCCGCGTCGAGCAGGAGCACGGTCAATGACCGCACCCCCTGTGCGCCGTGGATGAGCACGCCCTCGATGTCGGCCGTTGCGGAGGGGCCTGTATGAAAACTGGCATAGCGATGCTCGTGGAATTCCGGCCGCCGATAGGCCTCCTGAAGCGTGGGCACGATGGCAGCGGGGGCGAGTAATACGACGAGATGCTGCGCGAGATAAGCGGCAGCGTTTGTGACCAGTGCCGTGTCCGGCAGCAGCACGGAACCCGTCTCCGCCACACCGAAGCTGGCCCGCACAATCGTAATGTCCACATCGGCGAGATCACGCGGGGCTGCAACACCCATAAGATCGCGGTTGCCGCGATATTCGGGAACAGCAGAGGCGATCACCTTGGCCTGCGGGAACTGCTCCTGCAGGAAGGCATCGATGCTCTGCCCCTCGATACCGTGTCCACCCATCGCTTCGAGGTTACGGAGGAACGATGCAACCAGTCCCTCACCCGCCTCGAAAGGAAAAATCGGCAGCTCGGGCAATGGATGATCGCCCAGTGGCCGGTTCGCCCGCACCGCCGCCAGAATGTTCTCGCGCGCGCTCATGATTGGCCCTCCTTTCCGCCATTGGTTCGCTTATGCCATTGATGAAAGGTTTCCTTCGGGGCATCCGGCATGTCACGTCCGCGCGCGGTCCAGCTGTTGAGCGGATTGGCGAGCGCGAAGCTGGGCAGCACCTTGAGCGCACCGTCGGCCGCCGCGACGGCCGTGCGGTAGAGAGAGGGATGTGACAGGAGTGTGCCTGCCGCTTTCATCAGCGCCTGCTTGCCCAGGCCGATATCGTGCGTTTCCGCCAATGCCTTGCGCCACGCGAAGATCTGCTCGTGGATGTTGATTTTCACCGGACAGACATTGGTGCACGAGCCGTTGAGAGTGGAGGCAAAGGGAAGAGTCGAATAGCGCTTCCGGTTGAAGGTCGGATCGAGGATCAGGCCGATCGGCCCGGAATAGGTCGCGCCGTAGGAAAGCCCGCCCGAGCGGCGATAGACCGGACAAGTGTTCATACAGGCACCGCAACGGATGCATTTGAGGCTCTGCCAGAATTCCGGCTCGCCGAGCCGTGCGGAGCGGCCATTATCGACCAGCACGATATGCATCTCACCGCCGTTGCGGGGTCCTCGAAAATGCGAGGTATATTGGGTGATCGGCGAACCTAGCGCGGAGCGTGAAAGCAGGCGGATGAACACGCCCAGGTCGGCGATGCGCGGGATCAGCTTCTCGATCCCGATCGAGGCGATGTGGAGCGGCGGCACGTTGGCCGACAGGTCCGCATTGCCCTCGTTGGTGCAGACGACAAAGGTCCCCGTCTCGGACACCGCGAAGTTTGCGCCGGTCATGCCGGCATCCGCATCGAGAATCAGGGGGCGCGTCTTCTCGCGCTGCTGCTCGGCGAGATAGTGGACGTCGTCGTTGGCGGGATCGGTGCCGAGCTTGTCGGCGAACACTTGCGCCACATCGCTGCGCAGCTTGTGGACGGCCGGCACGACGATGTGGCTCGGCGCCTCGTCGTCGAGCTGCTGGATGCGCTCGCCGAGATCGGTCTCCACCACCTCGATGCCGACGCCGGCCATGTAATCACGCAGGCCGGTTTCCTCGGTCAGCATCGATTTGGACTTGATGAGATTCTTCGCCCCATGATCGGCAAGGATGCCATGGACGATGCGGTTGTGCTCGGCCCCATCCCGCGCCCAGTGGACGTGGATGCCGTTGGCCCGCGCCTGCGCCTCGAACTGCTTGAGATAGTCGCCAAGGTTCGATAGCGTGTGTTGCTTGATGGCCGATGCCAGCTCGCGCAGCTCCTCCCATTCGACAAGGCCGTGCATTTGCCGGTCACGCTTCTGGCGCAGGTCCCAGAGGCGTTCGTCATGCATCTCCGCATGGCGCGGCGCATCGATGAAACGCATCGCCGCCTCGTTGTGATCGACGGGCTTGCGGTGGTAAAGCTTCGCTCCGCGTGGTTGGGGCTCGGCTGCGGGCGGGCTCAACGGCCGGGATGTTCCCTCACCGTGGCTCAGCCGCTCGCCACTGGCGCTGCGTGCCGCGCCGTCATCGGCCGTGTGCAATTCCTCATGGAGCAGGGCCGGCAGACCATCCTCTGCGCGGCGCGGTTCATCCGGTCCGGTCATGCGGCATCTCCGTTCAGTACCTGGGCGATATGGCGGAACTTGAGCGGAAGTCCGAGCCGATCTGCGCAACCCTTTTGATGCAGCATGCAGGAGCTGTCGGCCGAGACGACATAGTCAGCACCGGCTTTGGCATGGTCGTGGACCTTGTCCTGCCCCATCTTGACCGAGACGGCCGGCTCGAACACGCTGAACGTGCCGCCAAACCCGCAACACTCGTCGGGTCGGGCTTTTTCGACCAGCTCCAGCCCTTTTACCATGCGCAGCAGGTCAAGCGGCTTGGAGTGTGCCGGCTCGCGCCGTTCGGACATGCTGCCATGGAAGAGACCACGCAGTGCGTTGCAGTTGTTGTGGTAGCTCACCTTGTGCGGAAATTCGGCCCAGGGGAAGCCATCCACCTTTAGCACGTCGTGGAGGAACTCGACCAGCTCATAGGTTCGCTCGCGGACGTGGCGCACCTCCTCGGTCTGCTCGATGGCCGTCATGTTGCGCCGGACTTGATGCGCGCAGCTTCCCGAGGGCACGACGACATAATCGAAGCCTGAGAAGTTGCGGACGAACAGTTCCTCGGTCGCCTTCGCCTCGGTGTGGCAGCCCGAATTGACCATGGGTTGCCCACAACAGGTCTGGTCGAAGGGGTATTCGGGATCGACACCGAACCGGCGTAGCAGGTTCAGTGTCGCGATTCCGACCTCGGGTTCGAAGGCATCGACATAACAGGGTACAAACAACGCGACACGCATGGCGCCACCTTTCAATGGAAGAGGTTGGTGGTGGCGAGATCAGTGATCTCGTCGCCCCGCCCGGACATGATGGCGCGCAGCATGTAGAGGCTGAAGCCCTTTGCCTGCGCCGCTGCGATCGTCGGCGGCATCGAGATTTCGTGGCGTGCCGTCACGACATCCACCAGCGCCGGCCCATCATGCGCGAAGGCCGCGCGCAAGGCCGGCTCCAGAGCGGCTGAATCCTCCACGCGAACGCCGTACAGTCCGATCGTCCTTGCGACCTCGGCGAAGTTGGGATTCTCCAGTGAAACATTGGTGCCGGGATAGCCGCCCGCTTTCATCTCCATCTCCACGAAGCCCAGCGTCCCATTGTTGATGACGACGATCTTGATCGGCAGCTTGAGCTGCACGGCGGTCAGCAGTTCGCCCATCAGCATGGACAGCCCGCCGTCGCCGGAGAGCGAGACGACTTGCCGGCCGGGGAACGCCCCCTGCGCGCCCAGTGCCTGCGGCATGGCGTTCGCCATCGAGCCATGGTTGAACGAACCGAGCAGGCGTCGCTTCCCGTTCATCGTGAGGTAGCGCGCCGCCCAGATCACCGGGGTGCCGACATCGGCGGTGAAGATCGCATCTTGCGCCGCCACCTTGTCGAGCGTGGCCGCGACATATTGGGGATGGAGCGGCTGCCCCGCTTTGCGGGGCTGGGCGAGATCGTCGAGGCTGGCCCGCGTCTTCGCATAATGCTGGCGCGCCTTGTCGAGAAAGGTGCGACTGCGGCCTTCCGCGATCTTCGGTGCAAGCGCCGCCGCAAACCGGCCAACATCGGCGACCACCGCCAGATCGAGCGGCACCCGCCGCCCGAGCGCGCCTGGGTCACGATCCACCTGGATCACCTTCGCCCCCGTCGGATAGAAATTTCGATAGGGAAAATCACTGCCCAGCATCAGCAGTGTGTCGCATTCCTTGAGCGCATGATAGCCCGACGAGAAGCCGATCAGTCCGGTCATGCCGACATCGCAGGGGTTGTCCCACTCGACATGCTCCTTGCCACGAAAGGCATGGACGATGGGGGCTGCGAGCCGATCGGCCAATGCCACCAGTTCGTCATGCGCTCCGGCGCAGCCCGATCCAGCAAGGATGGTGACGCGCTTGGCGCCGGACAAAATCTCCGCAGCCTGCGCGACATCCTCGGCCATGGGCTCGGGTGCCGTGACCGTGGGCAGGGCAAAGGCCGGCACGCTGTCCGTATCCACCTCGAGCAGCGATACATCCCCCGGCAGCACCAGTACCGCCACGCCGCGCCGCCCGATGGCGGTCCGCATGGCACGGTGGAGCAGTTCGGGCATCTGTTTCGGGTTGGTCACCATCTCGCAGAAATGGCTGCACTCGCGGAACAGCTCGGTCGGGTGGGTCTCTTGGAAATAACCGAGGCCGATCTCGCTCGATGGGATGTGGCTGGCGATGGCAAGCACCGGCACATGGTTGCGCTGGCAATCGAACAGACCATTGATGAGATGGAGATTGCCTGGCCCGCAACTTCCCGCGCAGACGGCGAGCTTGCCCGTCGCCGCCGCATCGGCGCCTGCCGCAAACGCGCCTGCCTCTTCGTGGCGAACATGCATGAAGATAATGCGGCCGTCCTTGCCGAGCTGCCAGTTGACCGCGTTGAGGCTGTCGCCGGTCACCCCCCATATCCGTTCGATGCCGGCATCCGCCAGCGTCCGTACCAGCATTTCAGCGATTGTGATTGCCATAGCTGTTTATCAGTCCTTAGCCGTAGCCTCACGAGTATATCATTCATTATTACGATCTTGATCCTACATATATTTGGCCAAAACTTTATGCATCAAGATACCAAATAGAATAATGTCAGTAAATCAAGTACCACAGGGACTATGTTTTTGTTCTTACGCTTGTGATCATCATGGCTGTAGGTCAGCGCATCATGCGCGCCGGTAGTTTATCGCCGTTCTCGCGCAACATCTGCTGGCCAAGCTGACTCTGGAAAGGGCCAGAACGAGGCCGAGGTTACGCACACACATCACGGGGTTCTCCTAACCAACGGTGTCCATGGCCTTTCCTTCGGCATCATGCCGCTTTCCAAGGACGGTCAGACCCGCCGCCTCCAAAGGGCTGGTGTCGCGCATGGCCACGGCAAAGCCATGTGCTACGGCGGTGGCGGCGATGTAGCCATCTTCCTTGCTGATGGCCTGGCCGGCGGCCCGCGCGCTCGCCATAGGTTTGCGAGGTGTCCAAGTCGAAGGGCAACACGCGACCCTTGAAAGCTGGCAGCACTTCACGCTCCAGGCGATCTTGGTAGACCGTGCGTCGCTTGCCGGCCGGTAAAGCCGCCATACCAAAGCGCACTTCGGCCACGGTGATCGAGGACAAGTGGAGGCTTTCAACGAGCTGGGCGTCGATCCAGGCCAGCACCTTTGGCTCGGGTGTGGGTTTCCACAGCTCGGAAAGCACGTTGGTGTTGAGAACGATCATTCATCGAAGCTCATGGGTTCGGCCAGCGTCTTGTCGCGCTCGAAGAGGGCATGCTCTGCATAGGTCAGCCCACCCGCCTCGCGGGCGATGGACACCAACAAGGAGCCGAGCTTGATCCGGCCTTCCGGTTTGGCGGCCTGTTCCAGGATGACGCGGATTACGGCCTCGGCACTTCAGCCATGCTTGGCCTCGCGCACCCGCAGCGCGCGATGCACTTCGTCGGGGACGTTGCGGATTGTGATGGATGCCACTGCTTGCACTCCATTGATGTGCTTTGAAGGAAAGCATTTTTTAGATATGCAATCAAGCTATCCCTTCACTGAGCTTACGTGACGTGTCGCGTACCTCTGTCATGGGCTATGATCGCATCGCCACTGAGGCAAGCTGGTTTGTCCACCACGACGATCATGTCGCCGTAGCGCAACCGCTTGTAGGCGGGCTAGGTGTTTAGTCCCGGCATCTGGTGGATCGGGTCGACGATGAACCGATCTGGCTCTGACGTCCAGATCTTGGCGATGTATTCGTAGGGGGTGAGGCCGCTGAGCGTCTTGAGCCGGCGGGCAAAGTTGTAGGCTGCCATGAAGTCGGCGAGGTGCGTCCGGAGCTGGTGAGCAGCCCCCACCGGGTGGTCCGGGTAGATAGTTAGTGCATTGTCGTCTCCGCCGCCATTGCCGGGCGCAGGTGGAGCGAAGCGGAACTCGAGGCCGGCAATGGCGGCGTCGCCGCTTCTGGTGCGGGTGGGCGATAGCCCAGGCTGCTATGTGGCCGGATGGTGTTGTAGTGGCGCCGCCACGCCTCGATCAGCACTCTGGCCTCGGCGAGGCTGTAGAAGATCTCTCCGTTAAGCAGCTCGTCACGCAGCGAGCCATTGAAGCTCTCGTTGTAGCCGTTCTCCCGTAAGCGTCCGGTGTTCCCCGCCTTGCTGACGAGGTGATGCGCAAGCCACAGGTGCGGCACTGTGGCAGGCACCGGTGCGGCATTATGGCGACGCGAATTATCGAGATGGTTGGGGCAGAGCCGCGGCGACGGTTCAGCGACGATGACAAGGCGCGGATCGTGTCGGAGGCGATGATGCCGGGGGCGAGCGTGCTGGACGTGGCACGGCGTCACCGGGTGTGCACGTCGCTGGTGTACCGCTGGCGACGCACGCTGCTGCGCGACGGGGTCGCAAGCGAAGCTTTGCCCTTGCCGGGCGCGGCGTTCGTGCCGGTCGAGGTGGCGAACGTGCCCATGGCGCCGCAGCCGGAGCCGCTCGGACCGGGTGTGGTGGAGGTGGTCGGCCCGGCCGGGCAGCGCATCCGCCTGGCACCTCCCATCGACGCGCGGGTGCTGAAGGCCGTGCTGGCCGGGTTCGCTTGATCGGGCCGCCGAGCGGCGTCCGGGTGTATCTGGCGGCCGGGGTCACGGACATGCGCAAGGGTTTCGACGGACTGGCGGCGCTGGTGCAGCAGCGGCTGCGCCAGGATCCGTTCGGGGGTGCGGTGTACGCCTTCCGGGGCAGGCGCGGCGATCTGGTCAAGCTGCTGTGGTGGGATGGTCAGGGCCTCGTCCTCCATGCCAAGCGTCTGGAGCGTGGTCGGTTCACCTGGCCGACGACCGCGGACGGCGTCGCAGTGCTGACCCCGGCGCAGTTGTCGATGCTGCTCGAAGGGGTGGACTGGCGGCATCCGATCCGGTCCTCGCAGCCGACCCTGGCCTGGTAAAAAGCACGGTTTCCTGCGGCTTTCGCGTGTATCGGCACGACTGTTCTGGTATAAGCAGGCGTGTCGCCCGATGCCGCCTCGCTGCCCGACGATATCGCCCTCCTGAAGGCCATGCTCATTGCTGTCGGCGCCGAGCTGGAGCAGTTGCGGATGCAGGTCGCGCGGCTGCGGCGCATGGCCTTCGGCCGTTCGTCGGAGAAATTGACGCATCAGGCTGACCAGCTGGAACTAGGGTTGGAGGAACGCGAGGCGGAAGCCGCCACGGCGGCGATGCCGGTGGCCACCCGGAGACGGGAGACCGCCAAGCCGTATCGACAGCCGCTGCCCGACCATTTGCCCCGCACCGAGGTCGTGCATGACGCACCGTGCGTATGCCCCGACTGCGGTGGTGCCATGCGGCGTATGGGTGAGGACGTCACGGAGCAGCTCGACTATGTGCCCGCCTCATTCCGGGTCGTGCGCCACGTCCGGCCGCGGCTGAGCTGTCGGTCATGCGAGCGCATCGTGCAGGCGCCGCTGCCGTCCATGCCCATCGAGCGGGGTCGGCCCGGTGCCGGGCTGCTCGCACATGTGCTGGTGTCCAAATACGCCGACCATCTGCCGCTCTATCGCCAGTCGGGCATCTACGCGCGCCAGGGCGTCGACCTTGCCCGCTCCACCCTCGCCGACTGGGTCGGGCGCTCGGCCGCGCTCCTCGACCCGCTGGTCGACGCGCTCGAGCGCCACGTCATGGGTGGCGTAACCCTCCACGCCGACGACACGCCCGTGCCGGTTCTGGCCCCCGGCGCCGGTCGCACCAGGACGGGCCGGCTGTGGACCTATGTGCGCGACGAGCGCGGGGCTGGCGGCGAGGCCCCGCCTGCCGTGCTGTTTCGCTACGCGCCCGACCGCAAGGGCGAACGCCCCGTCGCGCACTTGCGAACATTCCAGGGCGATCTGCACGCCGATGGCTATGCCGGGTTCGACAGGCTCTATGGCGAGCGCATCGCAGAGGTAGCCTGTTGGGCGCATGTCAGGCGCAAGTTCTTCGACGTCCATGCCGCAACCGGCTCCGCCACGGCCCGCGAGGCGCTGGACCATATCGCCAGCCTCTATGCGGTCGAACAGGACGTGCGCGGTCGGCCCCCGGACGAGCGACGACACGTACGCCAGACCAGAGCTGGACCGCTGCTCGATGCGTTCCGTCAGTGGCTCGACGCGACCGGACCGAAGCTGTCCCGACGCTCCGACCTCGCGGTCGCCATCCGCTATGCGCTCGCCCGCTGGACGGCGCTTACCCGCTATGCGGACGATGGCCGCCTTGAGATCGACAACAATGCCGCCGAGCGCTCGTTGCGCGGTATTGCCGTCGGTCGCAAGAACTGGCTGTTCGCCGGCTCCGACCAGGGCGGCCACCGCGCCGCCGGCATCTACAGCCTTGTGGAAACCGCCAGGCTCAACGACGTCGACCCCGAGGCATGGCTGACCGACACCATCAGCCGCATCGCCGACCATCCAGCCCGCCAGATCAATGAACTGCTGCCGTGGAACTACCGTCCCGCCTGACGCGACGCCTTCACCGGACGCTTACGTTCTCCCACGGCGAGCCTGGCGTGATGTAGAGCGTGTTCACGCCGATCTGCCCAAGCCATTTCTGGACTGCGGTGGCGATGAACTCGCTGCCGTTGTCCGATTTGATATGGGCAGGCGGGCCCCGGTCAATGAACAGCTCGGCCAGGGCCGCCAGCACATCTTCGTGGCGAAGCTGACGGGCGACCATTAGCGCCAGGCACTCGCGGCTGGCCTCGTCGATGATCGTGAGGATGCGAAACTTGCGCCCGTCATGCGTCCGTGCCTCGACAAAGTCGTACGCCCAGATGTGCCCGGGATATTCCGGCCGCAGCCGAATACACGAGCCATCGTTCAACCACAGCCGACCACGTTTCGGCTGTCGCTGAGGCACCTTCAGCCCCTCGCGCCGCCAGATCCGTTCCACCCGTTTGTGGTTCACCGACCAGCCGGCCGCATGCAGCAGTGCGGTTACCCGGCGATAGCCGTAGCGCCCGTACTGCCTGGCCAGCGGGACGATGTCGTCGGTCAGCGCCTCCTCGTCATCTGCCCCACACGGCACTTTGCGCTGCGTCGACCGATGCTGCCCGAGGACGCGGCACACCCGTCGCTCGGACACATCCAACACCTCACGCACCTGGTCGATGCACCGCCGGCGCCGTGCGGGGCTCAGAAGTTTCCCCGCGCCGCCTCTTGCAGGATCAGCTTGTCCAATGTCAGGTCCGAGATCGCGCGACGCAGCCGCAGGTTCTCCTTCTCCAGATCCTTCATCCGCCGCGCCTGATCCGTCTTCAGACCACCATATTCCTTGCGCCATCGGTAATAGGTCTGCTCGCTGACTGCGATGCGCCGGCATGCCTCGGCCGTCGTGCCGCCCTGGCCCAGCATGATCTCAACCTCACGCAGCTTGCCGATGATCTCCTCGGGCTTGTGCTTCTTCGCTGGCATTCGTCGTCCCTTCCTCGATCCAGACTGTCATAGTCGATGGACCACTCAGAAGGGGGCAGCTCAACGTCCTGTGCTGCCGCGCCGGCAGCGATTGGCATCAGCGATGCCGCGATTATTGTCGCGCGTGCCATCTCGAACCCTGCCCAGCCCCCGATCATCGTCAATTCTGTCATCCCGGCCATACGCGGCAATCGACGAACCACGACCGCGATGATCCTGTTCTATTGATGATCGAGACGATCCGCGACGGCAAGATCGGCCGGGGTGGGCGGCGTCTTGCGCCACGAACCAGTGCGTCCCCGCTCGACGCCATAGGCGTACAGGCGTCGCATGTAGGTCGTCTCGAACAGGCGGTCGCTGGGTGCGACGTCGTTCCCGATGAACGTCAAGTTCCAGTCGATGCCGTGGCGATGCGCGTAGACGTAGCTGGTTTCCGCCAGTGTCAGCAGCGCTGCCTGCTGGTTGAGCGCGAAGGCGCGCTTCAGGATCGGGACGAGCCGCGGCGTCACCATCTGAAAATCGCCGCCAAGCCTGCTGTTCATCAACAGGTAGACGTGCAGCCGGGCGGCGTCCCCGATCGGCGCGTCGCTGACCGCGAGCTGCGGCGGGATTGCGAGGATGCCAGCGGTCGTCCCGCCATCGGCATGAAGCTCGCGTACGGGCGCCCCGTTGCTGGACGCGTCGATCACCACCGGGGGAAACACCACAGGAATGGACGACGATGCCAGCAATACCCGCCGGAACAGCTCGACCTTGTCCGGCAACATGCTGGCGGCGATTGCCCCCATATCCCAGATCACGCTGCGTTGCGCGTCGAGATTGGCGGTGGCGACGAACAGGCGGCGCCCCTTGGCCTGCTCCTCCGCGATGCGCGCTACAAGTTCCGGTGTCACCTCACGTGCGATCAGTTTCGCAAGCGGTGCGGTGGAGGCGACACTGGTCGATCCCGGTATCGCAAGTGGGAAGCGGGGATGGAAGATGTCCCTTGCGGATACGCTGGTGTAAAACCGGGCGATCGATGCATCGCCTTCCTTGCCCAGAAAGGCAAAGGGAGCGATCAATGCCCCGGTGCTGACCCCGGTGACAACGCTGAACTCCGGACGCGTGCCGCTCTGCGTCCAGCCGTTGAGCACACCGGCGCCATAGGCACCCTCGTCAGCACCACCCGAAAGGGCCAGCATCGTTACTGGCTGCCCGGCCGGCACATCGGGTCGCATCCGCTGCGCGGCATCCGGCAGATCCGCCCAGAAACGGACCTCCGGCGCACCGGCAATAGCGGCCGCGGCACTTTGCGCCCCGGTGAACGGCACGCGCTCCACCGTGGTACATCCACTGACAAACGCCATTGCGGCTATCGTAACGGCGCGGAGGATCTGTCTGGTCATCGCATGGCTCCACTAGCCGTAGTTGCTTCAGTGTCACGAAGATAGAAATGCTGAGCAAGATCGGGACGAATACGCACAAGTTGCCTGGACCCGCGATCGATGCACACCAGCGTAGACTCAACTATGGCAACGTCTTCGCCGTTTCGCTCGAAGCGAGTTTCAAAGTGGGCACGACATCCTTGATGACCAATGACGCGCACTACGGCGACGATCAGATCGTGCAGCACGGCGGGCCTGTGATAGACCACGTCATGACGGTGCGCGATCCAGGCGAGCGTCTCTACCTGTTCTGGCGGCGCGGTCTTGCGCCAATAGGCGTTGACCGCTTCTTGCATCCACATGAGATAGATGGCGTTGTTCACATGATCGAGATCGTCGATCGCTCCCGGACCGACCCTGATCGGATGCCGATATTCAACGTAGCGGCCCGGACCATGGTCAGGCATCTCAGTTCCACGATCCTGCCGCGATCCATCGCAAAGCGGTGAGCGAAGGCATGAACATATATTCGCCGCCACGCAGCCGGTTGTACGTGGTGACACCGTCTATACGGCGACGAACCGGCTCGGCAGGCACGGTGAAGCGTCCGGGTTCCTCATGCAGGCCGACCACAGGATCACGCTCCTTCCCCAGGTCGATGAAATTACCGCGATTGATCCATTCCTGCTGCAGAAACTCGATCGTGTCGAACGCACGTGCCGAGATGAAGATGAAGAAGATGCCGCGATCGTTCTCGCCATCGTCGGCAGCAGTCAGGTCGGCCGACCATTTCGGACCGAAGGTGGAAGAGCGGCGGATGATCCGGTGGATGTTTTCGTCGGTCAGGATCGTCAGTCGCTCACCGCGCGGATTGAGGCGGCGCATGTGCGCGCCATGCGGACAGACAATTCCCGCCTTGTCGCCCGAGAAATCAAAGTCGTTGCGCCGGGCCGGATCGGCGCCCAGCTCTTCGTCGTCGCGGGTCGGCGACAGGATCAGCGGTGCCCCCGATCGCCAGCGGCCGAACATCTTGGCGGCCAGCAGCTCCTGCGCCGCCTCATCGTTTGCCTGGCCGCGCACGAAATCGTTGAATGCGCCCGGTCGACTGTCATACTTGCGCAGCACGACATAGGAACCGTTCCGCCCCAGCGCGTCAGGCTGCGGTATCTCCAGCGGCGCTCCCGTTTCGCTGTCCTCGCCCAGGATGAACTCGCCCGGCGCGATCGCGCGCTCCTGCCCCGGCTGTGGATCGACCCCGGCACCCGCGACGGTCGGCTGCGACACCGAGTCACGAAAGCCGAACGGGTTCTTGGCATCCGCATCGGCTCCGAAACGATGTGTTCCGATCAGCGTCACGCCGCTCGATGCATGATATTCGGACATTGCCCGGTCGGTGGCTTCGTCAAGCCGGGCCTGATCCGAAGCGAAGATGGTGAGCGCGATGTGGCAGCGATTGTCGCGATACGCCTCCTCCCATTGCTCGGGAGCATTCTCTCCCGCGTCACGCAGCTGCTCGGCGCGCGCCGCCATTCCCTGACGAAACGACAGAGGAAAGCTGGCGAGCGAGCCTTCGGGCACCCCAAGCGCCTTCAGACCCGCGTGACTGATCGCCACACCGGTCCATGCCGTCAGCTCTTCGGTCCAGTCTGCTGCGGCAGGGATATGCGGCGCGAGCCTTCGCAGGAGATCGCGGCCACCCGCGGCGTCGTCGACGTGAAGCATTGCGTGAATGCCGACATACGGTTCAGGCCGCGCGCGCAGGATCAACGCCTGAATGTCGTCCAGCTGCAGCGTCACGCGGTCAGGGCGGAAGCGGTCCTTGAGGTGCTGGAGGATACCCATCAGTAATCCACTCCGTGCGGCACCGACACCTGCTTGGACAGCAGGGCCAGCGCGTCCCGTGTCGCGGGGTCCACAGCGGTGTTGCCGGCCATTGTATCGAGGAAGGCATCGAGCGCCGTCTCCATCCGCTGCAGCCGCCGCACGTCCACAACCGTCACCTGCGGGTTGGCGACGAACCAACCGGCCGCGTCGATCTGGTGATCGGCGATGAAATCCTTCACGTCAGGCGAGGCAATCCCCGGCCACCCTTCGACATTGGCGAACAAGAGATCCATCAGGTCAGGGATCTTGGTCGCGAAGTCGTTGATATAGGTATCCCAGTCACCGTCGTACGCCGTAGCGAACAGGATGCGCGTGTCGTCGTCGAACAAGACGAAACGCATGTCATGCAGCGTCGAAACTTTCTGGGCGCCGTCGAAATTGCCGCCGGTCAGGTTGAAGATGCGACGCAGCCGGTCGCCGCCGCCAGGCTTGAGTTTGGCGATTGCAGTCAGTTCGGACACATTGCCCGATTGCCGGCCGGCCCGGCCCGCCGACCCGGCGGTGCCCTTGAACAGAGGGTTGTGGTTGCGGATCAAGCCTTCGATCGCGATCCTGGCCAGCGTGGGGGCATCGGCGGCGATTTCTGCGGCGAGGCGACGGAACTCTTGCAGACGGGTTTCGTCATCAAGCCTGGGATCTTTACTGTCGGCCATGAACGGCTCCTTCTGGTTCGGATCAGTCCGGAATTTCATCAAGCGAGCGTGGTTCGCGCCGAGCCACGGCATTCAGCCTGTGCCGCTGGCTGGAGGACGATTCATACGCTGCCTTGCGGATTCGCATGATGCCGCCGAGCGGCCGATGCGCCGCGACCCCGTTCCACGGGTTGAAGGCGAGATGGTCGTCGCCATGCACCTGTCTGGCCGGGGCATAGGCATCCTGGGGAGGGAAGGTCAGCGTTGCGATCGCGCGATGCGGTGAAAGGGCAGGATCCCACAGGACCGCCGCGTCCTCGACCGGCATTGTATCCGGGTCGACGCATAGCTGCGCGCGTAATTCGTAGGTGGCGCCGGCGTGCCGGAAATGGTCGACTACCGCGTCACGCATGGTCGAGAAGCCCGCCTCGACCTGCCGTCCGGTCAGTTCGGCCACCCCCCCGACCGGCGCCAGCGACAGTTTCGCAACATGATCGCCGTAGCGGATTGCCGCCTGCGTATAAAATGTCTCGCCCAGCATGTTCGCATGGTCGCGCGCCAGTCCGTCAAGCGTGGCATTAGGGCTGACGCCTAGCGCCTCCACAGCGTCCTTCACGCCACGCGCGGCAGCGGCGATCAGCCGCTGCGCCGCCTCAGGCGCGTCCGCGTTCTTTTCAAGCAGACCCAGCATGACCTTGTATTTGGCGATCGTACCAAAGGCGAGCGTTGGAAAATTGACCATCAGGAAATCCTGATTGGCCCCCCCGAGGGTGGGTGACAGGCGCTCGCCCCCAACGCCGATGACCTTGACCGCAAAGCCGCGCGGGGCCGGCACTGCATCGCTGTGAATATCACCCGGCGCCGATGACAGTCGAGCTACGATCTCATGTTCGCCAGGGTGGGCGAAGATGCCCTGCGCCAATTCGGCAGGCAGATCCTGATGGACTGTCATCCGCCCTTTCAGGATCGCATGGCTCTTCGCATGTGCGTCTCGGTGCGCATGATGATGCCGCTCTGCGTGAGCAGCCTGTGTCGCCGCCATTCGAGCCACGATCTCACGCGTCAGCGCAGCTTCCTCGGGCTGCTCGATTTCGAGATCGTCGCGATAGGCGATGGGGCGGCGGGTGGTCACGGATGACGGCTTTCATTGAGGCGGGCGTCATTAACATATCAAGCGATATATTAGTTGCAATACCTGTGTGGCTGTTGCTCTTGACGCCAACGGGCTGCATCTGGTGTCGGTGGATTATGAGACGACACCGACGACGCAGACGGTACCACGCCGCAGGAAGCGTCCCGAGATGCGGATGGAGACGCGGACACGACTGCTCGACGCCGCGATAGGGCTGATCGTTGCAGGAGGGGTCGCAGCCGCCTCGATTCGAGGCATCTGCGAACGCGCCGGCTTTTCGCAGGGCGCATTCTATTCGTATTTCGCCAGCAAGGACGATCTTCTCTTCACGCTGGTCGAAGAGCATATGGCGAACCTCGCAAGAAAGTTCGACATGTTGGTGGCAGACACCCGGTATCAAACGGCGGAAGCCATCCTGGATACGATCGGTGCCAGTCTGGATGCCTTGTCCGTCGACGCCAGCTATTCGGTTCTGGTGGTCGAACTTCACCTTCACGCACGTCGCAACGCTGCGTTCCGTGCTCGCTTCGAACCGGTCAAGATCGCGTACGAGTCCGCTTTCGCCGGTGTAATGTCCCATCTGCTACGACGTACCGGCCTGACGCCGGTCATACCGAGCATTCAACTGGCGCGCATCCTTCTTTCGCTGTGGTCCGGTTTGACCCTTCAGGAAAGCAGCGATCCCCCTCCCTCTATACAAATGCGACATGTGTTCGCTGCGCTCGCGCAAGATTGATCGATGCCGCCCGGCAGGATAGTCAACGTTGCCGATGCGGTTGGGGGCGGTACCGCGGAGATGGCTGCCTTAGGAAGTCGCGGTGGCGGCCAAAGTAAGTGCCAGTCGCAAAAGGCTCATGATGCTATCTCCTAGGCATATTTTTACGAACGCTCCCGAAGTGGACAGACCCTCAGTTCCGCGATGCCAAGCAATCACTGAGGAATCTGTCGATCACTGCGCGGTAGGCCGTGGCGGCGAACGGCGCCTCAATCGAATGGCCGATCGCTGCAGGCAGTTCCCGGATCCCGTCGCACTGAAGCATTGGCTTTATGGCGGCAAGATCGCCGCGCAGCACCGCGAAATCGCCCGAGGCATGGACGATGCGAACGTTTTCGTGTGGGCCGGGTCCGATCAGAGCAGCAATGTCTCGATCCTCGCTGCCAGCGAAATAATCGAGCAATGCCCTATCGAAAGCCTGCTGTCGTCAGTCTGAATCCGACACTCGCGAAGGTCCGGCCGCAGGTGAAGTCATTCCTCTCTCGAAGCCAGTTGCTCGCCGCGAACACACGCGAGCGAATGTCGCTCCCGCAAGACACGAATGGCGCTGACGGCGGCATATTGGGAACGGGAGTGAACTGGGCCTCTGGATCGGGGAGGGCCATGGTTTCCCCCGCAATGATCAACCTCCGGGTGCCGGCACCCGCAGTGTCATGTGCCCACGCCTGCGCCGGCTGCCCGCGATCCGCCGCGCGGCGCCAGTGTTTGTTCTCCGTCCACCACGTAACTCCAGCGAAATCCTGCAACTTTGCCACAGTTGGTGCGGATCCACATGCAGACGTCCCTGGACGCACCGACATAATCATGGAGCCAACCTGCGCACCTGCCTCCCTAGCTGATTGCCGGTCGTTACACGCGGTGATCAGCAGGGGCAGCGCGAATCACAAGAAAAATCGGATGCAGCGTGGCATCAGGTGGCTGTTTCCCTTTACGCCTTCGCCACATCGAACGATGCTTATCATCGTGCCAGCGGTTTGTTGTGATTACGACAAGGTTTCATTTCACGGTCGATCAGCGAGGAACACGACCGGGGCTGTTGAAAAATGCGCCGCTGGTGGCCGGGTCCGGTTGGGGGCGGAATGACACCCCAACGCATAGCGATCCCGTCTCGCATGGGATCGAATTTCGGGAAAGCCACCTGTCGAGCGAGCAAGACCTACCCGGCGTTGTGGCGCAAAGTCCTCTCGATCAACCAAAGGTGCAGAAGCTGCACCGCGACAAGTGTGGCACCGGTTCCGACCAGCACGGGGAATACAAGTGCCTCCTGCCCGGCTCGGGCAGGAACATTCAATGCCATGAATACCTGAAAGCCAAGAACGCCGATTGCCAAGATCGGTATGAAGGCAAGCGCAACGGATCGGGGCGCGGACCAGTTTACTGCCCCTGTGATCCCCCACTGCATTGGAAGTCGGCGCTCGTTACGAAAGCGTATGTTCGCGCGGTAAGCTAAGGCAGAAAGTATCACGACAAAAACTGCCGAAACGACCAGCATACCCATAGACCGGCTCCTTTACGGATTGTCGTAGCATATTCCCGACACAACGTCTCGCCTTCCCGTTGGGGAACCACCAACGAGACGGCCGCGGCTTTCCCATTAGGATGGTCAAGCGGGAAAGCGAAGGCTTCATTCGTACGAGGAGACTTCGATCAGGTTACCGTCCGGATCGCGGACGTAGACGGAGCGGATCGCGCCTCGCGCGCCTTTCTCGGTCACAGGGCCCTGTTCGATCGCTACGCCTATTGCCGTGAAGTGGTCGGCCACGGTGCAGGGCGGGGTTTCCGTCAGGAAGCACAGGTCCGCGCTGCCCGGCGAGGGGGTGCGCGCGGTGAACCACGCCTCCTGGGAGACGGAGACGGGGCGCAGGTTGATCTTGGTGGCGCCGAACATCATGCTCGTCCGGGTCGACCCGTTGTCGGCCTCGGCATCCCGGCGGCCCATGCCGAGCGCCTTTGCGTACCAAGCCGCCGAAACCTCCACATCGCGCACGTTGAGCACGATGTGATCGAACGCTTCCACCTTCATGTGTGGGTCCTTTCGTCTCGCCCCGTAACCTTATCCACCGGGGTTGTTGCAACCACCTCGACGCAGAAGGCTATGAACGCCTCGATCGCGGCCGGGGCGAGCCGGCGGGAGGGCCGAACCGCGTAGAGCGGAAACACCTCGCCCGGCCAGTCCGGGAACAGGTCGATCAGCGTGCCATCCGCAACCAATCGCTCCGTACCGAGGGCCAGAACCTGCGCGATGCCAGCGCTGGCGCAGGCGGCTACTACCATCGCTTCCACATCAACGAAGGTATAGCGCCCCGTCACCGCGACCGACCGGGTATCGCCGTCGCGGCGGAACTCCCACTCGAATGGCCGGTCCCGCTGCGGATCGACGAAGTGGAGGCAGTCATGGTCCGCCAAGTCTGCGGGCGTCTCCGGGCGACCATGGCGTGCGACATAGCCGGGCGCGGCCACCGTCAGCACCCGAGTATCTAACAGGTGCCGCGACGCCATTGCCGACGACGGCTGGGGCCCGAAGCGCAGCGCAAGATCAATGCCGCTCCGGGTCAGGTCGCCGGCGTCACCCACGACGAACTCGACATGCAAGCCCGGATGACGGTCGGCGAGGGTTGGCAAGGCCGGCGCGATCAGGTGTCGCAGCACGATCGAATTGATCGCGACCCTGACGCGGCCGGACACGACCTGCGCCACACCGCTCGCAATCGTCGCCGCCTCCTCCAGCCCGGCGAGGTGGGGCCGCGCCAGCGTGTGAAGGCGCTGCCCTGCCTCCGTCAGGCGCAAGCTGCGCGTTGTCCGGTCGAGCAGCCGGGCGCCGATTCGGCCCTCCAGTCGCGCCACCGCCCGACTGGCGCCGGACGGCGTCAGCCCTAACGACCGGGCGCCGCCCGAAAAGCTACCCGCCTCAACGACGGCGACGAGTGTGCCGATGTCTGCCAGCAGTCTGGTGTCACGCATCGGTGATCTTTGCCTCCTGTCAAAGGCTTTGTGAGTGACACCCGTCTAACGCACAGGTCTGCCATGGCCTAATTCGTCCTGACGATTGAAGGGAGACGGTCATGTTCGCAGTCACGGGCATTACGGGTCAGGTAGGTGGTGAAGTCGCCCGTGCCCTGCTGGAGGCGGGTGAGCGAGTTCGTGCCGTCGTCCGCCACGAAGACAAGGGGGCGGCCTGGGCGGCGTATGGGTGCGAGGTGGCGGTCGTCGCTGACGCCACGGACCGTGCAGGCCTCGCCGCGGCGCTGGCGGGAACGTCGGGCACCTTCCTGATGGTACCGCCCGACTACGATCCTGCGCCGGGCTTCCCCGCTGCGCGCACAATGGTCGCCGCCTATGCTGGCGCGCTGGCCGATGCCCGGCCTGGCCGCGTCGTCGCCCTGTCGAGCATTGGCGCCCAGATCGACCGCTTCAACCTGCTCAACAACGCCGGGCTGCTGGAGCAGGATTTGGTCAACCCCGGCGTCCCGATCGCCTTCCTGCGCCCCGCCTGGTTCATCGAGAATGCGGCGTGGGACGTGGCCGCTGCGCGGGAAGGCGCGATCGACAGCTTTCTGCAACCGACCGACCGTGCCATCGACATGGTGAGCGTGCGCGACATCGGCCGCGTTGCGGCCGAACTGCTGCGGGGAGATTTGCAGGAGCGTCGCGTCGTCGAGTTGCGTGGTCCCCGCAAGGTCAGCCCGGACGACCTTGCTGCAGCATTCTCGGAGGCACTTGGCCGGCCGGTGCAGGCGGTGCCCGTGGCACGCGCGACATGGGAAGCACGCTTCCGCGCCGAGGGAATGCGACACCCGCAGGCGCGCATGGCGATGCTCGACGGCTTCAACGAAGGCTGGATTGAATTTGCCGGCGAGGGCGCCGGCATCGAACCGGCGGTCGGTACCGTCGATATGGCAGAGGTCGTCTCCGACCTTTGTGCGCGGAGCTGAAGGAGGTCATCATGGCGCGCATCTTCATTACCGGCTCCGCCCAAGGGCTGGGCCTCATGACCGGGCAATTGCTCGCGGAAGGCGGGCATGAGGTCGTCCTTCATGCTCGCGACGCGGCGAGGGCGGCGGCTACGCGCGCCGCTCTGCCGGCTGTGGCCGGTATGGTGGAAGGGGATGTTGCGACGCTGGCCGGGATGCGGGCGGTCGCGGCGCAGGTGAACGCGTTTGGATCGTTCGACGCGGTGATCCACAACGTCGCGATCGGCTACCGCGAACCGCGCCGCGACATCACGGCGGACGGGCTTCCAGCCCTGTTCGCGACCAATGTGCTGGCGCCCTACGCTCTGACCGCGCTGATGCATCGGCCGCGACGGTTGATCTATCTCAGCTCAGGTATGCACCACCATGTCCGCACGGAGATCGACGACATGCTTTGGGAGCGGCGCCGTTGGAATGGCTCGACCGCCTACGCCGAGAGCAAGTTGTACGATGCGATGCTGGCCTTCGCCATCGCGCGACAATGGCCGGATACGATCTCGAACGCGCTGGAGCCGGGGTGGGTACCGACGCGGATGGGCGGTGCGGGCGCGCCCGACGACATGGACCAGGCACATCGCACCCAAGCTTGGCTGGCGGTCTCCAACGATCCCGCGGCGATGCGATCTGGCCGCTATTTTTATCACCTGGAGGAGCGGGCGGCCAACCCGGAGGCGCACGATCCCGCCCTGGCGCGTCGGCTTCTCGACCGATGTGCCGCGTTCAGCAAGATCGAACTTCCGTCCTGACTCCGCGTCAGGCATCGGCAGCAAAGGACGCTCGCAGGGTCGCGCCTCGATACATCATGGAACTCGGGATGGGCATTCCCGATTGGGATCGTTGATCGGGAAACCGAAGACCCGCTTAGCTGCGAAGTAACAGGCCCTGCACGACCTGTTGAATCATGGTCCGATGGTCGGGATTGAAGGGGGATAAGGATCGTGCGGGGTCAATACCGACTCCTTCCGCCGAACGTCCATCGGGATCGCGGTAATCCTCCGCGGGTAACGTGAGCGTCCAACCGTTCGGAAGGGGCTTGGTAAGCTGATCGGACAACGCACCTCGGGTTCGGCCGCCGATCTGCACCACGTTCGGTAACGCCCGCATTGCGAGGGTGAAGGTTTCGCCCGCGCTGACTGTCACGTCGCTGGTCAGCAACGCGACCTTGCCGAGAAAGTGAATACGCTCAGACGGCACGACCTCAAACCGTTGGTAAGGGCCGTTCGCCCCGATGGCCCGTTTCGAAAAGGCTAGCCGTCGCCCTGCCGCGAACCGACTGGCGATATGGAGGCTGATCGCGTCGTACCCGCCACGGTTATTCGTGACATCCACGATCATGCCGGGAAGCCCCTGAAAGGCGGCAAGAGCCTCGTCCAGCGCGGCATCCAGCGCCTTCGTGTCATCAGGGGGCGCATCCTTATCGAACGCGCCCATGGAGACGATGTTGATATAGCCGATCTGCCCGATCGTCCCCCACAGGATGCGGCGGTTGGCGACTTGGCGCCCGCCGCCATCGAGCAGGCTAGTGATCCCCTCACGGTACGACTTCGACCAAGCCCGTTCCCGCTGCGCGGGATCGGGACCCAATGCCGGATCGGCTCGGGCGCTCACGACGGTCCGAGCTTCGCCGCCCTCGAAATCATGATCTACGCCGTCGATCCTGGCCTGCAAACCGACATGGGCATCATCTAGGCTGGCGAGCGCCCGAGTGGTTTGCTTGAAAAAGGCCGTGCCGGGAGCTGAAGCGTCCGTAGTCGCAAGGGCGGCGGTCAAAGCGGCTGGCGTCCTGCCTCGCCGGCCGAAGCCGGGGTAGAGGTCGGCGAACGTCGCCGCGATAACCCTCCCGATATCGTGGGCCGTCCATCTGCGTTGCTCGGTACAGCGACGCGGCAGAGCGTCGATGCGATCGAAGGCATAGTGGGTCTTATCGGGTGAGGCGGCAAATACGAGACTGCTCTGTCCTTTGATGGACACCAGGCGGTAGGCATCGTCGTCGGGATGGCTACCCTGACCGCGATAACAGAACGCACCGGCGACATGGTAGATCGTACGCACTCCATTCCTCACGACGAGGATGTGCCCGTAGCCGCGTGAGCGCCAGATACCGTCAGCAGCCTTGCCCGCCGTTGCCATCGGCACCCAAGGCCCTGCTGCTGCGGCAGAAGTGCCTACCACGAGCAGCGCCGCGCCCAAGGTATATCGGATCAATCCACCAGCCAACGTCTCAACCATCGCCTTTCCACCAAACCATAATCAATGTGTATTGCCATAGCAAGACACTAGAGCTGGTTCATTTCTCGATTGGGAACGATCATCGAGACGGCCGGAGCGTTGGACAGCCCGTGCCCCGTAGTGACCGACCGGCTTTCCCGAAACCTGTTCCCGAATACGCTTTCCCGAAACTGCCCGCTGGACATGGAGAAACGGGACGCTCCGCAAACGAGCGTATGCGTGACGGCGCCTGCCCCGCGTAATTCCATCAGGCGGTGTCACCTAACCCGTCATGCGATCTATGCACCGTAATCGGTCCGGCTTGGGGCGGAATGACATGCTAACGCCGGACCCTTAGACCCCATGACTGCCGGAGCCTCGGAGGCTCGAATCTGAGATGCTGATGATGGATTTGTCAGCAGCGGAGACGAGTCATGACGGAGGCAGTGAAATACGTTGGTCTGGACGTTCATAAGGAAACCATCGCGGTCGCGGTTGCCGATGGGGAACGCGGAGGCGAGGTACGTTTCGTCGGCACGGTCGCCAACGAGGACGATGCGATCAGGAAGCTGGTCAAGCGGCTGACGGGACCGGGTGTGACGTTGAACGTCTGCTACGAAGCGGGACCCTGTGGGTATGGCTTGCATCGGCTGCTGTCGAAGCTGGGACAGAATTGCATCGTCATCGCCCCCTCGATGATGCCGCGACGCCCGGGCGACCATGTTAAGACGGACCGGCGTGACGCGATGACCCTGGCGCGGCTGCTACGCGCCGGCGAACTCACCGCGATCTGGGTGCCGGACGAAGCGCACGAGGCGGTACGCGATCTCATCCGCGCGCGACGCAGCGCGCAGGACGATGCCATCGGGGCCAAGCAGACGGTGCGCAGCTTCCTGTTGCGGCATGATCGTCGTTTTGGCGGCAAGGCGGCTTGGACGAAAATGTACTGGCGGTGGTTGTCCGAGCAGCGGTTTGAGTTTCCCCACCAGCAGCTGGCATTCGAGGAAATGCAGAAGCGGGTGCTGGAGGTCCAGGCACGGGTCGCGCGCCTGGAGGCGGCGCTGGCTGAAGCGGTGGATGCGTGGTGTTTTGCGCCGCTGGTCCGCAATCTGCAGGTCCTGCGCGGTATCAGGCTGGTCAGTGCCGCAACGCTGGTCGCCGAGGTGGGCGACCTCACCCGCTTCGACAATCCCAAGCAACTGATGGCGTATGTCGGCCTGGTGCCGTCCGAGCACTCCAGCGGTGCCAAGACCAAGCGGGGCCGGATTACCCGCGCGGGCAACGCGCAAGCACGGACGATGTTGATCGAGGCGGGCTGGTCGTATCGGCTGCCCGCTCGCGAGGAGCGACGCTACCGTGAACGGGTCATCGACTTGCCCGAGGACATCCAAGCGATCGGGTGGAAGGCGCAGGTTCGCCTGTGCCAGCGCTACCGTCGCCTGGCGGCCACCGGAAAGCCCCAGCCCAAGGTGACCACCGCGATCGCGCGTGAATTGGTCGGCTATGCCTGGGACATCGCCCGTCGAGTGTCGCCAGCGATAGCCGGCTGATCCACACAGAACAATTCCAGGAGGAGGCGCCAGGGCACCAACTGCATAGCCTTGGCCGGCGTGCCGCGGGCACCCGACTGTGATGGGCAATCCACGGTGTACGGTGGGGCAGGTTCGTCCGACGCCCGAACTTAGACGGAGGATAGGCCCAGCGACGGATACGGGTAGTGCGGTAACCAACCCGCGGATGAGAGCATGATCAATCGTCGTCGATCAGGCGTCCGCGGCACACCCGCCAAGGTCAATGCGAACGCTGGTCTTGCGGCCAGCGACAAGGTAAACTCGGCCAGCGTCTCGGATGGCAGTCATGAGAGCGTACGATTTTGACCATCCTCTCACCGGCCCCGTAGACTGAGACCAACGGTCGACTTCAGCGCGGCCTCAGGTCCAGAGCCAATGCGCTCAGTTCGGCGATCTTCGCATCGCTGCCTCTCGCCAGATGATTGACCAGATCCTCCTGGTTCGGCTGGCCGAGCGCGAGGCGATAGAGCAAACGCTGACGCTGGAGGTAGTCGAACCGTGCGATGTCACGGCTCCTCGACAATGCAAGCACGTGGCGATCGATATCGGCATGCTTGAACGTCCACCAGGGTGCCAGCCCGGTGCCGTCTTGAAACAGGAGCTCGCCCAACGCTGCGGCCTCCGTCCAGGGCGAGCAACCGGTACCTGCCGCGGCCACAGCGTCGTTCCGCACCAGCGCGCCGAGCGGACGTCGTACAAGGAGACCACCATAGCGCAATATGCGACCTTCACGCTGTTCAAGGTCGACCGGGTTAGATGGCAAATCCCAGTGAACGATGCGTCGGCACCAGCTATGGAAGTCGAGCCCTTCCTGACCGATCGAGGTCGTCGCGAGCACATGGGGCCAGAATGGCGTGTTGAACGCGCGCCGGAGGCTTTCAGCGCGTGGCGGCGCTTCGGCTTCAGGCTCGCTCAACGCGCGTTGTGCTGATTCGGCATCCCCGCTTTCGGTGCCGCTGAACGGCACGGCAGCGTGGCAACGAAGGCGGATTGAGCTCGATGTTGTCGGGATCCCACGAAAGGTGAACCAACCGAGCGAGGCGTGCAGCGCCGATGCCAGCTCATCGAGAAGGTTCGGGGCGTCGGTCTGCCCTTGCGCTAGCCAAAAATGCTCGTCGAGCACGCTCTCGAGCCCGCCGTCGCGGACCGCCGCCATCAGCACCTCGGTGGGATTGCCGTCGCCCAGCCGGCCCCAGAACACCCGGTTGTCGAGATAGGGGCGCAGCCTGTGCCAGCAGAACGAGACGAGCTTCGAAAGGTGGTCTGCCTCGATGGCCGCCGGAAAGTGCCGGAGCAGTGCGCGGCCGACAGCGACCGCCGGTGAGGCCAAGGCGATCTCGGCCAAGCGTTGCAGCTCCTTGGCGCTGATCCAGTCGATACTCTCGACGTGGTTGCGCTCGGTGACGATGCGCCCGAGCACTGCCTCAGCCCCCGCCGTCTCGTTCCATGCCGCCTGGGATGCCGCGAAATCGCCGGACTTTCGCTCGATCGCGGCAAGGAGGTTCCAAAGCGGACGTGCCCGTTCGGCGTCCTTCTTCGGCTTGCTGCGGATCTCGACCTTCTGATCCCTGAGCGCCTTCCGTAATTGTCCGATGACCGTGCGCAGCGCGTAGCGGGCGGACGAATGGTTGCCCTTCAAAGGATCGGTCGCCCGGATCAGAAACGGCGATGGATGGAACAACGACATCACGGGCAGGCCGGACTGCGGAGCCAGCCGCTTGCTTTCCCAGGGTCGCCGGCGGGCGGTTGGTCCGGCGTCGAGGTAAGCGTCCTCGACACCGAGGCTGATCAAGGATGCAACACTCTGCGGGGTGGCGCGAAAACGGCTGAACAGAAGCGTTTTCTGCGCCGGGCTGTGCGCCCAGGGACCTGCAAGCGGCCACCACTGCATGGAAGGGGCAACCCAAGGGAGCGCGAGATCGGGTGCTCGCGCGATCTCGCGAAGGGCTCGGAGCTTCGGGCTGCCCCAGCCGTCCTTGCCGTCGCCGGTGCGTCGTGCAGAGCGCAGCACCGGCACGCCCGGTTGGCGGCCGAACTCGACCTTGTCGGCGATCTTGTAACGGGACCCGAGCGCCTGCGCCGGTAGTGGGACGGACAGCCAGTAGGCAGAGGCCGCGGTCTTGTTCCGGTCGGACACCTTGCTGGCGAAGTGCCGGAAGGTATGAAGATCGCCGGGGGCAAGGGCCAGCGGATCGCGGCGGGTGCGGTGATCCAGGCCTATAGAGGGCGGGCGCTCGGTACGTGCTATGCAGGGGCGCAGCAGGCGGTCGATCCGGTCGCGCGTCGCTTCCGCACGCTCCTTCAGAAGCGGATCGATGGTGTCACCCTCTGCGTCACCGATCGCACGCAGGATCTCGCCGAAGCTGGCAAAGAGCTGCTCGGCGTCCTCCCGCACGGCGGTGCTGCGCGTCAGAAACTCGATCGTGTCGAAAAGCTCCTCGTGAGCCTGAGGACCGTCTTTTCCGTCCCAGGACTCGCCATACAGGCGATAGGGTGTGGCCGACAAAAGCAGCATGGCAGGCTTTTTCGAGCCGATTCCAAGAAGGGCGCGCCCCAGCCGGTCGCTTTTCGAAGGTGCCAGCAGCTCGCGGAAGCGCTGAAATTCGTCGAAGACGATAAGGTCCGGCGGGGTCGCCTCGAGACATGCCTCCGCAAGAAGGCGGCGCAACACCGTCAGCGTCCGCGCCTCGGGCTTTGTCTGTGCGGCTGTCGCGATGCGTTCGCGAAGACCCGGACGTTTACCCTCCGGATTGAAGCGCGACTTGAGCGCGGTGCGGAAGGTGCCGACAAGCTTCGGATCGATGCCGCCCATCAGCCGCTGCGCAGTACGGCAGGCGCCCTCCCAGCTTACGGTCGCGCGCTGTTGGATGAAGCGCTCGGGGAGTGTCTCCAATATCCCCGGCACGGCGCGCTCGAGCAGCAGGCTCAAAAAGGCACGCTCGACCGCAGCGCCAGGTGTCGGTCGTGTGCCTTCGGGCGGGAAGGAGGTCTGAGGAGACAGCGAATAGAGCCGGAGCGGCGATGGCGGCTCCTTGTCGTTCGGCCGTTGATCGAGCGGGATCATCGACAGCCGATCGACCTTGGAAAGGGCCCGCAGCCTGGCGCGCTTGTCATCCAGAAAGTCGACCAGACGCGCCGCGTTCTGGTCGGAGACACGGGCATTGCTGGTGACGTAGTAGACCGTAAACTTCTTCCTACCGCCACGCGACAGCTGCCGGACGACCTCCCGAGCGACTGTCGTCTTGCCGAGGCCGACCTCGTCGGCCACCAGAAAGCGGCGACTGCCATTACCGGTCAGCGCGGCTACGGCAGCGCCTACCGTCGCGTTCTGAAAGGCGCGCGGTGTGCTGCTCATCTTGCGATCAGGACCTCGCGCGCGATGCGCCAAGTCTGCTGGAGGGCGGTCAGATCGTCTCTGTCCGCCTGCGTAAGGTGCTCGCCATGAGCCAGGACCGCAGCCACATAGCGGTCGATCACGGCATCGACACGCTTCAACGAACCGGACTTGTTGGTCTGGTCCTTGGCCCAGGCGGTCAGGATATCCTCGAGCGCGAGCCCGTCATGCTTCCAGCTGCTCCGCTTGGGCGCAACCGCTTCCGGCTCCGTGTCCCAGTCGTCCTCGCTCCCCGCCCCTGCTCCACCCTCGAGCATCTCGCGCAGCCACGCCTGCAGGCCGTCGACGCTCAGAAAGCGGCTGATCGCGGCAGCGTCCCGCTCCGCGTCGATCGAGGGGACCACCGGCACGCGCAGGAGCCATGACGCCGGCGGCAGATCCCCGATCGTCAGCCGAAACTGAACAAGATCCGTTTGCAGGGACAACGGAACCTCTCCGAGCTCGATGTGCGTCACGCCGGGCTGCCAGCGGTGGAGCGCCATCGTGGCGAGCCCTGCTTCCAACTGAGCTGAGGGCGGCAGCGGCACGACTTCGCCAGAGGTGAGACGATACTCCCTGCCGTTGCGGTCCAGGCTGAGTGACGTGTCCGCAAGCGTCCAGCGCAGCCTTTCGAGAGCAAGTTCGGCTGCGTCAGCTTCTGTTTCCGTCAGCGTCTGCAGGAGAGCATCGGATACCGGTGTCGCTGACCCGACGATCGCCAGGACGCCGTCGATCTCGGCGCTGCCGCCGGTGAAGCGGGCGGCGACTTCCGCATTGCGGCCCGACCAAGCCCGGTCGGTGGCATTGGCGCTGCCGGCGACGATCTCGATCCGCTCGCCCTGGATCGCCGCGAACAGCTTGGCGTGCAGCCCCGAATGACTAGCGCCGCCCGAACCTTCGTCTTCCTCGTCCGTTGCCGGCTCCCGCCCTATCAGCTCAACCTCAGCGACGTCGTCTCCGTCCGGGATCGGTGCCCCAAGCGCCAACAACTTGAAGTCGGAAAGACCCGCGCGGCCGTCATTGCCAAGCTTGCGCAGCGCCGGCAGCGTCGTCACCAGAGTGCGGTCCGCGCTTGCCTTGGTCATATCGGCAAGGGATCGTGCGAAAGCATCGCAGAGGAACGGGCTCAGGACGACGATCTTGTCTCCGGACGTCGCATCGAGCGGAGCGATCGGCTCCGAGCCGCGCGTCCAGAGGTCGATCCGTGACACATCGATGTCGTCCGGCGCGATCCAGCGCACGGCCCTGAGCTCCTTCGCGAGATCGTCCGGATCGACGTCGGGCAGCTTGGCTGCGCGCGCGAGGGTTACACCCAGCGCATCGATGCCATCGACGACCTGGCTCCCCTTCCTGCGGCGGCTTTCGCCGTCCAACACCAGCCCGAGATCCAGGTCACGGCTCATGGTCAGGTTGCGGCTGCCGACCCAAAGCCGCCAGAACCGTGGCAATCCCTCCGCTTGATAGCAGATCAACGCAGCCTTCGGGTGCCAGCTGTTCGCGCTTTCCCGATAGGGCATCTCCACCACGAACTGGTCGAGCACGGCCGCGATCTTCGGGAGCCTCGGTCCACGATGGATGCGCCCGCGCTGGACAATGAAGCGCACCCGTTCGCGCAAGGCCTCGATCGCGCCGGCGAAGTCGGACTTGTTGCCGCGCGCATTGTCGCGGCCGCGGGCGTGGAGATTCAACAGAGCGCCCCCAAGAACGATCGGGTCGGCGGAGTAGGCGGCGAACAGGGCCAAGCGGGTTGTGGTCAGCTTGGGTGGCCGCAGGAGCTCAAGAAAGGCCTGGCCGGGGAAGTCCTTCGGCGCCCTTCTCATGCGCCGACGAGGTCCTGCAGCAGCATCTGCACCCGGTCCCAGCGGTAATGAAGCGGCGCACCCAGCGGATGGTGATCATTGTCCCAGTCCGCACGCTGATCGACGCCGAACTGGCTGCGTGAGAGCCGCGCTCGTCGCCCCTTTCGCGCCTCTTCGGCGTCACGGTACACGCGCTCCAACCGCATCGGATCGGTGTGTCCGGCGCGTACCCATGCGAGCGTGTCCTGAAGCGCAACAGAGACGACGGGAGCCAACTCGGTCCGGTCCGTCATATCGTCGAGAAAAGCTGGCCAGTCCAGGCGAGCGGCCTGGGCCTTCCAGCGCTGGACGATGCCGGTCAGTGCCGCGCGTTGCGTATCGGAGCGCTTGCTACGGTCCAGCTCCTCGCACAGCGTCTCCACTTGGGCGGCGTAAACGCCGCGGCCGATCGCGGCGAGAGCAGCGGCGTGGCCGGCCCGCTCAAGCGCTGGCCGTTCGGTTTCCGCAAGGTCCCGGACTTGTGGACCCCAAGCAGTACGGCTCGACGACACGTCGTGCCCGACCAGCAGCGAGAAGATCGATCTCGCCCCGGGATTTCTGGGCGACGTCAGGCTTCGCAGGCGTTTGGCGAGGAACTTCCGCTCGCTACGAGTGAGATCGAAGCTCAGCGTACCCTCGCCCTCCCCGTACCAATCGTCGGCCGGTTCCGGAACGACGAACGGCCAGGAACCTCCTCCGAGCGGCGTCCCTTCGTCGTCCTTCAGTAGCGCGCCCGGCTTACCCGCGACCATCCGCTCGACCTGATAGCGGCTAAGCGGACCGCTGCCTTCCTGCTCGCGCACCAGCCCCCAGCGTTGCAGCGCACCCCAATAGACCTGGCTGGGACGCTGCTCGACCGGAGAGGGATAGTTGCGGCTGCCGATCACACCGCCCGGCTCGTTGATCAGGCGCCCGGTAAGCAAATATTCGCGCCGCTTCACGCTTTCCTGTGCGCGTTGCCCCTTGGCTGGTTTGAGGTGCTCATCGCGGTAGAGCCAGGGCACGAAGAGGACATAGCGCAAGCGGGTATGCAGGACTGACGTGCCGGGAAAGAACCGATCGGCGTAACGCTGGTGGACGATCAGGAACCCGATCTCGTCCCGAATCCCTTTCTGGTCCGAGTTCATGAATTTGCGCGCCTCGCGCATCGCGTCCGGCGACAGATAGGTCATTCCAAAAGACGCCAAGCGTCACCCCCAGACTCTCTAGCCGCCCACAAGGAGAGCCGCTCACAGATCGACGCGGTTAGGCTGTTTCCAGCACCCGCACCGCGCCGATCCCCTCATGTCGCGGCCGGACCCAAATCTCGACATCGTGGCCGAGTTTCCGGAGCCCGTCGGTGATGTAAGCTTCGCTGATGCCGTCGAAACGGCCGCGGAGGATCTTGGAAAGCTTGGGCTGTGGCATGCCCATGCGAGCAGAGGCAGCGGTCTGCGTCAGCCCCAGTTCGCCCATGCTTCGCTGAAGAGCGGCGGCGAGCTTGGACTTCACCAAACGACCTTCCGGATCCGAAAGGCCGAGATCCGCGAAGACGTTGCCACTGGAGGTCACATGCTCGACTGCCATGTCGGGGTCCTTTATAAGGCTTGTTTGCGTAGCGCTCTCTTCTCGGCAGCCAATCTTTGAGCCGCTTTCAGTCGAGCTTCGATCGTTTCCTTCTGGTGCTTCGGAACGGCGATGCCGCTCGTCGACTTTTTCTGGAAGGCGTGGAGAACGTAGATATCGTCGTCGATCTTGACGTTGTAGATGCAGCGATAGGTGTCGCCGTCGTACCGCTCAATTAGCTCGATACTCGAGCCGTACGGCTTGGCGTTGACGTGTCTCATTCCAAGCTGGGCTAGGTAGAGGCCGTGTCCAAACTCGCTTCGGACATCCTCGGGCATGTCGACCAGGTCGTCCCTGCTACTACCCATCCACTCCAGTTCGCGCATTCTCCATCTCCGTTGACGATGGAAGAAGGCCTATATCCATTTAGGTATAATGTCAACCGGGCTGACGGCAATCCGCTTGTTCAGGGCCCCGGACCTCGTCCGTTCTGAAGCCTTCAGTCCGCCTCGGGGCAGTTGGCGTTGATGCTATGTTCCGCTGCCGCTAGACTGCCGGGAACGGCGAAAACGCCGATAGCCGTAAAAGTGGGGTGGTCAGTGCAGCGCCAAACATTCGTCTCCCATGGCAGGCTGGCTGCTCGTGAGATCAGATTGGAAGCAGCGCGTGCCCAGCGGCACGGCGTCCAGGTCATGACATTGGAGCAGCTTGCGGCTCGACTGGCGGGTGGGTTCATCACCGGCATCGATCCGGAGGCGTTGCGCGACGCGATCCAGGCGTCGGTGACCGACAGCGACCTGGGCGAGCTCGACAACATCAAGGCCCTGCCCGGCTTCGTCAGTGCCGCGGCTGACACGCTGCACAAGGCATGGCGCGCTGGTGTGGATCTCTCGGCTCGTGCGGGCGAGGACCCGCGCCTCGCCGCCATTGCCGCGCTGGAAGATGCCGTCATCGGCCGTCTCCCCCACTCGATGCTGCGGCCCTGCGATCTCGTCACGCGTGCAACCGAGCGCCTCGCTCATGCCCCTGCCCTGTTCGGGAGCATCGACATCGTCGGTCACTCCGAACTCTCGCCCTGCTGGCGCGAACTGCTGTTCCTGTTGGCCGACGCGGTAGCGGTCCGCTGGCATGCTGGCCCCCGTTCGGTGCCAGACTGGCTTGCCGGGTCCGCCATCGAGGTGCTCAGATCCGACGCCGCCAGTCCGAGCCTTGAAGCGGTGACCTGTGCAACCGGTCATCATGAGGCGGTCGAGGCGATGCGCTGGGCACGCGAGCTGATTGCCAGCGGTGTTGCCCGCCCCCACGAGATCGCCATCGCGTCCGCGGCGCCAGCCGCCTATGACGATGTCTTCCTCGCGCTGCGCGCCGATGCCAATCTCGACCTCCACTTTGTTCATAGCGTTCCCGTTGTATCGACCCGGCCGGGCCAGGCAGCGGCCGCCCTCGCCGATGTCCTCGTGCGCGGGTTGTCGCAGGCGCGCATCCGCCGGCTGGCGTCACTGCTCGGCAGCGAGGCGGGACCGGTGGCCCAGCTGCCCGCGGGCTGGACGCGGCTGCTCCCGGGTGAGGCGCCGCTCAACTCGACCGGTGCCTGGGACAGGTTGATCGACCGGCTTACAGCGGAAGACTGGCCCGACGGTGTCGACCATGCGCCTGAGTTACGCGACATCATCGCGATGTTGGCCAAAGGTACGACGCTTGCGGCGGACACGGGCGAGAAGCTGCTTAGCGGTCCGGCACGCCGCATCTGGCGGCGCGCGCTTGGTCTCGGCAGTCCGGCCGCCATCGATATCACAATTGCGCAACTCCGCCTCGAGGACGAAAGCGAGCCCTGCTCATCGGTCGCCTGGATGCCGGCTGAGGCGCTCGCGGCATCACCACGGCCTTTCGTTCGCCTGCTGGGTCTGACGTCAACTCAGTGGCCGCGGCGTATCAGTGAGGATCGACTCGTGCCCGACCACGTCGTGCCGCTGGCAGACCTTGATCCCCTGCCCGTCTCTGCTGCTGACCGGCGTGACTTCGAAACGATCCTGGCCACCACCGCCAGCCAGGTCGTGCTCAGCCGGGCGCGGCGTGATGAGGAAGGACGCCTGGTAGGGGCCAGTCCGCTGCTTCGGGGAACTCCGCCGCCTGCCTATCTGCGGCGGAACCGGCGCCCCGACCACGCCATGAGCGAGACGGACCGGCTCGGAGCCCGACCGGGCGATGCTTCAGAACTGGGGCAGGCCGCCTCCGCTGCAACCTGTTGGACGAACTGGCGCTCGTCGCACGTGACGCCACACGACGGACAGGTCCGCCCGGATCACCCCGCGCTGGCCGCAGCGCTGGACCGCGTTCAGTCGGCCAGCTCGCTCAAGCTTCTCCTGCGAAACCCGCTCGGCTTCAGCTGGAAATATGCGCTCGGCCTCCGCGGTCCGGCCACAGCCGACGAAGCGCTCGTGCTTGATGCCCGAGCGTCGGGCGAGTTGCTGCACCACCTGCTCGACAACGCCGTGCGGCGGCTCGAGGCCGGTCAGGGGCTGGCCAGTGCCGACGAACAGGCCTGCGTGTCAGCGCTCGATGCGGCCTGTGCGGACGTCGCGGCGATGTGGGAGGCGGGTCAGGCCGTGCCGCCCGGTATTGTCTGGCAGCGGACCTTGGCGGACACCCGGCAAGTCGCGCTCGCTGCACTCGAGGGCCGACCCGAGCCCCTGCCCGGCCAACGCTCCTTTGCCGAAGCGCCGTTCGGCGGCCAGACCGCCAAGTCCGATGGTGCCCTGCCCTGGGCGGCCGACACGGTCGTGGAAGTCGCTGATACCGGCTTCCGGATCTCCGGCTACGTGGACCGATTGGACCTGTCAGACTGTGGCACAAAGGCGCGTGTCACCGATTACAAGGGCGGCAAGTGCCCGAAGGACGCTGTAACGCTGGGCGGCGGAAGCGAACTCCAGCGTTGTCTATACGCCTATGCGGTTCGCTCGCTTCTGGGCGATGACATGGAGGTGGAGGCGGCGCTCGTCTATCCGCGCGCGGGGGTGACCCGGCCGCTGCAGGACGCGAACGGCACGCTTGCCACGCTGGCCGGACATCTGCGCGCGGCACGTGCCAACCTTATGGCCGGGCGAGCGCTGCCGGGCCCGGATACGGGCGGCGACTATGATGACCTCGCCTTCGCTCTGCCGGCAATGGCGGACAAGGGTTGGTGCCGCCGCAAGCAGGAGGCGGCGACGGTAGCTCTCGGCGATGCCACCCTCGTCTGGGAGGCGGAGTGATGAACGTGATGGCACCCGTGCTTGCGGATGACCAGGCAAGGCTGACCGCGCTTACCGCTCACGACCGATCGCTGCTCGTCGAAGCCGGCGCAGGCTCGGGCAAGACCGCCGTGATGGCAGGGCGAGTGGCGCTGATGCTCGCCGCCGGCGTCGCGCCGAAAAGCATTGCCGCAGTGACCTTCACCGAACTCGCCGCCAGCGAACTGCTCGCGCGCGTGCAGGACTTCGTGGAAGAGCTGCTATCCGACCGCATCCCGCGCGAGTTAAGTGCGGCGCTCCCTCACGGGCTCTCGGACGAACAGCGCCAAGCGCTGACCGGTGCGTGCGAGAACCTCGATGAGGTCACCTGCTCGACCATCCACGGCTTCTGCCAGCGCCTGATCAAACCCTACCCCGTCGAGGCCAACATCGATCCGGGCGCGAGCCTCGTGGACCCGGTCGAAGCGGAACTTGCGTTCGGTGACACGTTGGATCGCTGGCTGCGTGCGACGCTGGACGGCGCTCTGCCAAGCCTAATTTCGGAGCTGGTGTACCACGAGCCGGTGGGGGGACTCGCTCTGGTGCGAGAGGTTGCCGACAGGTTGCGTCGACATCGCGTGCTGACAGGACCGCCGTCTCCAGCCCTCCCGCCTCTGATCGACGCCGCACGCGACGCGGCCGATGCCTACAAAGACTTCGTCACCACCACTCCCGCGCGGGAAGAAGAGAGCATCGCGGCAGCGGAAGCGTTCGCCGGCATGAGCGAACGGCTTCTGGCGGCCGGGCAAGGCCAGGACTTCAGGTCGTTGGTGGCGCTACTCACCGCCGAGCCCGACGCTTCGCTCCTCACCGGCTCCGGCTGGCGCAAGTATCAGAAGAAGGGGAAGTGGGAGGCTGCGGTCAAGCTGAAGGGCCTGCCCAAGGCACGCGGTGGCGAGTTGAACGGCGAGGCCGAGCGTCTGCACAACGCTGCGCGCGATGCCTGGATCGACCTCAAGGGGGCGGTCGCAGCGCGGGTTCTCTCGGAGGTGTTGGCCGCGGTCGCGCCCGTGGCGGACGGGTTCCGCGCCTACAAGCGCGCAGCGGCCTTGCTCGACTTCGATGATCTGATCTTCGCCGCGCGTGACCTGCTGCGCGATCATGAGCCTGTCCGGCAGGCACTCGCGTCGCGTTATGCGCATGTGCTGGTGGACGAGTTCCAGGATACTGACCCGCTTCAGTTGGAGATCTTCTGGCGCCTGTGCGGTGAGCCGATGGACGGTGCCGATCCCGCCGACTGGCAGACGTACCGGATCAGGCCCGGCGCATTGTTTCTCGTCGGTGATCCCAAACAGGCGATCTACCGTTTCAGGGGCGCCGATGTCGCCGCCTATGTCCGGGCACGCAACGCGATCCGCGCTCAGGGCGCGCAGAATCTGCTCAGCATCTCGACAAATTTCCGGTCCTGCGCCGGCATCCTGTCCTTCGTGAACAAGCGGTTCGAACCGCATATGAGCGAGGACAAGGGGCAGCCCGGGTTCACGGCGCTCGATCCCTTCCATCCCGATCCCGCCCACGGGCTGTGCGTCACCGCCCTGCCGGTCGCGTGCGCGGGCGAGGACGGGAAGGCGTCGGCCGACCGGAAGCGTGACTGTGAGGCAGAGGCGGTCGCGGAGCTGGTCGCGCGCCTGATCGGCAGCCATGAGATCGCCGACCGTCGGGCCGGAATGCAACGTCCGTGCCGACCCGGCGACATCGCTCTGCTCGCGCCGACCGGCAAGGACCTGTGGCGCTACGAGCAGGCGCTGGAGCAACGCGGGATCGCGGTCGCCACGCAGGCCGGCAAGGGCTTCTACCAGCGGCAGGAGGTGCAGGATCTGGTCGCGATCGCGCGCGTGCTCGCCGATGGCCGAGACACGCTCGCATTGGGTGCGCTGCTCCGGGGACCTCTGGTCGGGCTGACCGAGGAAGAGCTGCTCGACCTTGTCTGGACGCAGCCGCGCGCACCGGAGCGGCCGGGCGCTCTTCCTCACCTGCACGTCAACATGGACCTGGACGCGATTGCGCATCCCCTCGCGAGGGACGTGCTGGGCAAGCTTCAGGGGCTCAGGCGCCGGATCAACGCGACCACCCCGCATCAGCTGATCGCCGAGGCGATCGACACGCTGAACGTACGCGCGATCCTGCTGCAACGCCATCGCGGCCAAGCCGAACGTCCACTCGCCAACGTCGACCTGTTCCTGAGCCTGGCCCGGCCTTACGGCGTTCGCGGCCTGAGAGCGTTTGCACAAGCGATGGCGGACGCCTGGGCCGGCAAGGCGCGCTCGGCCGAAGGTCGGCCCGACGCGCAGGAGGAATCGGTGTCGCTTCTCACGGTGCACGCCTCCAAGGGGCTGGAGTGGCCGATCGTCGTCCCGATCAACTGCATGACGGCGACGATTGCGGTCGACAACACCGTCATCGATCGCGACGCCGGCATCCTGTTCATGCCGGTGCTGGGCAACCTACCCTCTGGCCACGCCGACGTGCACAGTGCTGAGAAGGCCGAGCAGGACCGCGAACGCACGCGCCTGTGGTATGTGGCTGCTACCCGCGCGCGCGAGCTGCTGGTGTTTCCACGGCTCGACGTCGCGGCAGGCTCGAACAGCTGGTCGGGGCTGATCGACTTCGGGCTTAATGAGCTCGAGGTTCTCGACTTCGACGCTTATCCCGACCAAGCGCCTTCCGGCATCCACGAGGACGACAATCAGCAGACCCGGGAGCGCTTCGCGGAAGAAGCAACCGCGATCGTCGACGCTACCGCGAAAATCGCTTGGAGCGCGCCGAGCAGGGACGAAGGGCGCGGAGTAGATGACCACTCGCAGGCTGAACCCGAGCTGGTGTTCGGAGAGGTGGCCGGTGCTGCTCCATCGGGACCGGTTCAAGGCGGGCGCGAGCGGGGGCTGATCATCCACAAGCTGTTCGAGGAGGTGCTTACGGGTGAAATCTTGGACGAGGAAGCGCACCTCGCAGACCGGGCACGCGAGCTGATCGTGCAACTCGGGCTTGAGCCGGCCGGGGCCGCGGCTACCGGCATCTCCGAACAGGAGGTGGCACGGGTTGTTGTGCGCACGCTGGCCCTCCCCGAGATCGTAGCGATGCGTGACCGCCTCGTGCCGGAGCTTCCGGTTCTCGCTTCGGAGGAGGTCGACGGCATAGAAGTCGTCACCGCCGGGATCGTAGATGCGTTGCATCTTGATGAGTCCGGACTGCCGCGCGCGGCGATCGACTGGAAGAGTGATGTCGATCCGGATCCCGCCGCCACCGAGCAGTATCGCGGTCAGGTGAAGCGCTACCTTCATGTAACCGGCATCTCGGAGGGTATGATCGTGTTCGTGACGCGCGGAACCGTCGTTCGAGTCTCGGCCTGATAAAACCGGCTCGCGCTTGCAGCTGCCGAAGTCAGGTCGGCGGAGCTGACTTCCGGCGAACTGTAGGTGTACGGTTGAGGGCGAAGCACCTTCCTGAAGTTCTGCGGCTCCGTCCTGACGATAATTCCAAACGGGACGGCCACCGTGCTCAGCGTACGACTTTTACCATCCTCTCACCGGCATCCTCATTGTTTCCTCTCTTGCTCACGTTCGAATCACGCAGCAAGGCGTTTGCACCCTGCAGGACCGCGACTAAGCATGGGACCAGAATTGGGCGAAGCACCGCAGTCGAAGTACATCGCGTACTCCGGATTGTAGACTACGGCTTCAACAGGGGAGGTTGAGCCATGGATACATGGTCCATTCGGTTCATGAGGTCGGCGCGACCGCAGCTGTCTTTGCACGGTGGAGCGCGGTCACTCTCTTGACGTGGGCGATACTGCATCCGGCAAGGACCGCCGTCTTCGCGATGCTCATGCCCGCCTCGCGCAGCCCAACTATCCGCCTGTGATGGGCAAGATCGGGCTTGCGGCTGGTGTACCGGCCTGCCCGCTTGGCGATCTCGATGCCCTCCCGCTGCCGCTCGCGCCGCGTTTCGTAGTCATCCCGCGCAGTCTGGAGCGCGACGCGCAGCAGCATGTCTTGCACCGCTTCTAGCACGATCCGCGCGACGCCGGCGCTGTCCGCTACCAAGTCGGTGAGGTCCACAATGCCCGGCACCGCGAGGCGCGCGCCCTTCGACCGGATAGTCGCGACCAAGAGCTCGGCCTCAGACAGAGGCAGGCGGCTGATCCGATCGATCTTCTCGGCGATCACCACCTCGCCCGGCTGCAGGTCCGCCACCATGCGCAGCAGCTCCGGCCGGTCGGGTCGAGCGCCGGACGCCTTCTCCCGGTAGACGGCAGCGATATAGAAGCCGGCCGCTCGAGCACCGGCGACGATGCTTTCCTGCCGCGTGAGGTCCTGCTCGTCCGTGCTCACCCGCAGGTACACCCGCGCCGCTCGCACACCGCCATCTACCATCAGTTCGTCGCTCCTATGAGGCGTTTTTGGATATACCCTTGTGAGCCAGTCATGCAGCAGTCGGCTCAGATCGGCAACTACCGGTCCTACGTAGCCTAGCTAAGCGAGCCGGGTCTAAGTAGCTGCTCCATCATCGATGAACGCTATATTGGTGATCGGCCGTGCATCGATCCCTGCCTCCACGCTGGTGTCCGACTTTGCTCTCCGGTATAAGGCCGTTGGGCGGGTAAGAGCAGCGGGTTTGGTGCAGATGGAAGCACAGAGGGTCAAGATCGTGGACGGTGGTAAGCTCGTGATCCCGGCGGCAATGCGCCGTGAGCTCGGGATCACCACGGGTGACACCGTTCTCGTCGATGTGGACGATGGCGAGCTGCGGGTACGTTCCGTGCCTAAGGCACTTGAGCGTGCTCGCGCGATCCTGCGTAGGTATGTGCCCGAAGGCGTCGGTTTGGCTGGCGAGCTGATCGCGGAGCGTCGGCGTGAGGCGGAGCGTGAGTAGCAAAGTCGTACTCGACGCCTCCGCCCTGCTCTGCCTTCTGAATGATGAACCCGGGGCGGATCGGGTAGTCGATGTCCTGACTCGCAGCATCATTGGAACAACCAACCTCGCGGAGGTCATTTCCAAGCTACGGGTCCGAGGACTGCCACTTGACGACGTGCGTGAGGCGCTTGGCGGGCTGCACCTCGATGTCCGGCCGCTTACTCCTGCCCAGGCGCTCATAGTAGGCGACCTTCGGCCAGCGACGATGGCGCTCGGCCTGTCCCTCGGCGAGCGGGCATGTCTTGCCTTGGCGATCGACTTGCAAGCTGAGATGTTTACGACAGACGGACCTCTGGCGAGCGCGGACGTTGGCATTACCATCACCAACGTGCGACCGCGGACGGTGTAGTCGCAAGTTCGTGCTTTTGGGTACGGTATGCTCAACCTACTGGGTCAGCAGACGCGTTCGCTATGGCGCAAGGACAGGCTCGCCGCGATCGCTGCCTGAGATATAAGCGGCCGATCCGTTGGGGAGACAGGACCATTGCCGGCGCTCACGCCTAACATCGAGAACCGCGTCCGAAAGCTACCCAAGCCCTCGAACGCTACGCAGAGCCTGCAGCCGCTATTTGAGGCCGTGAGCAATGCCATGTTCGCGATCGAGGATGAGTTTGACGATCGCGTGTCCGAAGGACGCATCGACATATCCGTTTCGCATCTAAGCGACCCGGCGAAGATCACCATTGAGGTCGCTGATGACGGGATCGGGCTCGATCAGGAGCGGTACGGAGCATTCTGTACCATCGATACAGATTTTAAGCGGAGCAAAGGCGGCAAGGGCGTGGGGCGCCTGTTCTGGTTAGACGCCTTCGACGGGATCACTATCGAAAGTGGGTATCGCGACGCCACAGAGTTCAAGCGGCGGTCGTTCGAGTTCGTCCTCAATAATGCCGAGCAAGTTGTGCCGACGTACGAAGATAAGCCGGACTCGGCCGGGCACCACGGCACAAGGGTGCAGTTCCGCGGTCTCCGTACGAGAGAGTATGCTGACCCCTTCCCCAAACGAGCCGACACCTTCATGCGCTACTTCAGCGCGCACTTCATTGCGGACTTTTTGCTAGGTGGTGGTCCGACGATCCTCGTCGATGTGGACGGTGAGGTGACAGAATACCCGAAAGCGGTTTCTGACCTCGTCGTTGGCGAGCCGATGCAGGCAACGATCTTGAGCGACGAGTTCGGCGAGCTCCAAATCACCGGCTTCTTTTGCAAGCCTGAGGCGAGCACGGGTTTGGAGGGCCTTCATCAGCTGCACCTTCTGGCCAATGGACGTACCGTCGAGAGCCGAAAGGTTGACAACTTGCTTGGCGTCGAGCGTCTGGAGCGTGATGGCGAACAGGACCTCGCCTTCCATGGCTGCGTTTCGGGCGAGTACCTCGATCTACGGGTCAATGAGGGGCGAACAGCCTTCAACCTTACGGAGCGAACGCTCAAGCAGATCAGCCGGCAATGTATGGATGCCGTTCGATCGCAGATGATCCCAGACCAGGTGCGGCGCTACTTCGAAACGCGGAGGGAGCGGTACGAGTCCTTCGTCGAACGCTACCCCACTTACGGTTTTGACGATGACGATACACAGCTCGGCCGAGTGCCGCTTCATGCGGCGACGCCAGAGGAGTTCGCTTCTTTTCTCGTTAAGTTTCAGATCCGGCGGGACGAGGAGCGACAGGATGCGCTGCAAAGGCTCATTGATGCGCTTGACGCCGGAACCGTCCCCTTCAGTTTCGGCCAGACCGTCTCGGATGCAGCTCGCGAAATTCAGGCTTCGGAGCAGCTAGCCCTCGCGCAGCACGTCGTGCGCCGCAAGCTTGCTCTGGAGCTACTCGAAAAGCTCATCACTAGGATCAGAAGTCGCGATGGCAGTGCCGACGACTATCACCTGGAACGGACCCTTCACTCCTTCATTTGCCCGATGAACGTTCGTGGCGATGACGTGACTGAGCTGAAGAGCCGGGCGCACGAGCTCTGGATCGTCGATGAGCGGCTCGCCTTCACGCGCGCGTTCTCCTCTGACAAGCGCCTTGATGAAGTACTGGTTGAAGGCGGTACGGCCGATCGGCCAGATCTATTCCTATGGGACTTGGCTTACGGTCTGAGCTCCACTGATCCTGACCAGCCCGATGCGGTTGACCTATCGGAGCCGCTTCGCCGGGTTATGGTGGTCGAATTCAAGAAACCCGGTCGGCGAAACTATAGCGGTGCCAAGGACCAGATAGAGCAACAGATCACAAGGTATTTAGCCCAAATGCAGGGCGGAGAAATTGAGTCGTTCGGACGCTCACGCGTCAGGATAGCCAAGGATTGCATCTTCTATTGTTATGTTGTTGCTGACATTGTGGGGGACTTGACCCAGCAGCTATCGAGTTGGGACACGACTGCGAACGGCCAAGGTCGCATTAGGCCTCTGCGCGGCGCTTATAGTGGGCAGATAGAGGTCATTCAGTGGCAGGACTTAGTCAATGACGCTTGGATGCGGAACCGGTCGACACTGCACGCTGCTGGGCTGAGCCGAAAGAGACTGATGCCTATGAGCTCAGTATCTGCAAAGCCAGGGTCGGTTGATGACGATGATTTCGGTGATTGAGCGGAGGTCGAGGGCTGGCCTGCCGTCGTGTGCTCGATTGCGCCGAGCATCAGCAGATACGACCTAGGTAACCTGCTAGCGCAACCTGCATAGATCCAGCTGCGCGTTAGCCGCGGAACATCCACTCTTTCAGGTTCAAGTCTGCCCTTAAAGGTGCACGCTCCAGAGCGCGACGTCGTCCACTGATTCGGGAAAACCTACAGCTTCGGGGTAAGCGTGGCCGGTAGGCCGCCTTGTTATTGCGGCCGGCTCTTCTGGTAGGCGAGCTTGCCAGCATGGCGGCGGATGGCGATGGCGGCGACGGCGCGCCGGGTGAAGCGTTCGTCGATGTCGTCAGGGTTGTAAGGGCCGCCATACCAGTTGCGCAGTCGGTCGTGTTCCTCGTGAGTGGGGTCGCCCATGGCGTCGAGGAACATCTCGTATCCGGGCAAGCCACCGACATCCTCGGGTGGACAGCGCCGTTCGCCGGCGACGAAGCGCGGGTATTTGACGTCAGGCTCGCCGGGGCCGACCGTTTCCACGGTGATGGTGTGCCGCCAGTCGTCGCCCATGTCGTAGGTGTAGACGAGTTCTTTCATGCCCCGGTCGAGGAGGGCGGCGAGCTTCACGTTCTTGGTGGCCGCCATGCCGCTGTCGGGCCACATCGGGTCCAGCACGCCGTAGCGTCGGTCGCCGGCCTCGAAGTGCCAGAGATGATAGTTCTCCCAGCCCATCGCAGCCTGGACGACGTCGTGGAGCATCTTGAGGCTGGCGGTGACCGGCATGTCGACCCGGCGCCAGATGGCGGGGTCGATGTCGTTGAGGACGATATGCAGGCGAGCGACGGTTTCGGCAGTCATGCCGCCAATCTGACAGGTTCGCGAGACCAGTTCCACGGCATGAGCTCATCCCATCGGCTTGCGGGCCAGTCGTCGGCGACCTTGGCGATGACGTCGGCGATATAGGCTTGCGGGTCGACGCCGTTGGCCTTGCAGGTCTGGATGACGGTGTAGATCGCGGCAGCTCGTTCACCGCCTGCTTTTGAGCCGGCGAACAACCAGTTGCGGCGACCGACAGCGATGCCGCGCAGCGCGCGTTCGGCGATGTTGTTATCGATCTCCAACCGTCCGTCTTCGAGGAAGCGGGACAGCGCCGGCCAGCGCCTGGTGCCATAGGCGATGGCCTTGGCCATGTCGGACTTAGGCGACAGGCGGCGTAAGCCGGCGTCGAGCACCTCGCGCAAGGCGTCGACCAGCGGTCTGCTTCGTTCCTGCCGGGCATGATGGCGTGCATCCGGCGGCTGGCCGCGGACCTCGGCCTCGACGGCATAGAGCGCGCCGATTTGTTCGAGGATGTCGGTGCTCAGCGGCGTGGGGACACGCTCGTGCAGGTCGAACACCTTGCGACGGAAGTGGGCCCAGCACGCCACCTCGGTCGCGCCGCCCCGGTAAAGGCCGTCATACCCGGCATAGGCGTCAGCCTGGAGAAAGCCGCGGAAGCCGGCGAGATGCGACAGCGGGTGTGCAGCGGTGCGGTCGGGCGTGAAGCGATACCATGTCGCGCGCAGCGCCGTGCTGCCCGACGCCCGGTCGTCGGTTGCGTAAACCCATAGTCGCCCGGTCGCAGTCTTGCCCCGGCCGGGATCGAGCACCGGCACCGGCGTGTCATCGGCGTGGATCTTGTCGGCCTTGAGCACCGCATCGCGGATGCGGCTGACCACCGGGTCGAGCAGCGCTGCGGCTTGCCCACTCCAGCCCGCGAGCGTCGAGCGGTCGATGTCGAGACCCTGCGCAGCCATCATCTCGGCCTGGCGGTACAGCGGCAGGTGGTGGTCGAACTTGGCGACGACGACGTGCGCCAGCGTCGCGAAGGTCGCCTTGCCCCGCGCCACGGCGCTGATCGGCGCGGGTGCCTGGACGATTTTCTCGCAGGCCCGGCAGCTGTATTTGGGACGGACGTTGCGCACGACCCGCCAGCGCACCGGCACGATGTCGAGCATCTCGTGCGCGTCCATGCCCAGCCGGCGCAGCGCACCGCCGCAGTCCGGGCAGGTGCAGACGCCGGACGCGGGCTCGTGGATGATCTCTTCACGCGGCAGGTGACCGGGCAGGCTGCGGACCGGCGCCGGTCGGGGCATCATGTCGGGCGCGGCGGTCTCAACTGCGGAAACATCCCGCTCCGTTTCCAGCTCTTCCAGTGCCAGTTCGAGCTGCTCGACCTCGCGGCCCAGCTTCTCGGATGAGGCGCCGAACTGCATCCGCCGCAGCCAGGCAATCTGCCCGCGCAGGGTGTCGATGAGCAGGTCGCGGGCGACGAGCGCGGCATTGGCCCGGGCGAGCGAAGCCTCCAGCGCGGCGATCCGCGCGATGACATCAGCTGAGGAAACGGGCGCTTCCGACACCAGAATTGCATAGCAGATCGCATGCCGACGGGCGAGCAAAAGCCACGCGAAACCGCCGTTTTCAGCCCGCCAGTGTCGGCACGAACGTGCGCTCGGGCCGGCGCCAGTCGATGCCCTCCAGCAGCATCGACAGCTGCGCCGGCGTCAGCGTCACCGCGCCGGTCGCGGTCACCGGCCAGACGAAGCGGCCCCGGTCCAGCCGCTTCGAGAACAGGCACAGCCCCTGGCCATCGAACCACAGCAGCTTGACCAGATGACCGCGTTTGCCCCGGAACGCGAACAGCGCGCCGGAATGCGGATCCTCGCGCAGCACCTGCTGGACCAGCACCGCCAGCCCATCGAAGCCCTTGCGCATGTCGGTCACGCCGCAGGCCAGGAACACTCGCGTCGGCAACGGCGTCGGACTCACCTCAGCACCGACAGCACCCGCGCCAGCGCGCCGGCGTCCACCGAGCCGTCCACGCTCACCCGCACGCCACCCGCCAATTCGATGCAGATGAGGCCGGGCGTGGATGTCGCCGGCTGTGGTGCAGGAACCTCAGCCACACACACCTCGGCGAATGTTGGCAGCGCGGGCGCTATGCCGCCCAGCTTGCCCAGCCGCGCCTGCTTGCGCCACGTATACACCAGCCCGCTCGATATCTCGCGCCGCTCAAGAACATCGCGAACTCGGACGCCAGGCCGGAACGCCTCGGCCAGGATCTCCAGCTTCTCCTCGTCCGACCAACTCCGCCGGCCCGACACCCGGCCGACCACCTCCACGCGACCAGTCATACGAGCGCTCGTATGACCAGTCTCGGACCCGAAAACTTCCCGCACCGCTATCGCCCTCGTCAAAGGCGACAAACATCCCAGCCACGGCAAAACGGGCAAGGCGGCCCGCAGGCCACGCTTACGCTTCGGGTACGGTCGCGGCCATGACGAGTGTGGTAGTTTGGCGGCGGCGCGAGCTGATGGATCGAGGAAGCTTGATTGAAGCATGGGAGGGCGAGCCGCCGGAGTTTCCGGTCGAGCCGTGGATCCACGAGGGCGACATCTGGCTGGCCGCCGATAGCCGGATCAGCATGCCGACCGAGCATGGCCGCATCCCGACGACCGACGCCGCGATGAAGATTCTCCCGATCACGCTGCGGTTCTTCCAGGAGCACGAGGATGGCGGTCCCGGCATGACGCCAACCTACCACTCCGAAATCGCCTTCGCCTGGGCTGGTGACACTCAACCAGCGAGCGCGACGTATCAGCTGGCGACCTCGTATCTGAAGGCGATGCACGGCCCTGCGTTCGAGAAATTTCCGACGATCAGCGACATTGCCGACATGATCGGCCGTATCGGCGCGCGCTACGCCGGCGAAACGGAGCGGCGCTTCGAGGCATTCGTGGTTGGTCAAACCCCGCACCGCACGGGCAACCCGCCGGTGCAGGTCTTCAAATTCGGATGTGATGAGGCCGGACGCCTCTATGGTCCGCGCGAGATTGACCTTTCTCAGCCGGGGAGCTTCCATCTTCTGGGAAGTCATAAACCGGAGATCAGTGCGGCCATCGACGGGGGTTTCGGCGGCAGCATCGAGTATGTGCCGGCGCGGGCGATCAAGGCGGTGATCGCGGCGGACGCAGGAAGCGATATCGGCGGCTCGATCGCCTTGGCGCGTGTAAGTGGCGGTAGCGTCGAGCTTTATCCCGGTTGGCGCGATCCGGACGATGGTCTCCCCCGCCCCTACGCCGACGAAGCGATTGCCCGCATCGGCGAATGGCGGGCTGGCGGGATCTTCGGCTGATGACGATAGACGACGATGAGCCGATAGCCGACGATCACTCGCAGCTAGATGATCGCCAGAGCCTGGTGAATGTCGCACAGGCGAACCTGCCGCTCGCCGGGCTTGGCATCGATGACCAGGAGCGGATCGCCCGCTACATGGAGCGTGCGTCGTCGTCGGCGACGCTACGTGCGTACCGGTCAGACTGGGCGATTTTCGAACAATGGTGCGCGGCGCGAGCGCTGGTCACCCTTCCAGCGACGCCAGTCACCGTTGCGGCCTTCCTGACCGATCTCGCCGATCAGGGCCGCGCGCGCTCGACCATCGGCCGACGGCTCGCCGCGATCATCTTCGCCCACCGCGCGGCGGGGCACCCGCCGCCGACCGATCAGGTGAACGCCAACATCTTGGAGCGCGCGATGCGCGGCGTGCGTGCCGATAAGCGCGACCAGCCGGTCGCGAAGAAACGCGCTGCTGACGGCGATATCCTGCGTGACATGCTGCGCGCAATCGATGGCGACAGCGTCCGCAGCTTGCGCGACAGGGCACTGCTCGCAGTTGGCATGGGCGGGGCGTTCCGCCGCTCCGAGCTGGTGGCGATCCGTTTTTCGCAGGTGACCGAGCTGGCCGAGGGTCTGCGCATCCATGTGCCGCATGCCAAGGGCGACCAGCTTGGACGGGGCGCCGACGTGGTCATTCCCGATCGCCGGCGTATCGCACCAGTCGCCTTATATAAAGCCTGGATATCGGCGGCGCCGATCACGGATGGCTTCCTGTTCCGGAAATTGACCCCACAAGGGCGCCTGACCGAAAAGCCGATGAGCGATCGCGGCGTCGCACTGGTGGTCAAAGCGCGCGCGGCCGCCGCGGGCTACGACCCCGAACTGTTCTCAGGCCATTCGCTGCGCGCTGGGTTCCTCACCGAGGCGGGACGCCAAGGCGCGAACCTTTTCAAGATGAAGGACCACAGCCGCCACCGGTCGATCGAGACGGTCAGCGGCTATGTCCGCGATCACGAAGCGTTTCGCGACCACGCCGGCGACAAGTTCCTCTGAAGATCGCGCAACGTGGCGATCCGAGATCCGATCCGGTTTGAGGGCACGCTCTGCGTCCGTCCAGTCAGGGCGGGTCGCTCGGCCGCCGCTGCGCTTTAAGATAATCGACCGGACGTCTTTGTCTGGTACCTGTTTATCTCGCTTAATCGGTTTACGGGTTAATCGGGTTACTTGCGTCCTTATTCAGACCGGACACCTCTGCCTCGTCCGAGGAGATGCATCTGTCTCCTCCCGACCAGGCAGAGGTGTCCGGTCGGTCAGTCTTGTCTTCGGCCTATCAAGCGCTCATCTGCGAGCCTACGGAGACATCGGATGAGTGACAAGATCGAAAGCGAAGATGGCCAGCTGGAAGCGGCATCCGCGGCGAAAGCGCCTCGAAAGTCGGGTGCGGCCGCCAATAAATGGGGCGCAAAGGTGATCGCGCTCGGGTTCTGCATGTTGCCTTCGCTGCTGCTTCGCGCGCAGCGACGTCTCGGGCTCAACCCGACCCAGCTTGCCGTTTTGATCCAGCTCGCCGATTTCTGGTGGGATGCCGGCCGTAAGCCCTTTCCGAAGAAGGCCGATCTTGCACTGCGCCTCAACCTCAGCGAGCGCCAGGTGCAGCGCTACATCGCGGAACTGGAGGAGGCGGGCTTCGTGCGCCGGATCGAACGCCGTGCGTCGCACCGTGGCAAGATCTCGAACGAATATGATCTTCAGGGACTGGTCGACAAGCTGGCCGAGATCGAGCCGGACTTCCGTGAGGCAGCCGAAGAAGCGCGTGCCAAGCGGCAGGCCGTCGCCCGCCCTGGCATGCGGCGCCGCCGACCAGCGGCGGCTCCGGCGGATGCGGAGGCCTGAGTGACGAAGGGCCTGAACAAGAAGGTGCTGTGCTTCATCGACGAGTCCGGGACCGCCGGCAGCGGCCCCTTTCAGCTCGGCGCGCTTTTCGTCCTCGCTCGGGAAGCCGGGCGTCTCGACAAGGCGTTCAGCGACCTGCTGCCGGCGGATGCAAACGAGGTCCATGCCGTGAAAATGGCGAACGGCTATCTTCAAGGACTGCTCGATCGCCTGCGTGCTGGCGCCGACCTCGATCGGGTGGTGATGATCAACCAACATTTTCAGGGGCGGCAGGGGGCCCCGCCGGTCGTCTATGCACAAGCGGTCGTCGAGACGGTGAAGATCGGCATGAAGCGGTTTCGTTCAGTGCTCGGGCGCGACAGCGTCGGCAACGTCGATGTCATCACCGACGTCAATCAGCATAACGATCACCCTGATTTTGATGCCGAGATGGAGCGGGCGCGCAAGGACGACGGTCGCTTCAGAGGCGTCAATCGGGTCGTCCGCCTTGATTCCGGGGCCTCCCGGCTGCTTCAGCTTGCCGATGTCGTGGCCTATGCGCGGCGCTGGATCGTGGATGGTGAGATGAACGCGCAGGGCTTGCGTGAAAAGTACGGGATCGATCTGCTCTGATACGAAAAGAGCCGCCCCGAAGGGCGGCTCAGAAACGTGTCAGGGAGAATGGTGGCCGGCAACCAGGGTTTGAGACCCTGGGTAGCCACAGCGCTCATCCAACACGGGGCCGGAATAAGTCGCTTTGCAGGTCTCCCTGCCCGCTCCATGTACGCGCTCGCCATGCCGGATACAAGTACCAGTGGTCACGCGTGTCCCGTACGGGAGCCGGCGACAACCTGTACCGGGTAGTCGTTAACGCCTTGTACTTGGAAGGCGGCGCCGCTTCTCCTCCCTTGCTGCCAGATCGGCCTGACCGCGGGTACGGCGACGCTAGGCAAAGCCGACGGCCTGTACCGCACTGCGACCGTGACAACCACCCGATCTCAAGGGAGCCAATCTGCCCGCCGCTACGTCCGCCTGTTTGCTGAATGACAGTTTCGCGGGATCGGTTCGCTACCGTTCGTTTCCCGCGGGCCGGCTGTTCTGCTGGAACGACGCGTCCCAACATGGATTACGGAACTTCTGGCGGCGAATCGCTCCATCCTGCAGGGTCGACACATGGAAATATCACCCGCTGGATACGACAAGACAGATGCCAGCGAAACCGCCACGGATAGCCCCGCGCGCTCTGACCGACCATCGCCTGTCGACCAATTGAGCGAACGGCAGCTCTCCTACCTCCGTCTCGTTTACCAGCATCGAAGTTCGAAGGAGATCGCGATGTTAACCGGGGCAAGTCCCCGCGCTGTCGATAAGCAATTGTTGAAGGCTAACAATTTGCTGGGCACCACGAGCCGGATCGACGCCGCCCGGATCGTCGCGGAGCACGATGCAGGGGTAGAGGCTTTGCCCCCTGCAATCGTCCTACCTAGCGATGAGCACGTCTTTCCTCTCCCACCGCCGTTGCCGACCGCAGGGGCGGCAGCGAACATGCTCACCTGGAAGCAGGCGGCGATCTGGAGTGCGATCATTGCGATCCTCACTCCAATCGGCCTGACCGTCGCGGGTATGGTGATGCTGACGCTGACGTTCCTGCTCGGCCTCAAGGTACGGTAGCGGCGCTGCGGCGCCCAAGGAGACGTAATGCAGGCACTCGAGAATACTGGTCGCATCGTGGCGGATGAACTTCGCAAGGCGGAGCGATCGATCAACCTGGCGGCGCGCGACACCGCCCAGTTCCTCTTGACGACGCTCGATGCGACGGAGGTTCATCGGCTCTCGCCGGCGATGGCGCAGCGAACCGTCAAAGCGACGGTAGCTGCGCTCGCTGCTCTGGTCGAAGGTCAGGATCAGATGGCGATGCGGGCTCACCCCTTCACGGAGCGGGTCGGCCGTCATCTCGGCCTGAACGAGACGAGCTGGGGAGAAAATCTCCCAAAGCCGCCGATGAACGCCGAAATCGAATCACCGGTCGAAGTGGCCACTGCCTGAAGCGAACCCGCGTATGAAAGTGGAAGTTCTACTCGCCTTACTGTTCAATGCGATAATGGCAGTGGTTCTTCTGTTCGCTCTCGTACGCGGCGGGAGGCCTGAGCGACTGGGTGTTTTAATAAACTTGGCGGGCTTCGCTCTCACGACCGGTCTGCGCGTTTATTCTACCAAGGTCGCTTGGGATCCCGGGCACTTTCCAACGTTGGTTGTGGACCTGGGAGTCGCCTGCGGCTTCTTTTGGTTAGGTGTGACGACTATCCGTTTCTGGCCGATCTGGGCAGCCGGCTTCGCGCTGGGCGGCCTGTTTATGAGCCTGTGCGGAGCGTTACTGCCCGGCATTCCACTCTTCGCCTATCACACAGGTCTCGGTATCTACGCCTATCTCGCGCTTGGCGCGCTTGCGCTGGGAACGATGCGATTGCCGCGTGATGCTGCGCCCTATCTGAAAAATGGATCGCGACGATCATGGCTTCAGCATCAGCGGGCGACGAACTGATCGACGTCATCGTCCGTCTTCCGCGTAAGGCCGTCGAGGAAAGCCTGCTATCTGCCGCCGCTGCCGGGGGCACGATCGCGGACCTGCGCCTTGGCGAAGCTAAGGCGATTTTGGCCGGGCGCCGTCGACGCACCCGCTGCTTTTCCGGGGCGCGCTTCCTCGATCCCAGCTGGGATATGATCCTTGAGCTCTATGTAGCGCAGGGCGAGCACCGTGACATCGCGGTGTCGCAACTCTGCTCCCTCAGCGGGGCGTCAATGACCACTGCGCTCAGGCATATCGAGCAGCTTGAAGCGGTCGGCTATATAGAGCGCATCCCCGACCCGGCAGATCGGCGCCGAGCGAACGTGTCGATGCTTCCACGGCTGAGGAATGCCGCAGAGGAGTGGCTCGATCTCCAGATCGCATCGTCCCGCGCGACCGGATAGCCGGCGATGAGAGACGCGTTAGTGAGCCACTTAGGAGACCCTATGGCGCTTGCAGCAGTAGCAGGAACGCGCGACCTGCCCGAGCAACGACTGTGAACTGCGGCGCCAACCTGTTACAGCGGCTCGTATGAATCTGCGCGAACTCCATGTCGAAACGACCCTCCGCGTGGCTCCCAGCATCGGGCGCGCGGTCGGTCCGCAAAAACACGAACTTCACTCCGATAGTGCGCTGTTCCGAGCGTTTTCCCTCGGTGGCACTCCCGCCCTTCGTGTTTTCGCGGACCTTCGCGAGCGGGCTTTCGTGCTTTTGCGGACCCGGGATTGGGCGGCATGACGGGCACCTCTCCCACGCAGGGCGACCTCTTCGTCCTCGACAGTCCGCTCCTCACCGAGGTTCGCGGTGAGCACTCACTCATGGCCTATCCCTTCTTTTCGCTGTCGAAGACTGCGCTGAAGCGCTCCTTAGTCTATAAGACTGACAGTGTTTCCATAGAGATCGGCCCTGGTCCCAGCGGTGTTGCCACAATCTATGACAAGGAGATCCTACTGTATATCGCGAGCTTGCTTGTCTCGAAGATGGATGCAGGCGAGCGCGTGGCCCAGGAGTTCTACTTTACGGCCCACGACCTCTTCCGAGTGACGGGGGTCAGCGGTTCTGCACGCTCCTATACACGCCTCTCTGATGCGTTAGGACGGCTTCAGGGTACGCAGATCAAGACGAACATCGAAGCCGGTGGCGAAGGCCAGACGGGCTTCTTCTCGTGGCTGTCCGAGGCGCAACTCCAATATACGAAGACACGGACCGGTGAACCACGTCTCAAGGGCGTGAAAGTCCGCCTTTGTGACTGGCTATACCGTGCGATCCTGCGCGATCGCCGGGTCCTCGAATATTCGCCGGACTATTTCCAGCTTGGTCCAGTCGAACGACGACTTTACGAAGTCGCGCGCTCCACCTGTATCGATGGTCCCGTGCAGATCGGATTGAACGATTTGCGCCTTCAGCTTGGCTATCAGAACACGCTGAAGCATTTTCGCCACGTTCTGCGTGGCATCGCGGACCTGGACTCGATTCCTGACTACCGGGTTTTGCTCAACGAAGCAGATGCTCCTGCAGTGGACGCCCCGAAACGCAGGGTCGCGGCCCCTTCCCTGGTCACGTTGACGCCGAAAAAGGCCCTTCTGTCGGCCGAGCAGACGACCAGCGACGCGATTCGCGACTGATTCGCGGACCGGTCCGCGAGAACACGAACGAGCGTCCCTCAAAGCACGAACTTTCGTCCGTCAAAGCACGAAGTAGCGTCCTCCAAAACACGAATGGACGTCCGTCAAAGCACGAACGGACTCCGCGTCGGTCCGTCAAAGCACGAACTTTTTCTCGCTTCGGTCCGCGAAAGCACGAGTCGTGCCCGCTTCCGAACCCCTGATTGGGCTGGCATCGTCCCTTAATGTTCTCCGCGGCCGCTCGGCGGCCAGCGTGAGACCGAACAGAAAGGGTGGCCGTGAGCACATAAACGAATGCCCGGCACGAAGGCCGGGCACCCAGAAATCGCAACGTGGCAGCGTCGCCAAACGCTGACCGGTCACTCAGAGATCTTCCACGTACCGGTTTCCGAGCCTCGGTTCAAGGGAGCGCGCTTCGCGCCACGCCTCTGTTTTGCCTGCTGACGGCCCCTCGAACGAGGGGACGAACGATGACCTATACCCAGAATGCCTTTACGGGGGGAACGGGAGCCCGACCGATCACGGCCTTCTCCCGCCAGATCGCACGCGCGCTCGAGACTAGGATTGTCGATGCGCCGACGACGGTCGACCGGAAAGCGGTGTTCGCCGTCGTCAAGCGCTCAGCAGCGGCGCTAGGCGTTGGGATCGGTGCGCTACAGACGCTCGAACACCTCATCAGCTACACCCATGCCGATGATTGGAAGGAAGGGCGCACGCCGATCGCCTGGCCAAGCAACCTCACGCTCGCTGAGGACGCCGGCAAGACGGTCAGTGCGATCAAAGCCCGTCTCCGGCAGCTCAGAGCGCTCGGACTGATCCTCGCGCGCGACAGCGCTCATGGACGGCGCACAGGCCGCCGTGATCATACGGGTGCAATCTCAACCGCCTTTGGTGTCGACCTCTCGCCGCTTCGCATCCGCTTCGAGGAGCTTCGCGAGCGCGCCGATGCCTATTCGGCACAATCTCGGCTCTTCAAGGAGGGTCGGCAGGAGATTGCCCGCGTTAGCCGGATTGTTGGTCAGGCACTCGCGCAAGCAGCCGATATGCGGTTGACGGGCCCGCGGTGGTTTGCCCTCCAGGAAGCCATCGATAGCGTGGCTGAAGCTGCAGCGCAGGCGCGTTCCGTGCGTGACAGTGATCTCTATCGGGCTGCACTCAGCCGTTTGCCGCACGTCGAGCAACTCGTTGCCACGACCATCGACGAATGTATGTTTCCTGAAGATAATGATGGGTCAGGGTCAAAAAATGAGCCCTTCATACATATACAAACCAGCCCTCACCCCATCAAAGATGTACGGGCTGAGCAAGCTTGTAGTTCTGATCCAATCGGTTCCGCTCCACCTCCAGCCGACCTCTCGGCGTCACCGTCGAACAGTCGCTTCAACACTCGTCCAGCAGAGTTGATGGAGATGTTCCCGACCACCGCGATGTACGTCGGCAACAGCAGACCCGCGTGGTCCGATATTCATCGGGCCGCCTCTCGGCTGCGCAACGATCTCGGGATCCGCATCGGGGTCTATGTGGACGCCTTGGAAAAGCTTGGGCCGGATGCCGCAGCGGTGGCGATCATGATTACCGCCGAACGCCATTCGCGGTCGGAAATTCGGCTGACGCCAGGCGCATATTTCACGGGAATGATCGGCAAGGCAAAGCGCGACGAACTCGATCTTGCAAAGAGCCTGTGGGGATTCCGGACCGAACGAATGGCAGCACACTGACAAACCTGACTTGGCGTCCAATAACGTCCTGTGGTAAACGTGGACTATGTCTCGACACGGATCCATTCAGATTTTCACCTGCACCTGCGGTCCCAAAGGCGGGCGATGAGGTGGCTGGCGCTGATCGTCGGTGCAGGGGTGCTTGCCGTACTTGCATGGTGGCACGGCGGTTTGAGCCATGCGATTGGCGCGCCGTTTTCGGGAAACGCCCGATGCGATGAGCCGTTTTGCGAGGCTGTCCAGAGTCTCGCGTCGACGATCCTGCGTCCGCCGCTTCCGCTGGGTATCGATGGACGATTGCCGCCGCCCGATGTGAGAGGCTCGATCGACGCTCGCATCACGCAAGGGAACATTGGGAGGACGATCTGTCGACCGGGATATTCCCGATCGATGCGCCCCTCCTACGGTGTCACCGGTCCCCTGAAGCGGCGGATGATGCAGGCGCAATATCCAGACGGACGATTGGCCGACTATGAGCTTGATCACCTCATTCCGATTTCTCTAGGCGGCGCACCATTCGATGCCGGCAATCTCTGGCTTCAACCGCGCCGCGGACAAGCGAATGCGGATGACAAGAATGCACTCGCCTTCGTTCTGTGGCGGCTCGTGTGCGAGCACCGGCTTCCGCTAGCAACCGCGCAACGAGCCATCAGTCGCGACTGGCTGGCGGCGTACGAGACCTACGCAACACCTCAGAACGTCACGAAATACCATTTCCAGCCGCGCGCGCTGACAAAGAGCGACTGATCGCGCGACCCCGCCTGTTCAATTGAGTGAGTCACTGGAGAAGAGCATCATGCCCCAGAATATCGCTGAATTCCGCATCATCGGGCGTGTCGGCAAGATCAACAGGCGAGAAAAGGTCACGTTCGTGAACGTTGCAGCAAATTACAACCGACGTGATGGCGACGAATGGAAGCAGGATACCCTATGGAATAGCGTCGTGTGTTTCTCGAACCTGACCAACCAACTGGAGGTTGCCGGCGTCGGTGATCTTGTCCATATCACAGGACGCGTGCGCGAGGGGCAGCATGGCGACACCAATGATACAGGCTACCGAACAGAGCTCATCGCCGACACCTTTTCGGTTCTGGCCAAAAGTACCGGCGAACAGGTGTGAGGCTCTGGCCAAGCGATCGGCTGGCGGTCGTCACGCCCTTTCAAACTCGGTATGCCGGGATCGGCAGATCATTCGCCGCATTTTCTCCTTTCGTTCTCGGTGCGCATGATTCAGAATCGTCGCATGCCGATCCGTCCGGAACATCGCTGGCTTTATCCGATCGACTGGCCCGAGATCAGCCGGATCGTACGCTTCGAACGTGCAAGTGGTCGTTGCGAACATTGCGGACGGCCGCATGGCCGACACGTTGCTCAGCTCAAGGATGCGAAAGGGGTCTGGTGGGACGCAGACGGGCGTTCCTGGCGGGATGGACGCGGCCGCGTGTTGCGACGGCCTCCCGCTTTTGTTGCTCTAGACGCGATCTGCATCACGCGCAGACCGGTCTACCTGGCCACAGCGCATCTCAATCACGATCCGAGTTTCAGCGGTCCGCGTTGGCGAAACCTCGCCGCCCTCTGTCCGCGCTGCCACATGATCCACGATGCGCCAGAACATCGTCGCCGTCGGTGGTGGAACGCCTTTCGACGCCGCGCGCTCGGCGACCTCTTCACAGGACGTTACGGTTAGCTAGCCGCCCAAGGGCGTTCATGCGGCGACGCCGCGCGCGCACGAGATCAGTTCCTTTCAGTCTTTGGCTCTTCGCTCGCCGTCCAGAGGCGAGGGCGACGATGACCCTGCGGTTCGAAGTTACCGGAGTGTCAGGAAATGATCGCAGTCCAGCACGATGCCGGAGCTCGGCCGATGCCTAGACTGCCGCTCGACGCTGAAGTCCGCGCAAAGACGATCGTCGAGCGCCTTGGCGGGGTATGGCGCGGCACCCGTGGCGAATGCCGATGCCCAGCACATGACGATGTGTCGCCCAGCCTCTCGGTCAGGCTTGGCGATAGCGCCATCCTGTTCCACTGCTTCGCCGGGTGCACCACCGCCGAGGTGCTCAAGGCGCTGCAGCGGCAACGCCTTCATGATCGCGCGCCGCTCGACATGCCTGCCAAGGAACCGCGGCGCGACATGAGTGCGCTTGCGGTTCGATTGTGGCACGCGAGCAAGCCGGTCGTCGGAACGCTGGCCGAGACGTATTTGCGCGCCCGCGGACTGACCGGACCCTATCCGCGAAGCTTACGGTTCAATCCGAAGACCGTGCTTGGCTCTGGCTCCGACAAGCGGGTCATGCCCGCATTGATCGCAGCCGTAGAAAGTGACCTGGGCGTGATCGCGGTGCAGCGGACCTTCCTCGATCCGGTCGACATCCTTCACAAGCCAATCCCGAAGCCCAAAGTTGCGCTCGGACTCCTAGGTACCGGCGCCATCAGGCTTGCACCCGCGACGGACGAACTTGGTCTCGCCGAAGGCATTGAGGACGCACTGTCTGCGATGCACTGGTTCGGTACGCCGACCTGGGCGCTGGGCGGCGTGGAACGGCTCGCATTCGTCGCTATCCCCGAAAAAGTGCGCAGGATCATCGTCTATGCCGATCGCGGGCCGGCGGCAGCGCGGCTCCTTGAGAAGGCACGCGAGCACCTGTCCCGTCACCGCCGTGAACTTGTGGCACATGTGCCCGATGTTCACAACGACTGGAACGATGCCTGGCGCGCCAAGCGCGTTAGAGACTCATTCGCCCGACGATGACGCAGGACGAGGGACCGATTGCCGCAGAGCGGCACTGCGCGGTCGCTCGCAATTAACGGCGGGGTGATGCATCGTCGGAAGATGGCGCGGCTTCGCTCGCCGCCCCATCCCCGTCCCTCTCTCACGGGCAGAGCAGGATTTTGCCGCTTCGTCCGACACGGGCATCGTGCGTGAGCGCAAGACCGATTTCCGCCAGGGGGTAGCGGGCAGCGATCGAGATCGCGGCACGGCCGACCCGTATCTCGTCAAATACAACAGACATCAATTCGTCGAGCTGCGCTCTCGATATGGCATGAACGATATCCCGCAGTCTGAAGTATTGTGCTGTGGTGGCGCCCGTCCCGGCCAGCGGCTTCCCTGACATCAAACCATAATGCAGCATCTGGCCGCCCGGCACGACCGCGGCCGCCAGATCGCATCCCGCGCGGCCGCCAACCGCGTCCATGGCTCCATTGAGCCTGGGCATTGGCGTATCGCTCCAGACCACCTCAGCAGGTTCGCAGCGGAGGCTTTCGGCCGCCGACTGCGAGCGCACGATGGCAACCGCGTGCGCCCTCGTCGATGCGATCATGCGGATCAGGATGCGACCGATTGCCGACGCGGCGGCGGTGATTCCGACCGCGTCTCCTGGCTGCGGGGCCATCCTACGCACCATCAGTAGGGCGGTCAGGGGATTGATATAGGCGGTCGCGGCCTCGTCATCGTCGACATCGTCCGGCACCAGGATGCACCAGTCGGCCGGCAGGACCTTCAACGTCTGCCAGCATCCCGCACTGCCCAAGGGTAACACGCGCCGACCGATTAGCCCGGGATCGACATTGTCGCCGACCTCTTCGATCGTTCCCGTCCCCTCATAGCCTGGCACGAACGGAAGCGACGTTCGCGCAGCATAGGCACCGGCAACGGGGATCAGGTCGGATGGATTGATCGGCGTTGCCGTCATGCGCACGAGAACCTCGCCGTACGCTACCGGCGGTCTGCCGAGCGGTTCGCACGCGAGCACCTCCATCGGAATGCCAAAGCGATGCGCGATCATTCGCAGCGGTGGCTGCGTCACAAGCTTCTTCCTTGTATTGTGTAGGCGCCCACACCGTTGCCTTCGCGGCACCTATCATACTCCTGGCTCGGGCGAGCGACAGCGTGCGCGGTTCGAGGACCGGTGTTAGGATGGTCGAAATCGGACGATTTTGATCATCCTATCACCAGATCCCGGTTCGCTGGATCGCATGCTGGTATGCTGCATCGAGCTATCGAGTCCAAAATCCCCTTCCGCACCGGCTGCCGACGCCGCTCTTACAAAAAGCCGTTCTCATCGTATCGGCCCGCCTTGCGCAGCTGTCGGACGATGCCATTGAATGCAGCGGTTACGCCCTGTGCCCGGCCGATCTCGTTCTCCTGTGCCGCAGCATCCCAGTATAACGACAGCGGCCAGGGCTCCGGACAATGCGGCAGCAGACATCGCAACGCGAGCCGTACCTCGATGCCATCGACGCGTCCTTCCGAACAGCGCGCGACGCCCGCGCGGAGGATATGGACGGAGAGCGCGATCACGACTCGCTGGTGACGTGGCAAGCTCGCCATCGGATCAATGAAAGTCGTGCGACTTGAAGCGCACGACCTGTTCCGGATCCCTGCCGTCGGCATGCGGCGGCCAATAGCAGTCGCGCGGTTCTGGCTTCCACCGGTCGGCGTCATGACCGGGTTCTCCGCGATCGGGAGATCCTGGATGCTGCGCGGCGTCTCCGCGACCGGTCCGAGGCGGGAACGACATGTCGCCGACCTTCATCAGCAGGTCCCCGTACTCGACGATCCGATCGCAGATCACGTGGATCACCTCGCCTTCGCGCTGCACGCGCCCTTTCAACCCGACCATCGACGCCGACATCACTGTGCGATGCTGCGCCTCGAAACGATCCGGCCACAGGATCCCGTTGGCGATGCCGGTTTCATCCTCGATGGTGATGAACAGCACGCCTTTGGCGCTGCCCGGCTTCTGCCGGACAAGGATGATGCCCGCCACCTCGACGTGGCGGCCATCACGGATGGTGCTCAGGTCGGCACAAGAGCGCACGCCTTGTCGGGACAGCTCGTCGCGCACGAAGCTTAGGGGATGTGCGCGAAGCGACAGTTGCAGATTGCGATAGTCCTCGATGACCTCGCGCCCGTCGGTGAGTGGGCGCAGCGCTACCGCAGGCTCGATACCCTCGACGCTGCCGGCAACAGCCGCACGATCGGCGGCCGCGAAGAGGGGCAGCGGCGCCTCCCCCAGCCCCCTCACCTTCCACAGCCCTTGCCGCCGATCGGCGCCGAACGCGTGGAAGGCGTCGCCGTCGGCCAGCTTCTCGATCGAGGCGCGTTGCGCCCCCGATCGGCGCCAGACGTCCTCCACGCTGTCGTACGAGGCGGTTGCCCGAGCTGCGACGATCTTGGCCCCATCGGCGTTGGACAAACCGCGGATCACCCTCAGTCCGAGCCGGACGGCCAGATATCGGCTCCCGGTCGGCTCCAGCGTACAGTCCCAGCGGCTCGCATTGACGCAAGGCGGCCGAACCTCGACGCCGTGCTCGCGCGCGTCGCGCACGATCTGAGCCGGCGCGTAAAAGCCCATCGGCTGCGCGTTCATCAAGCTGGCGCAAAAAACGTCCGGATGATGATGCTTCATCCACGACGACGCATAGGAGATCTTGGCAAAGCTCGCGGCATGGCTCTCAGGAAAGCCGTAGGAACCGAAGCCCTCGAGCTGACGAAAGGTACGCTCCGCGAAGTCCCGTGGATACCCTCGGGCAACCATGCCTTCCACCAGTTTCTCGCTGAAATGGCTGACACCGCCGGTGAACTTGAACGTCGCCATCGCACGGCGCAGCGCGTCCGCCTCAGCCGGCGTGAACCCGGCGCCGACGATCGCAACCTTCATGGCTTGTTCCTGAAAGAGTGGAACGCCAAGCGTCTTTTCGAGAACGGCGCGCAGCTCAGGGCGTGGATACTCGGGGCGCTCAAGACCCTCCCGTCGGCGGAGATAGGGATGGACCATATCGCCCTGGATCGGCCCGGGCCTTACGATCGCGACCTGGATGACCAGATCGTAGAAGCGCCGCGGCTTCATGCGCGGCAGCATGCTCATCTGGGCGCGGCTCTCGATCTGGAATGTCCCGAGCGTATCGGCCTTCTGGATCATGGCGTAGACGCCCGGATCGTCGTCCTGCAGATCCTTCAGCTCCACATGCAGGCCCTTGTCCGCCTCGAGCATGTCAAAGGCGCGGTTCATGCAACCGAGCATGCCGAGCCCAAGCACGTCGACCTTCATGAACTTGAGGCTGTCGATATCGTCCTTGTCCCATTCGATGATCTGGCGGTCCTCCATCGCCGCTGGTTCGATGGGAACGAGGTCGTCGAGACGATCATGGGTCAGGACGAAACCGCCTGGATGCTGGCTCATGTGACGCGGTACACCGATCAGCTTGCGCGCAAGATCGAGTGTGAGACGCAGCCGGCGATCACCGATGTCGAGGTTGAGCTCGTCGACCTGCTTCTCGCCGACCCCTTCGGCGGACCACCCCCAGACCAGGCCTGCCAAGGAGGAGGTGAGATCCTCGGGCAAGCCCATCGCCTTGCCGACATCGCGTACCGCGCCGCGCGCCCGGTAACGAGTGACGACCGCGGTCAGCGCTGCCCTGTCACGCCCATAGGTTTCGTAGATCCACTGGATGATCTCCTCGCGCCGTTCATGCTCAAAATCGATGTCGATATCGGGGGGCTCGCGCCGTTCGCCCGATACGAAGCGTTCGAAGAGCAGTTCATGCTTGATCGGATCGATCGACGTGACCCCGAGCACGAAGCAGACGCACGAATTGGCAGCCGAGCCGCGCCCTTGGCACAGGATCCCACGCCGGCGGGCCTCACGCACGATCGAATGGACCGTCAGGAAGTAGGGCGCATAGCCGAGTTCGCCGATCAGCCGCAGCTCGTGTGCGATCTGGTCGCGATAGGACTTGGGCACGTTTCCGTCGAACATGCCCTCGACCGCTTCGGTCGCGAGTTGCTCGAGCGCCTGTTGTGCAGTCAGTCCCTCAATGACCCGCTCGTGCGGATATTGATATGCCAGTTCGCCGAGGTCGAAGGTGCACATCCGGGCGATGTCGACGCTCGCCTGCAACGCGTCCGGATAATCCTGGAACCTGCGTACCATTTCGTCGGGCGATTTGAGCGCGCGATCGGCGTTGACCTCGCGTCGATAGCCCAGTTCGTCGACGGAGCACTTCTCTCGGACGGCGGTGACGACATCCTGCAGCAGCCGCGCTTCCGGAGCGTGATAAAGGACGTCGCCGGTGACGACCGCGCGTATGCCCGCACCACCTGCCTGTCGCGCGAGCGCGTCGATGCGAACCGCATCACCTGGCCGACGCCGCTGGAACAGCGCCATATAACCCCGCTGCCCGAAGACCGCCTTGAGGTCGGCCAGCGCCTCAAGGTTCTCCTCGTCCGCCTCGTGCGGTAACAGGATCGCGATGACGGCGTCGGACCATGGCGCAAGATCATGCCAGTGCAGCAGACATGCGCCCTTCCCTGCCCGCTTCTTGCCGACCGTCAGGAGCCGCGTGATCCGCGACCAAGCTGGTCGATCCGTCGGATAGAGCAGGAGGCGTCGGCCGCAGGACAGATCGACCCGGGTGCCCGCAATCAGGCGAACGCCGGTCGCTTTCTGCGCCTCCCAGGCCCGGACCACGCCGGCCACGGTCCCGATATCGCTTACCCCGATCGCGGGATATCCGAGCAATGCTGCGGCAGAGAATAATTCCTCGGCAGACGATGCACCGCGCAATAGCGAGAAATGCGTGAGGACCTGCAACTCGACGTAATGGGTCATCCAAAGACCCCATGCATCCACCACGACAGATCGCCGGTGTTGTCCTCGAAGCCGTCGCCGCGCCGGAATACCCAGAACCGGCCGCCCTCCTCATCCTCGACCCGGTAATAGTCACGGATCGCCCAGACCTCGGCGTCACGCCGCCACCATTCGCCATGCACCCGTTCGGGACCATCGCCGGCGACGATCCGATGCACGCGCCCTCGCCATTCGAAGCGGCGCGGAGGTTGGTCCGGCATCAGCGCGATGACCCGGCCGAGGGGTTCGGGTCGAGCAAAGAGCCGGATGGGCCGCTTCCATGCCGGCCATGCGCCCGGCAGAGCGATGGGGTCGGATCGGATCACGGCGCGCTCGGGCACGTGGCTTTCGCGTGGGGCTGCGCGGTAGACGGCCTGGGCACCGATCCGGCCCGCGATCACGTCGACGAGGCGCGCTGGATCGCGCTTCTGTCGGTCGTCGACCAGCACGGCGCCCAGATCCACCGCGTCAAGCGGTTCGGTGTGCGGCGCTACGAGCCGAAACTGCTCGAAACCCAAGCCCGGATCGATCCGCTCGATCCTGAGCTTCAGCAGGCGAAGCAAGTGGGAAACTTCTCGCGTGGGTCGCGAAGTCCCCACGCCGACGATCTGTTCGGATCCATCGACCCGCAGGCCGGCGAACCGCAGCGACCGCGCGCCCAGCCCTCGCGCTTGCAGAACACGGGCAAGATCCCGCAGCAGATCGCCCATCACCTGCTCAATCGCCTCAGCGGTACCGATCGGCTCGAGCAACCGGCATTCAACGCCAGGAACCTCGGCATCCTCGCGGGGCGTGATCGGCTCCGCTACGGCACCCAACGCCTGATCGAGCCGAACGATCGCTGGCAGCCCGAGGCGCCTGGCGAGTGGTCCCCGAGCCACGGGCAGGAGATCTGCAATCGTATCGAAGCCGAAGCGTCGACACGCACGGAGCGCGGAGGGCGCAAGCCGCAAGGCGGCAACCGGCAGCGGCGCTAATGCATCCGCGGTCGCGCCCGAGGGTGCCCGTATGATCTCGCCGCGTCCGTATCTTGCCAGGGCATGCGCCGCTCCACCCGTATCGGCGACCGCGATCCGTGCGGAGAAGCCCGCCCGTCGGCAGAAGGCATGAAGACGGCGGCAGAACAGCTCCTCGCCGCCATGCAGATGCGCGCAACCGGAAAGATCGATCCAGATCCCGTCGTTCGGCGTCGCCGCTGCGACCGGCGACCAGCGTCGTACGGCGAGCAAGGCCAGGCGATCGAGCAACGCGCTATCCGCCTCCGGATCAGCCGGGCGGACGTCGAGGTCCGATACGAGCGCGCGTGCGTGGGTCGCCGCCATGCCCGGATACACGCCCAGGGCGCGCGCCCCATCGCACGCGGCGACGATGTCTTCTCGCCGCCCGACCTTGCCTACCAACGCCAGCGGCGCGTGCCCCAGCAATGGGAGGGGATGGGGCGATGTCGGAGCAGCCTGCACCATGGCCTTAAACGGATGGCTGGCCGCCTCCGACCGGCGACCGAGTTCGCGTACGGGGGGACGCGCATGCGTTGGAAGCGCTGCGATCTGTGCCTCAACAACAGCCCGCGTCGGCAGCCCTTGCCGCGCCCACCGGGCGCCCGGACGCCATCCGCCGCCCCGGGGCACCGAACAGTCCCCCGGATCGTCGTCGATCGGCACCTCGAGGACAGACCGTTCAGGCTGCTGCAGAGCGGACCGTTCCAGCCGCCTCAGCCGATCGATGGCTAAGGTCGGCAGGAACAGCGAGACGACCCGTCTCATCGCTGCCCTCCACGATCATGGTGAAGCTCTCGCCACCACGTTGGCGGCTGCACTCCAGCGAACAACGCGGACGACCCACCCCCGCGACCGCGAGGCGCTGGGACGAAACGGACCCGATGCGCCAGCGCGTCCAGGCTGCGGACGGCTCGTTGAAGACTTCCTGGCCGAGACGGCGCGCGCGGCGAAGGAGAAGAATGGGTATGTCGGCATCACCCGCGACGAGCTGCAAGCGTCGCGTCGCGACCATTGAAACCTTGCTCGCCTCGGCGACGATCGCACACGGCGTGCCGTCACGCACCGCGTCCTCGACCACCGCCAGGAGCGCGGTATCGTCCCTTGGCTGGGCATAGATCACGCTTGCGGCCGGCAGCCCCGCTTGCTCCAGCGCCGGCGCGTAGAGATCAGTGCGGCAGCTCACCCATAACACCAGACCGCCTGTGGCGATCGCTTCCCGCGCGGCGATGCCGGCGAGGAAGAGCGTTGCGGCCGCATCATCGGCGAGCGAGGGGCTGCGCGGCGTAGCTTCGTGCAACGCCCCCGCCCGTAAGCCCCCTCCCCCCAGCCGTGCGTCGAGCGCCGCGATGCCAAACGGCATGACCCTGAAGTCGGTCGCCGGCGAAGCGATCCTGCGCAAATGGTCAATGCCGGGGACGGCAGGATGAAGGGCGGCGGACATATCAGCTAGACTCAGTGTGTTCCCTTTATGTTCCGTAAAGTTGGCATTCGCGTCAAGACGATTCCGTGCGGCGGCATGGGACGGGTCGTGTGCGATCAAACCCGAGCTCGCCGGTCGATTCTCGCCAGGCCGACAAGAGGGGAGGCCGCCTCCGGCGTGTCGATCCGGTGATGAACACCGGACGGAAGAACGGAGTAACCTCGATGCGCCACCTACCCGCAGCCCGCCTCCTCGATGCTTCCGAGCTGGAGTTTGCCGCGCCATCGATCACGGCCGCCAGGGCGCTCGCCGTGATCATCGCCAGGAAAGACCCGGTAAAGCGGGAGTCGTTGCTGTGGCTTATGGAACAGGCGCACGGCACGTCCTCAGCCGACGGTCGCTGGTCACTGCGCGACGCCTATGACGTGCTGGAACTGGCCCAGGTCCTTTACCTCGCGACCGCGGACTTGCCCGCAGGGCCTGCGGCCTGCCTCGCGGAGCTCAACGGGCTGGTGTCCAACCTGCCGACCCATAGTGTGCGCAGCGAAGAGCAGATCGAGCTCCAGCAATTCTCAACGCCCGCGCCGCTGGCCTTTCTGGCGGCCCTTGCCGCGCGCATCGGGTCCGACGATCTCGTCCTCGAGCCCTCCGCCGGTACCGGGCTTCTGGCAACCTTCGCTCACCGGGCCGGCGCACGCCTTGTCCTCAACGAACTCGACGCGACCCGCGCTGCGATGTTGTGCGCCGCTTTTCCCGACACGACCGTCACCACGCATGACGCCGAGCTGATCCACGACTTTCTCGACCCGGTCATCCGGCCCACTGCGGCCCTGATCAATCCGCCGTTTTCGCGGAGCCTGGGGCGCCATGCCGATCCGCTCGCGGCCTTCCGACATCTCCGCTCGACATTGTCCCGGCTTTCTGTTGGCGGACGGTGTGCGGCCGTTCTCCCCGAACGGGTCGATACGTCAAGTCGAGCCTGGAAAAGGGCGACGGAGGGCTGCGCACTGACGTTGCATCTTGCGCTGCCCCCCAATGCCTATGCGAAGCACGGTACGGGTCAGGCTGTGAAGATCATGGTCCTCGAGAAGGGGCGCTCAGGAGAAGCAGAGCTGATCCGTTGCTCCACCCTCAGCGATGCCCTCGGACATATCGTGGCCTTCCCAGCGCCTACACGGGTCGCGGCGCCTTCATCGCCGGTTCCCAGGCCGTCGTCGTTGCTCGGTGCTCTTGCGGCTCGTCCCCGGCTGGCGACGCCACTTGCCCGCCCTACGCCCTCTGCCGTGATGCGGGACATCTCCTATGCGGTGCTCGACGATCCGGCACCGGTAGGCGAAGCCGCTGGCGTCTACCTTCCCTATCGACCAAGCCGCATTGTGATTGAGGACGCCGCGCAGCATCCAACCGCCTTGGTGGAATCGATCGCAATGGGGTCGATCACCGCACCGCAACCGCATTATGCGCCGAACCTTCCCGTCGCCATTCTCGAAAGCCAGGTCCTGTCGGACGCGCAGCTCGAGACGCTGATCTACGCTGGTGACGCCTTTCAGCGCGACCTTCCCGGCCGATTTCATCCCGGCGAGGAAGGCCTGACCCTGATTCCGGACGATGAAGGTCGCCCGTATCGGACGGGCTTCTTCCTCGCCGATGGAACCGGGGCGGGAAAGGGTCGGCAAGTCGCGTCTATCATCCTCGATCATTGGCTCCGCGGTCATCGCCGGCACGTCTGGATCTCGAAGACCGAAACGCTCCTTGAGGACGCGCGACGGGACTGGACCGCGGTGGGAGGACTCGCACTCGACATCCAGCATCTCAACCAATGGAAGCTCGGTACGGCCATCGGCGCCGGAGAGGGCGTCCTCTTTCTCACCTATGCGACGCTGCGATCGAGCCGCGGCGATAAGGGCAGTCGCCTCCAGCAGATCCTCGACTGGGCGGGTGATAGCTTCGAAGGTATGCTCGTCTTCGACGAAGCACACGAGATGGCCGGTGTAGCTGGAGGCGAAGGCCGGTTCGGCACGAAGGACGGATCGGATCAAGGCATCGCAGGCGTGCGGCTGCAGAACCTCCTTCCACGCGCGCGAGTCCTCTACGTCTCGGCCACCGGTGCCTCCGATGTGAACAATCTTGCCTATGCGACCCGCCTCGGCCTGTGGGGTCAAGGTACCGCCTTCGCGGATCGCCGCGCCTTCGTTGAAAGCTTGCGGCGCGGCGGTATGGCGGCCCTCGAGCTGATCGCGCGCGACCTCAAGATGCAGGGGCTGTACACGGCACGCGCGCTGAGCTTCGCGGGCGTGGAGTACGACATCCTCGAGCATCAGCTCACCGACGATCAGATCGCCGTATACGACGCCTATGCCGATGCCTGGGCGATCATCCACGCCAATCTTCGTGCCGCACTGGACGCAACGCGGGTCACCGACAGCTTTTCGAAGGACACGTATAACGGGGGTGCAAAGGCGGCCGCGCTGTCGATCTTCGAATCCACGAAGCAGCGCTTCTTCGGCCAGCTTCTGATCGGCATGAAGCTCCCCGCCCTCATTCCCGCCATGCGCACCGATCTGGCGCGCGGTGACAGTGTGGTGGTCCAACTTGTCTCGACATCGGAAGCGATGCTCAATCGCGCACTGGCCGGGCTCGGCTCACAGGAACGCGGCAATCTCGACATCGAACTCTCACCCCGCGAGTTTCTGATGGACTATCTAATCGCGGCCTTCCCCGTTCGTCAGATGAAGACCTTCGTCGATGACACCGGCAAGACCCGGTCGGAGCCGATGTGCGACGAAGCGGGTCATCCGGTGTTGAGCCAGGAGGCGCTCGAGATGCGCGACACCCTGGTCGAGCAGGTCGGTGCGCTGCCGATCGTCGAGTCCGCCCTCGACCATATCATCGGTCATTTCGGCCCCGACGCCGTCGCCGAGGTCACCGGCCGTAGTCGGCGCATCATCGTTGACGTCGGTGGTCGGCAGCGAATTGAGAACCGTTCAGCGCGCACCAATCTCGCCGAAACGGACGCCTTCATGCGTGGTGCGAAGAAGATTCTGATATTCTCGGATGCAGGCGGCACCGGTCGCTCGTACCACGCGAGCCTTTCAGCCGAGAACCAGTCCCGGCGTATCCATTATCTCCTCGAGCCGGGCTGGCGTGCCGATGCGGCGATCCAGGGCCTCGGTCGAACCCACCGGACCCACCAGGCAGCGGCACCGCTTTTCCGACCGGTGTCCACCGATTGTCGAGGCGAACGCCGGTTCATTTCGACGATCGCGCGACGGCTCGACAGCCTTGGTGCACTGACCCGCGGCCAACGCCAAACGGGGGGGCAAGGACTTTTCGATCCGCGCGATAACCTCGAGAGCGACTATGCACGAGAGGCGCTCGAGACATGGTTTCGCTTGCTCGCCGAGGGCAAGCTTCGCTCGATCACCTTCGCCACGTTCCAGCAGTTGACCGGGCTCGAACTCGAAGGTGAAGGTGGCGGATTGAGGGAGGATCTACCCCCCATCCAGCGCTGGCTCAATCGCATCTTGGCACTGCGCGTCGCTCTTCAGAACGCCATCTTCGACGAATATCTCGGCCTGATCGAAGCCCGGGTTGAAGCGGCTCGGGAGGCTGGGACGCTCGACGTCGGCGTCGAGACCATCAACGCCGAGCGAATTACCATTCTCGATCGAACGGTGATCAGGCGCGATCCGGTCAGCGGAGCCGAAACCGAGATCCTGCGCCTCGAAACAGAGGAACGCTACAAGCCTATCTCCCTGGAACAGGCATTGCGCCGCCTCGGCGACGATGCGCGGCCGATGGTCAATCGGAAGTCCGGCAAGGCGGCCATCCGCTGCACCACCTTTTCCCTCACCGATGATGACGGCGAAATTGTCCGCCGCTTCGAACTCATCCGGCCGACCCGAACCGAGCGGATGCGCCAGGACCTGCTGCTCGAGACCATGTGGGAGGAAGCAAGCGAGGAAGAGTTCTCGACGCTTTGGTCAGCCGAGGTCGACGATCTGCGCGGCAAAACCCGCACCAGCACCATCTATCTGGTGGCCGGCCTGCTCCTGCCTGTTTGGGACCGCCTTCCGGACGACCATGTCCAGGTCTGGCGTATCACCACCGACGATGGCCAGTCGTTCCTCGGACGTCTGGTGCCTGCGCCGGTCGTCCCGAAACTTGCCGCCGCTTTCGGGATCGAGGCAGCGATCGTTGTCTCAGGGGAGGATACCGCCAAACACGTGCTGGGCACCGGCGAGATGGCGACGCTTGGCAGCTACAGGCTGAAGCGCAGCCTGGTGGCAGGTGAGCATCGGCTCGAACTGCTCGACTGGCCATATTCGCGCCTCGGGGAGTTGAAGGCGGCCGGGTGTTTCACCGAGATCATTCAGCACAAGACCCGCCTGTTCATTCCTGTCCGGGCGGCCAGTGCCGTGATCGAGCGGATCGCCGTTTGATCACCCGCACGGCCCCGGCGTCACTCATTGGGGGCATAACATAGAACGAGCACGAAACGGCGCTTCGCCTATCGGAAAACCCGGCCGGGTTGACTGTCGCGCATATTGGCCATCCGGCATGGATTGTCGTGTCGAGATCGCGAGGGGCGCGAACAGTTGTCTTAAAACTGCTATTTGGCACCGGGAATCAGGTGCGTTCCGACAGGCTCAAGCGTCCCGTTTCCCCGTTGGTCCGGCGCCATTCCGGGAAAAGGCAACCGGGAACAGAATTTGGGAAAGCCTACCGCAGTAGCACTGATCAAACTGCACGGGGTACACCGTCATTCTCGATCAACCTTCCTTTACGGGAACGCCGATCAGGCTCTGGTTAGCTCAGTTTTGCGCGTGATAGTCCAATGCTCCAGTCGTTTGTAGACGATCACCTTGTCGCCGATCAGATCTCCATACCGGCGACAGAAGAGGTCGAGCTGATCGCGATCGCCGACCAGTTCGACACAGATCGTCAGATGCGGATCGGCAATTTCCGAGCCGTTCTCCCGGATCGGTTCGTGATTGCTGAAGCCGTAATGGGTATTTTGCGCGACGGCGTTGATGATGCCGTCCGCCTTCGCGGTGCGAATCAGCTCGCGATAGAGCGGCTTTGCCCCCCAGAAGCGACGCGGGCCGATCTTGTCGGACGGTTTCAGATAGATGCGCAGCATCCCGACTTCGCGGTGATGGACGGTGAAACGATTGGGCATGACGGGCTTTCGACAGGAAACAGGATCAGGCGCGCGTGCGCCGGCGAGAAGCGCGGTGCGTGCGGGCATCGCGCAGGGTCGCGTCGGGTGTGAGGTGTGCGGCAGGTACCTTTGGCACAGCGACGCGCTGCGACAGGTAGATGCCGTTGTGGCCTGAGCAGAGGTAGGCGACGAAGCACGCGACTGCGATCGGCACCGTATAGGCCGCGCCGAACAACTCGATCCCCATGAACGTGCAAGCCAGCGGTGTGTTGGCCGCGCCCGCGAACAGCGCGACGAAGCCGATCGCTGCGAATAGCCCCGACGGTACTCCGAACATCGGCGCGAGCGCATTGCCGAGCGCCGCGCCGATAAAGAACAGCGGCGTGACCTCGCCCCCCTTGAAGCCCGCGCTCAGGGTCACGACGGTAAAGAGCAGCTTCAGCGCCCAGCTCCACGAGTGCGTATCGGGACCAAAGAAGCTGGCGATGGTCAGGCTGTCCGGTGTCGCGGCGAGCGTACCCAGGCCAAGATAGTCGCGGGTTCCGAGCAGCCAGACCAGCGCAATCACGGCCAGCCCGCCGATAACGGGTCGTAGTGGGCCATAGGGGATCACGCGCTTCAACCATCCGCCCAGCGCGTGATTGGCCTCGGCAAAGGTCAGCCCGGTCAGACCGAAGGCAATGCCGGCGACACCGGCCTTGGCGACGAGCAGCGCGTCGACCGGCACCAGCGCATCGACATGGTAGACGCCGTGATGAATGCCCCAGGCAAGACAGGTCCAGTCACCGACCAGCGCCGCGACCAGGCATGGCACCAGCGCGCGATACTCGACCCGACCGATCGCCAGCACCTCCAGTGCAAAGACCGCGCCCGCAATCGGCGTCCCGAAGACCGCGCCGAACCCAGCCGCGATCCCGGTCATAAGGAGGGTGCGTGTCGCTTCCGCATCCAATCTGAGCGCGCGTCCAAACCCGCTGGCAAGACTGCCGCCCAACTGCACGGCGGTGCCTTCACGTCCCGCCGATCCCCCGAACAGATGTGTCACGACCGTGCCGAAGAAGATGAGCGGAGCCATGCGCAGCGGCACGCCGCCCCCCGGTTCGTGGATTTGCTCGACGATGAGGTTGTTGCCGCCTTCGACCAAGCGCCCTGTCAGATGGTAGAGCAGTCCGACCACGAACCCGCCGATCGGCAGCAGGTAGAGCAGCCAGGGAAAGGCGAAGCGAAGCCGGGTTACGGCGTCGAGGCTCCGCAGGAAGGCCGCGCAGAGCGTTCCCACCGCTGCGGCCATCGGGACCAGGATCAAAGCCCACCGCAGTACCGACGTGGCATGGGTGCGGCGATCGCGAATGAACGCTGCCATGTTGAACTGGTCATAGAGATTGCGAAATGTCGCGCGCACGATTCCTCCTTGCTGCCTTGCGGCGCCTGGTAGGAATCATCGGCCCTTGCGAGGGCGGTTCGACCGAATGGCCCGGCGGAAATCCATCGCCGTGCCTGCGCATATGCTGTCCGACCGCGACCCGGTCAACCAACCGCAGAAGCATGAGACTATCGTTTTGGTGAGGACCGATAAAATGGCTTTGGCCACGGAATAAACCCCGACGAGCATCGTCTACGCTTTCGAGACCGATGCGCTGGAGGCTTATGCGTAGACGAGATTGGATGCTGGGTCTGACGGCTTCGGCCCTACTTACCGGCGCAGTCGCGGCCGCCCCCGCCGATGGCTACGCTACCATGATGTCTGTCGCGATGGACCGGATGATGGCGGGCATGATGGTCAAGCCGTCCGGTGACGTCGACCGCGACTTCGTGGCGATGATGCTTCCGCATCATCAGGGTGCCATCGATATGGCGGTGGCGGAGCTGCGCTACGGCCATAACGAGCAGCTCAAGCGCATCGCGCAGGAAATCATCATCGATCAGCAGCAGGAGATCGCCGCCATGAAGCTGGCGATCGGCCAGCCGCTACCGCCTTCGACGCCAGCCCCGACGCAGGGCGGCGACCACCATAGCCCTATGGAGCACTGACATGATCCGGACCATCCTGCGCTCGGCCGCCTTGCTGATGAGCGCCGCACCGGGCCTCGCCATGGCCCAGCAGGCGCCGTGGAACGCTAAGGACATGCCCGTCAGCCACCGCGACCGCGTCTATGCGTCTGAACAATTCTCCAACACGGTGTCGGTGACCGACCCGGCCGACAACCGGCTGCTCGGCGTCATCAAACTCGGCGATCCCCAGCCGATGAACTTCTCCCCGCTCTACAAGGGACAGGTGCTGGTTCACGGCCTGGGCTTCTCGCCGGACGGGAAGACCTTGGCGGTCGTGTCGATCGGATCGAACGCCGTGTCGTGGATCGACACCGCCACCAACACCGTCAAGCACACGACCTATGTCGGGCGCAGTCCGCACGAGGCGTTCTTCACGCCGGACGGCAAGGAGGTGTGGGTCACGGTCCGCGGCGAGGATTATATCGCCGTGCTCGACCCCACGACGTACAAGGAGACGGGGCGCATCAAGACGCCCGGTGGTCCGGGCATGACGATCTTCTCTCCCGATGGCCGGTACGGCTATGTCTGCTCTTCGTTCAATCCGGTATTGGCTGTGTTCGATGTCGCGACCCACGCGCAGGTCGGACAGGTGGCGCAGCCAAGCCCCTTCTGCCCCAACATCGCCGCGACGCCGGACGGCAAGCAAGTGTGGTTTACGCTGAAGGACATCGGCAAGACGGTCGCATTCGATGCTCGGCCACCCTTCGCGATCCTGAAGGTGCTGGATACCGGGCCTATCACGAACCATGTCAATTTCGCCCGCACGGCCAAGGGGCAGTTCGCGTATGTGACGGTCGGCGGAGAGAATGTGGTCAAGGTGTTCCGCACGTCCGACTTCACGCCGGTGGCAACAATTCCGGTCGGCAAGATGCCGCACGGTGTTTGGCCATCGGGCGACGGCCGGCGCGTTTATGTCGGGCTAGAGAATTCCGATGAGCTGGCCGCGATCGACACTGCCGGCAACACGGTCGTCGCTACCGTGCCGGTCGGACAGGCACCGCAGGCGATCGCCTATGTGTCGAACGCAGTTCCGACAGGCCCCGGCACCGACAATCTCCAGCCGCTCGGCACAGCGGGCAAGGCGCTGCATCTGACCATGGGGCCGATTGGCGGCAAAGGTACGGCAAGCAGCATCACCCTCTTCGACCAGGGCATCATTCAGGTCGTGCAGAGTGCCGTTACCGGTTTGCAGCCCAAGAAGCCTTACATGCTCGTACTGACCGCCAATGCGGACGGCAGCGGCGCTGTAGAGCCGCTTGCGAACTTCATGAGCAACCCGGCAGGTGCGGCGATCGTCAACGCATCGGGTCCGATCCGCCAGATCGTTCAGGGCAGGACCGCGACACCCCGGCGCTTTCTGGCGGTTGCGGAGGTGGTGAACGGCGCGCCGGGGCGCATCGTGCAGGTGCAGCGCGACTGAGATGGACCCGCTTGCCGCCGCGATCGAACCGCTGATCCCCGGGCTGCGCCGCTATGCCCGGTCGTGGTTGCGCGACCGGGTGATGGCGGATGACGTGGTGCAGGATTGCCTGGAGCGCGCGGTCGGGCGCTGGCGACAGCGACGGGGTGCGGAGGTCCGCCCGTGGGTCTATGCGATCCTGCACAATTTGTTGGTCGATCATCAGCGGCAGCATAGCCGGCGAGGTACGGCGGTTCCGCTCCACCTCGTGGACGACGCCGCGCTCGGCCGCCCGGCCGATCAGGACACAGGCCTGCACCACCGCGACCTGCTGCGCGCGCTTGATGCGTTGCCTGAAGAACAGCGAACGGTGCTGCTCCTGGTCTCGGTCGAGGGCCTGCCCTATGCGGAGGTCGCTGCCGTAGTCGGCGTGCCGCTGGGCACGGTAATGTCGCGCATATCGCGGGGGCGCGACCGTCTGGCGACCCTCCTCCGGGAGGGTGAACGGCCGCGATTGAGGAGCGTGCAATGACCAGCCCGATCGGCGAGGACGATCTGGCCGCATGGATCGATGGCAGGCTGTCGCCCGAGCGGCAGCGCCTGGTCGACGCCTATCTTGAAGGCCAGCCGGACGTGCATGCCCGTGTGCGAGAGCAGGCGGAGCAGGCGCGAGCCCTTGCATCCCTGTTCGCCCCCGTCGCGGATGAACCGATCCCGGCGACGATGCGCGTGGCAGCGATCAGGGGACGGCAACGGCAACCGCGTTGGCAGCTCGCCATCGCCGCGTCACTTCTGCTGGCGTTGGGGTTTGGCGGTGGCTGGTCGAGCGCGCGGTGGAGCGGCGAACCCCGCGCGGGCATCGCGGCGCTGGCCAACGAGGCGAGTGATAATTTCCGTGTCTATGCCGCCGACCGGATACGACCGGCGGAGATCGGCCCCGACCAGCGCGCCATGCTGATCCGATGGACCTCCGCTCGATTGGGTGAGCGCGTCACGATCCCGGACCTCAGCACGGCCGGCTATCGCTATGGCGGGGGGCGACTGGTCGCGACGCCCCACGGCCCTGCGGCACTGCTCCTCTACGACGGACCGCAAGCGTCGAAACTTGCAGTGCTGACGAGGCCCATGCAGATCGACAAGACCGCGAGCATGACCAGCACGTCCAGCGGGACCATGGGCCGGGTCACATGGGCGGTCGACGGGATCGGCTATAGTGTGGTGGGCGAGCGACCCGCGGCCGAACTGCATCCGATCGCCGATGAAGTCCGGCGTCAGGCAGATGCCGCGCTTGTGTCCTGATAGCGCCTTGCCGCCTCCCGGCGCCGACGGGCACCGGGCGGTCCAGCGCGATCACGGCTTGCGCTCGACATCCTTCCTGTCGGTCTCGGCCGGCGTCAGACGGGCTCGCTCGCGGATGCGGCGTTCCAGCGGCGCGCCGACGAACAGGACGAGCATTGCAAGGCTCACCCCGCCGATGATGAGCGGCCACACCGCCAACCCTGCTGCCGCGCCGATCGTGGCTGTCACCCAGATGCACGCGGCGGTCGCCAATCCATGCACTTCCTGACCCTGGCCGACCCGCAGCACCGCACCGGCACCGATGAAGCCGACGCCGGACAGAATGCCCTGCATCGCCCGTCCTGCGGCATCGGCGTTCACGTTCGGCAAGCCACTATGCACGATCGCCTGAACGGCGATGCAACTCGCCAGACCGACCAGACCCAGCGTCCGCAGGCCCATGATCTGCCGGTTCTCACGCGAGCGTTCCCAGCCGAGCACCATCCCGGCCGCGGTCGCCACCACCAGCCGGCCAATCGCATCGATCCAGAAAGCGACGTCCGGTGCCGCTGATGCTTCGATCATTCGACCAGCACGTGAACGTGATGCCAGGCGGTGCACAGATAGCCGGCGAAATTCCACATCGTATCCGGCCGCTCGGGCTGTCCCTGCCCGGTCTCGTCGAAGGCACGGGCGACAAGGTGCTGGCGTCCCTTGGCAAGTGTGGCGTCAAGGATCCAGCGCCGCCAGCCCCAGCGCGTCTCCGGATCATCGGCGAAGGTCGCCTGTTGCCAGTCGCGACCGCCGTTCACCGACACTTCGATCCGAGAAATACGGCGGTCATAGGCAATGGCATATCCCTCAATCCGCACCTCTCCGGCGGCCAAACTCTCGCCCGCACCGGGCGAGCAGATCGCGGCGTTGAGCGGCATGGCATTGATCGTCAGACCCTGGCTCCAGTCGACGGTGTCGCTCGTCACAGCGGCGGGGAAGAGCTTGTAGTCGTGCGCCTGGATCGGTGCCTCGGAGGGCGTTTCACGCACCTCGATCCGTGTCAGCCATTTGGCGCTGCGGACCCCGGCATAGCCAGGCACCACCATGCGGAGCGGGGCGCCATGTTCGGGCGTCAGCGGCTCGCCATTCATCGCCCAGGCGAGGAGTACGTCGGGCTCCCGCGCCTTGCTCATGGCGATCGATACCCCGAACAAGGCTTCTTCACCCTCCACGTCCACCTCGTCCGCGCCGGTGAACGCCACGAACAGCTCGGACGCATCCGGCGCGCCGACCGCATCGAGCACATCGGCCAAGCGTACGCCGGTCCACTCCGCATTGCCGATCGCGCCTACGTCCCACGGATCGCCGGAGGTGTTGGCGACCTGCTGGAGATCGGTACGCCGGTTGCCGGCGCACTGGAGAACCGCCGTTACCGTGCGCGTGGCAAACGTGCTCTTCAGTTCCTGCACCGAGAAGAAGCGGCTCGCCATGCCCCTCCCGCTCACCTCGATCCGATGATTGGCGGGCAGATCCGGCACCGGCCCGTGGCTGCGCACGTAGAACAGCGCCTGCGGCGTCAGAAACCGCTCGATCAACGCACCGGGCGTCGGCTTGGCATTGTAGGGATCAGAACTGCGCTCGATCATATCGGTCATGGACGATCAAACGTCGCGGGCACGCGTAACGCTTCAAGTCTTCGAGACCATCGCAGACGAAAGGCTGCCGACCATTCCGATATCCAGATTGGAATGACCATATCAAACGGTTGGTCGTATCGATCTAAGTACGCGATATATGATGCATGACTTTGGAGCAGCTCAGAATATTCGTCGGTGTCGCGGAGCGCGAACACGTCACCAAGGCAGCGGAGGCGCTGAACGTCACGCAGTCTGCTGCCTCCGGGGCGGTTGCGGCCCTCGAAGCGCGCTACGGCGTTCCGCTGTTCCACCGCGTCGGGCGTGGCATCCAGCTTACCGAGGCAGGCCGCGGCTTTCTGGAGGAAGCGCGCGCGGTGCTGGGGCGGGCAGCGCATGCCGAGACGATGCTCGCGGACTATGCCGGGCTCGCGCGTGGTTCGTTGCGGATCGTCGCCAGCCAGACGATCGCGAGCTATTGGTTGCCGGCAAAGCTCGCCGCCTTCCACGAACGCCACCCACAGATCGCGGTCGAGCTGGCGATCGACAACACCGAAGGCGCGGCAGCGCAGGTGTTGAGCGGCGCGGCGGAACTCGGCTTTGTCGAGGGCGAGGTGGACGAACCGGCGCTTGCCCACTGGAATGTCGGGCATGACCCAATGGTGCTGGTCGGCCGCGAGGAAGCCGAACGCATCGACGAGGCCTGGCTGCGCACTACACGCTGGATCGTCCGTGAGCAGGGATCGGGTACGCGCTCGACTTTCGAGGACGTGCTGCGAACGCGCGGGTTTGATCCGGCCCAGCTGACGATAGCGATGACGCTGCCGTCCAACGAGGCGGTGCGCACCGCCGTTGAGGCCGGTGCCGGCGTTGCCGTCTTGTCGCGATTGGTCGTCGCGCGCGCGCTCAAGGCTGGCGATCTCGTCGAGCTGCCGCTCGGGCTGCCCGACCGCGCCTTTCACGCGCTGCGCCACAAGGAACGCTATCGCACCCGCGCGGCCGACGCGCTGACGGATCTCATCAAGGAGCAGGTCGCATGACTGCCGACACGCACTCCGTTCTCAGCGGCCTCAAGCCGCTCAGCCGGCTCGATCACCCCCGCGAGATGATCCGCCAGTTCACGCCCAACTGGTTCGCCGCGACGATGGGCACGGGCATCCTTGCCCTCGCGCTGCCGCAGGTGCCCGGCATCGGGCCTTCGCTTAAACCTGTCGGCGAGGTGTTGTGGTTCTTCAATATCGCGCTCTTCGCGCTGTTCGCCGGCCTCTATGGCGCGCGCTGGGTGATGTTCGGGCACGAGGCGCGGCGCATCTTCGGGCACAACACCGTGTCGATGTTCATCGGGACCATTCCGATGGGGCTGGCGACGATCATCAACGGCTGTCTCGCCTTCGGCATCGCGCGGTTCGGAAATGGCATCGTGCCGGTCGCGCATATCCTGTGGTGGATCGACGTCGCCATGTCGCTCGCCTGCGGCGTGCTGATCCCCTACCTGATGTTTACCCGCCACGAGCACAGCCTGGACGGCATGACCGCCGTATGGCTGCTGCCGGTCGTCGCTGCCGAAGTGGCGGGCGCCAGCGGCGGGCTGCTCGCGCCGCATCTAACCGATCCCCACGCGCAGATAGTGACGCTCGCGACCTCCTATGTGCTGTGGGCCTATTCGGTGCCGGTCGCGTTTGGCATCCTCGCCATCCTCATCCTGCGCATGGCACTCCACAAGTTGCCGCATGAAAGCATGGCGGCATCTTCCTGGCTGGCGCTGGGGCCGATCGGCACGGGTGCTCTGGGCATGCTGGTGCTCGGCGCGGATGCGCCGGCGATCCTCACCGCGCACGGGCTAGCCGGCGTCGGCACCGTCGCGCAGGGGATCGGCGTTGTCGCCGGGCTCTGCCTTTGGGGTTTCGGCCTGTGGTGGCTGGCGCTCGCGACGCTTATCACCATCCGCTACTGGCGCGCGGGCGTGCCGTTCAACCTCGGCTGGTGGGGCTACACCTTCCCGCTCGGCGTCTACACCGTCGCCACCTTCCGCCTCGGCACGACGCTGAACCTTATGTTTTTCGGTATCGTCGGCACGGTGCTGACGGTTGCGCTCGCGGCGATGTGGCTGCTGGTCGGTGCCAAGACGCTAGCCGGTGCATGGCGGGGCAACCTGTTCGTCTCGCCCTGCATCGCCACCCCGAACTGATCCGCCATGATGATCGGATCAGTCGGTCCGATCACTTGCAGAATGCCCCTTCGATCCGCCAGCGTGACTGGCCACAGGAGAGCCTTGTCATGGACAATTTCGACGCCGGGCTGGCGAGTGAGACCAGCCGTCGCCGCTTCCTCAGCCATGCCGCGCTCGGCACCGCCGGCCTTGCCGCCGCGCCGGCACTGGCGCAGCAGCTCGTCGACCTGAAGCTGCCCGGCGGCAATGCCGAGCGGCCGATGACCAGCGCCTTTCCCGGCAAGGGCAGCATGATCCTCCAGCGCGTCCATCCACCCTTGCTGGAGACGCCGATGGAGGTCTTCGACAAGTCGGTGTTCACGCCCAACGACCAGTTCTTCGTCCGCTGGCACTGGGCCGACATACCGACCTCGATCGACGTCGAAAGTTTCCGCCTCAACGTCTTCGGCCACGTCAATCGGCCGCTGTCGATCAGCCTCGCTCAGCTGCTGCGCCTTCCACGGGTCGAGATGGCGGCGGTGAACCAGTGCTCGGGCAACAGCCGCGGGCTGTTCCAGCCGCGCGTCGCCGGCGCGCAATGGGGCAATGGCGCGATGGGCAACGCCAAGTGGCTCGGCGTTCGCCTGCGCGACGTGCTCGACCTCGCCGGGGTCAAGGCAGGCGCGGTGCAGGTGCGCTTCGGCGCTCTCGATCAGCCGGTCGTGGCGGGCGCTCCTGACTTCGAGAAGGCACTCGACATCGACCATGCCCGCGACGGCGAGGTCATGATCGCCTTCGGCATGAACGGCGAGCAACTGCCGCTCCTCAACGGCTTTCCCTGCCGGCTGATCGTGCCGGGCTGGTACTCGACCTATTGGGTCAAGATGCTGAACGCGATCGAGGTACTGCCCGGCCCTGACGACCAGTATTGGATGGCCAAGGCCTACAAGATCCCCGCGACACCCGGCGCGAATGTCGCGCCCGGTGCCAAGGACTTCCCGACCGTACCGATCAATCGCATGATCCCGCGTAGCTGGATGACCAGCCTGCCCGATGGTCAGGCGATCGCCTATGAAGCGTCGATCCCGGTCGGCGGCATCGCAATGGGCGGCGATTGCGGCGTCGCCAAGGTCGATGTGTCGTCGGACGGTGGCCGCACCTGGTACAGGACGACGCTCGGAGCGGACGAGGGCAGGTACAGCTTCCGGCGCTGGGACGGGCGGGTGCCGCTGAGACGCGGGCCTAACCCCATCATGGTGCGCTGCTGGAACACCAACGGTGTCGCTCAGCCGATGAAGCCGATCTGGAATCCCGGCGGGTTCATGCGCGGCAACATTGAAACCACCACCATCATCGCGGCCTGAGGAGCGAGCAAATCATGAAGACTCCGTCTCCCGGCATGATGGCTGCTGGCCTGATCGGCCTGACCGGCATCATCCTCGTCTCGATCGGCGCGCCGAGCAGCCGCAAGGCGCCCGTTCCGATCTCCGAGATGTCTGAGCCGGCGCCGGCCGCCAGCGTGTCAGCGCGCGGCTTCTCGCTTGCCTCGACCAGCGTCGACCTGCCGGCCGACGACGCGACCTACCCCGACGGTCCGCACGCCGACGTCATCAATGCCAATTGCACCTCGTGCCACTCAGCCAGCATGGCGCTGACCCAGCCTGCGCTATCGGCGGATCAGTGGAAGGCGACCGTCACCAAGATGCGTGAGGTGTATAAGGCGCCAGTGGCCGAGAAGGACGTCGATGCGATCGTTGCTTATCTCACCGCTATGCCGAGCCAGAAGGTGGCACCCGCGACCGGCAAGGCGCAGGACCCGGACCCCAAAGTGGCTCCTGATGTCTCAGGTGGAACCGGCTAACCGATCTACTTCCATAATCCCGAAATACCATCCCAATTGGGACGCTAAACGGCGCGCTGACGTGGCGTTAGCGTATATTCGGGTCCACTATATGTGACGCCCCCTCCTTGGATCGCGCGAATGGCTAAGGGCAGCGCATCGGCGACGACCACGATCTGCGGTCCCATCCAAGACGCGCGATCGTTCTCGGGGCACGTTGCCGTCCGCTGGCTGACTGATTTCTGACAGGAACCTTCCCGGGCAGGTCTCGAACGCACGAGCGGGATGCCGTCACGTCGCATCTACTGTGTGCGTCATCTCGGTCGTCCTGTTCCATCGAAGTGGAGGAGAGGGAGCCTTCGGCTTGGTGGGCCTGAGGTTCAGGCTCGCGCGACGTCGTCGACGGCGCGCCAACTCCGGATGGAGACGACCGATGATCAAGTCCGTGAAGGTCAAAAACCTTTCGCTCTCGAACGACAATGTGCGCAAGCGTGGCCGGGAGGTCGGCCTGGAGGAGCTCGCCGCCAGCATCGCTGCCAACGGCCTCCTCCAAAATCTGGTGGTGACGCCGCTCAAGAAGGCCGGCACCTTCACCGTCAAGGCCGGCGGTCGACGGCTGCGCGCCATTCAGCTGCTCATCGGGCGCGGCGCACTTGCGGCTGATCACGAGGTTCCCGTGCTCGTCCTGTCGGTTGATGATGCCGCTTCGGTCGGCGCCAGCTTGGCGGAAAACCGGCAGCGCGTACCGATGAACCCGGCTGACGACTGTCTCGCGTTCAAGCATCTCATCGATCAGCTTGGCATGACCGTCGAACAGGTCGCGATCCAGCAGGCCGTCACCGTTCGTTTCGTCGAGCAGCGCATGCGGCTCGCCGACCTCGCGCCGGCCATCTTCGAGGCCCTTGGATCGGACGAAATCGATCTCGGCGTGGCGCAGGCGTACGCCGTGACCGCCGACGTCGATCGCCAGGCGCGGGTCTTCGAGCAGATGAAGCATTCCTATTACGGCAAGCAGCCCGACAACATTCGCCGCGCGATCCTCAACGGTACCGTGCGGCCAAACGATGCCAAGGCGCGCTTCGTTGGGCGGGAAGCCTATGTCGCCGCGGGCGGCCGTATCGACGGCGATCTATTCGCGCTCGACACCGACGACGAGAACTGGACCGACGTCGACCTCCTCGAGGACTTGGCGACCAAGAAGCTCGAGGCAGCCGCGGCGGAACTCGCAGCCGCGCAGGGTCTGGCGTTCGTGACCCCGATCGCTGCCACCCACGTCCCCTATGATGTCGAGCGGCAGCTCCACGAATTCCACCCGGTTGCTCGGCCCCTCACCGACGAAGAGCAAGCCCGGATCGAGGCGCTGGGCCTCGAGAACGATGCGCTGATCGAGGCGCTGGAAACCGATCTGGCCGAGGGCACTCCCGAGGCGAACGCGGCGAACGACCGCGTTGAGACGATCGAGCGCGAAATCGCGGAGATCGACACCGCCCGCAAGACGATCGATCCGGGCGTGAAAGCGAATTTGGGCACCTTCGTCTATATCGGCGGTGACGGCGAGGCCCGCGTTCACACGCGTCTGTTCAGCGAAAAGCCGCTGGCTGACCCCCGGGCGGGTGGCGCTGCGAGCGGCAATGGCGCTGGACCAGGCGAAACCGGCAGCGGTGACGACGCCGTGGCGGACCCGTCCCCGCGGCTCAGCGCCACGCTGATCGAGGAGCTAGCCACCCAGCGTCGCCAGATCCTCGTTGCGCACGTCGCGAGCGATCCGATGATCGCGCTCGATCTGACCATCTTCCTCATGGCCCAGAGCCTCGTCTTCACGACCAGCTATGTGCGCGATCACTCGACCCTGCGTGCCGATCCCGCGCAATTTCCGATCTTCGCCTTTCGTGACGAAGCATCGATGGCCTCACAGACGATCGAGGATCAGCGTCAGCATCTCGACACGACCTGGGTCGGGCACACCACGATGTCGGAGAGGTTCGATGCTTTTCGAACGCTGCCGGACGATGCTCGTGGCGCGTGGGTGGCGTTTGCCGTGGCGCAGACCCTCGAGGCGACGCTCAACGTTGCCGATGGCGCACGCGCGAACGGTTTCCACGATCATCTTGGCCGTCTGCTCGATATCCAGGTCGCGTGCTTGTGGCGTCCCACGGCCGAGAATTACTTCGGCCGGGTGAAGAAGGACGTCATGCTCGACGCGCTGGAGGAGATCGGCGGCCCGATCCTGCGCGGGCGCTACAAGGATGCCAAGAAGGGCGAATTGGCGGCCACCTGCGCGGCACTCTGCAACGGACAGGGGATCGTCGAGGCGGAGATCCGCGAGAAGGCGACGGTCTGGCTTCCGGAGGCGATGCGCTTCGACAACGTCGAACGGCCGGAACGCGTACCCGCGCGCTCGACCTTCGTTGACGACGGTGACGCCGTCGGATCGGACGGTGACGAGCTGGACGGTGACGATCTGGATGGAAGCGAGCTGGACAGCGGTGCGAACCCGCTTGGTGACGCGCCGACACAGGAACCGGTCGACGACGATTATCCCCAGGCCGCCTGACGCCTGACAGCATGTTCGAGGAGCCTCAGGGCGGTGCTCTCTCGGGAGTACCGCCCTCCTTTTCGTGCCTCTGCGTCGTGCCGGATGCGAACCCCCGCCGACGCTCGAGCGCCCCTTTTCCAAGCCAAGGAGCCCACCCGTGGCCAAGACCACCGATGCCCCCTCCCCCGCCGAGATCATCACGGCGGCCATCATCGATCGCCTGGACGCTGGCGTGAGACCTTGGGTGAAGCCCTGGCGCCCAGGCCTTGGCGGTCGTCCTCTCCGGGTCACCGGCGAGCCTTACCGCGGGATCAATTGCTTCTGGCTGTGGCTTGTCGCGGAAGGTGCCGGATACCATTCGCGCACGTGGATGACCTTCAAACAGGCCGATGCTCTCGGCGGTAAGGTTCGGCAGGGCGAGCGATCCGAAATCGCGATCTTCTACAAGTCCTACAGCAAAGCGGTGGCCTCGAGCGTGACGGGTGTCACGACGGACGAGTTGCGACGTGTCCTTCGCAGCTATGCTGTCTTCAACGCCGATCAGATCGAAGGTGCGCTGTGAAAGCGTGAGTAATGGAGTATCTCAAGTGAGATTAGGATAGCTGGAAATGTCCTATGCCTACCAGTCTTACTCTGGCCCGCAAGGGCTTGATCCTCGAAAGGGGCAGGGAAACACAGCATGGCTGGAAAAGGCCAGAAGTCGCGAAACCATTGTAGCGGCGGACGGTCAAGGCAAGACTTGTATGGTCAAAGCTACACTGCCTGAACCCAAATCCCGAGCGGTATATCTGGTGCCAGCCACGCAGCAATGGTTGAGGCGTGGTTCCGAGTGCTCAAAGGCGTTGGTCTTTCCGTCGAGGACCGATGCATCCAGCCTACTCGGCGCAGCCCTTTATGGGGACAAAGGGATGAAATGGGGGCCTAACCAAGTCGGAACTTCTTACACACGTCATCACAGGATGGCCTGTAGCAGGCGAGCCTTCACTCGCCCTGTATGGCCACGGAGCCGGAGTAGTACTCAAACGCCCGGGGTAACTCCCGGGACAGGCGCACCTTCGGGCGCGCACGACCGGCGGTATAAGGGTCGAGGTGACTCGTCCGAAAGCCCAACCGGCCGGGGGAAGTCCGGCAGCTTACGTCGCTCCACCAACGAAGGAAGGGACTAGCTGATGCTGTCACATACCGTCCTGAAGCGGATGGAGCAGTTGCCAAAGTTGTCTATCGCGGGGAAGCGGGTCAACGGGCTGTTCAACCTCATGAAGTGCGACCTCCTTTGGGAGCAAGCATATGAACGGATCGCCCGTAATCAGGGTTCGTTGACGCCCGGCGTCGACGGTGAGACTTTCGACGGCTTTTCGCCTGAGAGACTTCACCGGTTGATGTCGCAGGTGTTCAGCGGAACCTACCGCCCGTTACCCGTGCGCCGGGTCTATATTCCCAAGGCCAACGGCAAATTGCGTCCTCTTGGTATCCCAACGGTCAACGACCGCCTGGTGCAGGAGGTGGTCAGAAGCATCCTTGAACGAATTTATGAGCCTGTGTTCTCCGAACATAGTCATGGATTCAGACCGGGGCGCTCCTGTCACACCGCACTGGACGCCGTTCGCGGCGTCTGGACCGGCATCAAGTGGCTGGTCGAGGTCGATGTAGTCGGGTTCTTCGACAACATCGACCATGAGGTACTGCTCAAGCTGCTCGCAAAGCGGATCGATGATGAAAAATTCATCGGTCTCGTTCGTGGTATGCTGAAAGCCGGCTATCTCGAAGACTGGCAGGTGCGTGAGACATTCAGTGGAACGCCTCAGGGCGGCATTGTCTCGCCTTTGCTGGCCAATGTCTACCTCCATGAACTTGATGAGTTTATGGATGGCTACAGGCAGCGGTTCGACAAGGGCGATCAACGGTCCGTCCCAGCGGAATACTGGCGGTTGAACGCGAACATGCAGTACCGTTGGAAGAAAGTTCGTCGGCTGCGCTCTGAAGGCAAGGCCGATGATCCCGCTGTCGATCAAGCGCTACGCGAGATTGAGCAGATCGGGGAGAGGCGAGCGTCACTTCCTGCACGTGATCCGTTCGACTCCAATTTCCGCAGGCTGCGTTTCGTCCGCTACGCCGATGATTTTCTAATTGGGGTCATCGGTTCAAAGGACGAGGCGCGTGAGGTCATGGCGACGGTTAGGGCATTCCTGTCCGAAAACCTGCATCTCGAAGCTTCGGAGGAGAAAAGTCGGATAGCGAAAGCGTCGGACGGGGTGAGGTTTCTCGGCTACGACGTTCATACACATACCCAGCGTCGAACCGGGAAGGTTGTGAGGGATGGCCGTGTATTCAGGCCGCGTATGCCTTCTGATATCATGCAATTGAGTGTACCTTGGGATAAGGTCGCGCAGTTTTGCGCCACGAAGGAGTATGGCAACTGGTCGGCTTTTGTCAGCCAGCACCGCCCCCGGCTCCTTCATTGCAGTGACGTAGAAATTGTCATGGCCTATAATGCGGAGCTACGAGGATTTGCTAATTACTACGCACTAGCATGGGATGTGAAGAAGAAGCTCAATAAGCTGAGCCATATGTGGCGAGGCAGTTTGGGGCGGACGCTCGCCAACAAGCATAAGTGTTCGGTGATGCAGGTCTTTAACCGGCTCCGGTGTGGAACCGATTATCAGGTCAGCTACGACGTCAAGGGAGCGACCAAGACGGTCAAATTGTGGAAGCCGATGGAGTTGAGGGTCGGAGAAATCCGTTATGGGACGGTTGATATCGTCCCTGCCATAGCAATGTGGGGCCTCAACCGTACCGAGTTTGTCGAACGTCTCAACGCCAATCGGTGCGAGCTGTGCGGTGCCGAGGACAAGGCTTGCGAGGTGCATCACGTCCGCAAAATGGCCGATATGAAGGTCGCGCCCTTGGGTCGGAAAATGATCTCGGCACGGTCGCGAAAGCGCATCGTGCTGTGCAGGCCCTGCCATGTGGACCTCCACGCCGGCAGGCTGCCTGATAGGCGACAACTGCAACTCTGACGTAGGTGGAGAGCCGGATGCGCTGAAAGGTGCAAGTCCGGTTCGGAGGGGGGCCGAGGGACGTTCTCTACGAGACGCCACCCGGCCTACCCTACGCCTTCCCGAGCGGTTTCACCCCACGCCGCTTTCTATCGTGCCGCCGGCCGATGCCTTGCCATCCCGCGCCCAGACCTTCGTCGAACGCCTGCCAGCCACGGTTCACATCCGCGGCGACCGCGCATTCTACGATCCGACGGCCGACAGCATCACCATGCCGCCGCCCGAGCAATTCTCCACCCGGGCTTATTGGGCATCGACCTTGGCCCATGAAGCCGGGCACTGGACCGGTCATCCCAGTCGCCTCGACCGTGCCTTCGGCAAGAAGTTCGGCGACGACGCCTACGCCTTTGAGGAACTGTGCGCCGAGATGACATCGGCGCTGCTGGGCGCCGATCTCGAGCTTCCGACCGCCCACCTCGACGATCACGCCAGCTATGTCGATGCATGGCTGCGCGTGCTGCGACGCGAGCCCCGGGCGATCATGACCGCGGCGGCGAAGGCCGAAGCCGCAGCAGGATTTCTGCTACGTGCAACCGGGCTCGGACGCCTCGACCATGCCGACGAGCCTTATCGTGAAGCGGCGTGATCGTGCCCGACAGTCCGGACCTCCGCGCCTACCGGCGCATTGTCGTGGCGTTCAGCGGTGGCAAGGACAGCCTTGCCGCCCTTCTCCATCTCCTTCACCTCGGCGTGCCGGCGGACGCGATCGAGCTCCATCATCATGACGTCGATGGTGGCGGCGCGAGCTTTATGGATTGGCCCTGCACCGCCGGATATGTCCGCGCGATCGCCGAGCATCTTGGGCTTCGCGTCTATTTCTCGTGGCGTGAGGGTGGCTTTGCACGCGAACTCGAGCGGTCGGGCGCACCCACCGCACCGGTCGTGTTCGAGACCCCGGACGGTATCGGCCGCGCCGGGGGCAATGGCCCGATCGGCACGCGCGGTCTGTTCCCGCAGACCAGCGCTGACCTTCGTGTTCGCTGGTGCAGCCCATCGCTGAAGATCGATGTCCTGGCGGCCGCCATCCGGAACCAGGACCGGTTCCTCGATGGAGCCACGCTGGTCGTGACGGGCGAGCGCGCCGCCGAAAGCCCCTGCCGCGCGCATTACCTGGCTTTTGAACCGCATCGCACGTCGAGCAGGCGACGCACAGTCGATCATTGGCGCCCCGTCCACGGCTGGACCGAGGCACGGGTCTGGGAGGCAATTGCGGATTCGTCGATCCGTCCGCACCCTGCGTACACGCTTGGCTGGGGACGTCTGTCGTGTCGAACGTGCATCTTCGGCTCGCCCGATCAATGGGCGACCGTGCGTCACGTCTTCCCTCGCGCGTTCCAGCGCGTGAAGGTGCGCGAGGCGGCCAGCGGCAAGACCATCCACCGCGCGGCTGACGTCGAAACACGTGCGGATCGTGGCTCCCCCTATTCTGCCGCGCTCGTTCATCCCGACGAGCTTTCCCAGGCCGAGGACGAGCACTGGCGCCTTCCGATCGTGATGAATCCCTGGCGGTTGCCCGCCGGTGCCTTCGGCGACCCGGCCGGCCCACCATAGCATGAATGCCTCGTATCGAACTCTGCGCCGGTCGACCGCCCCCTTTCCCAGGCCGGACGGCATGACGCCCATCTCTCCCACAAGAAAGGATGTCCCATGACTGACCGCGTTTCTGCCTCCATCACGATCGGCGGTGTCCTCGATCGCAGCACCCTGCCCGAACTCGAGTCCATCGTTCGGCACGAGGGCCTTTCGACCGATTGGGACGGCGCGCCCTTCCATCTCGCCGAGCTCGTCGACGGCAAGTCCCTCACCCTCAAGGCCCATGAAGTCGCCCGCGGCGCGTTCGAGGCGCTCGAGGCATTCTGCGTTCGGGAGACGCTGCCCTTCGTCCGGTGGTCAGGCGCCTGCCCCGGACAATGGGGTGCTGAGCGCCTCGTCTTCACCGGGAGCGGCGAGCCAACACGCTTTCCATGCGACGAGGACGATTATGTCGTCATCGGTGAAGACCATCTTCAGCGCCTCGCCACGTTCGAGGCCGCGCTGGCGTATTTCGAGGGTGCGAACTTCGTCGTGCCGCCCATCCGGCTGCGTTGAACCCGCCGGCACAAGAGGAGAGGACGCCTTCGGCCTTTGCGAGCGCATCCGCGCTCAGGAGGCTGAACCATGTTCTACGACACGACCTATCGTCATCATCAAGCCCTTCATCCTTCGGGCCTGGAAACCTTCCCCGCAGCGCTGCACGCCCTCATCACCGCCGCTGACGACTGTCGCCGCGCCGGCAAGCCGATCGCGCAGGACGCCGCAATCCTGCTTCTCAGCCGCAACCTGGCCAGCGTGATCCGGCCGATGGCGGGTCCTGATGAAGCGCTACGCCTGCGATGCGTCATCGATCGGGCGTCGATCGAGGCGTCGCCAGCGCTTCTCGAGATCGCGGGACACCATGTGGGCGGGGATCCCGCCGCCAAACGCGCCTTCCATGCGCAAGCGCGTCGCGCCGTGGCACAGCTTGCTGCCGAAATCGGGCTCGGCGCCGGCGAGGCCCGGGTCCAGACGATCGACGGCGACGATGACGACGACGGTGTCACCGAGTTGCGTCATCCCGACATCGGCATCCGCGTCGTTCCGCGCAGCTTCCTGCCCGACAGCGAGATCACCTTCCATCGCTGCCGTGGCGGCGAGCCGTCGAGCAGGGTTTTTCGCGCACCCATCGCCGAATTGCTCGACGCCCCTGTCGGTTTTCAAAGTCGATGTCAGCTATATGTCAGAGACGATGACAGCCACGACGTTACGGCTCATTCTGCGGCGTTGAGTGCGGGCGTGGTGGGTGCCTCGGTTTTGAGTGCAGCGAGTTCGCGGTAGAGAGTGGATCGGCCAAGCCCAAGCTGCTTCGCCGCCTGCGCCGGACGCACGCCGGCCTCGATCAGCTTGAGCGCCGACGCCAGCTTGTCGGCGTCGAGCGTAGGGCGTCCAGGCACTTTTCCCCGCGCGCGCGCCGCGGCGATGCCGTCGCGGGTGCGCTCGACGATCAGCCGGCGCTCGAAATGCGCGATGGCACCGAACACATGGAACACCAGCTCGCCTGCAGCCGAGGATGTATCGAGCCGTTCCTCCAGCGAACGGAATGCGAGCCCGCGCGCCTTGAACATGTCGACGGTTTCCAGCAGCTCCTTGAGCGATCGGCCGAGGCGATCGAGCCGGACGACGCAGATGATATCGCCGGGTCGGCAGAAGCCAATCAGCTCGTTTAGGCCGGGCCGATCGAAGCTCTTGCCCGAGATCACATCGTCGAACACGCGGATCGCGCCCGCTTCGTCGCGCAACCGGCGACGCTGCACCTCCAGGTCCTGGTCGCTGGTGGAGACGCGGGCATAGCCCAGCACGTCCGGCATCGTGGTGTAACCCCTGTCCCTAATCCGCTCGGTTTGTGGACAAGCGGGCCGGCGCTCGCAAAATCGGGCGCCGACCGTCTCTAAATACTGTCCACAAACCCGCCGTGTCCAGAAAATCTGAACCGCATTTTGTGGACGATTTCTGGATCGCAGCGGATTACCCAGCGCGCCGCCACCTTGGTTCGAGCATGGCAACGGGCGTCGGTCATGTTGCGGAGCCGGCGGATCGACTGACCGGTGCCGCTCGACAGGCGTTCCAGCAAGGCTTGGGGCGGATCGTCCGCGCAGCGGTCAAGATCGCCGACATTGCAGCCAAGGCCATATCGACAGAAGGTCGCTACACCCATGCCGTAGGTGTCGGCCAGTCTGCGGACGTAAGTGTCCAGCCTCTCCAACGGACGCGGTTGCGGATGCAGCGGCCAGCGCGGGCGCGGTAGGTCGCCCATCAGCTCGACTTCATCGAACACGGGGGAAGGACGCTTCGAACAGGGCGCGCCGTTCGTCCGGCCCACGAAAGTCGCACCCTTCAAGCATCACGCGGTCGATCCGTTCGCGTCCATGCAGCAGCGCATGAACCGTCGCGGCAGTGAGCAAGGCCGCGACCTCGCCGATCAGGCCGGTCGATCGGCGCAGCACCATACTGCGTATTTCAGGAGCGTCCGCCAACGCCGATCGTTCGCGCAAAGGCAACGCGCGCTCGAAACTGGCGAGGAGGCGCGCGAACACACCGTCGTCCTGCCATGCCGGTAGCGGGATCGGCTCGAAGCGGTTCTCAAGCTGGTCATCGCTGCGCACCGCGATCTGAGCCTGTTTGGTGCCCAGGCCGACGATCGGGATGCGGAGCGTGTTGCCGAGAAAGCGGAGCATGTTCAGGAATTCGGCGCGGCGACGGTGCGTGCCGGCGAGCAGGTTGTGCAGCTCGTCCACGATCAGCACCCGCACCTCGACCGCGCGCAGAAGGTCGAGTGCATAGCGTTCGAGACGTTCGCCGGGGAGGTTGAACGACACTGGCGCGTTGAGCGCCGTCAGGATCGCACCGTAGAAGCGTCGGACGCTTGGTTCGGTCGGCATCTGCATCACCACGACCGGCACGACTTCGCGCTGGCCGCACGAACTTGGTGACGGCGGATGCAGGCGCCGAAACTTCTCGGCGATCATGCTCTTGCCGTTATTAGTCGGCCCCACGATCAGCAGGTTGGGCGGCCGGACGCGGCCTGGCCCAAATCGGAAGGCGTCGTCGAGCCGCGCCAGGGCCGCTTCCGCGTGGGGATGAGCGATCCACCATTGGCCGTGCATATGCGCCAGGCGCTCCGACGATGGCAGGTCGGCGATAGGGCGGGCAGCGGGCGAGAGATGATCCGGCTCGCCCATCATGCTCACCACTCCTCTACATCGAAAGGCTCGGATGATGCCGTGCCATCGACCGCTCGCACAGGCCAAGGCGAAGCAGGTTCGCTCAACCGTGGGGCGGGATCGGTGATGACACGCAGCCCAAGCCGGCGGGCCTGATTGCGCCGGGTCGTGCGCGTCGCGGTTCGCGCTTGGACCTCGATCTCACGCATCTCCTCGATCCCGGCGAACAGTATGCCTTCGTCTATCTCACTTTGCCGTTGGCGACGCAGGCGGGATCGGGCGAGACGGTGTTCCCATAGCGAGACGGGTGGCCGGGAAAGTTCACGGTAGCCGACTTCGAGATAGCCACCGTCGTCGGGGTCGTGGACATAGATGCGGCTGAGGTCGCGGGGATCGCGGCGGATGAGTATGCGCCGGGGTGGTCCGTCCCGTTCAATCCAGGGCTTCAGCGCATCCGAAAAATAGTGGATGTGGTCGATCACTACCCCGTCGCGCCGCAAGGTCCGCCGGACCACAGGCAGAAAGTCGATCAGGAACGCGCGCGGATCACGCGGCGACGGCGGTGCCAGTCCTTCGGTGGCAAGGGCGCGCACGCCTTCCTGATAGCGTTGTAATGGGGCTTCGCCGTCCAACCCGGCATGGGGACGCAGATGGTAGAGCTTGGCGATTGCGACGGCCAACCATCGTTCCAGCTCGGCGAGCGTCAGGCACGCGGCCTTGTCGCTGTCGTAGCGTCCACGCTGCATGACGTTGGAGAAGGTCGTGCCGGGCAGGCCATGCACCAACTCCATCAGCGTGCCGATCACCCGTTCCACGACACCACCGACCTGCGGTCGCCCGAATGGTCGCCAGTCGATCGTGATGTCGTGCTGGGCGCAGCCGCGTTCCAGAGCTTCGGAGTGGAACTCGGCGGCATTGTCCACGCCGATCTGCCGGGGGCGTCCCATCACCGGCCAGTCCGCATCGACCCCGATAGCTGTCAGCCACGACCGCTTGTCCGACGCGACATGCGCCAGGCACAGCCCGACGCTGGTAGCGGACGGTGCTTCCAGCGTCACGAGGAGGCCGGCGATGCAGCGGCTGAACACGTCGATTGCGACCGTCACCCAGGGGCGGCCGATCGGGCGGCGCTCGATCGGATCGACCAGGATGAGGTCCACTGGCGTATGGTCTATCTGCACCACGTCGAGCGGCGCCTGGGCGGTCACGGTCGATCCCAGCACCGCTTCCGGAACAGCCACGTCACCGCGTCTACGCCGCTCTTCCTGCGACAAAGCCGCGATCCTGCGCCGGACGGTACTCGCCGATGGCGGGCGCACATGCTGGTCGCGGGCGCGCCGGCGAACCTCGACCACGATCTTCTCGGCCGACAGCCGCTGCGGCGTCAGGTACAGTTCGGCTACGGCATCGCGGATCAGGGCCTCGCGGCGCTCCTCGATCCGCCTCTTGCCGCGCCCGCCATCCGATCCGCTGCTGACCAGCGTGGTTACCGTACCGCCGCCCTCGCGGCATTTTCGGAGCAAGCGGTAAACCTGACGCTCGGACACGCCCAAGACGACTGCGGCTGCGCGGGCCTGCTCGCGGGGACAGGCCGGCAGCGCCGCCAGTGGCCGAAGCACCGCCGCACGTCGCTCTGCCTCCTGCCATGACGGCCCGGGAACGAGGCTCAGGTCCGAAGCTGCTTCCGCCAACTGCCGACCTCCACTTCGAGGGAAGTGCAAGCTGCTGACATCGACTCCGATCACCAGCGACGCCGAGTGTGACAAACGCCGGCCCCGCTTAGCAAGCGTTCATTCGGCTTTCGCTGACATTGGCTTCGAAAACTGACAGCCCCCGCGTTTGCGCGCCGTCTCACGCTGTCGATCGGGGCGCTTCCGCCATCGTTGGAGGCTGCCGCCTGACCCTCTTGCCGATGCAATCGCCGGTCGCATCCGGCGTCAGGAGAACGATATGCCTGAACTGGTCATCACCCGGGTCTTCCGACCGGCGGAACTTGAGCCGCCAGCCCGCGACACCGCGCGTGCCTGGGCGCGCCATCACCTGGTTCCCGACGATTGGCATGAGAGCGTCTTCGAAGACTTCGAGAACGTGTGCGCCATCGTCGGCGTCGAGATCGCGACCCGCCCGGTCCGGCTCTACGGAGGAGGAACCCGGGCGGCGCCGCGCATCCTTTTTTCCGGCTTCGCCAGTCAGGGCGACGGCGCGAGTTTCGAAGGCGAGTATCGGTACGCGCGCGGGTCGAGCGCCGCCATTCGCTCCTATGCGCCTGTCGACCCTGAACTTCACCGCATCGTCGACGCGCTCGCCGCCATCCAGCGCCGCAACCTGTATCAGTTGCAAGGCACCATCCGGCAGACGGGTCGCTACTGTCACGAATATTCGATGACGATCAGCGTCGAACGTGACGGCCCGAACGGACAAGATGGGACCCCGACTGCTGAGGACGATGTCACGGAGGCGCTTCGTGACCTTGCGCGCTGGCTTTATCGCCGGCTCGAAGCCGAATACGACTTCCAGACCGCCGATCATCAGGTCGACGCGGCGCTCGAGGCGAACGACGTCACCTTCACGGCAGCTGGAGCAAAGTTCCCATGACCCGGCCACCTGTCGTCGTGGCATGGGGTGCCGGTGTCGACTCGACCGCGATGATCATCGAACTCGCCGGGCGAGAGGAGCCGATCGACATGGTCCTGTTCGCCGATCCGGGCTCGGAGAAGCGCGGCACCTATGCCTTCATTCCGCTCTTTCGTGCCTGGATGGCCGAGCGTGGCATCGCATCGGAGATCGTTCGCTATCAGCCGCGCAACTTCAAGCATTGGCCGCCCTATGCAACGATCGCCGAGAACATGCTGACCAACGCAACGCTCCCGTCGGTGGTCTTCAATCGGGGATCCTGTTCACAGAAGTGGAAGGCAAGCGCCCAGGATGCTTGGACTGCGGACTGGGAGCCTGCACGGCGATGTTGGGACGCTGGCGAACGCGTGATCAAGATGATCGGATACGACGCGTCGCCGCGGGACACGCAGCGCTACGCACACGCCGTGGAGTGCGAGGATCCGCGCTATGCCTATCGCTATCCACTGCGCGAATGGGGATGGGATCGTTCGGCATGCGAGCGACGGATCGCTGCCGCCGGTTTGCCATTGCCACCGAAGTCGAGCTGCATCCTGTTATGTTTGCAGATGGTGTCTCGTCTCACCGCAACCCTTTATTTATGGGCTACAAAATTATCCGCCGTTTGAGACGATCCGAGGCCATTGAAGCGCTCGGGACAGTTGCAAAGCGCTACTGCACTTTGCAACTGTCCCGAGCGCAACCGCCGAAGGCGGTGCGACTCGTCGCGGCGGCATCCGGAATGACTTTGCTGAGCGGAAGAAACTGACTTGCCATTGCCCGTCGGGACTTGCTGATGCGGCCTTGATCGTTGCGCCGACAGATTGGGAAATGTCTGTTACGCGCCCATTCCGGTCGCTCAGCCGATGCACCGCAATCCCCGGAAGCTGCCGACCCCGACCGATCAGTGAGCAGCAGTCTGCGAGAACACGTTCATCACGATGACACCAGTCACGATCAAACCCATTCCCGCCATTGCCGGTAAGTCCAGCTTTTGCCCCTGAATGATCCAGGCAACGGCTGCGATCAATACGATGCCGCAGCCCGACCAAATTGCGTAAGCTATCCCGGTGGGAATGGTCTTCAATGTCAGCGACAGGCAGTAGAAAGCCACGATGTACGAGAGGGCAGTGAGAAGGCTGGGCGCTAGTTTGGTGAAACCTTCGCTCTGCTTCATGAAAGTTGTGCCGATCACTTCAGACACAATCGCCACCGCGAGTAGGACGTAATTCATGTGCGCTCCGTTTTTCCATCGGAAAGCACGGCCCTGTCATAACAAGGCGTCTTCCCGACATGGTCAGGTTTACGCCGCGGCAGGGAAGAACCCACGATATGCGGGCGCAGGAGACACCACCCTGCTACTCTATTCGCGGCGCCCCCTGATAACTGTTCCTGCTTGGCCTGTCACGCTGCCTTCTGAAGGTCATCATCGGCTGCGCGGCTTACACAAGGCTGCCGGTGTTACCGTCAGGAGAATGTCCGGGCCTACGCGCGCTCCCGACGCAATGCGCACCGTCCCGGACGTTTCAACGGCCAATAGCAGATCCTGAAAACCGTTCTTGACCCTGTAGTCGCTACAGGTCTTATGGAGCCTTCCGTACCCGGCGTCAGATGTCGGGCAGGAACGGGGGCAATGTGAGTTTGATGGTTCGTGCCGGCAGGGTCTGTGTCGGGAGCAGCGCGCTGGTTATTGCAACCATGATGGCCGGTACAGCCTATGCGCAAGCACAGGTCCAGGCCGACCACACAGAGGAGGCTGAGACCGAGATTGTGGTCCAGGCGACACGGACGGGGCGCAGGGTTCAGGACGAACCGATCCGTGTCGATGTCATCAATCGCGAGGAGATTGAAGAAAAGCTCCTCATGCGCCCCGGCAACATCGCCATGCTCGTCAGCGAGACGCCGGGCGTGCGGGTTCAGACCACATCGCCCGCGCTAGGCGCGGCCAATGTCCGCATCCAAGGCCTCAAGGGCCGCTACACGCAGATCCTGGCCGACGGATTGCCCCTCTATGGTGGGCAGACACCCTCCATTGGTCTGCTGCAAATCCCGCCCACCGATCTTGGCCAGGTGGAGATCATCAAGGGCGCGGCATCGGCGCTCTACGGTCCCTCAGCACTGGGCGGCGTCATCAATTTGGTGTCGCGTCGTCCGGCCAGCGAGTCGCAAGGCGAACTCCTGCTCAATGCTACCAGTCGTGACGGACAGGATGTGACGGGGTATGTCGCCGCGCCGCTCAGCAGCGTGTTCAGTGCCTCGGTCACCGCTGGCTATGACCGTCAAAGCCGACAGGATCTGAACGATGACGGCTGGGCCGACATGCCCGGCTATGAGCGCTTCACAGTCCGGCCCCGTCTGTTTGTCAACACTGCCGATGGGACCAAAGCCTTGGTCACTTTCGGCGCGATGGCGGAGCAGCGCGACGGCGGAACGATGCCGGAAGCCAATGCGCCGGACGGATCGCCGTTCGCGCAGACGCTGCACAGCCGGCGCTACGACCTCGGCCTCACGGCCGAAACACCGCTGGAAGGCATCGGCACGCTGCGTTTGCGCGCGTCCGGCGTTACCCAATCGCATCGCCATGTCTTCGGCAAGACAGTGGAGAATGACCGCCACCGCACGGCATTCGCTGAGGCCTCGCTCGGCGGCAAGGCAGGCGAGACGACATGGCTGGCAGGCGCTGCGATCCAGTTGGACGACTATCGGTCCAAAGCGTTCTCAGCCTTCGATTACAGTTATACCGTGCCCGCGCTTTTCGTGCAGGGTGAGCAGGAACTGGCCGACCGGCTGACCCTGGCGGGGAGCCTGCGCTGGGATGCGCATAGCGACTATGGCTCACATGTCAGCCCGCGCCTTTCCGCGCTCTATCGCCCTGGGCCCTGGACGATCCGTGCGTCGCTGGGACGCGGCTTCTACGCGCCGACACCGTTTGTCGAGGAGACAGAGGCCAATGGCCTTGCGCGCCTTCTGCCTTATGGAAAGCTCAAAGCGGAGTTTGCCAACAGCGGGTCGATCGACTTCGGCTACGCCAGCGGACCGTTCGAAGCGAACTTCAACCTGTTTGCCTCGAGCATTGACCATGCCCAACAGTTGCAGACGGTGGACGCGGATCATGTCACGCTCATCAATGCCGATGGCGTCACGCGGACGCGCGGCGCCGAAGTGCTGCTACGTTATCGCTGGCAGGCTCTGTCTCTGACCGGCAGCTACGTGCATGTCGCCGCGAATGAACCCGATCTCGATGGCTCTGGTCGGCGGATCGTACCACTGACGCCCCGAGACAGCGCGGGCCTTGTCGGAATGTGGGAGAAGGAAGGGCGTGGCCGTTTCGGGATCGAGGCATACTATACCGGACGACAATCCCTACCGGACGCAAAGCAGGTCCTATGTCCAGCTCGGCGCTATGGGCGAAGTGATATTGGGCAAGGTCAGCCTGTTCCTCAATGCCGAAAACCTGCTCAATGTGCGGCAGACGAAATATGACCGGCTGCTCCTGCCGCGTCGCGCACCGGCGGGGGCATGGACGGTCGATGCCTGGGCACCGACCGACGGGTTTGTCCTCAACGGAGGGGTGCGGATTCGCTTCGGCGGAGAATAGGCCTGCTCCTCAGTTCACCGCGCGCCTGGTGGATGATCTGCCATCCGCCGGACAGCGCGAGCGCGGCCATGATTGCTGCGACAGCGATGTCCGGCCAGCCCGTGCCGGTGCCGAACACGCCCAGCGCTGCGGCGACCACGGCGATATTGCCGATCGCATCGTTGCGCGAGCAGATCCAGACCGAGCGCCGGTTGGCGTCACCCGCGCGGTGACGCCAGAGCATCGCGGCGCAGGCAAGGTTCGCGACCATTGCGATCACGCCCACGATCCCCATGGTCTCAGCAGCTGGAACTATGCCCTGCGTCGCCATCCAGATCGTGTTGCCCAGCACCCAAATCCCGAACAACAGAATCGATACGCCCTTGGCCATAGCCGCCCGCGCTCGCCACGCCAGCGCCATGCCCGCGACGCCGAGGCTGATCGCGTAGTTGGCAGCGTCGCCCAGGAAGTCGAGCGCATCGGCCTTGAGCGATGCAGACCCGGCAGTGACACCGGCGACAATCTCCACGCCAAACATGACCGCGTTGATCACAAGCGCGATCCATAACACGCGCCGCCATGCCGCATCGTTCAGCTTTTCGGTATTGTCCTGTGATCCGCCGCAGCATCCGCCGGCCATATGCATCTCCTGTTTCGGTGATGACAGGCTATATAGGGCCTGTAGCAACTACAGGGTCAAGGGTATGGCATTCACGATCGGCGATATGGGCAAGGCTACGGCCACGAAGATCGAGACGATCCGCTATTATGAGAAAATCGGCCTGCTGCCTAAGCCGGCGCGGACAACGAGCAACTACCGGGACTATGGGCAGGCGGAACTTGGCCGACTGTCCTTCATCCGCCGGGCCCGCGACCTCGGGTTTTCGCTCGATCAGGTCCGTGCGCTGTTAAGCATCTCGGGCGACCGCAGCTGCGATTGCGCCGGTATCGACCGGATCGCCAAAGAGCACCTACTTGAAGTTGACCGCAAGCTCTCGGACCTTGCGGCGCTTCGCAAAGAGCTGAAGGCGGTAATTGATTCCTGCGATGGCGGCATCGTTGCGGATTGCCGTATTATCGAAGCATTGGGGCCTGCATCGCCAGCCTAAGAATGGCAGTTGTTTGCCTTCCGCGGTCCATACCTGCCGTTCTCCTTACGGCCAATCGCGGTCATTTACATGCGAGATACCCATTCAAGCTGCTGGTCGCAGGCGGGCCGTTGATTGAGGGAATTCTTCGTCGAGTGATGGGCCCAACCAAAATCCATCAAGCGTTGTGCAGGGGAGGATCAGTGCTGCGCAAGCGGGGAGGGTTTTACACTGAACCTGCCTTCAATGCGTAGCCCGCCCGTGGCGGTCTCGCGTCGCCATGTAGCGTAGAGCGAATTGAGCGTGCAACGTGGCGTCGATTGTAATGTCCTCAGGACTTGCTCGCATCATGAGTCGGCCGGCCGTGGTTTTGGCAGCATTGAGCGCAATTGCCGGAGTTCCGCGTCTTTGGCTTCCAACGCAGCCTCCAGCATGATGATACGATTGAGCAACTGGTTGATCACGTTTCGCAGCTCGGCCTTGCCGCTCGTGCTTTGTGGTTTAGCCTTCGGCGGCTTCGGAGCTTCATCGAACAAAGCGAGAAGTTTGGAGCATCGATAGGCCGTCGCTCGACTGACCCCCGCCTCGCGCGCAACATTGGTTATGCTCAGCTTGCCATTCGTCGCGGTGCCTTTGCCGTCGCGCAAGCGGTTATAGGCGTCAAGCAGCGCGACGGTGGCTTGCGATTTCCGGGGAGGGTTCGCTTTCGTCGTCATCGTTCGACCTGTTCCAGCAACTGCCTGTAAATATCGATCTGTGCCTCAATGGCGTGTTTCTGGATCGGGCTGATGTTCTTGCCATTTTTCATGGTCTCGGCATCTGCGATGCATGATTGCAGAGCCAGCACATGCCGCCTCGCCACCACGCTGTTCGGACAACGAGCAGGCTGGCACCTCGTAAATGCCGGCTGCGCCTCAGCTCCTTTCACCTTCAAGCAGAGGGCGTGGTCGGCATAGAAGAAGCAGTCGTTGATATAACCCGGATGAAGCGTGACGGCGGTGTTCGAGAGCATTTTTGCGCGGCGCCGATCATCAACGACCGTGCCGGGCAGATCTCCGATCTTGTTTCTGATGCTTGTAAATTCGGCGACGAGTTTCGATCGCATGGGGCCGCCTGGATTGATCCCTGCCTTCCAGTCCTCGTACATCTCGACGATATCGCTGAGCTGAGCGAGGCGACGTTCCTCTTCGATCTCCGAACGGAAGCCGGATTGGGAAGTGCCCGCATAGCCTTCGAACATCATGGCGCTCGCGTGCCCATATTGTATCATGCCCGCGATCACGCCGAAGGGCTGACTGGCGATGTACCATGCAAGGGTGCGGCGGAGCTGACGCGTGCGCCACCGCCAGGGTTCATCACCCTCGTCCGGGATATGATAAAGTGCCAGTATGCGGTCGGCTTCGGCGGGCGCCGCCGCTGCCATTTCTTCGGCGAGCCGGCGACACTCTTTGGCAAAGTAATTCAGGTATACGGTCGATTGATGCGCCGTAAGCTGGACATTGCCCACCCCCCGAATCAAGGCCGGTTTGAACAGGGGCTCATCATCTCGCGGCGCTTCCGTTCGATCGGCGCTGTTGTGTAGATAGTCCTGCAACCGTATTGCTGCCAATACGGCCCTGGCAACAGGCTCTATCACGGTCCAGCGATGTTCAGCGCCGTCGACGTTTTTACGGGTTTTGAAGATTCTTCCGACGAGTTCGTAGCCCTTAACCTTCCCATGTTCGTCGCGCATGAGTCTGAGGCAACCACGCTTGAGCGCGGCCGCTTCCTCGCCGCGCATTCCTGATAATAGGCCGATTACGAGATAGCACGCGGCTATCGCCGGTATGAAGGTATAACGGCTGCTGAAGCTGGGAAGATGCGACCGCCACGCAATGTTTGTTCCTGGCATGCTGGCCCAACCACTGCTTGCGCCTGGGCGCTCGGTTCCGAGTTGCGAGATTGCCTTCTCGAGCATAGCTGAGCGTGCCTTCAGCACTGCCACGCCGAGGCCGCTGGCCTTGCAGATTTCTGGCCACGCGGGTCGACCATCTTGGGTCGCCGGTACTCCAGAGCCCGATGCTTCAAGCGCATCCAAATAAGCGCGCAGGCGCTGGTCGCTTAGTTTCGGTGACACTCTCTGCCGACGCGCGGCGATGTTGATGCCAGCTATACGATGTCGGGCGATAAGATCGTCGATCCCATGATGGACGTAGAACATGGCCCACCGCAACGCCGGCGCGCTAATGGCTTCCGGTATTCGCGGTGTGACATTTTCTCGGCCACCCCGGTATCCCGCGATCCTAGTCGCTGAACGGTTACCCCAAGGAGCTATCTCGATTCCCCGGAACGACAGGGAGGGCGTATAGAGCGCAAGTCGCCGTACGCAGAGGATCTTGTAGACAAGAGTTGCCGGTGCGAGGTGCCGCTTCGCGGACAGCCACTGATCCAGCCAAGGCTGATCGATCTCGTGGAGTCGAAGTCCGGCTTCCCGCACTTCTTGTAGAAAATGCCGGATTATATTGCCGACCTGCATCAGCGAACCAGGTTTCAGGACGCCGAGGCGGCCGCGCACATTGTCTCGGGAGTCGTAGTTTAAAGACAGGAACAGGTATTCTCGTATGAGCTCCCGCTCATCAGCATCGGCGATCCGACCGAAGCAGATACAGGCTTCATGGGCCTTTGTCGGCCGCGCGATGGCACATTCGAGCAGCCACTTATCGTCCCCGACCAGAGAGATATTCTGCTGCTCACGGCCACTCACGACCATCTGGGGCGGAATCACCAATGCCGAACGGTCAATCCGCCAAGATGCTTCGGCACGTTCCAGAACCCGACGCATGTTCAGCCCCGCTGAAGATGTGGCGGCAGCGCTGGCGCCACAGCGGCATTTTCCGCCGTGGACCGAGCCTGTTCGATATCGCCAGCGTCGAACACGGGGAGTATCTGTACCATAATTCGATTATGGTCGGCGCTGTAGCGCTCGTGCCACTCCGCTTCCGTCATGACGGCGCGCCGTTCAGCTAGCCATGTCAGATAGGTCAGCAATGCAGGCAGTTTTCGTGCGGTGAACACTGCATTCGAGCAATGGAGGCAGCCGGTGAACGCGGTGGCGCAGGAGCCGTTGTCGTTCCGCCCAAGAGGGCTCGACCAAAAGCCGGAACACATGCCAAGGAACGTATCGGCATCGCCTGAGACCAACGACGCGACCGCGCCTGCGTCGAGCTTTTGGTTTCCGATCGAGAGGCCGGATGCGAGCGCGCTGACTTCCTCCTTCGGTGGCAGGACCAACGGCATCATCGCCATGTCGAACAGTTGACCTTCAGCGACCGCTACCGAGCGTGCATGCTCTTCTCGAAGCCCGTCCACCGCGGCATAATGCCGAGCGGCAACTGGCTTCGAGTGATCGCTCGCGAAGCGCCGAAGGTGGCCTGTGTGGCGCAAGTAATTGTCCCGCTTCACCGTCTTCCTTAGCCGGGCGGGAACGATCTTGGTTATCGGCTTGCCCGCTTCGTCGACGAGCCCAAGGCTCCTGATCGCGGCATAGAAGTTGTGGGTAGAAAGGCTGAACCGACGCCAGCTCGGCAGTCCGGCTGCAACGAAGCCCACCCACAGGTAATCCGCATTCGGGTCCCCTCGATCGGCCATTCGCTCGGCGGCGGGTCGGGATAGTTCGAGGGCAAGGCGAACGAGTCCGCCGGGCGTATTAATTCCACCATCACGCACGCGTTCGCGCTTGATCTTCGCGCGGGGGCCGCCTCGTCCCTTTGTGTATTCAATGGAGACGTACCCTCTCGCGGGGTTCTTCAGGCAGTCGCGCCGCAGGGTCCGCAGGCATTCTATCGGCATTTCGACCCGGAGCGCGATGGCGATGATGAAGCAGATCGCATCAGGCAGGGTCAGAACGAGAAGATCGCTGGCCGCGGCGATGGCAACCTTGCGATATTTGAACATGTCGAACTCGCTTCGAGCGGGGCGCGTGCCGTCGGCGACCCTCAGGAACACATTCTCAAAGCGGCTCCTCTCCGGCTTGTTTCGCAAAGCTTCGATCTGCTCGCGGCCCGACAAGATCCTTTCGCGTGTAGCTACCACGCTGCGATCAGCGGCGTCTTTCAGGACGCGAGCGACGAACGGTGTCAACGGTTCGCGGGGCCGTAATGCCGTTCCGTTGTGCCGGCTCGTGAAGTTGATCCGCGCCTTCAGATCCGGACGAAGCAGATCAGGGTTTCGTTCGTCTATCGCGCGAAGGCCGTGAACAAGGCAACGGAACCGGGAGTATTGACCCCGAACGTCGCAGGCATCGATGTCAGCGGCCGTGATCACGCGAAGCCCCCCGTTGAGGCGCCCGCTGGAGGACAGATGTTTCCCGAGCGGGATCCAGCTCTGTCGATACTGTTCGACACTCGGGACGGCCAGGCCGGCGAACAGCTCGTTCATCATCGGCCCAAGGTACAAGGCAAGATCGCGACCCAGGCCTTCGTTCCCCACCTCGTGCAGCAACCAGGTCATTTCGCGCCCGACACCGTCACGATGATGATAGGCTACGATCGCGTCGGCTCGCGGCTCCTCATCCTGCTGCGGAGGTAAATCGCGGAACGAGAGGCGAGGGCGACCCACTGCTAGAAGAAGCCCATCAGACGAGAGTCCAGCGCCTCGGCCGCCTGATCTACGATTTCGAAGGCTTCATCGAGGTAGGTGAGATATTTTTCAGTGGTCAGGACGCTGGCGTGACCCAGCCATCGCTGGACCCGGCGCAAGGGGTCGCTGACAACCTTCATGTAGATTTCCTCGGTTCGATCCGGGACAGATCGATCGTCGAGCCTCATCACTTCCGCTTTGACGAGGTGTGTAAGCCAGTAGACGGCAAAGGTATGCCGGAGGGTATGGGGCGATACGTGTAGGTCCCAGCCCATGTCCTCCGACAACTTCTTGCTGGTACGCCGGAATATCGACTGCCATGCCGCGGGGGTGAGGGCTTGGCCGTCCTGCGCCAGCCACAATGCTGCCGGCTGCGCACTTTCCAATGGTGCGCCCGATCCGGGCAGCAATAGGAGGTTGCGTCGTTCGTCGATGCGCAGAGTCGCCAGTGATCGAGGGCGCCGCTCGCCCTTGATCAAAACGCGTTGCCCGCCTGCAAGCGTGCCGATGAGCGGCTGCCGCATGGTCCGGACCCCACCCGCGCGTCGCCAGCGATCGACCAACTGGCTCCGCTCCTCGCGAATATAAGCGTCGATGAAGTTACTGGCTACCCGCCTCGGGAACGGCACTGATCGAGGTTTGCGCCCTTTGGTGATTCTGGCGGGCAGGTCGATCATGGTGCTGCGACAGCCGTGAAAGACGCGGGCGTTCGTCGTCGGAAGCTCACCGATCAGAAGGCTTGCGCCTTCTTCGAGCCTAACCCCTGTCGTCACAAGCAGCTCGGCGAACGCGGCATCGCGCATCGGATTCCGCCGGTGAGTGATGCCGTTCGCGTAACCCCCACCGAGCAGGCCTTGGTCTCGGAACAGAACGTAATCCTCGAGCGGGATCATGCGGATCGTATCTTCGGCAACCGCGCCATCACGGCGGAATCTGGTTTTCGGCGCAACTGATATCAGTCCTGCGTCCTCGCTGGCGGCCCATTGATAGAACCGCGTTAGCGCCGCAGAGGTGCGCTTCCAAGACGATCCCGATAGTCGGAGCTCGCCCGGCCCTTCGAGCCGAAGGCTGCGATATTTCCCTACGTCGGCACTCGATGCGTCGAGTAACGACTTTGAACGCGCATCCCGCAGGTAACGGGCAAAGACCTGAAGATCTCGAGCATAGTGGCCTGCGCTGGCAAGGGACACGCCATCGGATCGCAGGAACGTGATGAACGAATTGACTTCTACAACGGGGCTTCCGTCGGAATGAAGGAGAGAAGGGAGATTTGTTTCGGGTAAGTATTTGATTGCGTCCTGCTTTATGGAGTCATCAAGCGCAGGCCGGATCATCGTCCCATCAAGAAGTATAGGCTCGACGCCGAGCCAAGGATCGAACGGGAAAAGATGCACTGAACCCTCGACATGACACTGGGCGTTTCCATTTTATTGCCCCGACCCGATCGATAATGGGACAATATCCTTATCCCGTCAAAGGGAATGGATCGTCTCAATGGCGACATAATTCTTCTGCGGCAGCATCAAGGCCGACGAGGTGATGGAACTCGCCATCCCGGAACTGCGGATCATCGTTCTCATGGAAGCGCGGGCGAAGCCCCGGCTGCGCAATGTCGACGGGCTCTGGCGGCGTCCCGTGCTCGGTCGTCGTGGAGCAACGCCGCGCCCCGGCAGCATCACCGAGTTCATTCGTGAGCGCGGCTTGCTGCCGCCCGACGAGATCGACCGGATCATTGGCGAAGCACCGACGGACCTCATCGCCTTTCAAGAAGCGCAGGCCGCCCTCCCCGTCGACGAGCGTGTCCCGATCGGCAATTGGCTTGAGGACTTCAATCGTGCCGCCGACGCGCTCCGCGAGCGCTCGCCTCAAGGCGGTTGTCCTGTCCCTAGGAGAGCAACTGGGGCGATCGGGGACGCATCGTGTCTCACTTATGCCGTCGGCCAAGGGTGAGCACTCCCATCAGCCAGGTCGCTTGCGCCGCGCCCTGCGCTGACCGTTACGCATTCATCGGGCGCTCGACCTCGCCTGCGGCATGGCGGATCGTCGCGCTCCAGCCATCGATGATGGACCCCATTGCCGGGTCCTCTACCGCTGACACATCGCCGAACAGCGCGAGCAACCGGCCGAATTCGTCGAGTGCGACGATATCGTTGCGTGCCAATAGGGTGCCGACAATCGTCAAGGCACCGCCCATCGCACGGCGCAGCGCGGATTCACCCGGCATGATCGCTGCGGCAACGGCGATCTGCGTGGGGTCATCCGCTACGTCGACATCGATGCACGCCATCGCGCGCTCAAGATAGACGCTTGCGGATCTCGCTCCGGCTTCGAGCAGAAGCGACTGTGCTTCTTGAAGCAGGTGCTGCACCCTGGCGCGCCGCAGCGCTGTATCGTCCTGTCCGGCCTCGTGACCGTTGGTGTCGTCCAACACACTCTCCGCGTCCCAGCGTTGAGCGCGAGATCGGCGTGTCCGTGAAGCGCGCCAATTCGGCCCAAATACAGGGTCGGGGAAATATCGCGTGCCTGGCAGGCAGACGCACGGCGAGGTCGACGCTCACGCGCCGCCCTGCATGGTCAGCAGACCCTCACTCACGAGGTTTCCACGCCCCGACCTGCGTCTCCACAAGTTACATCAGGCTAAGGGAGATCGTCCGGTAATGCCAGCAGCCGCTACTCCAGCCTCGGGACGTCGGTCGCCGTGCATCTATCGCACGATCCGCAGTGAGGCAGCATCGTTGCGCCCCTGCGACGTTCAGGTAAGCCTTGTGCCCGCCATCGGCCCCGTGGTTCACCGCCGTACCTGCGAGCCGACTTGCAGTGACGGCTCGATCGACGCGCCCAAGTCTTTTCGCTCATTCGCCTCCGCGTCCCAGCGTTCGAACGGACCGCCCTTGGTGCCGCCCGGATCGGGGTTGCGCGCGGTCGCGTAGCGGCCCGATTTGGGAGAGATCACGAGGTCCGCGTAAGCACGAACGGCGCGGGCAACAGGGCTGATCGTCGGCGCACTAGCGGGGCTGTGCCGCGCGCGCCGGCATGCGTCTGCTCTTTTGTCGCGGCTCGCCCTTACGGTCGAAGGGATCTCCCACCGTCGCCACTCGCTGTCGGGTCGGGAGCACGCCGACCGAGGATCTGGCGGGGCGGACCCCGCAGTGATGTGTAGTTCTATCCGCAGCCACTCTCGCTGACGCAGCAGGAGCAAGAGGGCCCAGGCGGCCAGTCACCTCGCTAGGTCGCGACGATGCCGGGGAGATGCTCCTACCGGACGCGACATGGCGCGGCATCGCTGGCCAGTCGTGGCGATGACGTCGAAGGGGATCGTGACGAGCATCCTTTCGCGGACCTTCCGCGTGCGCCCTTTTCGCCGGAGGGATGCGGCACATAGGCCCCCGCGATCCCCCCGCAACCCGCGAAAGCCGGGCCGTGTTGCCGCGTACCGCGGCTGCCCGCGCCACCCCGACTTTCGCGGGTTCCCCGCCGCGAAGCGGCGGTGCGTCGGGCTCTGCTGCGGCGTCCCAGGAGGTGCGCATCCGGCGGAAAAGGCCGCCGGCCTCTGCAATGAAAGGCTGTCGCCATGACTACTTCCCTCGCCGCGGCGCTCGCCGCTCTCGAACTGGGCCACCTCGAGCCGCGCTCCGACGAACTGCCCGGGATGGCACCGCCCCCGAGCGAGGCCCTCGATCAGACCACGACAGCGATCTGGAGCGACCTCTTCGCGACCCTCTTCAACACGTCCCTGGAGCGCGACATCGAGGAATTGGGCTGGGGCCTGGTGAACCTGTTCCACCGCGCGGCCGCGAAGAAGCACGCCACCATCGATCGTCTTACCGACGAGATCAGACTGCTGATCGCCGAGCAGGACGGCTCCGAGATCAACAGCACGAACCTTGAGGAGAAGGTCGAGCTCGCGAAGAAGATCGAGGAGGCGGCCGGCTGCTACGAGCAGATGCGCGACACTGCCGCGGCGCATTACATGCGCGAGACCGGTCGATCCTGGGTGCCCGCCACCGGCAATCGCATCTCACTGGGGGTTACCTCGGCAATCGTCGATGGTCAGGCGTTCTTGCGCGCGCGGCGTGAGCGCGTCCGCGATGCCAACACCGCGGTCGGAACCCCCGTCGTCTTCGCCGGCGGCCGGCTGACGTTCACCTGCGACGGGGACATGAAGACGTTCGGCGACAATCTCCTGCGCACGCTCAACGCCGTCCGCGAGCGGGTCGGGGACATGTACCTCGTCCATGGCGGCGACATGAAGGGGATCGAGCGCATCGCGGCGTCCTGGGCCGAGCAGCACGGCGTCCAGCAGGTTCGATTCGGTCTCGACCGCAAGCTCGGCGATCGCGCCGGTTTTCGTCGCAACGAGCAGATGCTGTCGCTCCGCCCGCGCTATCTCATCGCCTTTCAGGGCAATGGCGTGACCGAGCGCCTCGTCATCGATGCCAAGAAAGCGGGCGTCCGCGTCGTCGACCGCCGGGGACCGCTCGGGACGCCCCCGGCCGCGCTCGATCAGAAGCGCGAGGTCAGTCGCGCCTGATCGACGACGGGACCGCCGGTGCGCCGGCGGTCCTCGCTATGAGGGGGCTGGTCCCCATTTCCTGGCGGTGTCCGGCAGCCTTGGCGTTTCGCTTTTCCGCGATCGACATCGCATCGCACGCAACAGCGGTTATCAGCGGTTATCAGTGGCACGTCGCTGCACCAATGCTATTATCTCTTCCGAGCGCGCTGCGTGATCGTCGCATCCACCCTGTGGTGGACGACGGAAAGGGACAGGATGACCGAGACTGTGAACACGATCGAACTCGCCACCGAAGTGACCGCAGCCTGGCTATCGAACCCGAACACGCGCGCCGATCCGGAGGCCGTGCCCGCCTTTCTGACAGCGATTTACGCGTCGATCACGCAATTGGTCAGCGGCGAAGCCTCAGAGGACGCCGTCGAAGTCACTGCGGTCGATCACGCTCCTGCCGTCACCGTGCGCAAATCCCTGGCCTCACCCGATCGCATCATCTCGATGATCGACGGAAAGCCCTATCGGACCTTGCGCCGGCACCTCTCCACGCACGGCCTGACCCCGGATGAGTATCGCGCACGCTACAAGCTGAAGCCCGACTATCCGATGGTCGCGCCCGCCTACAGCGAGGCGCGGCGTGCCATGGCGAAGAAGATCGGCCTCGGTCGCAAGCCCAAGACACCGGCCGAGACGACCGCGGCGTCGGCCGTGCCGGCGCGCAAGCCCCGCCGCGCGAAGGGCGCCGTCACGCCGGCCTGATTGCGGACGGCGGGCGCGAGCGCGCCATCGGCCGGTTGGTTGTCGCCCCTCGACACGCGCCGACCGGTTCGGCCGCGCGATCGAGCCGTTCATCGGATCAGGGGATCGTCGAGCGGAGGTCGCCTGCCCGACCGCTCGGCGAACCCGGGTCCGGGTATTGAGGTCTGCTCGCAACTGATCGGCGGGGCTCATAGGAGAGACCGGGCTGCCGCCGACGTCGGAGAAGCCGGCGTCGCGTGGGGTCGGCACCAGGCTTCCCACCCCCTGTCGAGAGGAGGTATCAGACGTCCGCGTTCGTTGCTCGATCGCCCCAGGCTGCGCGGAGCGTCGTTGTATAGGGAACATTCTCGACTTCGGGCGCGGTTCGGCCAAGGCGCGTATGCCTGTGGCGTTGGGAGGGTCGGTGTCGCAGCCGCGCCCCCCTGCTCGCCCCTGACGTCCCCTGTCGGCAACGTGCCTCGACATGCATTGGTATGAAGGATGATGGTGCTGCTCCGGTTCGGCCCGCAACCGTTCGATCGCTCCAGCCCTCGATGCGATTGCAGCGCAGGTCAGTGGGGGAACGACGATCGAAGGTGCCGCCCGAATCCGGGGCGGGGGTGGCAGCGAGGTCGCAGGCCGGATGCGGTTTCACGAATATCGTGGTTCCGCTCGACTGCCTGAAGAGGGTCCATCCCCTCTCCTCACTGAACGACCTAAGCCGGCCGTCCATCGGCTCCAACCCGCATGGCTTCGGACCGAGTTGCCGCTTCGCGGCTGCCCGCACCACTCCTCGCCATGGGGTTTCCCTTCGCGTCTGCGCGCTCCGGTGGAGCCACCGGCCTGGCCGTCTTTGACGGTGTTCAGCCGAGGGAACGAACCCTCGAGCAGGACAAAGGAACCTCGACATGCAGAACCTCGTCATCCTCGCCGGCAACGTCGGCGCCGCCCCCGAGACCCGCACCACCCAGGGCGGCACCAAGATCACCAGCTTCAGCCTCGCGACCTCGCGGCCGAAGCGCGACAGTGAGGGCAAGGTCCTCAAGGAAAACGGCCGCCGACTCGAGGATACCGAATGGCACCGGATCACCTGCTTCAACGGTGTCGCCAAGACCGTCGCCGAATATGTCGAGAAGGGCCAGAAGGTGATGGTGCGCGGTCGGATCCACTACACCCGCTGGACCGACCAACAGGACATCGAGCGGTTCGGCGTCGAAATTATCGCCGACGAGGTCACCTTCCTCTCCTACGGCAAGTCCCGCCAGCAGCAGCAGGGCGCCGCGCAGGACAATGAGGACGACGACATCCCCTTCTGATCGGGGCGGGCGGCCCGGGAGCTTCGGCTCCCGGGCTCTTTCGTGCTGCCTCGCGCCAGGCATCCCTTCCTAACCTTTGTCGGTTGAGACACGATGCCCAAGTGGCAGGTCGAAGGACCGTGCTCGCGCCGATGACGTGATCCCGCACTCTACCTTTTTACCGTTTCGAGCGTTATGTTGACCACAAGCGGCCAAGACCCCTCGGCCGGGAGATGATGCAATGCTCGTCACGAACGTCAGGCAGCAGCGCGCGATCGGTCGCGCAGCCGCCGCCGCGGGTGGCTATTTCCAGCTCGCTCGGCGCCTGTCGCAGGCGCAGACCGAACGCACCCGTCGCGAAGGCACCGCAGTCGACGCGCCCCAGGCGGTAACCAATAACGAGACCACGCGACGCTGAACGTCTCGCATTGAGCCTCACCTTTTCCCTTCTTACCGCACTGCTGTGGCTGCTCCCGGGCATCACCGGGCTTATCTTCTGGGACAATCTGGGCCGACGCCACGGCGTACGACGGCCCGATCAACCGCTTACCGCGCTCAACAGCCTCGCGCTGGCGGGTGGCATCAGCCTCGCGGCGCATCTGTTCGGTGCGATCGTATGCGACGGGATCGTCGCAATTCTCAGCGGGCCCGAACGACCTGGGCTGGTCTCGCCTTATCGCGTCGTCGCCGGTTTGATGATCCGCCCGACCTCAGGTCCCAATGCCCGCGACCTCGGCCCGGGCGAGCCGCTCGGCCTGATCGAGTTTGCCTTCATCCTCATCTTTCTGTCCTATCTCGTCGCCGTCATGATCCGGCACAGGGGATTGGCGCTGGTGCTCGACGGGCTCGACAGCCACACCCAGGGCTGGGCATTCCAGCACATCATCGATCCGACGAACCATGGCTATTTCCAGCTCGCCTATGTCCTCACCGACGCGGTCGAAGACGGTCGCGGCCTCGGCTACGCGGGAGGGATCGCCGATATCCGTCTGTCGGACGACGGCGAGATCAAGGCGCTGACCCTGTCGGAGCCCAATCGCTTCATCTACATGATCGGCGGCAAACCCAAGGAGAAGGGTCATCTCAGCTTGCCGCGCAGCTGGGGCTCGATGATGCGGCGCGACGATGCGGGCGCGTCGGTCGCTGCCGGACTGGTGGTGGAGGAGGCAAAGCCGGTTGGCGGCGCCATCTACCTCCCCGCCGCGCGTATCCGAAACATGCTGGTGCTGAACTATTCAGAGCAGGCGCTGACCTCCGTCCTTCCTGACGCAGATCCCGCTCCCGCACCGCCCCCGCCTGTCGGCAAGCGCGAACGTGCCCGCGCTGCCGTGGCACAGGGCTTGTCCTGGCTGCTGCGCTGATGCGTTTCGATCCTGCCTTCCTTGCAGCGCTTCCCGACGATGCGCGGCTCATCGCCATCGGCATCGGCGTGTTGCTGCTGCCCCACCTCATCGCCGGACTATTCTGGTCGGCGATCCTGCGTCTCAAGCTGATGGTGCCGGCGGGGATTGTCGGCCTTCTCGCCGCGCAGGGCCTCGCGGTCACGATGACGAGCGGCCTGGGTTGGTTCGGAGGCGCAACCGGCATGGGCCGGACAGCACTCTGCAGCCTGCTCTGGCTGCTGCTGACGCTCATCATCCTGAACGTGCTCGCCGCTGTCGCCACCCGCTACGCGACGCCGCTTGAGTTCGATGGCCGCGTCATCGCGCCGGCCCGCTTCTGGCCTACCGGTCCGCTCGACTGGGTTTTGCGTCAGGAGGAGACGGTCAAGAATGCCACCTACGTCCCGCCGAGCGCGCAGCCGCCGCGCGAGGGCTTCGACTGATCGATGCTTTGCAGGCGGGTGGGGCACCCATGCCGGCGGTACCCCCTCCCCTTGCCCGGTGCGAAGGATCAGTATCCGACCTCGACCGGCAACGCACCGCAGGTATGACGCTGCTGTTCCAGTCCCCGTAGCAGAACACATCGTCGACGTCTCCCGGCTGTCGCCGGGACCGCCGCTCTATTCCGCTTGACGCTCCACCGAGCCCCTGACGGGTCTCGGCCCATCCGGGTGACGATCAGCTGACGAAGGCAGTGGCGCACAACGGGGCCGATCGCAGGCAACCGGCGCGCTGTGCCTGTCGAGCGCAATAGGATCGCTGGCGCATAGCACTGGTCTTGCCATCGCGGCACGCGGAGTGGGCGCGCGAGGAAAGGGAGCGACCGGATCGCCGACGTGGTGAACGTCGAGGGCGGCCCAGTGCTTCAGCCACGACGCTCCCGGCCGACGAGGTTCACCCCGCTCTTGGAGGCGCAATCCTTGGGCCGGTGCGGGTCCTTGTACGATCAACCCGTGAAGGGTCCGGGCGCTTCGCTACGGCTTTTTGCCGTGCCGGCGAAAAGTGATCGCGGCCCCTCCCCGTCCTGTCGGGCGCCTGTCGAGCGGGGATGAACCCCGTCGGCTTCACAGGAGCCTCGGACATGTTCAACGACATCTGGATCGCCCGCAAATCCGCCCTCAGCCTCGCCCGCAGCCTCATGGTCGCCACCATGGTCATCGCCATCGGCACCCAATACGCCGTCATCACCGCCGAAGATCACGACAGCTCGCACATCATCGTCAACGAATACGACCCTTTTGCCTGACATCCCGGGGGCTGAAAGGCCCCCCTCCCCTCCCCGTCTCGACCAAGGGCCCGGGCGGGCATCGAACCCGCCCGGGCCCGGTGGAGCGGTTCACCGGCTCACCAGATCCGCTGATCCCGGCTATCGTCGCGCGATGGCGCACGAGCTCGATGACATCGCCGCGCAAACCGAATGCCCGGCGTGCGGTCGGACACTCAACATCGCGTTCAAGACGCTTCGCCTCGCGCGGACGATCGATTGTCCGGGATGCGACGAGACGATCCGACCGATCGACGATACCCCCATCGCCCGCGTGCAGAAGCTGATCGACGAGGCCGACGGCTGACCACCTGACGGCCTCAGAGCAGGCCGCCGGTGACCTCGTGAAACGGCCGGATGCTATAGAGATCGGCGGGCTCGGTCGTCAGCAGGTCATCGACCGGCGCCTCCAGATCGAGCCAACGCGCCCAATCCTCCTGCCGCAACACAACCGGCGCGCGGTCATGGAGATCACTCAGCGCGCCCGGCGGCTGCGTCACCATCGTGAAGCTCTCGATCTCGCCCGCGTCCTGCGTCCTCGCCCGATCCCACAGGCCGGCGAAGCAGATCGGTGCGCCGTCCCGCGGAGCGACGTAGAATTTGGGTTTCGGCTTGCCCTCCCCCTTCCACTCGACCCACCCTTCGGCAGCGATGAGGCAGCGGCGTCGCTTGAAGGCATCGCGAAACGACGGCGCCGTCTTCACGCCCTCGGCACGGGCATTGAACGTCGCAGCCTTCCAGCCGCTGACCGGCCCCTTATGGAAGAAGGGGATCAATCCCCAGCGCATCCAGGTCAGCGCAACCCCGTCCTCCTGCGCGCGCAAGACGACCGCGCGATTGGTGGGACGAACCTCGGGCTGCGGCTCCAGATTGGGTGCCTGATGACGCTCGGGAAAGCGTACGGGGATGCGCGTCTCGTAGAACTCCTCGCAGACTTGATCGAAGCCCTTGGTGCGGCGGTAGTTGGTGCACATCGCTGTGGGCCGTCAACCGAGCGCGGTACGGACCGGTGGCAACGTCGCGAAGCTCCCGAGCAACGCCGGATCGCGCAGCAGCGCCGTCCAGGCCTGCCCGTAGGTCCGCGATGCGAGATAGAAGGTCGAGCCCGCACAGCCGACCATTCGGCAGCGCTCCAGCTTGTCGACCAGCGAATAGCCCACGCCATGGCGGGCAACGATGTCGTCGAGGTCGACGCGCAGTATCGTCCCGCAGACCGCGCAGCGTACGCGAACGAGCGCGTTCATCCGACGCATCTCGCCGACGTTTTCCAGCCAGCGGGGCCACAGGGCGATGATGTCGGCGCCGGTCTCCATCGATGAAGGATAGCGGGTCGGCTCCGCTTTCGTCCAGCATGGTGGGGCGGCTTGGCAGGGCGGCCCCCTACTCTCTTCCGGCGATCATCCGGGACTTTCCTGGCGCGCACGTCCTCGCCGAGGCGCAGCCCGGCGCAAGCCCGCTGGCGCGGGCTTCTCCACTGCCGTTTCGACCCTTCGGGTGCGCCGGGCGGCTATGCCCCGGCGGTCCTGCCGCGTGTCGAAAGGCCCCGATCACCGGGGCTCGAGCGTCAAGGAGACCGTCATGTCCGATGCCACCCCCCGGCCTGCAAGTACCGCCGATGCCGCCAGCGCGATCGCGCGCCTCAACGACCGGCTGCGCGATCACATCACCCAGCCCGGCACCGACCGGGTCATGATGACCAGCGGGATCGCCGAACTGATCGGCGACGTTGGCATCTTCCGCAACTTCCGCAAGCGCGCCGAACTCCTCCGAGCGATCCGGGGCTATGACGCCTTCACGCGCGCGAACGACCCTTATGGCGAACACGACCTCGGCACGTTCGACTTTGAAGGCGCAGCCTGCATGTGGAAGATCGACTATTACAACGCCGACCTGTCCGCCGGCTCGGAAGACCCCTCAGACCCATCCGTGACGGTACGCGTCCTGACGATCATGCGCGCCGACGAGCGCTGATCGGTCGGGCTCCGGCGGTCCTGCCGCCGGGGTCCGGTGCTGGCAGCGCGCCCAGTGCGTCCGATCCGGCGAGAGGCGCCAGGCCGAGGATCGCGATGGTCAGGGGAGCTGTCGCCATCGATCATGGTGACCCACGCAGCGATGCCGTGACCGCGCTCGGTCAACCCGGCGAAGCTGCACCTGCACGGCCGCGTCATATCGGGGCCGTCTTGGGCTCGTTACCTCGTTGGGGCATGTCGCTTGCTCGCGGATCGCCGCGTCCAACGGGAAGAAAAGAAGAGGCTGTCGTCGACGTCTCCCCAGTGTGACGGCCGGCCGGGGTCGGCGTCAAGGATGCGCGGTTCCCCCAATTCTCCCGGCCCGTTCCGCTGGCGCTCCAGGGCCGAGACAATCGGCTCCCCCACGCCCCGCTCGCGCGGCTGCTGGCGCAGTCCTGGACCCCGGCCCCAACCGACCGTCCAGCGGCACCTCGTCTTCACTCGAACAGACGGAGGCTTTCCATGCATGACCAATCGGCTCGTATCCAGGCGTGGCGTTCGGACCTGGCGGCAATCAATCGGGAGCTCGATGCGGCATCCCCCCTCCCCCGGCCATCAAAGGCCAAGCGTCGCCGCAATCCCAAGCCGCTCTGGGAGGAGTGAGCCGTCAGACCTTGAGGGGGGATCCTCGCGATTTTCTCTCCCTGTCGTCGGTCTCTAGGCGATCGCGGCGGGCGCTGGCCCAAGGGAGAAGGCTTCTTCAAGAGATACCACAGAATAGCGGGACAATGGCGGGTTGCGCCGCGGTGCAGCCGTTCGGTAAGGATGAGGCGCCTGCGGAGACGCGGGCCGGGGCGTGGAAACCCCGAAGAGTGAGAGCCGGTTCGATTGACCGGGTGGCGGACGCGTATGTCCAGGCCGCCCGGCTAAAGGCGTTCGCGCCAAGCTCACTCTTGGTTTCCAACACCCGGTTCCGAAGCGACGGCGTGCCCCGCGGGGCACGCCGCCGGCTTCCTGGCCGCCGGCTGCACGGAGCAGAGGTGTAGTGGCAAAGCGGCCGCGCGACATCGAGGTCGAAATTGTGCGGCGGCACCTGCCGAGCGTTCGTCAGCTTCTTTCGGCGCATCTTTGGCTCGCAAAGTCGGCGCGCATGACGCGGCATCGCATTTGGGCGACCTCCCCTTGTCAACCCTGCCGAGCTTGGATGGCCTCTGGATCCGGCGCGGCCAAAGCTATCGGCCGTCGTTTCCGGCCGACGCAACGCTGCTGGTGGGCGACGCCATTCTGCGATCGGCGTCGTATGTCTGGCTGGTGTGCGGCTAGATGGTCAGGGCGACCGTTGGTTATTGCCTGGGCGCAGCGACCATTCCGGCCGGCGACGTGGCCGCCACCGAGGCAAGCCGGTGCACCATGCCTCCGACGACCATGTGCGCAAAGTGTACAATGTGCACCGAGTGAGCACATGGCTAACGTTCACGGTGTGAGCATTTTGAAGGTTGGGACGTGTGCACGGCGTGAACATGTCAGCGCGGTGAACGTATAAACCTCGCGACCAAGTAGCCGCGAGCCGGTAGGAATTCGGTCCAGCTTGCTCTCTGCCGCAGGGTCTTCTCGCGGGGCGGTGATACGCACAACGGCGCGCGCAAACGTTCACAGCGTGAACATGGGCGCATTGTCGACAGGTTCAAGGAGGATCGTCGCGGCTGAAGCGCGGTTGCGCCTCTCGCCAGTACAGGAGCCTATTCGTCCCAGGTAGCTGCACTCACCAGCAGAGCGCCGACGACCTGCCCCCCCTCCCCGCGGCAGCGCCGCGAGGTTCGGGTGCGGGCGGTGACAGGATGGCCAATGATGTGGCGAGGCCGTTCCACGGGTATCGAGGTGAACATATTCACGCGGTGAGCATGTCGCCAAGGTGAACGTCCTAGCTATGTGAACGTGTGACCAGGGTGAACATCAGAGCCATGTGTACATGAGTGCGGTGTGAACATGTCGCCGCGGTGAGCTTACGACCACACCAAGGCTGCACTGGGATCGCTGACGTCGCCGGTCGCGAAAGGCGATCGGACAACGCCTCGGCGGTTTGGTTGCGCTGATTGCTCGGTCGGCGAAACTCGGTCAACTCCCATCGCTGGCTGAACGCGGTTGCGTGGAATAGACGCTGGTCGTCCTAAGCAGGCGTGAGGGCAGGGGAGGGCGAGTGCCTCTGCGAGTTTCCTCGTGAGCATGTACTCAATGTGAGCATGCTCACACGTGGCGCTTGAACGTGCCGTCCGATCGCCGAGCGAAGGCGGTCCCCTGGCGCACGGGGCGATGCTGTCGGGAACGCGGCACTGTGGTCGCTTGTCGGACGCGAGTGCAAGCCGCGTCCGGTGCCTGACCCATTGCCAGCCATCCAACGCCCGCAATGCTCACGCGGTGCCCATGTTCACACGGCTTACATGTCAATAAAGTGCGCAAGCGACCATCGCGCACTTGTCACCAATGGGGGCTTGTGCAACTTTGGTCACACGTTCGCGGCGTGGTTGGTGCGTCACATGTGCACATCCGCCGATCAACCTGAGGAGACATCTGTTGCCGGTGATATCGATGCTGTCCCCGAAGGGCGGGGTGGGGAAGACCACTACCTCGCTCATTCTCGCGACGGTTCTCGCTTCGAAAGGGTCGAGCGTCGTGATGATCGACGCCGACCCGAATTTCCCGCTGTCACGCTGGGCGGCGAAGGACGGGAAGCCTGACAATATCGAGGTGGTACCCGAGATCGATGAGGACGAGATCATCAGTACGATCGACGCGGCGCGTAAACGCGCCGACTATGTCATCGTCGACCTGGAAGGGAAGGCCAGCGCGCGGGCGACCAACGCACTGATGATGTCGCATCTCGCCCTTGTCCCGATCCAGGGCTCCGAACTCGACGCCATGGAAGCTGCGCGCGCGTTCAAGGCGATTCGCAATGCCGGTACCGCGCGCCAGCGCCCCTTGCCCTTTGCCGCGGTTCTGACGCGGACGCCTGCTTCGACGAGGCTGTGGCCGCGTGACCTGAAAGCCGTCGTCGGCAATCTGGAAGATGCAGACGTCCCGATGATCTCGACCGCTATCGCCGAGCGCGGTGCATTCCGCGGCCTGTTCAGTATGGGCGGTACGCTGGACGACATGACTGCGGCGGATGTCGGTTCACTCGACAGCGCGAAGGCGAACGCTAACGCCTTCGCGTTCGACGTAGTGACGCTGCTCAAGGAAGGACTGGGCGCATGAGCGAGAAGCCTGCGGCATCGCGTCGATCGATCACCAGCTTCGCCGCTGATGATGACATTCCGGTCCCCACCGCTGAACAGCTGGCCGCAGCCAAATCAGCAGGGGAGGGGCTGGGCTTTCGCTCCGAAAAGCCGGCTCCCGCACCGGCGCAGCGGCCGGCGCCCAAGGTCCGGCAGCCGACCTTTACCGACGCGGTGCACGTCCGGTGCCGTCCCGAGGATCGTGCTCGCTTCGAGGACTTCGTCTGGCGCAACCGCGTTTCAAAGGGTGAGGCAATGACGCTTCTCCTTGACTTGGCCCTGACCGAAGAGGCGCGGAAGGCAAAAGCCGGGAAGTGACGACAAGCTGACCGGGGAGGGGAGGGGGTAAGTCTCCCGGCCATGATCGCGACCGCCCCGTCGATGGCACTCCGCCAGCACAGCCGGCGTCATACACCGGCCGGAAGGGGAGGGGGGCTGACCGCCAGGGACCATCCCCGTCGCTCCTCATGCCGAGCGACGAATCGGTGTGATTGATCGGCCGCAGGGTGACCGTTCCTGTGTCAGGTAGCGTCGCGTTGGGGCTTGCGCGTGCACGCCAAACGCGGGTCAGCGGCCGTTGGGAAGCGGACCAGCGGCAACGGAGCTCGCTATCTGCCGATAGCCTCGATCGGATCGCCTGGTCGTCATGATCTAGGCAACGTCAGCGACTCCGCACGATCGCCCATGTCCCGCCATCGTACCCGTTGCGACCGCGATGGGGCTGGTGAAAGGCGCGAGGCTAGCGGCCGAGGAGCCTTGGTTGCCGGGAGCCGGTGCCGTCCTCGCTGCGACGGACTGGTGCGATCGCGGGAACGGCATCCGCTACGACGGGTGTGCTACCGACGATCCGTCGAGCGACCGTTCACGACAGCTATCCGAGCTCCGGGGACTGGTCGCCGGCAAGCGGAGAGGGGGAGGGGGTCGCGGGAACGCCGCTCTGATGCCCTGTTCCCTTCGCGCGATCGGATCCGCGAACGGCTGCCGCTGACACGCCGTTGGTCGGACATGCGATCCTCCAGAATACGCTCGCCCCGGCCGACCGATCAGCCCGAGAGCGCGGCCAGTCGTTCAGCCACTGCCTTGCCGCCATGGGAGGCGAGCGCCGCTGCGATCGTGCGGGCGTCGGACTTCTCGATGGCAGCGATCTTGACCCGCTCGAGCGCGGCCAGAAGGACAGGACGACCGGCGTCACGGGCCGCTTCCGTCGCTTGCTTCGCCTGCTCGTCGACGCGCGCCAGTTCGGCAAGCAGCGCCTCGCGTCTCGCCGCGATGGCCGCCAGATCACCGGTGTTGGATTTCGCACGAGGCATGTGGCGTTCTCTCTTGTGCTGCAATTCGTGGACAGCACAAACATGGCCGACCCTCTCCAAGATTACTAGGTATCAGGGTATTGATCTTGTCCAGATCGACGGTGTCGATACCGGACCGGCATCAATGACGACTGCCAAGGCCGTTCGACTGTCGAACATATCAGGCGTCCATGTGCTTGCAATAACCTCGGCAATACAGCCCACTCCGCGTCTGGAGTGATTTCACTCCATCTAATTGGTTTTTGTACGAGGGTGGATCAATTATGAGGGATGGCAGGATATGCCATCTGGCACCAATGTAATACATTGGCTCGATGGCACCGCTGCACGGGGCTTTGAAAGTGGTGATCAGTCTTCGGCTCAAGGACGATCTGATCGCGGAGATCGACCGCGTCGCGGCCGCCCATGGCCAGACCCGGAGCGCCTGGATCGCGCAGATCCTCACGCGCACGGTGCTTGCGTCGGAACATGATGACCTGCCCATCGCGGGGGCGGCAGGTAGGCTCGATCACGAGGGTCATTCAGACGAGCAGGTCCGGGTGACGGTCCGCCTCAACCGGCGCGAGATCGAGGCGATCGATATTGTTGGCGCGCCGCTCGGCCTGTCCCGCAACGAGTGGATCAAACGCGCCCTGCGCTGGCAGCTCTGGGACAAGGCCGCGCAGCTCCGGCTATGCCCGGCCATGAAGGAGGAGGTCGGAAAAGTCCGCAAGCAGATCCTTCTGATCGGCCGCAACATCAACCAGGCGGTCCATGCCATGAATGCCGCCAACCAGCCCGAGAGCAGCCTCGACATCGCGCGGATTGCGGAACCCTTTCTGGAGACGTGCGCCGACCTGAAGATCGTTCTGCACGCCACTCGGCGCAGCCTGTCCGCCTATGTCGGGGGCGAAGTCGCGTATTGGACCGGCGCGTTCGGAGCACCGCGCGCGTGAGCCTCAACCTGTCGCCGGGCACGCTCGACACGATGGCGGGGATCTTCGCGCCAGCGAAGAAGCAGAGGCTCGGCAGCGGGGGCGGGTCGCCTCCACCAGCAAAGCAGGGCGGAACAATGCTGAGGCTCGCGGTCGCCTCCATGTTCCCGAAGGCCACGAGCCGACCGGGTGGCGGTCGCCAACCTTATGCGACGAAGCAGGCATTCGGTGCGGGCGCCCAAGGCGCCGTCAGTCGTCGCGCTATCGCGACGATGGACCGAACCGCACGCCGGGTCCCCGAGGTCCTCGTTCGCATCACGGGACGTCAGCATGGCAGCGGGCACGTGCTCGCCAATTTCGCCTACATCAGTCGCCTTGGTCACGGCACCGACAAGCAATTGGCGCTGTATACGAGCGACGAGGAGGTGCTCCGTGACGGACGCGCCATGCAGGAGCTCGCGCAGGATTGGCAGGAATGGGAGATGGGCGACGATGCCCGCCGCAAGGGCGCGACGTCGCTATCGATGATCCTTTCGATGCCATCGGGTACCGATCCCGAACGCCTCAAGGCGGCCGCGCTGGATTTCGCGCGGGAGGAATTCGCGAACCGGTCCTGGGTCGCGTCGCTCCACATTGACCGGGATCATCCGCACGTTCACCTGACCTTCGCACGGCGCGACCATGATGGTCGACGTTTTCACCCCACCCGTGACGACCTCTTCCGCTACCGCCAGCGCTTCGCCCAGAAGCTGCGCGACCGCGGCATAGAGGCGAATGCGACGCCGGCGAAGGCGAGGGGGGTAGACCCCAAGCATGAGCCGATCGCTGCCAGGAAAGTGCGAGCAAACGGCCAGGTACCGCGGCTCGACACGAACCGCCTCGCGCGCGCACAACGCTTCGCGAACGCGACCACAGCCGATCCGGTTCGGGCTATCCTTACCGAGCAACAGGCCGTCGTCAGGGACGCCTATCTGCAGTCGATCGCCGAGCTCAGTGCCACCCCGTCGGTCGTCAACCAGACGGTCGCGAAAAGCCTGCAACGGTTCGTCGAGGTTCTGCCCGACCCCGAACCGAACTCCATCCAGGCCGCCCATACGCTCCGCGTGCTGCGGGCGTTGGACACCCGACTTGGTGGACTCGAAGCGGAGGCAAGCGATGCGCCAGCGGACCCGATCGCCGCCGCGATCGCCCGGTCCAGCGCGATGAGGGACCGGATCGAGGCACGTCGTCTTCGCGATCAGACGGATGCGGTCCGCTCGCCCGAACCCGTCGACCCCGAGCGGCAGAAGGAGGAAACTCGGACACCAATCACCCGCCACGATCCGGCAACCGCACCGACCGATATCGACGAGGTAATGCGTCAGGTTCAGGAGCGAGAACGCGCGCGGATGGCCCGCGAGCGGGAGCGGGATCGAAGCCCTGGTAGGGGAGGGCCGACGCGATGAGCGATGTCAGTCAGACTGCCGCCCTAGCCGCCATTCTTGACGCGCTGACACTGATGCAGGACCAGGTCGAAGAGATCGGCGAACGCAGCAAGCGCCTCGAAGCAAATCAGGCCGACATCCTTGCAAGGCTCGAGACCATCGATGCTGCGCAGGCCATCGCGACGGACCTCCAGCCTAATCTCGAGCATCTCGCGTCCGAAGTCTCCGAGACCCGGGGCGAGATGGGGGAGGGGTTCGCCCGTGTTGCGCAGGTCGCGGGCTGGGCGCATGCCGCGGCCGCTGGCAACGCCGCTCCATTGCCGGCCGATGTCCTCGACGATCCGCTGCTCGAGCTCTTCGTCATCAGCCAACCCGCAGACCGCACTTCAACCCGCCGCGCCATCGTGGATTGGCGGGAGAAGGCGCGGACGGTCGATACTGCGGCGCTGACCGCTCTTCTGATTAGCCAGTACCGCCCGTCACCGACAGACGATCGCGCAGGCCGCCGTCTGCGATACAAGTTGGCTGCGATCACCCGCGACGAACTGGAGCGTCGAGGTGCTGTGATGCCGCCATTGCCGCGCTCGACAATAGCGGCGGACCGATCGGCCGAGGCGCAGCGCGCGCGGTCCGAGGCGCTGGTCGAGGTGTGGCAAGCGGGGGAGGGCGCAATGCTCTACGCTGAGCCGGAGCTCGCTGGTGCGATGGACATCATGGCGGCGGCAAGGCGGGAGGGTGTTGCGCTGCCTGAGCAGAGCCTAGCAAGCGGATTGGCTGCGTTGCATCAGACGATTTCAGATCGCCTGAGTGTCGGCGACAGACCTGAGTTGGCATCTGATCCGAAGAACGTCGGCGCGAGGGAAGAAATACTCCGTGATCGATAGCTTTGAATCACGTACAATCTGAGGAAGAGACGCTGAAGCCGTGCGCCACATGTCAATGAGCGCGTCACATGAAGAAGCGGAACTGAAACGGGGTACTCCCCAAGCGGGGCATTCGTTTAAGAACCCGCGCTAGGGTCAGGACTCGTTGATCACAGCCAGAAGATGACGGTGGCAGCGAGGGTGACGGCGGCAAAGAAGGCAGTGGGGCAGCGATCGTAGCGGGTAGCGACCCGACGCCAGTCTTTGAGGCGGCCGAACATGATCTCGATGCGGCTGCGGCGCCGGTAGCGGCGCTTGTCGTATTTGACCGGCTCGTTGCGTGATCGCCGGCCCGGGATGCAGGGCTGGATGCCTTTGGCCTGGAGGGCGTCCCTGAACCAGTCGGCGTCGTAGCCGCGGTCGCCGAGCAGCCACTGCGCCTTCGGCATGTCATCCAGCAGCGCTGCCGCGCCGGTGTAGTCGCTGACCTGGCCCGCGGTCATGAAAAAGCTTAAGGGGCGCCCGTTTGCATCGGCGACGGCATGTAGCTTGGTATTCATACCGCCTTTGGTGCGGCCGATCAGGCGGCCAAGATCCCCTTTTTTACCCGCAGGCTTGATGCCGTGCGGTGCGCCTTCAGATAGGTTGCGTCGATCATGACCGTCTGCGGCTCGGCGCCAGCTGCAGCCAGACCTTCCATCATTCGCGTGAACACGCCGGCCTCGCCCCAACGCTTCCACCGATTGTACAGCGTCTTGTGGGGGCCATACTCGCTAGGCGCATCTCGCCAGCGAAGCCCGTTGCGATTGACGAATACGATGCCGCTCAGCACCCGCCGGTCGTCCACCCTCGGCTTGCCATGGCTCTTGGGAAAGAAGGGCCGCAGCCGCTCCATCTGCTCGTCCGTCAGCCAAAACAGGTCACTCATCTCGGTCTCCTTGCGGAGCCTGAATCAGATCGCGACGCTCACATCAATGGGTCCTGACCCTA
>NZ_CBCOPO010000004.1:0-56242 GCF_965112005.1 Sphingomonas sp. Marseille-Q8236
TTTCCGACCATCCTCTCACCGTTCCCCAAGAAGATCGAGGCGGTTCTCGCCGCGATCAACGCAGGTGCCAGCAAGGCGGCGGTGTGCCGGAACTCCGGCGTCGCGCGTTCGATGCTGATCGATACGCTGGTGTGGATCGGTTGGACCAGCCCGGCCAGAGCGTGACCCCGGGTGCCGCGTCGGTGCGGTACCGGACGGGCAACGCCTTGGCGCTGCGCATCAAAGGAGGAGGCACGCGCTTGTGATGGGGCACTTGCGGTATGTTGACGATATAGACGCATCGTCGCAATGCGCGGGGCGGGAATACCCCCGCCCCGCGCCGAACGCTCAGCGCCCGTCCACCGCCTTCAGGATCGCCCGGCCGTAATGGGTTTTCTTGAACCGCTCGCCCGCCGCGCGTGCCTGTTCGGCCGAGATGAAGCCCATCTCGAACGCGATCTCCTCGAGGCAGGCGACCTGCACGCCCTGGCGGTGCTGGAGCGTGCGGACGAACTCGCCCGCTTCCAGCAGGCTGTCGTGGGTGCCGGTGTCGAGCCACGCATAGCCGCGGCCCATCTGTTCGACGTACAGGTCGCCCGCTTCCATGTAGAGCCGGTTGAGATCAGTGATCTCCAGCTCGCCGCGCGGGGAGGGTTTCAGGTTGCGGGCGAAGTCGACGACGCGGTTGTCGTAGAAATACAGGCCGGTGACGGCGTGGTTCGACTTCGGCACCGCGGGCTTTTCCTCGAGGCTGATCGCGCGGCCGCCCTCGCCGAACTCGACCACGCCGTAGCGCTCGGGGTCCTCGACGCGGTAGCTGAACACGGTCGCCCCGCTCGGCCGCGCGACCGCGCTCGCCAGCAGGTCGGTCAGGTGCGCGCCGAAGAAGATGTTGTCGCCCAGCACCAGCGCGACGTTATCGTCGCCGATGAAGTCCGCGCCGATGGTGAACGCCTGCGCCAGGCCGTCGGGGCTGGGCTGTTCGGCATAGGCCATGGTCAGGCCGAACGCCGATCCGTCGCCGAACAGGCGGCGGTAGTTGTCGATGAACTCGGGCGACGAGATGATCAGGATGTCGCGGATTCCGGCCAGCATCAGCACGCTGAGCGGATAATAGATCATCGGCTTGTCATAGACCGGCAGCAGCTGCTTGTTCACCGCCAGCGTGGCGGGGTGCAGGCGGGTGCCCGAGCCCCCGGCGAGGATGATGCCCTTCATGCGTCATGGTCCTTTGTCGTGCCGATGAGTTCGTCGAGGATGTCGGAAAGCGCCGCCTGCCAGCCCCGCGGCTCGATGCCATAGGCGGCGCGGATCGCGTCGTGGCTCAGCAGCGAATTGGCCGGGCGCTTCGCCGGGGTCGGATAGTCGCTGCTCGGGATCGGCACGACCTGCGCGGTCGGCCCGCCGCGCTCGCCGCTCTGGCGGAAGATCTCGGTCGCGAAGCCCGCCCAGTGGGTCGCGCCCGCGTTGCTGAAGTGGAAGGTGCCGACAGGCGCGTCGGCGTCCTCGATCAGCCTGAGCGTGATCGTCATCAGCGCGCCCGCCAGATCGGCGGCGCTGGTGGGCGAGCCGTGCTGGTCGGCGACGACGGTCAGCTGCTCGCGCGCGGCGCCCACCCGCAGCATCGTCTTGACGAAATTGTTGCCGTGCGCCGAGACGACCCATGCCGTGCGCACGATCGCATGGCGCGCGCCCGAGGTCCTGACCGCCAGCTCGCCGCCGAGCTTGGAGGCGCCATAGACGCCGAGCGGCGCGACCGGATCGTTCACCTCCCATGCGCCGTCCTTGTCGCCGGCGAAGACATAGTCGGTCGACACCTGCACCAGCGGGATGCCCGCCTTGACGCAGCCTTCCGCAAAGGCGGCGGGCGCCATGGCGTTGACCGCCCAGCAGGTGACGAGATCGCTCTCGGCCTTGTCGACCGCGGTATAGGCCGCGCCGTTGATGACCGCGGCCCAGTCGCGCGATGCGACCATGGCGGCGATCGCGGCGGTATCGGTCAGGTCGAGCGTGTCGACGTCGACCGCGACGACCTCGTAGCCCGCGGGCCATGCGCAGCGTTGCAGTTCGGTGCCGAGCTGTCCGCCCGCACCCGTCACGAGGATCGCCTTGGTCACATCATTCTCCGCCATGTCGACATGTCGACGTATCGACAATCCTACGCGGCGATGCCGCGACGCTCCGACGCCTTGGCCGCGACCAGCGGACGCCACCATGCCTCGTTCGCCAGATACCATTCGACGGTCTTGCGGATGCCGCTCTCGAAGGTTTCCTGCGGATGCCAGCCCAGCTCGTCGCCGATGCGCGAGGCGTCGATCGCATAGCGCTTGTCATGGCCCGGACGGTCGGCAACCTCGGTCATCTGCTCGGCATAGGGCCTGCCGTCGGCGCGGGGGCGCAGCTCGTCGAGGATCGCGCACAGCGTCTGGACGACCTCGATGTTCTGGCGCTCGTTATGCCCGCCGACGTTATAGGTCCGCCCGACCTCGCCCCGCTCGAACACCGCCTGCAGCGCGCGGACGTGATCCTCGACATAGAGCCAGTCGCGGATCTGGTCGCCCTTGCCGTAGATGGGGAGCGGTTCGCCGTCCAACGCCTTGGCGATCATCAGCGGGATGAGCTTTTCGGGGAAGTGATACGGCCCGTAGTTGTTCGAGCAGTTGGTGATGAGCACCGGCAGCCCGAAGGTATGGCCCCATGCCGACACCAGATGGTCCGATCCCGCCTTCGACGCCGAATAGGGCGAGCGCGGGTCGTACGGCGTGTCCTCGGTGAACAGCCCGGTCTCGCCCAGCGTCCCGTACACTTCGTCGGTCGAGATATGGTGGAAGCGGAACGCCTGCTTCGCTTCCGGCTCGAGGCCCAGCCAGTAGCTGCGCGCCTCGGACAGCATCACGAAGGTGCCGACGACATTGGTCTGGATGAACGCGCCCGGCCCGTCGATCGAGCGGTCGACATGGCTCTCGGCGGCCAGATGGGTGATGACGTCGGGCCTGAACTCGGCGATCGCCCCGCGCACCGCGTCCGCATCGCAGATGTCGCCCTGCACGAAGCGGTAGCGGTTGCTGGCCGCCACCCGCTCGACCGTGGTCAGCGTGCCCGCATAGGTCAGCTTGTCGAAATTCAGGACTTCGTGGGTCGTGTTCTCGATCAGGTGGCGGACGAGGGCCGATCCGATGAAGCCGGCGCCGCCGGTGACGAAGATGCGCATCCTGGGGGTTCCTTTAGTCGAGCGGGGCCAGCGGGCGGCCGTCATAGGCGAACGGGCTGTCGAAGTCGGCAAGGGTCGGCTGCACCTTGTCCTTGGGGCTGAGCTCGGGCGTCACGCCCTCCGGGATCGGCCAGTCGATCCCGGCGCTGTCCCAGCGGATGCCGCCGTCATGGTCCGGCGCATAGGTGTCCGAACATTTGTAGGTGACTTCGCAATTCTCCTCGAGCGTCACGAAGCCGTGCGCGAAGCCGATCGGAATGAAGAGCTGGTGGCCGTTCTCGGCCGAGAGTTCGGCGCCGACCCACTGGCCCCAGGTCGGCGATCCCCGGCGCACGTCGACCGCCACGTCGAAGATCCGCCCCCGGATGCAGCGCACCAGCTTGTCCTGGCCCCTGGGCGGCGTCTGGAAATGCAGCCCGCGCAGCGTGAAGGCGGGCACCGAGAGCGAGTGGTTGTCCTGCACGAAGGTGCAGTCGATCCCGAGCTTCGCGAAGGCGGACACCGAATGGACCTCGGTGAACCAGCCACGGGCGTCGCCGAAGCGCCGGGGGCGGATGAGCTGGACGGGGGGGGTATCGGTCATAGCGGGTACCTACCCGGATGGCGGAAAGGTCGCAATGTGGCGTTGGCCGGATCGTACATTTCTTGCGCAGTACATGAAAATACCCCGATCTCGTCGTGATAGGATGCAAGGGATATTTTGTTGCGGGCGATGGCCGCAACATCGCTGTCGTTCCGGAATGCGGACGCATCCGATCGGCAAGCACGGACAGGCATGTTGCGCACCAGCATTTCGACGATCAAACCGCCATCGGGCGACAGCACGACAGCCTATTGGAACGGATCGACGGAAATCGATCAGCTGGTCTGCCATTCGGGCCAATATTCATACCATGCCATGCCGGGTTGTAATGTCCCGGTGAAATCGCCGCTTGTCCCATCCGCGGTCCGCAATGCCGCTATTCCGGGGCCGCGCAGCGCCTGGACATAATAGACGGAGGTGTCGATGCGGACATATCGGCCGACGGTCATCGTTCCGCCCGCATGGCGTACCAACGTCTCGCCTCCTATGCGGCGGCTGCATTGCCCGTTCCATGCCGGCTCGGTCGTCAACGTCCCCGCTGCGCCGGTGTGGTATTCGGCATCGGCGGTTTCGGCGCGCGCGCTGCCTTCGTCCATGTTCCACATGCTCGCAACGGCGACATGAAACGTGCGATCCGCATGATTCGACGGATTTCCGAGCGGCGGCGCCGTATAGGGCAGCCGCCCGCGCAACGGTCCTTCGTAATAAGGTTGTCGAATGACCGATTTGACCAGCGTGCTGTTTTCCGCCGGAATATAATATAGAAACTTTCCTATGTTACGGAAATAATTCTGTTCTATTGCCAGATAGTGACTTCTACCGGTAAAATACATACCGTAATCGAATCCGTCTATCATATTTCCGGAAATCATCGATCGTCCGGAGGAATTATTGCAATATATACCACCTAATTTTCCAGAACCCTTGCCTTTTTGTATTTTATTGTTAACAATAATGTTATTTTCGCTTCCGGTATTGATGCGATTAAGCCAAACTCCTGCTTCTTCTATATCCTGAGCATTATTTTCTGATACGATGCTGTTGCCGCCAGATTCAAGAAAAACGAAGGTAGCGCATCCGGAGCATATGTTTTTGCTGATGACGTTTTGACCTTGCGACTGATTGTTGCTTTCAAGGTCGATGGCATTATTGCCGATATTGGTAAGGGTATTGTTCGACAGGATGGCATTGGCGGCGTGCTGCAACTGGATGCCGATATAGCCGATGCTGTCGAAACGCATGTTGTCGATCGTGCAACCGGTGGAACCGCGTGCGATCTGTACGCCATTGAACGACATGTTGCGGATCGAGCCCGCGGCGATCGTACAGTCACGCGCGTTCACCAGTACGATACCGCTCATCTTGCCGCCCGCGGCGGTCGCGTTGCCGTCGATCTGGCAGGCGATGCGGACGTTCTCGATCGGCTTGCCGTCCCAGTTGCCGATGATGGCTCCTGAACCGCCGCCCTTGCCGTCGGCCAGGCGCAACGTTCCCGGCCCGTGCAGGTGCAGGTTGGATTTCGGACGGATGCAGACGCTGTTGGTACCGAAGGTACCCGGAAGCGCGGGATGACCTTGCGGTTCGACCGGCCAGATGCCGGCGGGAACATAGACTTCTCCGGTCGTGCTGCGGTCGATCGCCTGCTGCAATGCTGCGGTGAACTGCGCCGCGCTGGGCGGGGTGTCGGGCAGGAAATCGGTGGGGGAAATCGCGCGCGTGGCGGCCCGGCGGTCGCCGACCGGCTCTACCGGCCGCGGTGTCGACTGCATCCCATGGGCGGCGGGGACCACACCGCCGACCGCCACCGTCGCCAGCGCCGCCCGGCGCGTGATTCCGTCCGTCACAGCGTTCTTTTCCGTCATGTGTCGTGCTGACCGTCTGTTGCCCGGGCGATCAACCTCAAACGGCACCCGTTCAGGATCGGTTCCGGGACGGTACCGACAACCCGGCAGGGCTGCTCCAGTAACCGCGATACATGCCTATCCGACGCTTCAGCCCGAGCGGTAATCGGGCGTCCTGTTGTCCCAGCTTGTAGCCCAGCAGACGCAATGCGCTGCGGAAGATCGCTCCGGGCCAGAGATGCAGGCGTCCCGTCCCCAGAAATGCGAGTTCGGACCGGACGAAACGAAAGCCTTCACCGCCGGCACCGCCGAAGGCACGCCGGATCCAGGGTTCGCGGGCATGGAATACGCCCATGTCGAAGTACCGGCGGAATTCCTCGTTCAGGGTGTAATTATGCGAATGTCGACATTGCGCATCACCGGAATAGGCGACCTTCCACCCCGACAGCACCATCTTCGCGACAGCGTACATATCCTCCGCGAAGATCACATGGTCGGGGAAGCCGCCGACTTCGCGCAATGCCTCGCCACGATAGGCGGCGAAGGAGTTCGACATGAACACGGTCTTGAGGCCTAGTTCGGGGATATCGTCGCGCGTCTTGACCCGCCCGGTCGCCGGATAGTTGAAATGCCGCGCGAACTGGGCCGAGGGGGTCGCATCGAGGTGGGGCAACTGGCGTCCGCAGACGGCCCCCATGCGGGGGTCGGCAAAGGGAGCGACGAGCCGCTCGATCGCATGCGCATCGACCAGGCACGCATCCTGGGTCGCGAACACATAGATGTCATAGTCCGGATGCTCGTCCACCATCCGCTGCCGCGTTCCCCCGTGGTTGAATTCGCGGGACGGAATGACCGTGACATTGGGCGTCCGTTCGCGCGCCAGTTCGAGCGTACCGTCCCGCGACGAGGAATCGACGATGAACAGATCGAACCGCGCGGTCTGCATCCGCAGTGAATCGAGCAGCCGTTCAAGGTCATCGCGCCCGTTGTAGGTCGGAACGATGCAGGCGATGCGAAGCGTCATACGAAGGTTCCGATCGTCGCTGGCGTCAAGTCAGCGAAATGGGTGTGGGCGCGCCCGACACGGGCGTCATATCGAATATTTCCAGCGGGAAAAGGCGTGCGGAATCGGCATATACCGCTTCACGTCATGCGGCGGTTCGGACGCCGGAGCAGGATCTGGACGATCGCACGCAGTACCGCGGCCCGCATCGCCAGTCGGTGGCCGATCGAGAAGGTCGATTTCTCCCCGGTCGCCGAGGAATTGGCGCCATGGCGACGAAACAGGATCGTCGGCGTCTCGACCCGGCGGACGCCGCCGCGCAGTTCGGCGAGCAGGCCGATCAGCCAGTCGTGCCATGGCAATCCGCGCGGAAAGGGCAGGGCGGATTGCACGAGGTCGCGACGGAATGCCATGCAGCAACCGACGAAGCTGTTCTTGGCAAGGTTGCGCCAGAAACCGCCGCGCACCCCGACCGAGCGGAACACGGTCGTGTCCAGCGACTGCAACGCGCCATCGACCAAGATGCCGTCGAGCATGACCAGCTCGCAATCGCGAAGCGAGGTGCGGATCAGATCGACCCGTCCGTCGAGCCAGACGTCGTCCTGGTCCGACAGGGCGATGGCGTCCTTGGTGGCGTGACGCAGGACGCGCTCGAAATTGGGGACCACCCCGCCCGAACGATCGGTGCCGACGATCCGGATTCGATCGCCATAGGATCGCAGGATCGCGAGCGTATCGTCGGTCGATGCGTCGTCCGACACCAGCAACTCGTCATCGGGGCCGAGCTGGGCGAGGATGCTGTCGATCTGCGCCCGCAGATAGGCGCTGCCGTTGTAACTGGCGAGGCATACCGACAGCGAAGGCGCGGTGGCGCTCATGCGCTCTTCCCGTCGCGGGCCGTCCGGTCTCGTAATCCCAGGTTCCAGAAATAGCCCGCCATGAAATACAGCATCCCCATGATCTTGTAGGAGAGATAGACGTCGATCATGAACATGTTGATCGTGAAAACGATCAGGCACAGCCACATGACGCGGGTGTTGATCATCCGGATCCACGCCAGATAGAAAAGGATCAGCGCAAGAAACCCGCCTTCGGTGACGAGACGCAAGAAGCCGCCGTCGAGCGCCGGACCCCATATTCCGTGACCCAGACCGATCAGGAACGAGAAATCGTCCGACAGGAAGATGGAGATCGCCGTGCTCCATTTGATCACACGCATCATCCAGCTCGCATCGCCATCCTCGACCTCCGCGAACTCGGCGAACCCGTCGAAATCCGTGTCCTTCCCACGGAAAGCGAGGGCGTTGGCAAAAGAGTCGACGTTATTCGACGAGAACAGCCCGGCCGATCGCGACGTCAGCGGATTGTCGACGAAGATGAGCACCATGGCGATGGCAAGGCCGATCACGATGACCGTCGGTGTCTGCAACGGATTGCGACGCGCACTGAGGATCATCACCGCCATGGTGATGATCAGCAACGCCAGCAAGGGCATGCGCGCACCGGTGATCAGCACCAGGGCCGCCGCCACGGCGAACCCGATCAGCCGGGGCAGGGTGCGTTGCTCATAGCAGAGATACCAGGCAAAGGCGAAATCGATCAGTACGCCGACTTCCCATGGCCCGCCCGTCAGGCCGATCGGCCGGTCGGCGACGGAGGCGACATAGCCTTCCGACGAAAAACCGCCGACGATGCCGGCATATTGCAGCAGGATGACGACCGTGTTCAGTCCGACGAGGACCGCGAGCGGCCGGGCAAGGTTGATACCGCCGTTCCATGCCGCCGAACCGGCGATCAGGAACGTCGCATATTCCATGAACCGGATGGGGTAGAGGATCGATCCCCGGCCGAAAACGAAATTGTTGATGAGGGTGCAACCGATGCACCACCCGAAAAAGATCAGCAACAGGCCGGTCCGCGGCAGGGCCACATGCCCCTTGGCGACAAGATGATACAGCAGCGGGATGCTTGCCGCGATCAGCAGGTCGTCGATCCGGATACCCGCGCTCTCTCCCGCGAAGGACAGCAGATTCAGTTTCGGCAGAATGATCAGTATCCAGAAGAATATTCCTATTCTTCTGGATATCAACTGCATGTTCATCCCATATGTCCGATAAAATCATCGACCTGGTGTTGAAAAATCTTCTTTTCGCCAGAAATCATCGCACGATAACCATCGAACATCGGGATATAAGCCTGCGGATCACGGACCGCGCGGCGCAACAGTTCCGCTGTCGCGGCAAGGCCGGCCTTGTCGGTATCGAACTTGAACATGGGATCGATCGGCACGTCGATGGAACTGTTCGCCGATCCGCGCTTGCCCACTACCACGATGCAACCGGAAATCGCGGCCTCGCGTGGAATGCGATCCTTGCCCGGATGATTGCCGAAATCGATGTAGACCGCCGCGGACTGCAACAGCGCGGCGACTTCGACCGGAGTCATGTTCTCGATCGCGCGGAAGGTCACGTCCGGAGCCAGCGCCATCAGCTTGCGGGTGAACGCGATCCCCTTCTTGGGATTGTACACTACGATCGGCTGTCGCTGCGCATTGGCGCCTTGCGCGGCGCTCGCGATGAAATCGTCCCCCAGATAATCGGACAGGTCGCCGGTGACGGCCACGTTCCGACCGGTCAGGTAGCCGCGGGCATAGTCGGACTGGACGAAGTGCATCACCTGCGGATCGTCGAACCGATAGAAGCGCTTGCGCTGCAACCAGCGGCGCCGCAGGTTGCGCTTCGACCAGAACGACCGGAAATAGAAGTCGATGCTGAGCCACCAGATGACCTTGCGCATTCCCGGCCATTCATAGAGCAGGTCGGTCAGCACTTCGGGCACGACGATCACGTCGTCGGCGCCGGGCGATGCGATGTCGGTGACATAGGGAACGGCGTATTTCTTGAAACGGGGGGCGACCGGATCGCCTTCCGCACCATGATACAGCATCCGGACGTCGACGCCGCGCGCCATCAGCTCGGCACCGAACTGATGCAACAGTTCGGTGCCGCCGGTGGCGAATTTCGGAAGGCAGGCGATATAGATCATGAGACTGGATACCGGTCGCTAGGGATGCCGCGCGGCGTCAGCGCAGCGCAAGATCGGTGAGCAGATCCTGGCTGGTCGCGAGTGCCGCGCCGACGACCTGATCCATGTTGTAATACCGATACTGCGCGAGCCGGCCGACGAAATAGACGTCGGTTTCCGCATCCGCCAGCGCCTTGTATCGCTTGAACAGCGCTTCGTTTTCCGGACGCGGAATGGGGTAATAGGGATCGCCTTCCGCCTGCGGATATTCGCGCACGATCGACGTACCCGACGCCTGTTGCCCGGTCAGGTGCTTGAATTCGGTCGTGCGGGTATAGGCATGGTCGTTGGGGAAGTTGACCGTGCCGACATCCTGATACCGGTCCTGATCGGCCAGATGTTCGTGATCGAACCGCAACGAGCGATACGGCAGCTTGCCGAAGCGGAAATCGTAGAACTCGTCGACCGGGCCGCTGTAGACGGTCTTGCGCGGGGTGACGCGCGTCCGGTAATCGGCGAAATCGGTACCGAGCATGACCTGGATGTTCGGGTGGTCGAGCATGCGCTCGAACATCCGCGTATATCCATCGACCGGCATCACCTGATACGTGTCGGCGAAATAGCGATCGTCATCGTTGGTGCGTGTCGGAATGCGCGCGGCGACCCCTGCCGACAGTTCGGACAGGTCCAGTCCCCATTGCTTGGCGGTATAGCCCCGGAAGAACTTGTCGCACAGATCGCTGCCGACCGAATTGAGAACCACATCCTCGCTGGTCTTCACCGGATCGCGCGGTTCGCGCACCCGCTCGAGGAATTCGGCGACGCCCTTTTCGTCGAGGTCGAGGCCGTAGAGCGTGTTGATCGTCGTACGATTGATCGGGATCGGAACGAGTTGTTCGCCTACCTTCGCCAGCACCCGATGCTCGTAGAAGCGCCAGTCGGTGAACTGCGACAGCCAGCGGACGATCCGGTCGCTGTTGGTATGGAAGATGTGCGGTCCGTAATCATGGACCATGATCCCGTTCGCATCGATGCTGTCATAGGCATTGCCTGCGATATGGGGGCGACGGTCGATGACATGCACCGACAGCCCGGCATCGGCGGCCTCGCGGGCAACGACGCTGCCGGCAAAGCCTGCGCCAACGACCAGGACGTCGGGGCCGCGAAGCGCGTCGACGGTTTCGGTGTTCACCATATCCTCACTTTTCCAGAAAACGGGCCGCGGCCGGTCGCGCGAAGCGCCGCGACCATAGCCAATGTTACACCTATTTCAACCGCGATATTCGCCATTGCCGCACCGATCGCACCGTAATAATAGGCGAGAGGAATAAATACTACCAAGTTGAATATGGCTGAAATCAGCAATATTCTACTGAATATCTTGCTCATGCCCAAAGGTATCATCGTCTGCGTGCCGAATATATTGGAGCATACGACTATGAAAGGCAGGGGAGAAAGGATGCGCAATACCTGAATGGACAGTGCGTAATCGGGGCCGAACAACATCCCGACCACGAACGGTGCGAGCAGGAAAATCGCGATCGACACGGCGGCCGCAGCGCCGCCTAGGAAGATCAGCAATTTGCGGTTGAACGCCAGCAACTGTTCCGGCGCCTGTGCGGCAAGCCGCGACGCATGGGGATAGAGCGCGTTGCCGATCGGCGCATACAGCATCTGCACGGCGCGGATGATCCGTTCCGCAACGTGGAACTGGCCGACCACCGCCGCGGGGGCGAGCAGACCCAGGAAAAAGGCGTTGCTCGACGTATAGATGTTGATGGCGGCAGTGGATAGAAAGACGTGCCACCCTTCGTGCAACTGGTGACGTAGTTGCGCGCCGGTCGGCCATGCGATCCGTCCGCCGCGCAGCGCCGACAGCGTCCGCGGCAACGCCAGCAACCCGCCGATCAGGAACCCGCTGCCTTGCAGGAAGGTCGCCAGATACAGGTCATCCGGCCCCTTCACCACCACGAACAGCGCACCGAAGGCGATCAGCCGGGCGGCGACCTGGATCGCGCTGACCGCTTTCAGGCGTTCGAGCCCCTGGAACAGCCATTGGGGATACAGGATGTTGCCGACCACCATGCCATAAGCGGCGATCAGGATCGGCAGATCCCTGGCGAAACGTTCAAAGCACAGGGCCAGCAGCCATAGCAGCCCAAATCCGGCAATCGAGAAGGCGACGCGGATACAGGTGATCGCCGACCATATCCCGGCAACGGCATCGATGTCGTCGCGATGCAACGCGATGTTCTTGGGACCGCTCAGCGTGAACCCGTAATCGGTAAGGATTACGAAGACCTGCGCGACGGACAGGGCGAATGCCATTCGGCCCAGATCGTCCTGGCCCAGGACATGCGCCAGATACGGCAGGGCAAGCAACGGCAACGCAAGGTTGACGATCTGCAGCAGGCCGAGCGCTGCGGCATTCTCGATGATCTTCCGGGCCATGCCGCGTCTTATGTCCTGTTGCGGGTCGCGCGGGTGCGGCGGTTGCCGTATCGCATGGTTTATCGGAACGACAATTGGCCGAAGGAAACGGATGCGGTGTCCTGGCCATCGCCGCCGCGCGCGGACAGCGCGAAGCGTATGCCGCGGCAGTTTCCGGGAACCGGCACGTCCCGCTGGAATGCTCCGGCTTCGCCTCCGGCGGAAATTTCCTGCTGCCAGAACGGTGTCTGGCCGCTTCCCGGGACGCAGGACAGGCGCCAGCGCCACGCGGCCTCGGACTGGCGCTGCCCCGGGGTCACGCGCATCGCGAACCGATACTGCCGACCCCCCACGACCGGCAGGATACGGGACAGGACCGGGCCGTTGGCCAGCGGGTCGATCTGGATGTCGAAGCCGCCATCCTCGTTCATGGATGCGAGGATGCCCGGGGTCGGATCGATCGACCATGCCAGATTGCCGAGGCGGCCGTCGGTCGTGGTCGGCGATGCGGCAAGCTGCGCCAGCGCCGCGGCGTCGAGCTTTCGCGTCGCCCGCAGCGCATAGTCGCGGGCGGCCGTCACCTCGCCCATGTCGGCAAGATTGCTGATCAGGCGCGCGTTCACCCCGTCCATCGCGTCGCTGTGGATATCGTTCGCAACCGGGGACAAAAGGCGCAGGACGTTACGTGGATCACCATGAACGATCGCATGGAACAGCATCGGGCTGACCCAGCGAACCTGACGACGGACATAGGGCCGCAACGCTGCGCGAATGGGTTCTTCGGCAATCGCGTTCGCGAGGATCGGGAACAGTACCGGTTCGAGCCGCGGGTGCACGGTCAGCGCATAGTGATAGTGGGTGATGGCCGCGGCGATATCGTTGCGCTGGACCGCGCGTTCGATCATCCACAACTGGGTGCCGGCGTCGCGTTTCGACAACCGGTCGGCGACCGCCATGATCCGGTCGGCGGCCGGATCGCCGCGCACCGCGGCATCCACACCGAGAATCCGCACCGCGCCCCGATTGATGGGCGATTGCATCACCGCGCGCCGGCCGATCTGTACTTCGCGTGCGGACAGGGGATCGTTCTTGCCATCGGCGCTGCGCCGGTCGATCACCGCCGTGAAGGTCGCGGCATCGTCCGGTCGCATGGCATAGGCGATGGCCGGGTTGGACGAGCGCGCCACGTCGATGAACGCATCCCGCCATGCCGCATAGGCCCCGCCGAGGGCGGCGGCCGCGATGATGCCGACGCCGATCTGTCGGGGAAGCCCGTTCAGCGGCATGGATCAGCCCTGCTCGCCGTATCGCTCGCCATAGGTATAGCCATAGCCTTCCCTGCTGGTTTCCACCTTGGTCAGGACGATGCCGAAGATATGGGCGTTGACGAGTTGCAACCGCTTGATCGACGCCTGGATACCGCGCGTCGCGGGTCCGGCCCATTGCACGATGTAGACGATGCCTTCGACCGCATTGGCGATCAGGGGAGCATCGGTCAGCCCGAGCACCGGGGGGCTGTCGATGATGACATGGTCATATTGCGTCAGCGCGTCCTGCACGAAGGAACGCAGCCGATCGCCGCTGAGCAGTTCCGCGGCGCTGGGCGGCAGCGGTCCTGCGGCGATGATCGCGACGTTCCGGGTGTCGGTATCGCGCACCAGACCGCGCCAATTATCCTCGCCTGCGAGGTAATTGCTGAACCCGGCCTCGTTTTCGACCCCCGCCATGTGATGGATCGAGGGCGAACGCATGTCCGCGTCGACCAGCAATACCCGCTTGCCGGTACGGCCGAGCACGGTCGCGAGCGACAGGGACGTCGACGACTTGCCCTCGCCCGGCACGGTGCTGACGATCGCCAGCGATCGCGGAAAGCCGTGATTGGTCGAAAAGGCGAGGTTGGACCGGATACTGAAGTAGGAGTCGAAGAGCTGCGACTTGCTGTCCCGCAACTCGGTGATTGCATTGCCCTTGATCGCAGGCGTCGTGCCCAGCAGGGGCAGCTTGAACAGCGGTTCCACCTGCGTGACGTCGCGCACCCCTTCGTCGATCTGTTCGAGGACGATCGCGGTGACCGCCGCCAGACCGATGCCCAGTACCAGCGCGACCGCTAGATTCAGCAACAGCTTGGGCGACGAGGGCTTTTCGGGAACGATGGCCGGTTCGACCACCGTGATGTTGTTCGCGCCGATCGAACCGGCGACGCCGATCTCCTTGTAGCGCTGCAGCAGTGCGTCGTACAGCTGGCGATTGGTGTCGGCTTCGCGCTGGTAGATCGCATATTGGATGTTTGAACGGTTCTGCGTGTCCAGTTCGCTGCGGACGGCAGCTACCTGCTGGCGAAGCTCGTTCTCGCGGCTTACTGCTTCTTGATATTCGCGCTGACGAACCGAAGAGATCCGCCCGGTTTCGCGTGCGATCGCACTGTCGATCGTGCGGATCTGCCCGGCGATGGCGCGGGCCGCCGGATATTGCGGCTCGAAATTCACCAGGAGCTTGGCATATTCGGCGGCGGCGACCGCCCGCTGCTGGCGCAGGTTCGTCAGGGTGAGGTTGTTGAGCGCCTCTCCGCTGTTCTCTCCCTGGCTCGATGCCCGCGACTGGGCGGCGATCCGTGCCGCGATCGCCTGGTTGAGCGCGGTGCTCAATTCCTCTAGGTTGCTGGTGGTCAGCGTGCGGCTGCCGACGCTGCGTCCGTCACGGTCGCGTTGCTGCTCGATCGTGACGATGCCCGACCGCGATGCGAACAACACCGCCTGGCGTTCCGACTCCTCGAGCCGCTGCCGCAGCGATACGAGCCGGTTTTCCAGAAAGCGTCGCGCATCCGCGGTCGAAGCGAACTGCCGGTCCATGCTCAGTTCGATGAACGCGGTTGCCCATTTGTTGGATATCCTGGCCGAAAGATCGGGCGAACGGCTCGTATAGTAGATTTCGACGAGACGCGATGTGCGCACCGGCGAAATATCGATGTTCTTCAGCAGCGTATCGACAACGAGCTTCTGACGTTCCTTGCGGATCTGGGCTGCGTTCTTGCCGTCGCGCTCGTCGGGATAGTCCCAGTCGAGGCCGTGGCCGTCGAAGAACTCGCGACTGTTCACCAGATTGAGCTGGCTGGCGACACGTTCGGCCAGCGGACGGGTTGCGAGCAGGGCATATTGCGTCGAATAGAATTCCTGGTCCCGCCCGGCCTCTTCGCTTTCGAGACCCTCGACGTTGGTGACCTGCTTCTGCTGACGGCTGATCTCGACCTGCGTCCGCGCGGTGTATTTGGGCGAAGTCAGGAGCGTCAGCACCAGCCCCGCCACGACACAGGCGACGATGATGCCGACCATCAGCCACCGCCACCGCAGTGCCGTGTTCCAATATTGCAGCAATATTGGCTGCGACGTCTGCTCCATGCCTTCGCGCTGCAGGGGCTGCAGCGGTTCCGGGGCCATGAACGGCGCGGCGGGGGAAACCATGTTGCTCATAGATATCGGATCAATCTTAGTTCAGCAGCAGGAAGACGGGTGCGACCAGCGGCGATGCCGTCAGGACGTCGCGGAAGATGCGCCGCGATTTGGAATCGCCGACCATCACGACGTCGTTCGAAAATACCTGCGGGTCGGGATATACGCCGCGTTCGATCGCGCCGACATCGTACAAGGCGGCATATTTGCGCTGGCCGACGGTACGGAAGATGATGACCTCGCGCCGCTTCGAGAATTCCGTCAGCCCCTTGGCGCGCGCGATGGCACGCAGCAGCGTCATTTCCCCGATGACCGGATAGACCCCGGGTTCGGTGACTTCGCCGCCGACGGTGAAGTTCTGGCTGACGATTTCCTTGAGGTTCACGGTGACGCGCGGGTCGCGGAGATATTGGCGACGCAACAGTGCGGTCATGTCGGTCTCGACCTCGCGCGGGGTCTTGCCCGCGACCTCGACCGTTCCGATCAGCGGAAACGAGATGCGCCCGCTGGCGTCCACCTGGATTTCGCGCGCCTTCAGATCCTCGTTGCCGAACACGTCGATGACCAGCGTATCGAGCGGACCGATACGATAGGGCCGGGGATCAGGAACCAGATCGTTGACGGTCGGCGAGGGAAATTCGCTTGCGGGAACGACCGAAAGCCCGGCGGCACCGCCGACCGGCGGGCGATTGCCGCCACACCCCCCCAGTGCCAGCATCAGCGCCAGTGCAAGGCTCTGGGTCATCCGTTCTGGTCGCGTCTTGCCGACGTTCATCCCGTTACTGCTCACTTTTGTCTCTCATCGTTCGTGCCGGCAGTGCCCATGTGGCGGCGATCACGAGGATCGACGCGGCGATGGGCGTCCGCAGCGGATAATCGGCCATGCTCGCCAGCGCGAACAGAAATATCGTAATCAGTCCCAGGCGCGCGATGATGCCTTCTAGTCCGGAACCAGCTGATTGTCGTCGTACGGCGAACAGGAACAACACCGTCGCCATCAGTAGCAACAGCATGCCGGGCACGCCGGCGACCAGCACCACTTCCAGCCAGTCGTTGTGCGCATGGTTGGAATAGGTCGGTCGCAGCAACGCCGCCGGTTCGTGAATCTGATAGACCGGAACATAGCTGCCGATCCCGGAGCCCCATGGCAGGTAGTTGCGGGTTGCCTCGACCACGCTCACCCATACCGGATAGCGGATATCCTCGCCGATCGTACCCATGCGTGCGATGGCGACATCACGCGACGTCACGACGACCAGGCCGACCAGCGCGACCAGCAGCACGCCACCAAGGATCAGCGGAAGCATGCGCCGACGCCTGCGCTGCTGCTGCGGCTGCGACAGGCCGATCCTGAGCAGGGGCAGGCTGAGGATGGCGACCACCGCGATCAGCATGCCGGCACGCGACCCGGTGATGATGATCAGCGGGATCAGGACGACTGCGAGCGCCGCGCTTCCCAGCCTGGCCAGGTTGGGGGCGAACCGCACCAGGTTGCCGGCATGGGCGCAGACCATCAACATGGGCAGCATCGCCGCGAGCAAGGCGCCCTGATGGTTGCGATTGGCGAACAACCCGGCGTTGGGCGCAGGCGACGGATACAAGGAGATCGGGATCCCGACCACCTGGATCAGGCCGAACAACGCGCTCAGGGCACCCAGTGCAACGATGACGTAGACGAGCCGCAGTCGGTCCTGTTGCGAGAGGCCGAGCGCCAGCAGGAGGACCGCCATCGGGGCGGCGAGAAAGAACAGCGCGTTCCACGTCGCATCCGGCGCCAGCGAGAGCGGACGCCACATCGCGTCGAACTCGAGCGCGGCGTCGAGCTCGGTAACGATGGCCCGGCCCGGCAACGCCTGCCACAAGGCAGGGGGCAGCGGGACCAGATGCAGGATCGTGAGGGCGGCGATCAGCCCTGCCAGGATCAGCAGCCAATAGCCGTGCCGCAGGTCATCCCGGCGGATGGTCGCCAGCGCATAGCCAAGCATCAACACGCTGACCGGGCGCAGCACGATCAGCGTCGGCGCATTGGCCCAGGAACTGCCGCCGGTAAGAAACATGAAAAGCAGGAAGGCGCATAGTATCCAGAATCTGCGTTCTGGCGACGGAATCGTGTCGTGTCGAACCATCCCACCCTCATTGGGAGCGGCCTGACCGCCGAATACCCGTGCGATGCGCCTATAAAGACGGGTATGGGACAGGGCAACCCCGGCTCCCGCGCGGAAGCCGCTCCGGCTTTGTGCATCGTCCGTGCACGCCGGTGTACCGGACGAATGGCGACCATTTTCAAGCGATAGCAAAATGTCTAACGGGTGACCGATATCGGTCCTACAGCCGATGGACCGGCTACGGAAACGGAATATATGACGACGATACCTGCATTGGCCCGTGCGAATGCCCCGTATCAGTCGGCGACTGCGGGTGATCGAGTGAAAAAATCCAAGAACGGCATCCGTATGAAAATATTGGCGATGCTGACTACCCTTGATTTTATGTCGATATTTTTCGGGCAGACGATGTTCGCGTGGCTGTATTTGGGAAATATCCGGCATGAAACCATGTTTTCGTTTCTACCGCTCTTGGTACCGTTTTATTTCCTGGTCGCGGTGCGGCAGCAGGCGTATCGGCTGAACGTCGTCATCAGCGCGACACGCAGCACCCGGCGCGCCTGCCTGTCGCTGTGCGTTGCCGCCTTGATCGTCATCGCCGTCACCTTCGTGCTGAAATCGACCGACAACCTGTCGCGCATGCTGACGATTACCGGGACCACCTGTGGAGCGGTCCTGCTCGTCGTGAGCCGCTTTCTCTTTTCCCGCTACGCCTTCGGCTTGCTGGACGGCAGTCCGGAGAGTGAAGTCGTGTTGATCGACGGTGTCCTGCCGCCCGATACCTGCGGTGCGTACAAGGTCGACCTGCGCGGTCTCGGGATCGAACCCAGCATCGACGATCCGGTGATGCTCAACCGTCTGGGCATGCTGGTCTGCGATGCCGATCGGGTGATCGTCTCCTGCCCGCCCGAGCGCCGCGGCGACTGGTCGCGCGCGCTGAAGGGGGCCGGTGTCAATGTCGAGGTACTGGCACCGGAACTGGACGAGATCGGCGCGATCCACACGACCCGCTATCACGGCACGGCAACGGCGCTGATCGCTTCGGGCCGGCTCAACGCCGTCGACCGACTTATCAAGCGGCTGTTCGATCTCGCCATCGCCGTGCCCGCCGCTATCCTGCTCCTGCCCCTGTTCGCCATTATCGCGATCTGCATCAAGCTGGACTCGCCCGGTCCGATCCTGTTCGTGCAGCAGCGGATCGGACAGGGAAATCGCATGTTCCCGATGTTCAAGTTTCGCAGCATGCGCGCCGATCAGCTGGACCACAAGGCAAGCAAGCTGACGAGCCGGAATGATTCCCGCGTGACGCGGATCGGCCGCTTCATCCGCAAGACCAGTATCGACGAACTGCCGCAGCTGCTCAACGTGTTGCGCGGCGAGATGAGCGTCGTGGGGCCGCGTCCCCATGCGACCGGCGCCCTGGCGGGCGATGCGCTGTACTGGGAAGTCACGTCGCAATATTGGAACCGGCATGCCGTCAAGCCGGGTCTTACCGGGCTTGCGCAGGTGAAGGGGTTCCGCGGGAACACCGAAACCCATGACGACCTGCTCAACCGCTTGCAGGCGGATCTGGATTATCTCGACTCTTGGTCGATATGGCGCGATGTCACCATCGTTTTCCAGACGTTCGGCGTGCTGCTGCATCGGAATGCCTTTTAGGGTCCGCACCCAACCGGCATCTTGAGGAACAATGATTTTTCGCGATTGACCGGTGGATGGATCAGGATGTCGTCGGTGGTCCCGGCGCCCGGATGCCGACGGTCGGCGACGGGAAGGCGGCACCCGCGTGCATCGAAGGAACAAGGCGCACGCAGGCCCTCCTCGCGGACAAGGGGCATGGCACGACTTGCTGGTCTCTCGCTTCCGTACGCAGGCGCTGCCCCGAGGATTCCGGCTGCCGGTCTTCGCTGCAGATGATGAGCGGGCCCTACTTCGCCGCGAGCGCCTCTTCGGCGAAGGCGCGCACGGCGGGGCCGATGTCGGCGCGCGCCAGCGCCAGCGCGATGTTCGCCTGGACCCAACCCGCCTTGTCGCCGCAGTCGTAGCGCTTGCCGTCGAAGGTGAAGCCGTGGAACGGTTGGCGGCCGATCAGCTTGGCCATCGCGTCGGTCAGCTGGATCTCGCCGCCAGCACCCGGCTCCTGCGCGTCGAGGATTTGCATCACCTCGGGCTGGAGGATGTAGCGGCCCGGAATCATCAGGTTGGACGGCGCCTTGCCCTTGGGCTTCTCGACCAGCGCCGTGACTTCGGTCAGCTTGCCGTCCACCTTGCCCGGCGAGATGATGCCGTATTTGTCGGTCTCGCTGTCGGGCACTTCCAGCGCGCCGATGACGTTGCCGCCGACCTTGTCATACGCCTCGACCATCTGCCGGAGGAACCCGCCGACCATCAGCTCGTCGGGCAGCAGCACCGCGAACGGCTCGTTGCCGACGATCTCGCGCGCGCACCATACCGCATGGCCAAGGCCCAGCGGCTCCTGCTGGCGGACATAGACCGGCGAGCCGGGCTTCTGGCGGATGCCGTCGAGGATCGCCATCGACTTGCCGCGCGCCTTCATCGTCGCTTCCAGCTCGAACGAGACGTCGAAATGATCCTCCAGCGCGCCCTTGCCGCGACCGGTGACGAAGATGATCTGCTCGATCCCCGCCTCCAGCGCTTCCTCGACCGCATACTGGATCAACGGCTTGTCGACGACCGTCAGCATCTCCTTGGGCATCGACTTGGTGGCGGGCAGGAAGCGGGTGCCGAGACCCGCGACGGGAAACACTGCCTTGCGGACACGCTGGATGGTCATGAGGTTCCTGTGTCGGTTTTCAAAGTCGATGTCAGCTATATGTCAGAGACGATGACAGCCACGACGTTACGGCTCATTCTGCGGCGTTGAGTGCGGGCGTGGTGGGTGCCTCGGTTTTGAGTGCAGCGAGTTCGCGGTAGAGAGTGGATCGGCCAAGCCCAAGCTGCTTCGCCGCCTGCGCCGGACGCACGCCGGCCTCGATCAGCTTGAGCGCCGACGCCAGCTTGTCGGCGTCGAGCGTAGGGCGTCCAGGCACTTTTCCCCGCGCGCGCGCCGCGGCGATGCCGTCGCGGGTGCGCTCGACGATCAGCCGGCGCTCGAAATGCGCGATGGCACCGAACACATGGAACACCAGCTCGCCTGCAGCCGAGGATGTATCGAGCCGTTCCTCCAGCGAACGGAATGCGAGCCCGCGCGCCTTGAACATGTCGACGGTTTCCAGCAGCTCCTTGAGCGATCGGCCGAGGCGATCGAGCCGGACGACGCAGATGATATCGCCGGGTCGGCAGAAGCCAATCAGCTCGTTTAGGCCGGGCCGATCGAAGCTCTTGCCCGAGATCACATCGTCGAACACGCGGATCGCGCCCGCTTCGTCGCGCAACCGGCGACGCTGCACCTCCAGGTCCTGGTCGCTGGTGGAGACGCGGGCATAGCCCAGCACGTCCGGCATCGTGGTGTAACCCCTGTCCCTAATCCGCTCGGTTTGTGGACAAGCGGGCCGGCGCTCGCAAAATCGGGCGCCGACCGTCTCTAAATACTGTCCACAAACCCGCCGTGTCCAGAAAATCTGAACCGCATTTTGTGGACGATTTCTGGATCGCAGCGGATTACCCAGCGCGCCGCCACCTTGGTTCGAGCATGGCAACGGGCGTCGGTCATGTTGCGGAGCCGGCGGATCGACTGACCGGTGCCGCTCGACAGGCGTTCCAGCAAGGCTTGGGGCGGATCGTCCGCGCAGCGGTCAAGATCGCCGACATTGCAGCCAAGGCCATATCGACAGAAGGTCGCTACACCCATGCCGTAGGTGTCGGCCAGTCTGCGGACGTAAGTGTCCAGCCTCTCCAACGGACGCGGTTGCGGATGCAGCGGCCAGCGCGGGCGCGGTAGGTCGCCCATCAGCTCGACTTCATCGAACACGGGGGAAGGACGCTTCGAACAGGGCGCGCCGTTCGTCCGGCCCACGAAAGTCGCACCCTTCAAGCATCACGCGGTCGATCCGTTCGCGTCCATGCAGCAGCGCATGAACCGTCGCGGCAGTGAGCAAGGCCGCGACCTCGCCGATCAGGCCGGTCGATCGGCGCAGCACCATACTGCGTATTTCAGGAGCGTCCGCCAACGCCGATCGTTCGCGCAAAGGCAACGCGCGCTCGAAACTGGCGAGGAGGCGCGCGAACACACCGTCGTCCTGCCATGCCGGTAGCGGGATCGGCTCGAAGCGGTTCTCAAGCTGGTCATCGCTGCGCACCGCGATCTGAGCCTGTTTGGTGCCCAGGCCGACGATCGGGATGCGGAGCGTGTTGCCGAGAAAGCGGAGCATGTTCAGGAATTCGGCGCGGCGACGGTGCGTGCCGGCGAGCAGGTTGTGCAGCTCGTCCACGATCAGCACCCGCACCTCGACCGCGCGCAGAAGGTCGAGTGCATAGCGTTCGAGACGTTCGCCGGGGAGGTTGAACGACACTGGCGCGTTGAGCGCCGTCAGGATCGCACCGTAGAAGCGTCGGACGCTTGGTTCGGTCGGCATCTGCATCACCACGACCGGCACGACTTCGCGCTGGCCGCACGAACTTGGTGACGGCGGATGCAGGCGCCGAAACTTCTCGGCGATCATGCTCTTGCCGTTATTAGTCGGCCCCACGATCAGCAGGTTGGGCGGCCGGACGCGGCCTGGCCCAAATCGGAAGGCGTCGTCGAGCCGCGCCAGGGCCGCTTCCGCGTGGGGATGAGCGATCCACCATTGGCCGTGCATATGCGCCAGGCGCTCCGACGATGGCAGGTCGGCGATAGGGCGGGCAGCGGGCGAGAGATGATCCGGCTCGCCCATCATGCTCACCACTCCTCTACATCGAAAGGCTCGGATGATGCCGTGCCATCGACCGCTCGCACAGGCCAAGGCGAAGCAGGTTCGCTCAACCGTGGGGCGGGATCGGTGATGACACGCAGCCCAAGCCGGCGGGCCTGATTGCGCCGGGTCGTGCGCGTCGCGGTTCGCGCTTGGACCTCGATCTCACGCATCTCCTCGATCCCGGCGAACAGTATGCCTTCGTCTATCTCACTTTGCCGTTGGCGACGCAGGCGGGATCGGGCGAGACGGTGTTCCCATAGCGAGACGGGTGGCCGGGAAAGTTCACGGTAGCCGACTTCGAGATAGCCACCGTCGTCGGGGTCGTGGACATAGATGCGGCTGAGGTCGCGGGGATCGCGGCGGATGAGTATGCGCCGGGGTGGTCCGTCCCGTTCAATCCAGGGCTTCAGCGCATCCGAAAAATAGTGGATGTGGTCGATCACTACCCCGTCGCGCCGCAAGGTCCGCCGGACCACAGGCAGAAAGTCGATCAGGAACGCGCGCGGATCACGCGGCGACGGCGGTGCCAGTCCTTCGGTGGCAAGGGCGCGCACGCCTTCCTGATAGCGTTGTAATGGGGCTTCGCCGTCCAACCCGGCATGGGGACGCAGATGGTAGAGCTTGGCGATTGCGACGGCCAACCATCGTTCCAGCTCGGCGAGCGTCAGGCACGCGGCCTTGTCGCTGTCGTAGCGTCCACGCTGCATGACGTTGGAGAAGGTCGTGCCGGGCAGGCCATGCACCAACTCCATCAGCGTGCCGATCACCCGTTCCACGACACCACCGACCTGCGGTCGCCCGAATGGTCGCCAGTCGATCGTGATGTCGTGCTGGGCGCAGCCGCGTTCCAGAGCTTCGGAGTGGAACTCGGCGGCATTGTCCACGCCGATCTGCCGGGGGCGTCCCATCACCGGCCAGTCCGCATCGACCCCGATAGCTGTCAGCCACGACCGCTTGTCCGACGCGACATGCGCCAGGCACAGCCCGACGCTGGTAGCGGACGGTGCTTCCAGCGTCACGAGGAGGCCGGCGATGCAGCGGCTGAACACGTCGATTGCGACCGTCACCCAGGGGCGGCCGATCGGGCGGCGCTCGATCGGATCGACCAGGATGAGGTCCACTGGCGTATGGTCTATCTGCACCACGTCGAGCGGCGCCTGGGCGGTCACGGTCGATCCCAGCACCGCTTCCGGAACAGCCACGTCACCGCGTCTACGCCGCTCTTCCTGCGACAAAGCCGCGATCCTGCGCCGGACGGTACTCGCCGATGGCGGGCGCACATGCTGGTCGCGGGCGCGCCGGCGAACCTCGACCACGATCTTCTCGGCCGACAGCCGCTGCGGCGTCAGGTACAGTTCGGCTACGGCATCGCGGATCAGGGCCTCGCGGCGCTCCTCGATCCGCCTCTTGCCGCGCCCGCCATCCGATCCGCTGCTGACCAGCGTGGTTACCGTACCGCCGCCCTCGCGGCATTTTCGGAGCAAGCGGTAAACCTGACGCTCGGACACGCCCAAGACGACTGCGGCTGCGCGGGCCTGCTCGCGGGGACAGGCCGGCAGCGCCGCCAGTGGCCGAAGCACCGCCGCACGTCGCTCTGCCTCCTGCCATGACGGCCCGGGAACGAGGCTCAGGTCCGAAGCTGCTTCCGCCAACTGCCGACCTCCACTTCGAGGGAAGTGCAAGCTGCTGACATCGACTCCGATCACCAGCGACGCCGAGTGTGACAAACGCCGGCCCCGCTTAGCAAGCGTTCATTCGGCTTTCGCTGACATTGGCTTCGAAAACTGACACGCGTTGCCAAACCGGCCTGTTCGACGTAAATCTACCCGGTAAAGAAAACTAGGGCAACATAGACCTGCCGATGACGACTTTCTTCCCAAACCGCGCCCGATCGGGGCGCCACCGGCCCTACGCATGAAAATCGGTTACGCCCGCGTATCGACCGCCGAGCAGAACCTGGACCTCCAGCGTGATGCGCTGAAGGCTGCCGGCTGCGAGAAGGTCATCACCGACAAGGCCTCCGGGGCGACTGCCGCTCGCCCTGGATTGGAAAAGGTGAAGGAGCTGCTTCGCGCCGGCGACACACTGGTGGTCTGGCGCCTCGACAGGCTCGGCCGCTCGCTCCGTGATCTGATCGGATGGATGACCTACCTCGACGAGGAAAAGGTCGGGCTGCTGAGCCTGCACGAGGCGATCGACACGACCACCACGTCGGGCAAGCTTACCTTCCACCTGTTCGGGGCATTGGCGGAGTTCGAGCGCAACCTGATCCGCGAGCGGACCCAGGCCGGTCTCACCGCAGCCCGCGCTCGCGGCAAGAAGGGTGGCCGGCCGGCCGCACTCGGCAAGGACAAGCGCGACCTGGCCGTCAGGCTCTACCACGAGAACACGATGCCGATCGCCAAGATTTGCTCGATGCTCGGCATCTCCAAGCCAACACTCTACGCCTATGTGCGATCGGCCGAGACCAAGCCGGTAGCCGCGTAGCGACGCTCGCCGACAAATAGCGCGATCAGAATGCCGCCACTTAGCGCGAGCGTTTACACCCTTGCTCGTCGGCTATGCGCGCGTGTCCACTCGCGACCAGTCCCCTGCCCTACAGCTCGACGCGCTCCGCCAGGCCGGATGCGAACGGGTGTTCATGGAGAAAGCGTCCGGCGCGCAGCGCGATCGGCCGGAGTTGAAGGCGGCGCTCGACTATCTTCGCGCCGGCGACACGCTGGCGGTGTGGAAGCTCGATCGGCTCGCGCGCTCCGTTCGGCAGCTCGTGGAGACGGCCGAAGATCTCGCCAAGCGCGAGATCGGCCTTAGGGTGCTCACCCAGGCGATCGACACCACCAGCCCCGGCGGACGCCTCGTTTTCCACGTCTTCGCAGCCGTGGCGGAGTTCGAGCGCGAGCTGACCTTGGAGCGCACCCATGCCGGGCTTGCCCAAGCGAAGGCGCTGGGGCGGCGCGGCGGGCGTAAGCCGGCGATGGGGCCGGCCGAGATCAAGCGCGCCAGGGCGATGCTCGCCGACCCGACCATCACCGTCGAGGAGGTGGCAGCGCAGATCGGCGTGCAGCCGTCCACGCTCTATCGGCACATACCGGGCGGGCGCAGCTCGCTAGGCCCGCCGGCGTAGCGGAGGCCGCCCGATTGGGGCGGCCGCGTCTTGCCCCCCCCACCCAACCCTTGGGTCGCGCCTACGGCCCGGCAGTCATGCGAACAGGTCGCCGATCGCGCGCAGTCGGAAGGCGTTGAGCCACCGGCGCCGACGATGTTCGGTGGCGTCGTGGACCATGTGGCAACGCTGACAGAGCGCGGCGAGGTTTCGCGGCCGGTTGTCGCCGGGATCGTGGTTCAGGTGCGCGCTGGCGAGGACGACGCGCGTGACGCGGTATGGCGCGGGCGCGCCGATCCCGGCGAACCCCGGTTGCACGATTGGCAGCTGGACCGGCGTCGGCAGGCGGCGAAGCCCCCTGCCCTGCCCGTCGCGCCAGGTCGCGGCGTCCTCGTCCCACCAGACGCCATTCTCTACGTGCAGCACGTCGCGGCCGTGCGGGCGACGGCAATGCTCGCACCGCCCCTTGGCGCGGCCGAACCGGATGAGATTGGACAGCTCGCGCCAGTCGATCGGGTAGAGCCAGCGATGTTCGCGCGCGATCGGCATGACGATTCTATGAGTCATCGGAGGGTGGAACGAAAGCGGAAACTTCGCATACACCCCCCTACTCGCCTAAAAACCTTCTTAGTGTTACAGGCAAAAAGGCCAGTAGTGCCAGATCAAGCCGCCGCGAATTTACCCGGCCGACCGCCCTTCCGGCCGTTCGCGCGCGAAGCGGCGACCTTAACAGCCGTGCGGGAGCGGCCCCCTTCCGCGCCGAGCTGGCGGGCCATCCATTGCTTCGAGCCGAACACGCCTTGGAGCAGCGCCGGGACATAGAGGTCCGCGTCGAGTTTGGGCCAGTGAAGCCCCAGCCCCGCCGGACTGATCTCGATTTCAGCGAGGTTGTCGGGCGACGCATCGGCCAGCCCTTCGGCGAGCTGCGTCGGGAATGTCAGCTCGACCCCGGTATTGAGTGCGACCACGACGCGCGACCGCCGACGATCGTAACGGGCGGACACGGCATGACCCGCGGCGCGGGTCGCTTCCATGCGCGCTTCGGCTTGCGCCAGCTCTTGCTCAGTAATCGCCATGTATCGCACTCCATTCCGCGCACAGCGCCGGCACCAGCTCGACCAGCGCGGCCTCGATCTTGTTCACGTCCGGCACCTTGAAGCCGAAGCTCTCCCGCAGCTCGGGCGGACCACCGGGGCAGTTCAGGTTGAACACCGCCTCTCCTTCCGCGCCTTTCACATGGACGTGCGCCGGGCGGTGATCGTTGGGCCAGATCACGACCCGCAGGCCGCCGATGCGATGGACGACAGGCATTGGCCGACATATCAGAAACCCAAGCGCTAGGGAATAGTTGCATGGCGAGCTCGTCCCTGGCGGGACCGCGCTCTATCTCCGTTGCGCTCCGACCGAGCCGCTTACAGCGTCTCGGCGCTTGCGCGTGACGATCGCTCGCGCGGGAAGGTGAAAAGGGTCTTTCCTTCACTCTCAATCACCTTCATAGTGTCACAGGAAAGAGAGCCAGAAGGGGCGAAGGTGCAAATCTACTCACTTGTCAGCCAGAAGGGCGGAGCTGGGAAAAGCACCCTTGCCCGTCAGCTCGCGGTTCTCGCGGGCGAGGCGGAGCCCAGCCTTATCATCGACCGCGACCCGCAGCGGACGACGACGAAGTGGTGGACGCGGCGCGAGCAGATCGAGCCGGCCTTTGAGCGCCCCGAGCTGGTCGACCTGGACGGCACCAATTTGACTGACGCGGCCAAGCGGCTCCGGCGCAAGTCCGACGGCGCGCTGTTCATCGACACGCGTCCTGCCGTCGAGGAGCCCGAGGCCGAGGCCGCGCGCGTGGCGGACCTGGTGATTGTCCCGGTGCGGCCGTCGCCAGACGACCTGGAGGCGGTCGGGGAAACGTTGAAGATCCTCCGCCGGCTCGACCGACGTGCGGCCGTCATCGTCAACGCGGCCAAGAACGAGGCCCGCGCGATTGCCGCGCGTGCCGCGCTGTCGCGCTACCCGGTCCCGGTTTGCCCGATCCACCTATCCGATCGGACGATCTATCTGGACGCCTCGCTTGAGGGGAGGGGCGTCACCGAAATGCGCGGCCATGCGGCCCGCGAAGCGGCCGACGAGCTGCGTCAGGTTTGGAGCTGGATTCAGGAGATACGACATGAGCAGTAAGCGCACCGGCCGCGCGCTCGCCGACGTAATGGGCGAGCTGGACGAGGAGCCGGCCGCGGCCCCGAGCACCGCGGCGGCGACCGAGGCAGCACCCGTGCGGGACACCGCCTCGCCGGTGATCGTGCCGATCAACGTGCAAGTCACCCCGCGCGATCGTCGCCGGCTTCGCCAGCTCAGCCTCGACACAGGGTTGTCTTTGCAGAAGCTGGGGCATGAGGCGTGGAACCGGCTCTTGGAGGCGCGCGGGCTGGAGCCGCTGGAGGCGGTAGCCGCCAGTGTGCCGAGCGGCCGATCACGCCGCTGACCTCTGACCCTTGGAGCCTTTATGACTAAGAAGGTCAGAAGGAAGGAAGGCGGTCGCGCCGGCGTACTCGACCAGCTCGACCTGTTCGTGACGCTGCCAGGCGACATACCGACTCATGACGAACAGGAGATGATGGAGCGGCCGTTCTTCAGCCTTTCCAAGCAGCGCCGCAGCGAGCCGATCGACTACCAGGTGCAGAACGGCGCCACGACCATAACTGTCAACGTCACGGCCCCGGCCGAGATCGGTATCGCCACCATTTGGGATTGCGACATCCTGATATGGGCGGTGTCGCAGCTCAGGGCGGCGAAGGCGGCGGGACAGCCGACCACGCCGCACTTCCACGTCCCGCTCTATGAGCTGCTACGCGGGATCGATCGGCCGACCGGGGGAGACGAGTACCGGCGCATCGTAGAGGCACTTGAGCGGTTGAGCGCCACCCTGATCCGCACCAACATTCGCCAGGGCAAGAAGAAGCGCCCCGAGGGCTTCCACTGGATCGAGCGCTACTCGGCACCGACCGACGACCTAGGCCGATCCACGGGCGTCGAGTTCACCATATCGGATTGGCTCTACGAGGGCGTGCTGACCGACCGCCTCGTGCTCGGCATCGACCGAGCCTATTTCAAGCTGACCGGCGGAATCGAACGTTGGCTTTACCGTGTCGTGCGCAAGCATGGCGGCCACCAAGCGGCGGGTTGGGCCTTCACCATGAAGCAGCTCCACCACAAGAGCGGCAGCACCCAGCGCGTGGCCGACTTCGCCAAGGAGCTTCGGCGCGCGGTCGAGCGGCAGCGGCTACCCGGCTACTGGCTGGAGCTGGTCAGGAACGATGAAGGCGAGGAGGTTCTTAACTTCACAGAGCGTTGCCAGCTTTCGACCGACCATCCAGGGTTCCAGTTCAAGCGCTTGCCGCGCCCGCCGATGGGGTTTCCGGCCGACTGATCGCCAGGGGCCAAAACCCCGATAGTGGTGAGGCTCCAACTATCGGGGGAATGGCCCCTGCGAATCACGGGGTTTTGGCCCCGCGAATCACGGGGTTTTGGCCCCTGAAACGGCCGCTAACCCTTTGACGATACAGGCCGAAACCGCTCCGTAAGGGTCTTAAACCTCCTATTACATAGGAGACTCTTCTTAAGGACTCAGGCCTGTGGATAACCCCGATTGGTCCATCGGATCGGGGGCCAAAACCCCGATAGTGCGCAAGACAGACCGACCGCTCGCCACCAACCAGTGGAAAAAAGGACAAGCGGAATCGGCCTAACGGCCGATGCACTTTCGCTGCGTGCCGCCTTCGGCGTCACAGGGGCGGCGCTACGCGCCGCTAGCTAGGCGGGAAAGAAGTGGGGACGGGTAGCGACGGAATCGCCCGCTACGGCCGTCCAGGCGCGACGTGGAGGCAAAAGAGGGGCTTTTAGGTGGTTTGGGATGCCGATCGGCGCGAGCGCCCCCAGCGGGCTTAATTAGGCCGGATCGAACAGGCCGTCGAACTCGCGCTGGTCATAGTAGCGGATTTTCTCGACCGCGAGCGGGTGTTCCCCCTGGCGCAGCAACAGAATCTGGTCGGGCCGCATCCGCATGATTTCATCAGGCGTGGCGAGTTGCCCGGCGGTGACGTGCGCGCTGACGCTTTCCGAGGGGCCGGCGCGCTCGCCATAGTTGGCGCGGAGCTGGTGCATGTCCTGGAGGATCGGCCAGAGTTGGAGACCATAGCCGGCCATCAGGCCCATCGCCCGCTCGACCGGTTCGAGGCGACCGAGGGCGGCGAACTCGTCCAGCAGGAACAGCACCGGCCGGGGAGGGCGAGCGGTCGATCGCGCCATGTCGGTGACGGCCTGGCTCACCAGCAGGCGCAGCCAGCGCGCATAGGTGTCGAGCCGATCGGGCGGCAGGCACAGGAACACCGTTGCGGTCGACTCCTTCAATCCCGCGAACGTGAAATCGGACGCGGCCGTGCTGGCGACGATGCGCGGGCTATCGAGGAAGTGGGTGTGGCGCTGGGCCGAGGACAGCACGCCCGCGGCTTCGCGATCGGACTTGCCGAGCTGGCGGTTGGCGGCGCGCGCGACCAGGCCACCAGCGCCGGTGCTGCCCTGCATCGCCGCGAGCAGCGCGGCGAAGCCGGCAGGGGCCAGGGTCAGATAATCGCGCACCGTCGCCAGTGTGCGCCGATCGGCGGGTTCGGTAGTGACGACGTGGAGGATCAGCCCGGCGATGAGCGCCTTGGCTTCCTCGTTCCAGTGGGCGTCGCCCGATTGCCCCGGCGCGTCGTGGACCAGCGCGTCGGCGAGCGTGTTGGCATCTTCCGCCAGATCGAGGCTGGTGGGATCGAGCCGGTCGAGCGGATTGTAGCGGGCAGGGGGCCGGCCCGACACGCCGAACCAATCGAGGCACCAGACCGGACCTTTAGCGGCGCGGGCGCGGGCGGTGATGCGGGCGTTCTCGCCCTTGGGGTCGATGCAGGTGACCGAGCGATCGAGCAGGAGCAGGTTGGGGATGATCGTGCCGACGGCCTGGCCAGAGGGTGGGGGCCATCGTCAGCAGATGCGCCGCGCCGTCATAGCGGAGCAGCTTGCCCAACTTCGCCGAGCGGCCGATCAGGAGATCCCCGCTCACCTCCAGCTTTCGCACGTCGGCGCGGTCGCCGAAGCGGGCGGACCCCAGCAGCTCGCTTTGCCGGTTGGCGGCATTGCGATTGACGCGCCAGGTGAAGAACAGGATCACGCCGAACAGCAGGAACGGAATGTCGGTCGCAATCTCGCCATAGCCAAAGATGCCCTTGAGCCAGGCGTTGCTGGCGAACAGGGCTACCACCGCCACGACGATCGCGAGCCGCCAGCTTATCGGTCGACGCCCGCCGATGCGCGGACCCGCCATCAGTGAGGTTGCTCAATTAACGGGCATCGGATGTGCAGGACAAACATCATCGCTGCATGATCGCGATCTACGCACGCTACGCAACGGTGTCGCCAGCCCGCTGCATCTTGCCGGCGCCACCCGGAAAGGGGATGCACTGTTGCGCCCGTGACCGGAACGATTATCCCGGTGCACGTTTACGGGAGATATTTGATGAAGCTAGACGATCTTGTGAAAGGCATTGCCGAGGGAAGCGATCTGAGTGCCGCCAAGGCCCGGGCGTTGATCGACCGCGTGTTCGGTGACATCGGCGATGCGGTTGCGCGGGGGGAGGAGGTGTCGCTGCCGGGTTTCGGCAAGTTCTCCAGCAAGGCCCGGGACGCCCGGACCGGTCGCAATCCCCGGACCGGCGAAGCTATGGAGATCGCCGCGTCGACCAAAATGGTGTTCACACCGGCCAAGGCACTCAAGGACAAGCTTTCCTCATGACCACAGAAATCGATACCGGCCCGAACGCGATCGAGCTCGCAACCGAGCTGACGATCGCATGGCTGAGCAATCCCAACACGCGCGTCGCGGCCGAGGACGTGCCGGCATTTCTCACCCGGATGCGTGACAGCATCACAGGATTGATCGACCAATCGAGCACAGCAGTTCCGCAGGAAGCGACGGCCGCCCAGTTCACGCCGGCGGTGTCGGTACGTAAATCGCTGGCGTCGAAGGATCATATCATCTCGCTGATCGACGGCAAGCCGTACAAGACGCTTCGCCGTCATCTAAGCGGACATGGACTCACGCCCGAGCAATATCGGGAACGCTACAATCTGAAGCCGGACTACCCGATGGTGGCAGAGGCGTATTCAGAAGCCCGGCGCGCTATGGCAAAGAAAATCGGTTTGGGGCGCAAGCCTGGTCCGCACGCAGCACCGGCCCACCCGAGCCCGCCCACGCGGCAAAAATTGAGGCTGCCTACGATCACCGAATGAATCGCCGGGTCCGCAGCCGTTGATGGATCAGGATCCCAGCAGCGCCACTTAAGCCATGCGTAGCGACATCAGCTTGTCGGGGTCAATTGGGGGTGACTACACGAAAGTGACGTATCTGCACGCTAAGGGCGAACAAATCCGGTACGATGCCAGCAGATGCTATTCGCAGGCTTTCCTGCCCCTTTTATGTGGTGCCGCCCTACGGGCGCCGATATGGGAGGGCGGCAATCCGATTGACCAACGATCGAGGTAGAACCCTGCTCGCCAAATATGTGAGCTGGTTGCCCATCCCCGGTATGGCGAAGGATTGCCGATAAACCAGAGCGTGGACTGCATGGGCCGCGCACCGGTCAACGTCCATCAAACCCAACCTCCCCCACTTCAAATCGCTGAGGGCAGCCATGTCTGTGTCGATTCCACCGGGTGCAAAAGACCCAACACTCACTCCCGTCCCGGCAAGCTCCACGGAAAGCGCTCGCATGAGGGTGCTCACATAGGCTTTCGACGCGCCGTAGACCGCTTGGAAGGGCACGGATGTTTCGCCCGCCAGGCTCGACACGGCGATTACTGAGGATTCAAACGGCTGCTCCCTGAAAATCGCAATCAGGCGAGCCAGCAAATCCGTGAAACCGAGTATGTTTGTTTCAATTACCTCGGCATAAGTGTCGGCACGGCCTGCATCAAATGAACCAACGCTCGTCATTCCGGCAACCAACAAAGCGGCTGTTACTTGCAATTCTGCAACCTTAGCCGCGATTTTCTCCCTGCCCTCGATTTCACGTTGATCAGCCACTATAATCTCGCACGGCACATTGAACCGCTCGTCAATTTCGGTCTGTAGCTCCCGCAAGTTGTCGAGCCTTCGTCCAACAATCAGGGGCTTGGCCTGGTACGATGCCGCCAAGCGGAGGGCGGACGCTCTGCCCAAACCGGTCGAAGCCCCTGTGACCAGCACCCACGAGTTCTTGATCGCCAGCGGTTTCACGCGTTTTCCAGAGCCTTGTATAGGGCGGTTTTGCCGATCTTGAGCCGGGCCGCCGCCTCACGAACAGTGAGGCCCGCTGCGATATGCGCCCGCGCTTTACGTAGTTTGTCGGGGGTAACGACAGGCCGGCGACCACCCTTGTTGCCCCGCTCGCGTGCGGCCTTGAGGCCGGCATGAGTGCGTTCACGGATCAGGTCACGCTCGAATTGGGCCAGCGAGCCGAAGATGTTGAACACCAGCATGCCGCCCGAAGTGGTGGTGTCGATATTCTCGGTGAGTGAGCGGAACCCGATGCCGCGCGCCGCAAGCTCGCCGACCTTCTCGATCAGGTGGCTCATCGAGCGGCCGAGGCGGTCGAGTTTCCAGACCACCAGCGTGTCGCCGGGGCGCAAATAGGCGAGCGCTTCGGTTAGGCCAGGCCGATCGGCTTTTGCCCCGGATGCGTGATCGTCGAATATACGGTCGCACCCGGCAGTGTTCAGCGCGTCAAGCTGGAGCGACAGCTTCTGGTCTGCGGTCGAGACGCGCGCATAGCCGATCAGCGCCACATGATGCCCGATCCTGTCCGTTTTCCCGTCATTATGCGATCTTGTCCGAATCGCCGTTACAGGTCCAGAGTTAACGGACATATTCCTGTTGGCCGCCAGAGGACCGTCTGACGGACACGCAAAGCGAAGGAGATGATGCTTGGCGAGACGGCGACTGGTGAGCCTGGAAATCTGGGCGAGGCATTATGGCGCGCCGCTCGATGAGCGCGAGATCGCGCGTCATTATACGCTGACCAGCGACGACCTGGAAATTGTCGGCCGCCGTCGCGGCGATGCCACCCGGCTCGGCTATGCGATGCTCATGCTATATATGAGATGGCCTGGCCGTGCGCTGGAAGCGGGCGAAGTCCCGCCCGCTCCTGTGCTCGCCTATGTGGCGCAGCAACTCGGCGTCGCGCCGGCAGCCTTCGCGGATTATGCCCATCGGGACCAGACCCGTCGCGAGCATCTCGTCGAAATCCGGCGATCGCACGGGTTCAGGATTTTTGACCGCAACGCTTTCCGTGAAGTTGTCGCCTTCTCGGTCCCAATCGCGCAGACCATCATACACCCCGGCCAGATGGCAGACGTCATCGTCGATGAACTCCGGCGCCTGCAGATCCTCCTGCCTTCTCCGTCGATTCTCGAAGCGGTGCTGCGGCGGGCGCGCCAGCAAGCCGAACAGCTTACCTATGAAGTGCTCACGAATGGCCTGCTGCCTGACACCCTTCAGGGCCTGGACGATTTGCTGGCCCGACGACCGGGGCAGGTCGCGACATGGCTATCCTGGATGCGCAATGCGCCACAATCGCCGGCAGCGCGCAACATCCTGCGCCTGATCGAACGGCTCGCCTATATCCGCGCGCTGGGCCTCGATCGCGCCCGTGCCGACATGATCCCGGCTTTGACTTTTGACAGGCTGGCGGACGAAGGCAGCCGCATCACACCCCAGCACCTTGGCGAACTCAATGCCCTGCGCCGCCATGCGACGCTGGCGGCAACCGGCATCCGGCTTGAGGAAAGCCTGACCGACGCCACCCTGACGATGTTCGACAAGCTGTTGGGCAGCATGGCGCGCCGCGCCGAGAACCGGACCCGCGACAAAGCCCTCAAGACGGTGCGCGAGTTGCAAGGCCACCTCGGACGCTCACGGGGTCTTGCCGCCTCCTCATCGACGCGCGCAGCAAGGGCGTGGATTCTCTGGCGCAGATCGAGGCGCTGGACTGGCAGCACTTCGCCGTGGCCGTCGAGCAGGCCGAAGTGCTCGGGCGACCGGAAACCGTCGATCGCACCGCCGAATTGATCGAGCGGCATCGGACGGTGAAGCTCTTTGTCGGCGCTTTTCTCAACGCCTTCGAGTTTCGCGGCGCCGGCGCGGTTCAGGGGCTCCTGTCAGCGCTGGCCATCATCGCGGAGCTATATCGGACCGGCAAACGGCGCTTGCCTGATCGCGTGCCGCTACGCTTTGTGCCGCCCGCATGGCGCCCGTTCGTCCTGCGGGATGGCATCGTTGATCGTGCCGCTTATGAACTATGCGCCTTGTCGCAACTACGCGAGCGGTTGCGAGCCGGGGATATATGGGTCGCGGGAAGCCGGCAGTTTCGCGATTTCGACAGCTATCTCATACCGCCGGCGACCTTTGCGGCGCTGCGCGAGAAGGGGCCGTTGCCGCTCGCCATCGAAACGGATTTCGAGCGCCATATCGAGGAACGGCGCACCAGGCTCGACACGGCGATCGAGCAGGTAACGGTCCTTGCACGGCAAGGGGAGCTGCCCCAGGTTAAGCTTGACGAAAACGGTCTCATCATCTCGCCGCTGAAGGCGGCAACACCGCCCGCCACCGAGATTGCCCGTCGCGCCGCCTATGATCGACTGCCGCGCGTGAAGATCACCGATCTTCTGCTGGAGGTCGATGCCTGGACCGGGTTCAGCGAATGCTTCATCCATCGTCGTTCGGGCCGGGAAGCCGACGATCGCAATGCGCTGCTCACGGTCATCCTCGCCGATGGCATCAATCTCGGCCTCACACGCATGGCGGAAACCTGCCGGGGCGCAAGTCTGCGTCAGCTCGCCCATCTTCACGACTGGCACATCAGCGAAGCCGCCTATGGCGAAGCGTTGGGAAGGCTGATCGACGCCCATCGCGCCATGCCGCTCGCCGCGCTGTGGGGAGACGGCACCACTTCGTCGAGCGACGGACAGCAATTTCATGCCGGGGGCCGTGGGGCCGCGATCGGCGACATCAACGCGCGCAGCGGCAACGAACCAGGCGTTGCCTTCTACACCCATGTCTCGGATCGATATGACCCCTTCGCAAGTCGGGTGATCGCGGCGACCGCTGGCGAAGCGCCCTATGTGCTGGATGGCTTGCTGTATCACCAGACCGGCCTGACGATCGAGGAGCACTACACCGATACGGGCGGGGCATCGGACCATGTGTTCGGCCTCATGCCCTTCTTCGGCTACCGCTTCGCGCCGCGCCTGCGCGACATCAAGGAGCGTCGTTTACACCTCCTTCCCGGCCAAGAATCCGGCCCCTTGCTTGCCGGCATGACGGCCGAACCGATCGCATTGGGTCATGTCGCGGCGCATTGGGACGAACTGCTGCGGTTCGCCACGTCGATCCGCACCGGCACCGTCACTGCTTCGGCAATGCTGCGCCGCTTGTCCGCCTATCCGCGACAGAACGGACTGGCCCTCGCACTACGCGAGCTGGGCCGCCTCGAACGCTCCATTTTCATGCTCGACTGGCTGCGCGACATCGACCTGCGCCGGCGCACCCAGGCGGGCCTCAACAAAGGCGAAGCCCGCAACGCGCTCGCCCGCGCGCTCTTCTTCAACCAGCTCGGCGAACTGCGCGATCGTCGGTTCGAGAACCAGACCTATCGCGCCTCCGGCCTCAACCTGCTCGTCGCCGCCATCATCTTGTGGAACACTCGCTATCTCGAAATGGCGCTGGCGGACATCGGCACAGCCGACGAAATCGCACGCCACATCGCGCCATTGGGCTGGGAGCATATCTCGCTGACCGGTGACTATAGCTGGAATGTTGAAGATCAACCCGATCCGGACGCCTTGCGACCGCTGCGCGCCGTCAACTCCCTACTTGCCGCGTGACGTTCGCTATCCGTTCGCCCTTTCCGTGCAGATACGTCACTTTCGTGTAGTCACCCCGACACGGTCGAAGCCGTCCCGGGGAACGCGGCGATGCCGCTTCATTCAACTGAGTCGCCGGGTGCTGAATCCGACCATCATGACCATCAGCGTGGTGCTGGAATAGGGGAGGGTACAAGCTCATGACGAACGCCGTCACCCTTGGTGGCCTCTGTGCATTGTAGGGACACGGATTCACGGTAGGCATCGACGTCAGGGGTAGCGAACTATTTGCGCAGGTTCTCGATGCCAAGTTCGCGCCATATCCAAGTGAAGTCGTAGGTGGCCATCGGGTCGTTCGCGTCGAGTTGGCTGCTGCTGCGGTTTTCGAGATGCTTGAGCCACCCGGCTACTCGGTGCCGGCCTGCGGCAGTTTGAACGGCTGCGCGCGGGGTGATGTCGCCGAGCATGCCGACGGGTTCATCGAGCGTCGCGCGGTACTGACGGTCGAGCATGGCATGGATGAGCGGGGTTGCAACCTCTGGCGCAATGGCGGGTGCCGGTTCGGATGATGTCAGCCCCTCGGCCCGCGCCGCCATGGCCTGTTCGACCGTCTCAATCGTGGTCAGCGGCGAGCCGACCAACCCGGCGAGCGCATCGTTGATAAGCGCGGTGCCGCGTTTCGCTCGCTCGGCCGAGGTGACGGCGAGCATCAGGGCGCGGCCTTTCAATTCGACATTGCCGAGCACCGGGGTGCCGTCCGCCATCGTCACACCCCACGCCATGCGCCCGGTGCTTTTCGCTTTTCCGTTCGGTTTCTCGCCCAGCCAGTTCCAAAAGTGCGTGGTTTCCCGCTGAAGCGCAGGGACAGTATCAAGCCGCTCGCCGACCAGCGCCTGGGTCACGCCGCGTGCGAAGGGAAAGCGCACGCGGTGGAACATCACCTCCTCGCCATCAATGTTGTGCAGCGTGGGGATGGGCGCCGGTCCCATGGTCTTGGGAACGACATCGAACAGCCATGCCGTGCTGATGAGGGCCGGAAGTGCAGCCAGATCGTCGGCGTCTAGGTTCAACGCGGTGCGCGGGCTGCGCTTGCCCTTCGAGCGCCGTAGATCGGCGACGAGCGCCTCGGCCGCCTCCATCGTGAACGACAGCACGCCGCCCGACAGGAGGTGCTTGCCTCCGACCTGCACGACGCGGGCACCGATCCTGTCCCATTGCTTCAGCGTCTGCGAGGCGCTGCGCTCGGATACTCGAAGCGGCTCGCCGCCCCGGATCAGGTCGCGCACGAGGAAGCCGCTGCCGGGCTCGACCTCGCTGACCTCGTGGAGGCTCATCACTGACGATCGAAGGGCACGCAGGTAGATTTTGGTCGGGCCGCTCTCATTCCAGCCCCGGCGCCGAATATAGTCATCGACGATGTTCCGGTCGGGTTGGATGGTGCGCGTCAGCAGATCCTCGAACGCGCATCCCCACAACACGCCGGCCCAATGATCGCCGACGATGTCCGCCAGCTCGTCCGCTTCGAAGTCGAACTCCTCCATCGCCAGCCCGAGATGATCGCCGAGCGCCTCGCCCAGATGCTCGCCCCAGGCCGGCGAGGTGGCGAACTTCATGACGCCGGACAGATCGTGACCACGCTTCATGCCTGTTCCCTCTGCTGCTGACTGAATTGCTGGCGGTGCGCGGCGACGATGCGCGAGACGGTGGGTTCACTGACGCCGTAGAGCCGCGCCATCTCGGCACCGGACTTGCGGCCGGACGTGACGGACTCGGCGATTTCGCGGCGCTGCTTGTCGCCGAGCTTGGGCCGACGCCCGCCGATCCGTCCTTCTGCGCGAGCCTGGGCAAGGCCGGCGCTGGTACGCTCGCGGATCATGGCCCGCTCGAACTCGGCGAAGCTTCCCACCATCTGCATCATCATCCGCCCTGCCGCGGTGGTGGTGTCGATCGCCTCGGTCAGTGAGCGGAAGCCCGCGCCTGCCAGCTCGATCCGCTCCATGATGTGCAGCATATCCTTTAGGCTGCGCGACAGCCGGTCAAGCTTCCAGACGACGACGACGTCTCCGTCGCGCAACTGGCCGATCATCTCCAGAAGCTTGGGTCGGTCCCACCGCCCACCGCTGGCGGTCTCCTCGAACACCCGCTTGCAGCCGGCCGCATCGAGCGCGCGCCGCTGCGCGGCGTTCGACTGGTCGTCGCCCTTCGACACGCGGGCATAACCGATCAGATAGGGTTCGCGCGTCATCTGCGTCTCTTTCACAAACGGCCGTATCTGGAGGCGGAAACAGCATGCACCAATTTCCGCAGCCTTGGGTCTTTCACAATCCTCTTTCACTAAGCCAACAAAAGGCAAGAGGTTTTTGGAGGATGAAACATGCCCGCACGTATTCCGATGACCCAGCGGCAGCGCGCCGCGTTGCTTGCTTTGCCCGACAGCGAGGCGGCGGTGGTGCGACATCATGGCCTCGATGCCGAGGACCTTGCTGCGATCGGCTTCGCACGCACTCCGGCGACCCGCTTGAGCTATGCCCTGCAACTCTGCTGCCTGCGCTATCCGGGGCGACATCTGCGCACAGGCGAGCTGTTGCCTGCAATCATGCTCGACCACATCGCCGAACAGGTCGGAGTGGATGCAGGCGTCGTCGCCGACTTCGCGCGGCGAGCGCCGACCCGCTACGATCAGCTTGCCGCCATCAAGGCGCGCTTCGGATTCACCGATCTGAGCCGGCCAGCGCGCGGCATCATGATGACTTGGCTGGAAACCGAAGCCATGGCTATCGTGGACGGGCGCATTTTGCTTGATCGATTGCTGGACGAGCTGCGCACGCGACGCATCGTCATCCCTGGCATCAGCGTCGTTGAGCGGATGGCGGCCGAGGCGATGCTTCGGACGGAAACCGATCTGGTCGCCGCGGTCGATGCTAAACTCGATGCGGATATGCGTCAGCGTCTCGATATGCTGATCGATGAGAAGGTACATGACCGGCAGAGCCGCTTGTCCTGGCTGCGCGAACCAGAGCCCCGCGTCGCGTCAGCCTCGCTTGCCGAAATCCTCGAGAAGGTCGCGATAATCCATAGGACCGGTATTTCCAGCATTCCGGTCGATCCCCTGCACGAGCCCCGCCTGACGCAGTTCGCCCGCGAAGGCGTGCGATATACAGCCCAGGCTTTCCAACAGATGCGCGTCTCCCGCAGGCGGGTCATCCTGCTTGCAACGCTGCGCGAGATGGAGGCCACGCTTACCGACGCGGCGATCGCCATGTTCAGCGCCTTGATGGGACGCGCTCACCTTCGTGCTCGCAAACGCCTGGAGCAGAGGGTCGCGATTTCGGGACGCGAAGGCCGCGATCGGCTGATGCGGATCGCCACTGTGCTGGAAACAGTTAGCCAGGCAGCACGCGCCGGCGGAGATATCGGTGCGGCCCTCAGGGATATCGTGCCTCTCGACATGCTCGATGCTGATGCCGCAATCATCCGTCGTACCGCGGCACCTCACAGGGACGATGTGCTGAGCGAGATCGCAGCCGAATACCGGACCTTCAAGCGAACAGGGCCTCTATTCCTGCAAGCGCTCGATTTCCACGGTCGGGCCGGCACCGCGGCATTGCGCGACGCGATGGCGATCCTGTCGAATCTTGATGGCGACTGGCGCAAGCCCCTCCCTGCCGACGTTCCGCTCGGTCATGTCGAGCGGCGCTGGCACCGCCATGTCGTGGTCGCCGGCAAGATCGACCGGACGCACTGGGAGATGGCGACTTACGGCGCGCTCACCAATGCACTGGCCTCGGGTGATATCTGGGTGCCGAGGTCAAGGCTGCACAGGTCGCTGGACGTGCTGCTCGCGCCGTTATCCGGCGCAGCGCTGCAACCGCCGTTCTCGCTCGGTAATCCACACGCATGGCTCGATCAGCGCGCCGCGCAGCTCGACAGCGCCTTGCGCGACGTCGCCCACAATCTGGCCGGACGCGATGCTGCCCTGTTCGCTGGCGAGCGATTGCGATTTCCCAAGGAACTGAAGGACGATGATGCCAGGCACGACGAAGGACGGCGCCTGACGCTTGCCTGCTACGACATGCTGCCTGCCACGCGTATCACCGACGTGTTGTCGCAAGTCGAACGCTGGACCGGCTTCACCCGGCACTTCGGGCACGTCTCGACCGGGTTGCCGCCTGGCGATGAGCAGGCCTTCCTCGCCACTCTGATTGCCGAAGCGACCAATCTTGGGCTGTCGCGCATGGCCGAGGTATGCGGCGCAGGGTCACGCCGCGCGCTGCTGCGCATGCAGACATGGCACATGCGCGAGGAAACCTTTCGGGCGGCGCTCGCCTGTCTGACCGACGCCATCCACGCCGAGCCGATCGCCGCCTGGTTTGGGCAAGGACACCGGGCTTCCGCGGATGGCCAGGCCTTCTACCTGGGCGGGCCGGGCGAAGCCGGCGGAGCGGTCAACGCCCATTATGGTCGCGACCCAGTGGTCAAGATCTACACCACCATCACCGACCGCTACGCGCCGCTGCACCAGACGGTGATCGCCGGCACGGCAGGAGAAGCCATCCATGCGCTCGATGGGCTCCTCGGCCATGACAGCAACGCCGATCTGACCGCGCTGCACGTCGATGGAGGCGGCGTTTCCGACATCGTATTCGCGACGATGCATCTCCTCGGGCTCGATTTCGAGCCGCGCATTCCTCGCCTGTCCGACCGGCGCCTCTACGCTTTCGAACCCTCGAAGCGCTATGGCAGGCTTGCGCCACTGTTCGGTCACAGGCTCAACCGGGACCTGATCGTCAGCCACTGGCCCGATATTGAACGTGTCATTGGCGCGATCCGTCACCGCACCGTCACGCCATCGTTGATCCTGAAGAAGCTGTCCGCCTACCGCCAGCAGAACAGCCTCGCTGCGGCGCTGCGGGAGATCGGGCGGATCGAGCGCACGCTGTTCACGCTCCGCTGGTTCGAGGATCCGGCTCTGCGCCGTACCGTCACTGCCGAGTTGAACAAGGGCGAGGCCCGCAACAGCCTTGCCCGGGCGGTCGCCTTCCATCGGCTCGGCCGTTTTCGCGACCGTGGCCTGGAGAACCAGCAGACCCGAGCGGCCGCGCTCAACCTCGTCACCGCAGCGATTATCCTGTTCAACTGTCGCTATCTGGGGCGCGCCGTCGACGAAATGCGTCGTCGAGGAAGCCCCATCGATCCAGCTATGCTGTCCCGGCTCTCGCCGTTGGGTTGGGATCGCATCAATCTCACCGGCGATTATGTCTGGTCCGATCACCTCGATCTCGACGCCAACGGCCTCATGCCGCTGCTCATCAAACCGCTACCGTGAATCCGTGTCCTGATAATGCACAGGGGCCTTGGTATCTCGGGCTGGTTCACTGCGCACGGAACCCTCTACCATGAGGAGGGTCGCAGGCTCGACGAAATCACGCCGGAGGACTGGTTCAATCTCGTCGCTCATGCCGATGCGATCGACTTCTTTACGCGGCCCGACCCGGCGTTGCCGGCAGCCGACGCCCGCATCTTCCACCTCACCATCACCGCCGGCGAGCGGTCGCGCGAGCTGGCGATCAACGACCCGTTCGAAGCGCCGGAGTTGGCCTTGCTCATCCGGTTAGCGCGCCGCGCCATGCGGGATCGATTGGTGCAAAGGGTTGAAGCGATGGACGGGGAGACCCTCGCGGCCTTACGGGCAGTCTCGACAAGGTGAGCCGGTACTGATCCGACTGGCCGGCTTGTACGCCGGCCTGGTTGCCCCGCCGGACGCCGGATCAGCCCCGACCAGCCGAACAGCAGCAACATCCAGCGACCTGAGAAGTAGGGTTAGGGGGCACACCCGATGCACCCCGAAGGGGTGCAGAAAAGGGCAGATTTGCGTCGTTCCGGCCGCATGGTCCTATGCGGATACTGCGCCCGGACCATCTGGTCCGTCCTGGTCCACAGAGCGGATAGGGCAAGGAAACCCGCAGTTTTTGCTTGCGCTGCTCTGCACTTCCTCCTTGCGCGCTCCGTAGGCGCAATGCACACTCGCTACCGGGCAGAAGGGGTGTCCGCATGGCGCGCGTACCGATCACGGTGTACCTGCAACCCGACCAGCTCGCCGGCATTGAGCGCCGCGCGGGCCAGGTCGGCAAGACGCGCAGCGCCTGGGTAGCGGACACGCTGGTGCGCTCACTCGAAGACGAGCTGCTGCCGCTGGACGAGATCCTTCTCGACCAGCTGACCAAGGTCCGTGCCGGCCTGGAGGTCGTCGCGGAAGCGCAGGTCGGGCGTGGCCCCGACAGCAAGAAGGGTCTTGCCGAGTTGCGGCAACGACGGGCCGAGCTGGCGACCCGCATGCTGGCCGAAGCGCGTTCGAGACTGCGGCGATGACCGACGCTGGTCGCAGGCGCATCGACGTCTCGAGTGACGTCCACAGCCGGCTGGACGCCGAGTCCAAGCGGCGCAACATCCCCATCCGTGATCTCGTGGAACAGGCGGTCACCACCATGTTCGACAGGGAGGCCCAAGCGGCCTTGTCCGTGCGTCAACAGCGCGAGCGCCGCCATGCCGATCGGATGGAGGAACAGACCGCTCAAATCGGCGAGGTTACCCGTCGCGTCTCGGCCCTGATCGCCCAACAATCGAAGGACCTACCCGGCGCCTTGAACGCAGGTTTCGACGCGATCAAGACCACCATCAAGGAGACCGGCGGGACCGGACATCTCCGCGATTTGATCGCGAAGTTCCAGACCGACTTCACGGTCCTGTTCAAGGAAGCGCAGGGTGCTCTCGCCGTCTCCGTTGGCAATGTCACTAAAGCCGTCGAGGAGCAGGCAAAGGGCTTCGGAAAGCAGCTCGACCGGATTGAGAAGCGTCAGTCGGATACGCGTACAAAGCTTGGCGTAGGTGCCGCCCTTGGCATCGCCGGACTTGTTCTGATCTGTCTGCTGTTCGCCAATACCGCACCTACCCGCTGGCTCTCAATTCGTCTCCTGGGTGAAAGTGACGCGGTACCTGCGGCATGGAGCTTGGCAGGCGATGGGCGCACGACTGGCGAGCTCATGGCGGAGACAAAAGGCCTTCTCGCCAGTGACACATTTCGGGTCCGGTACGCCGAGTGCGCGGCCCATGCTAAGCGCATGAAGAAGCCGTTTCCCTGCCGGCTCACCTTTCCGCCTCTGGAAAGCAAGACGCCGTGACCGTTCGCCCAAACTCGATCGCCGGCGGCGGGGATGCGGCGAGCTATTACGCGGCCGACAACTACTACACCGGCGAGCAGGCGGGACCGTCCGAATGGGGCGGGGGAGGGGCCGAGGAACTCGGTCTGTCCGGCACCGTGGATGCCGGAACATTCTCCGAGGTGCTGGACGGCAAACTGCCCAACGGGGCCGTCATTGCAAGAGGCGGCAACGGCGAGCGAGCGCCGGGTTTCGAGCTGACGTTCAGCGCGCCGAAGTCAGTGTCGCTGGTCGCCTTGATCGGACGCGATGAGCGGGTCATGCCGGCATTTGCCGAAGCTATTCGGAGCACCATGGCGTGGGCCGAGGAGCGGTTCGGGGAGGTGCGGTCAGGCAAGGCCGGCGCGGTGATCGAGCCCGGTCGCCTAGTGTACGCGATCTTTCACCATGACCTGAGCCGAAAGCTCGATCCGCAGGCACATGCCCATGTCGTCGTGGCGAACGCCGCGCAACGCGGCGACGGCCGCTGGGTCGCCCTGCACAATCCGGCCCTGTGGAAGCACTCTAGCACCATCGGTGCCGTCTTCCACGCCGACTTCCGTGCCCGGTTGGAGCAGCTCGGCTACCGGACCGAGATCACCGGCAAGCACGGCCAATTCGAGATCAGCGGTATACCGCGTGCCGCAATCGATGCGTTTAGCGCCCGGCGCGAACAGATCCTCAGCCGGGCGGCTGAGCTCGGCGCCTCCGGCCCCAAGGCGATGGAGACGATCGCGGTCAGTACCCGCGATGCCAAACAGGCGGGCGATGCCACGGTTGCCCGCGCCATGTGGGCCGAGAAGGCCGAGGTACATGGTGCCGCCATCTCCGCCGTCGTGGACGCCGCGCGAGGAGTCGAGCGGCCGCGGTCGGTATTGAGCACTGTGCGTGCCTGGGGTGCCGCTTTGCTCGAGCGCATCACCCATGCCTTCGGACCACGACCCGAGCCGCTGCTCCACGGCACGGATGCGGTGCGCCGGAGCGGCGAACTGGCGAGCGGCTACGCGGTCGCGGCCGGCGTTCGGCACCTCGGCGAGCGAGAAGCGAGCTTCACCTACGCGGACCTGCTGAAGAGCAGCCTCGATCTGGCCGAGAAGGGCGCGACGGTGCGCGGTATCGAGGCGCGCATCGAGCGGCTGCGCGAGGCGGGTGTCCTCATCTCGGGGCCGCGTGGCAGCCTGCACGCAGACCGGCTCACGACCCGCGACATGCTGGTGACGGAAAAGGCGCTGGTTGCGGCCGCGCATGGCGGGGTGGGGCAGGGGACACCCATCCTCGATGCGGCCTCGGTCGACACCGCACTCGACCGCGCGGCCGATCGGCGCGAGGTCACACTTTCCGCTGAACAGCGCGTTGCGGCGCACGCCATGCTGTCCGGCACCAACCGCATCCAGGTCGTCCAAGGCGATGCCGGCACCGGCAAGTCGTTCCTCTTCGAACTCGTACGGGAGATTGGCGCGGAAGTAGGGGCGCGGATGCTGGTACTGGTCCCGCAGAACAAGTTGTTGGATGACCTGACCGGACGGGGGCTGGAGGTGCGCTCGCTCGCATCCGTGCTGAAGGAGCATGGTAGCCGCGCCGGCCCGGCCAAGCCGAACGAGCAACTTTCGGCGCTGATGAAGGGCAAGGTTGTGGTGCTGGAGGAGACCTCCATGGTGTCCTCGCGTCAGCTTGCCGGGCTGTTCGAGGTCGCCCGGAACGGCGACGTCGCCAAGTTGGTCTTGGTAGGCGATGTGAAGCAAATCCCGGCGGTTGAGGCGGGGCGACCCTTCGCGCTGCTGCAGGAGGCGGGAGCTCCGACGGTGCGGCTCACCGAGAACCGGCGCCAAAAGACCGATGTGCTCCGTGATGCCGCTTCCCTTGCGCGCGAGGGCAGGGTCGTTGCCGCCTTCGAACGGCTCGCGGACAAGGTGCAGGAGAGCGCTCATCCGGCGGGAGCGGCCGTCGTCGAGTATCTGAAGCTTTTGCCCGAGGAGCGCGACCGCACCGCCTTGCTCACCTCAGGCCACGTCCTGCGCGAAGCCGTGCTGGAAACGGTCAGGGCCGAGCTGCTTGCTCAGGGCAAGCTTGGCGAGGATGCCGTGAGCCTGCGCAGCTGGGATACGCTGAACCTTACCCGTGAGGAGCTGCGCCAGATCCGGCACTGGGCTGAGGGTATGCGGCTCGACATCTATCGCCACCAGTCAGGGCTTGTGCCGGGATCCTACGAGGTTGGCTTGATCGATCGGGCGAGCGGTATGCTCGAGCTCGCCCGTGACGGTCACACCGGGCTCTTCGATCCCAAGAGCCTCCGATCGGGGGGGGAGGGGGCCGCGCTCTCCGTTCCCGGCGAGATCGAGGTGCGCGAGGGTGATCGCCTGGTCTTTACGGTCAGCGACCTGAAGCGTGGGATGTCGAACGGTGCCGCAGTGACCCTTACTGCGATCGATGGCGACACGCTCCACCTGTCCGGCCGTGACCGGAATCATGTGATCGGGCCCGACGACCCGATGCGCGAGCGGCTTGGCCATGGCGCCGTGATCAACATGCACCGTGCGCAAGGGATGACGGTCGATCGCGCGATCACGGTGATGGACAGCCGCGACAGGCTGCTCAACAGCGAGAGCCTCTACTACGTGCTCCAGACCCGCGCGCGCGAGGACGTGTCGCTGCACACCGACGACAAGAAAGCACTCGCTAGCGCGATCGAAGCGCATCGTGGTGACGTTCCGCACGCAAGCGACGTGGCACCCGAGCTCTCACTTTCCGGCAGGGAGCGGTTCGATCCAGCCACGGGCGAGCTGCCCCGACTGGACGATCCAGGCGCAAGCGATCGTCGCCAGCTGGACGCAATGAGCGCCGCCCTCCGATCCATTGGCAGCGAGCCTACCAAACCAGCCCCGGAGGCTATCCGGCAAGCGCCGGTTCCCGTGAAAGAGCTGATAAAGGAGCCCGAGATCGAAATCGACCACGATTACGACTTCGACATGTGAGGGATCGCAAGGCGATATGGGCGGGCGGATCAGCTTTGTTCTTTTCAATGTTCACTGATTTGCCGGCCTCCAAACCGGACATTGTAGCGGCCCGGTATCACGTGCATAGGACAACGTTAGCAAGGCAAGAGAGTGATCTAGAGGCTGCGGGACATGGCCAAAGAACCGGACATCCAGGCGGTCGCCGACCGGGGCGAGGGCATCGGGGCCATGCAGCCCATGAAGATAGGGGAGGGCGGTTCACGATACCGTGAAGCCGTCGATCTCGCGCTCGAACTGACCGCCAAATCTGCCGCGTTCCGCAGCAGCCTGCCACCCGCCATGCGGATGGGGCTCGCCGACCTCGTCCGGGCGATGAACTGCTACTACAGCAACCTGATCGAGGGGCATGACACTCATCCCGTCGACATCGAACGGGCGCTGAAGAACGATTTCAGCGCCGACCCGGCCAAGCGTGACCTCCAGTTGGAAGCGACCGCGCACATCGCAGTCCAGGGCTGGATTGATGGGGGAGGGCTGGGGGGCCGCGCGACGAGCGTGGAGGGCCTGCGTGAGGTCCATCGGCGCTTCTGCGAGCATCTGCCCGAGTCGATGCTCTGGATCGAACCGGTCGACGGCGGCGAGCGCGTTCCGGTCGAGCCCGGTGCCTTGCGGACCCGCGATGTCCGGGTCGGGCAGCACATTGCGATTAGTCCCGGGGCCGTGCCGCGCTTCCTCGAGCACTTCGCCTGGGCGTATCAGAAGCGCGGCGCAACCGACGCCATCGTATCGCTGGCGGCCGCGCACCACCGGTTCGCTTGGATCCATCCGTTTCTCGACGGCAACGGTCGGGTCGCCCGCCTCATGTCGCATGCCATGCTGCTCGATGCGCTCGACACGGGCGGCGTGTGGTCGATCGCGCGCGGCCTCGGCCGCAACGTGCAGGCCTACAAGCGACACCTTGCCGCCTGCGACCTGGCCCGCCGCAACGACCTCGATGGGAGGGGCACGCTGAGCGAGGAGGAGCTGGCGAGCTTCACAACCTTCTTCCTCAAAACCTGCATCGACCAGGTCGACTTCATGGCCGGCTTGGTCGAGCCCGAGCAGCTGCGCAGTCGCATCCGGCGCTGGGCGGCCGAAGAGACGGATCGGGGAAGGCTGCCGGCCAAGGCCATCCAGGTGATCGACGCAGCGTTGTACCGAGGCGAGCTCCCGCGTGGCGAGGTGGAGAGCATCGTCGGCACCGGCGAACGCCAGGCGCGCCGGGTCACCTCGGCGCTGACGAGCCTCGGCGTGCTGACGGCCGACAGCTCCCGGGCACCTCTCCAGATCGCCTTTCCAGCCAAGCTGGCGGGGAGCTGGATGCCGGGGTTGTTTCCGGACGCGGGAAGCCGGCGTTAGCCGCCCGAGCGATCGGCGGTGTGGCGCAAGGCGTAAGGTGATATGGTCCTGGGACCGCGCCAGTGCGGACCAACGTATGGAGGCAGCCTTTCCGTTCTTTAGCCGCACCGACTTTCAAGGTCAGCCCAGCAGCCGCGCCTACCGGCCCTACAAGGCGTTCGAGGCCGTTCTCGACCGTCTTCTCGGCGAGCAGGTGAGAGCGGACGGCGCGTGCGGCGTCGACCTCTGGTGCGCGCTCACCAACACTCGTTGGTTCGGGCCGGATGGAGTGGAGGTCTCCTACGGCTTTCGGCGGGCCGGTCATGCCGTGGCTTGGGTGCGCGAGGAGGGGGACGACCTCACCTGGTATTGCAGCGGCGAGCCGGGGCAGGTCGCGCAGTGGATTGAGGAGGTGCTCGCGGGAGCTGGATGGTCGTGGAGGCGCTTGGTGCCGGACGCCGCAGACACCCGTGAGGTGCCCGACGACAGTCAGCGCCTGCCATAGAGTTCGGGATGCTGCTCGACGAACGAACGGCGGACCTCACGCAGCCGAACGGCTTCCGGTGTTCTCGCTTCCCAGGCAGCCACGGCATGCAGCAGATCATCGTCGCGGCCGAGCACCGCGTCCGCATGGTTGACGATTACGATGTCAATCGGCGTCCAAAAAGGACCCCCTATCGGCGTCCAAAAGGGACCCCGTTTGTCAAGCGGTGTGACGGGTATGGCGGGCGTGCCGTTCGTGCTGGTTGCGGCGTAGGGCGGGCGTAGCCCGACCGGAGGCGCAACCAGCACGAAGCGTTCTCTGCCGGTGCCCCAGGCTTCAGCTTCGATGTTTGAAGCGCCAGCTGTCGTTGCCGGTTTCGACGATGTCGCAATGGTGGGTAATGCGGTCGAGCAGCGCGGTGGTCATCTTGGGGTCGCCAAAGACGGTCGGCCACTCACCAAAGGCCAGGTTGGTGGTGACGATGACCGAGGTCTTCTCGTAGAGCTTGCTGACGAGGTGGAAGAGCAGTTGACCGCCCGAGCGTGCAAACGGCAGGTAGCCAAGCTCGTCGAGCACCACGAGATCGAGGCGCGAAAGCTGGGCCGCCAGCGTGCCGGCCTTGCCGAGGCGCGTTTCCTCCTCGAGCCGGTTCACCAGGTCCACTGTGTTGAAGTAGCGTCCGCGGGCGCCGGCTCGTACCACATTGGCAGTGATGGCGGTGGCGAGATGCGTCTTGCCGGTACCCGTTCCACCGACCAGCACGACGTTGCGTTGGCCCGGAAGAAACGAGCCGCTGTACAGCGAGCGCACCAGTCCCTCGTTGATGGGAGTGTCGCCGAAGACGAAGGCGTCTAGGTCCTTCACCGCGGGTAACCTGGCGGCCGACATCCGGTAACGGACCGAGGGACTGTCAGGAATTTTGTGCGGGAGGCCATAGGATGGAATGGAAGGGACCATCGATATGGCAATCGACAAGGACGTTTTGGACCAGCTTCTGGCTGGTCGTGACCCGCAGGAGCTGTTTGCAAAGGACGGTCTGCTCGACGAGCTGAAGAAGGCGTTGTCGGAGCGGATGCTGTCGGCTGAGCTCGACGATCATCTGGAAAGCGAAGGCGCCGCAGGCACCATCAACCGGCGCAACGGGTCATCGAGGAAGACGATGCTGACGGGCACGTCGAAGGTGACGCTGGACGTGCCACGCGACCGGGCGGGGACGTTCGACCCGAAGCTCATCGCCAAATACCAGCGCCGTTTCCCCGACTTCGACGACAAGATCGTCTCGATGTACGCGCGCGGGATGACGGTGCGCGAAATCCGCGGGCACCTCGAGGAGCTGTACGGGATCGGCGTCTCGCCGGACCTGATCTCGACCGTCACCGATGCGGTGCTGGAGGCGGTTGCCGAATGGCAGGGTCGGCCGCTCGACGCCTGCTATCCGCTGGTGTTTTTCGACGCGATCCGGGTGAAGATCCGCGACGAAGGGTTCGTCCGCAACAAGGCGGTCTACATCGCGCTGGGCATTCAGCCGGACGGGACCAAGGAGGTGCTCGGCATCTGGATCGAGCAGACCGAGGGGGCCAAATTCTGGCTGCGCGTTATGAACGAGCTCAGGAACCGCGGCGTCGCCGACATCCTGATCGCCGTCGTCGACGGCCTGAAGGGGTTCCCGGAGGCGATCAACGCTGTCTTCCCCGAGGCCATCGTCCAGACCTGCATCGTCCATCTGATCCGCAACAGCATGAGCTTTGCGTCCTGGAAGGAGCGCAAGTTCATCGCCCAGGCGTTGCGCGGCGTCTACCGTGCCGAGACGCCCGAGGCCGGCATGGCTGCGCTGGAGGCGTTCGAGGCAGGCCCCTGGGGCCAGAAACACCCGGCCATCGCCATAAGCTGGCGGCGACACTGGGACCAGGTGATCCCGTTCTTCGCCTTTCCCGAGGGCGTCCGCCGGATCATCTACACTACGGATGAGATCGACAAGACCTCCAGGCGAAAAATGTGCTATGGATCTCCTGCGCGGGCGACTCCGTGGCGAAGAGCGGAACATCGGATGCAGGTTCCACCAGGCCGCCTCATGACAGTCCTTCCGGTTTGGAGCGTCCGCGCACCTTCGGCCTGGTCTTCCATTGTGCAACGAAGTGCTCGTAGGCCTGCTCGGCGTGTCGAGCGACATCCATTTCCTGATCTCGAAGCGCCTTGACGTTGTAGGCATGTGCCGGACCTGGCTTGTTGCCCTTCTTCTGAGGTTGGCCTGAGCGCAGTTCCATAGCGCGTCGTTTCGTCGCGACCAGCGCTGGACGTGCCCACCGGTAATCGGTCTGCTTGGTCAACAGATGCCAGCAGAGCACGGTGAGCTTGCGGGCGAGCGCGACAGCGGCGATCTGGTGCCCACGTTTCGCCCTGATCCGCACGAAGAAGGCATGCAGCGGACCCGGCGCTTTTGCCGCCGCCCAAGCCGCTTCGACCAGCATCGCACGTGCGTGGCTGCGTCCGGATTTGCTGATGCGGCCGTGATGAGCCGCGCCAAGACCGGACTGGCGTACCCGCGGGTTGAGGCCGAAATAGCTCACGAGCTTCTGGGGGCTCGCGAAGCGCCTGATGTCGCCGATCGCAGCGACAAGCCCGGTCGCGACCGTCAGATTGACGCCCGTGATCGAAATCAGCCGCGCGACGTCAGCGTCATCGAGCGCCTCGCCGGCGATTTCCTTGTCGAGGGCGGCGAGGTCTTCGCCCATCCGGTCCAGCTCGCGGACATGACGCTCGATCGCGACCCGCTCGTCATCGGGTACCGGCTGTCGTTCGAGCCAGCCACGCCCGACCTTGCTGAACAGGTCGGCGTGCGGACAGAGCGGGATCAGATGCGCATGCAGGATGGCGTGCACCTCGTTCTTGATCCGCGTCCGGTGCCGCACGATCTGATACCGGCGCGCAACGAGCCGCCGCTTGCGCTCCGTCGCGGCATCAGGCGTCCAGATCTCCGGCAGATAGCCGGCCGCATACAAGCTCGCCAAGGTGCCTGCGTCGACCTTGTCGGTCTTTACATGCGCATGCGCGATCGCCTTCACCTGGACCGGATTGGCAATCACCACCCGAGCCACGAACGGCGACAGCACACGGGACACCGCCATGCAGTTGCCAGTCGCCTCGATCACGACCTCGTCGGTCGCCTGCAGCTTTTTGCAAAACCCCTCCAGCCCCGTTCTGGTCATATCGACCCGACCCGCGTGCCGAAGCTTTCCGTCTTCCCAAATCACCACCTCGCCAAACGTTCGGTGGATGTCCATTCCAACAACCCGTCGAGACCGTTGAAAAAGGCTTGCGCGAAATCGGCGTGGCGGATGGCTGGTGACGCCGGCCACCGGGGATACGCCGCGTATCAGGCCGCCGCGGCCTGCCGGGCGAGCAACTGAAGGTTGTATGCCGCGGCAGCCATGGTGAACTCCTCGGCGGCTCCTGACAGGCCCCGCAGCTTGAGCGTTCGTAGCCCCAGGTTGCGTTTCAGATGGCCGAACACGCGCTCGATCCGCTGTCTTCGACGCCGTGCGTGCACATAGGCGTCGGTGCCGGCAAGGGCGCGCACGGTATCGCGGGCTTCCTCGCTGACGAGCCGGGTGACACCCCGCTTCGGACCGATGGTGCATTGCGGCTTCAGCTCGCAGGCGGCGCAATCGGCCGGCCGGCTTCGGTAGACGCGCACCTGCTTGGTCCGGTTGGTGCCGCAATAGCCGAGCAGCTTGTCCGCCGGACAGCGGTAGGCATCCGCTTCCCGGTCGTAGCGGAAGGCATCCCGGGTGAAGAAGGCGTCCCGCTGGCGGGTCCGGTCGATGACCGGGATGTATGGCGTGATGTTCCGGTCGATCAGCCAGCGGAGCAGCGGACCGCTACCATACGCCTTGTCGGCCGAGAGACTGGCGGGTTCGATGCCCAGCCTGGTGCCGGCGCGTGACACCAGCGTCCGGGTCGCCGCCACCTCGGCTGCGAAGCGGGCGGGCGTGGCCTCCACGTCGAGGATGCAGTCGGTGTCGAGGTCAAGCAGGGGGTTGATGGCGTATGCGTATCGCGCCGGTCCGTGCTTGCAGGTGAGCGCCGCCTGCGGGTCGGTCGGCGATATGCTGGTCGGATCGACGGGCGCCGGTTCGTCGGGGCCCGGCGGCAACGCGGCATCGAGCGCCGCCAGGTATTCGGCGACGGGTCGCGATATGCTTTCCCTGCCACGAAGCTCGTCTGCGGCGTCGGCCCCCTTCAGCTTCTTCTCGCGGCTGGCGTCGGCCATGATCGTGCTGCCGTCCACCGCCACGTCGCGCCCCGCCACTAGCCCGGCCACGGCGCATCGTGCGACCACCTGCTCGAACAGCAGGCGATGCAGGTCGCAGGTGCGGAAGCGGCCGTGCCGGTTCTTGGAGAAGGTGGAGTGGTCGGGCACCCGGTCGGCCAGATCAAGCCGGCAGAACCAACGATAGGCGAGGTTGAGGTGCACCTCCTCGCACAAACGCCGTTCCGAGCGGATGCCGAACAGATAGCCAACCAGCAGCATCCTGAGCATCAGCTCCGGGTCGATCGAGGGTCGCCCACTCGCGCTGTAGCTCGACGCCAGTGCCTCGCGCACGAAGCCGAAGTCCAACACGCCGTCGATGCGTCGGAGCAGGTGGTCAACCGGCACATGCTCATCAAGCCGGAAGCCGTAGAACAGCGCGCCCTGTGCCACCTGCCGTCCCATCATGTCCGTGATCCCTTGCCGTCTGCCAAGAGTGAATCACGCCTCCATCGCCGTCGCAAGCACGCGTTTTTCAACAGTCTCCGTCGCATTGGTTCCTCCTGTCAGCACAATGACGGGAGCGGCGGGCGACACGACACCTACGGATCCGCGCTCTCGGCGCAACCGGGCGAGTCGCAGAGGCGGCCAGCTACTAACTCGAGCTCGAAGCTCATCCTATACATCGGCCTGCCCGCACATTCGTGCTCCCGGTGCCTCTGTCCCGGATGGTCGCACCATACGCCACAACTCGCGAGTCGCAGCAGGAACATTGGCACCGGCATCCTCATACCGGTTACGAACGCCATCGAGGCCCTGAATTCGAAGGTTCGCCGTGCCGTCCGTACCCGCGGCCATTTCCCCGGTGACGATGCCGCGATGAAGCTGTTATATCTCGTGCTCAATCACGCGGCGGACGAATGGAAGCGCCCACCGCGCGAATGGGGTGAGGCCAAAAGTCAGTTCGCCGTAATCTTCGGTGAGCGCTTCGTCATCTAATGACGGTAACCGGCCTCTCGCACAAAATTCCTGACAGTCCCCCTGCCCATGGCCGCCTTCTGGGGACAAGGGCAATCGGCATCCAGCGACGGGCAGTTCTTCCTTGCTACCGAGCAGGGCGAGGCGATGAATCTGATCAACGCGAAATATGGCAACGTCCCGGGCCTCAAGGGATACAGCCATGTGTCCGATCAATATGCGCCGTTCGCAACCCAGGTGATCCCGGCAACGGTCAGCGAGGCTCCCTATATCCTGGACGGGCTGCTCATGAATGACGCGGGCCGCCGCGTTCGCCAGCATTTTGCCGACACGGGCGGCTTCACCGATCATGTGTTCGCCGCCTGCGCCTTGCTCGGCTACAGGTTCGCCCCCCGTATCCGCGATCTCCCTCAGAAAAGACTCTATGCCTTCACGCCCAACGCGACGCCGGCCAATGTGCGAGCGCTGGTCGGAGGTAAGATCAATGAACCGCTCATCGAGCGCAACTGGCCCGACATCCTGCGCATCATGGCGACGATCGCAGCGGGGATCGTCGCCCCCAGCCAGATTCTTCGCAAGCTCGCCTCTTACCCGCGCCAGAATGAGCTGGCCCTCGCATTGCGAGAGGTGGGCCGCATCGAGCGAACCCTGTTCATGATCGACTGGATTCTTGATGCCGGCCTCCAGCGCCAGGCTCAGATCGGCCTCAACAAGGGTGAGGCCCACCACGCCCTAAAGCGCGCCATCAGCTTCCACCGCCGAGGTGAAATCCGGGATCGATCCGGCGAAGGCCAGCACTATCGCATCGCCGGAATGAACCTGCTCGCCGCCATCATCATATTCTGGAACACCATGAAGCTCGGCGAGGTCGTCAATACCCGGGCCGCCAGCGGTACCCATATCGCGCCTGATCTACTCGCCCACGTCTCGCCGTTGGGATGGGAACACATCAATCTAACCGGGGAATATCGCTGGCCCAAATCCTTAGACCCCATGACTGCCGGAGCCTCGGAGGCTCGAATCTGAGATGCTGATGATGGATTTGTCAGCAGCGGAGACGAGTCATGACGGAGGCAGTGAAATACGTTGGTCTGGACGTTCATAAGGAAACCATCGCGGTCGCGGTTGCCGATGGGGAACGCGGAGGCGAGGTACGTTTCGTCGGCACGGTCGCCAACGAGGACGATGCGATCAGGAAGCTGGTCAAGCGGCTGACGGGACCGGGTGTGACGTTGAACGTCTGCTACGAAGCGGGACCCTGTGGGTATGGCTTGCATCGGCTGCTGTCGAAGCTGGGACAGAATTGCATCGTCATCGCCCCCTCGATGATGCCGCGACGCCCGGGCGACCATGTTAAGACGGACCGGCGTGACGCGATGACCCTGGCGCGGCTGCTACGCGCCGGCGAACTCACCGCGATCTGGGTGCCGGACGAAGCGCACGAGGCGGTACGCGATCTCATCCGCGCGCGACGCAGCGCGCAGGACGATGCCATCGGGGCCAAGCAGACGGTGCGCAGCTTCCTGTTGCGGCATGATCGTCGTTTTGGCGGCAAGGCGGCTTGGACGAAAATGTACTGGCGGTGGTTGTCCGAGCAGCGGTTTGAGTTTCCCCACCAGCAGCTGGCATTCGAGGAAATGCAGAAGCGGGTGCTGGAGGTCCAGGCACGGGTCGCGCGCCTGGAGGCGGCGCTGGCTGAAGCGGTGGATGCGTGGTGTTTTGCGCCGCTGGTCCGCAATCTGCAGGTCCTGCGCGGTATCAGGCTGGTCAGTGCCGCAACGCTGGTCGCCGAGGTGGGCGACCTCACCCGCTTCGACAATCCCAAGCAACTGATGGCGTATGTCGGCCTGGTGCCGTCCGAGCACTCCAGCGGTGCCAAGACCAAGCGGGGCCGGATTACCCGCGCGGGCAACGCGCAAGCACGGACGATGTTGATCGAGGCGGGCTGGTCGTATCGGCTGCCCGCTCGCGAGGAGCGACGCTACCGTGAACGGGTCATCGACTTGCCCGAGGACATCCAAGCGATCGGGTGGAAGGCGCAGGTTCGCCTGTGCCAGCGCTACCGTCGCCTGGCGGCCACCGGAAAGCCCCAGCCCAAGGTGACCACCGCGATCGCGCGTGAATTGGTCGGCTATGCCTGGGACATCGCCCGTCGAGTGTCGCCAGCGATAGCCGGCTGATCCACACAGAACAATTCCAGGAGGAGGCGCCAGGGCACCAACTGCATAGCCTTGGCCGGCGTGCCGCGGGCACCCGACTGTGATGGGCAATCCACGGTGTACGGTGGGGCAGGTTCGTCCGACGCCCGAACTTAGACGGAGGATAGGCCCAGCGACGGATACGGGTAGTGCGGTAACCAACCCGCGGATGAGAGCATGATCAATCGTCGTCGATCAGGCGTCCGCGGCACACCCGCCAAGGTCAATGCGAACGCTGGTCTTGCGGCCAGCGACAAGGTAAACTCGGCCAGCGTCTCGGATGGCAGTCATGAGAGCGTACG
>NZ_CBCOPO010000005.1:0-25102 GCF_965112005.1 Sphingomonas sp. Marseille-Q8236
ATGCTGTCGCGCACGATCGGCGACACCACCATCGAATATGAGACGTTCGGCACCTCCGGCCCGGCGAGCATCTTCAGCGACGACACGCGCTCCGAAAGCGCCAGCGGCCACGTCGCCGTGCGCCGGTTGGCGACGCCCGACGAAATCATGCGGATGAATCCTGACCATCTCCTGTTGTTGCGGCAGGGTCAGGACCCGCTCGTCGTCAGCAAGGTCCGTTACTATGCGGAACGCGACTTCGCCGGCCTCTACGATCCGGCGTAATCGCACACACCGGCGAACCCGGCGATGGGTTTAGGATATGCCCCTGTTCTGCCCTCTCAACGAGCGTAACGCTGACAGGCACACACCGCTGGATCGGCTTGGCTTCTCCCGGAAGCCTGCGGCCGTGAGGCCGCTTCTGTGACGGCGATAGCCGGCACGAAACAAAGGCGCATTGCCTTTGGGGCAATTCCGCATCTCCTTCCCTGCCGTTTGAGCCGGTCGTCCGGGGTTAAGTGATTCTGTTAAATAGGAATCGTTAAGAAGGTTAAGGGTCGAAAATGGGTAAAAAAGTCGCCTTTTTGCAGTAGCTTGAGAAACCGGTCGGTGTGTGATCCCACGTGATTCGGTGTGTGATCCCACGATAGTCCGGTGTGTGATCCCACGACGGTTAGGTGTGCGATCCCACGATGATCGCTTGCCTCTTTGCGGGTCGATTATTGCTCGATCCCCACCCTCAACGGCTGCTGTCAGCCACCGCCTTTGATACGGATGGGCCTTGCGGTGTGTGATACCACGATAGTCAGCGTCCTCCTGCGAGCTTGTCCATCAGGTCGTCCACCTCGGCGGCGCGGCGGCGATCGGCATCGAACCGGTTCCGCCGCTCCTGCTCGGCTTCCAACCTGGCAGTCAGCGCCAGCGCCTCCGCTTCACCCCGAAGTCGGAACAGCACGGCAGGACTGCCATCGACTGTTGCGGCCATCTGCATCGCATAATCGGGGAGCTGGTCGGCCTCCACCACTTTGCGCAGCATCCGGTTGAACTCTTTCGGTTTGCTGTCGCTGCCGGTCTTGTCGCGCAACACCTCAACGCGACACGTCCACCCACCCTTCTGGTTGCCAGCGTGCTTGCGCGCGATACGATACAGGGCGCGTTCCAGCCCGCCGGTCAGCAGGAAATAATCCTGGTGCATGGTGAGAAGCGACCGCTCCCCCATGATACCTTCATACACCCAATCCGACAGCGTGATGGTCATCCCGCGCGGTTGATCGGTGTCCGGGTCCACCTCCAGCGTCCATTTGTCGAGCCAGTTGAAACCGGCCTTGGTGCGCCGCTTGGGTGCGCGGATCGAGGTCGATATGGAAGTCGTCTGAAGCCGCTGGAGTGCGGCTTGCAGCTCCTGATAGGCCCGGCCGCTGGTATCGCGCTTGATCGCCCTCAACAGGTCATAGGACGTTGTTTTAAGTGTCCGGGGAAGGTCGTTGACGCCCTGCTCCCGCATCCGGTTGAGCGTGGACGCGGCCCATATCAGAACATCGGCGTCCCAGATCGTCGCCATACCATAGGCAGGGATCGCCTCGATCTTCACCCACGTCTCGCCGTCCGGGCTGCTATATTCGATAGGCTTCACCCGCTTGCGCTTCTGAAGCGAGAAAAACGGCCGCTCCATCGTCTCCCGCTGATCCTTCAGCGGGAGGTCGCCCATCAACGGGATGAACAGATCAAACTCGGGATTGGGATTCTGGCGCTTGGTCATACCACTTCAATCCTGCCGTTCTGCATAATTGCAGGTGTGCACATTATTATGCACGGCCGAATTGTTTGTCGGCGTCATACTTGGCGACCAGTTCGCTGATCGCCTCGGCAAGGAGGTCTTGGTGGCTGCGACGGGTCCGCGCTGCCAAGACACGAAATGCCTCCGCTGTGGGATCGGCAGGATCGAAATATGCCCCGAGGTGATACTTTCCCGGTCGCTTGCCACTCGACCGTGCTGCACTCGACGGCGAGGTTGACGGAGCAGGCTGATGATCCGGCTCGGGCTCGCGAGGGGAGGGGGACGCTACTGCCGGCCCCAACAGGGAGGTCCGTTTTGCCATAATCAAGCCTTCACATTTGCAGGTGTGCAATTCATCACATCATCAAATATGTGTTTCTGCAAGGCTGCAATCTCTAGGGCGGCCTTACCCTTCGGCTCATGCTCGATGACGCCCAAGCCGTAAGGCCATGCCGCTCGATAGACGCTACGCTCCCGCAATACGGCACGCGCCACCCGCAAGCCTGTCGCCTCGGCAAGCGTTCTGGCATCGTCCAGCAACGTGGTTGCGGTCGGGGGGGCGGCATTCAGCACGACCACGCCCGTTCGCCCGGTACTGGTGATAAGCTGCGCCGTGCGCTTGATCGCATCAAGGTCGATCAATGACGGACGACAGGGGATGACGACCAGATCGGCACGCTGCGCCGCTGCGGCGGCTTCCGCACCCGCTGCCGGCGGTGTGTCGATGATCGTAAGCCCAAAGCCGTTAGCCTCTGCGGCATTGATCGCCTGATCGAGGCGGCGCGCGCTGATCGGTTCGACGTGGGGTAATTCGGCTGTCCGTCGCTCGCTCCAAGCAGTCGCACTCTCCTGCGGATCGAGGTCGAAAAGAGCGGTCTTTATCCCGGCCGCTTCGGCGGCAACCGCCAGATTCACCGCCAGCGTCGTTTTACCGACACCCCCTTTTTGCGCTGCAAGCGTGATAATATGCAAGTGTGCACACCTTCAATAATGCTGATTTGATGGTATGCAGAATGGCAGGATCGCACAACTGCTATTGCGCGAGTGACATCGCGCCCTATTTAATTGCGCGGGAGATATGACAATGGTCCAGCCCGGAACATCAATTTTCAGAGTCGCGCAGGCGCTTTACGAAATGATGCCCGAGCGATGGGCCGGCGGATTAGAGCCATCCGGCATCCCTTGGCACGCGGCGTCCGATGCAACACGTCAGCGGTGCTTTGAGGCTGCGCGTGCTGCGATTTGGACTTTGCGGCCTGTTGGTGATCATCTGCGATCCGCCGGTGAGGTTGTCAGTCCACACGCTGTTACCGTATGGACTGCAATGATCGACGCAGCTCTCGACCAATATCCGAAAGGATAGTTGAGTGCCTTACTCCTCATCTTCGCTAATAGGTCCCCCAGCAGCAATGTCCTGCGCGTAGCCGAGGAAATCTCGCTCAGAATGCATCCAGAAATGGTCGACTTTACCCGGGCCAGTGTGCGCGTGAGCAGTCGTCCAAAAGGCACTTGTGGCAGCGGCAAGACCATCAGTGTCAATCGCGTCGTTCACCCACGTTGCCGTGTTTGCCTTCTTGCCGAAGCCCGCGCCCTGAAGGACCCCAGCCAGTTTATTGCGCAGGGCGCTGTTTTGATCACCGTCGATTGAAAAGCGAATAATTGCCTGCATCACCCAGCTCCTTAGGAAGGAGCGAGATAGGTACAGCTGCCGTTTTGGCAACGTATGCCGACATCGCTACCATCGTGGTCCACGCGGGCGTGGTGGCAACAACTCCTTAACACGCCTACCGCCTGCCGAATGATAGATGCCGGGGCTGGTAACAAGGCGTAGGTCCTGCCCGTGCATCCTTTAGCTTGCGCTTGGACATGCGATGACGGACCCCGGCAAATGCCGAAAAGGCGGGGAAGGATTTACCCTCCCCACCTAGCGGCTATTGGCTGAACAACAGCTTAGCAAAGACCGATCTTGCACAATTCGTTGTTGGGTCCGGGACCTTCGCGGAAGAACTTCTCAACCTCCCGCCCAGCCTTCGCGACCTCGCTGTTAGGCCCGAAGCAGCCACCCGCCACACCGATGCCATTGGCGCAGCGCGAAAGCTCGACACTCCCCCAGGCGCCAGCAACGCAGGCCGGGTTAGGGCCGCACTGCTGAACGATCTGACCCACGATCTGCCCGTCACGAGGAACGATGTTGGTCGGGATGCCCGCCGGTCCCATCGGCCCCATGCCGCCGTTGAACGGGCCGGGCTGCTGCTGCGGCATCGGCATCGGCATCGGGCGAGGCATCTGCATCTGCTGCATACCCCCGTTCTGCAACCAGTTCATGATAACGACGCAGGGAGCGATGCCCTGCGGGCCATTGCAGATAGGATTGCCGAAATTATCGACACCGATCTGCACAATCTGGGGAGCCATCTGGGCACTCGCGGGAGTCACGCAGATGGGGGCGATCACGCTCGCAACAACGGCGAGCGCAGCAATGAACTTCTTCATGATTGAAAATCCCCTACGCTTTTTGTTTTTGCGTTCGGGCCGTTACCAGCGGTCCCGATCACAAGGCTGCTTCTACTCACCGTCCGCTTTCACGAAGCTGAACGGTTCGCCGTCAAAAACACTCGCTTCGTCGTGCAGGCGAGATGAAAAACTCTATTTTCCATTGTGTTAGCAATAGGTTGAATTGCCTTGTAAAAATTTTCCTGAAAATCGTAAGAAAAAACCTCCCCTGTAATGTTAGTCCTCAACATTGCTTACCCAAGCAAGAACCGGCTTATTCGTGCTTCCAAGATACGAGCAAGTCCTTGGCATGCCTGACAGAATGGCGGCTTTGCAAACGACGGCAGCAGGTTGACCGCTCGCTCCCGCTGGATCGCATCAATGGAGCCTCGCCGCTTCTTGTCGCTGGCGAAGGTCTGCTGCCCATCGTGTCAAAGCATCGATCTCGGCGGTCAAAGCCTCCGGCCGGGGGAGGGGGCGGTTCAACTCCGGCGCTGCTGAATGAAGCATTTCTGAGCATCGCCCATAGCCATCACGCATAACTTCGCAGTCGGCCCGAGTGACAACCGTGAGCTTGATGAGGCCCTTAGTATCTACCTTTTGCGAAAGGCGACGAATGACGTGCCCAACCGCCTCTTCAACGGCCGTTTCCCATGTGTCGCGTAGAACACCGGCAATAGATTTGACGGTAGCGCGCCAGCTATCTTCATCGGCCTGGTCGAAGTGACGCCGCTCGTTCGCAAGCTGACGGGTAAGGGTGCCGGTAATATCGATTGCGCGGCGAGCCTTAAATGGCGGTTCGTTCCGGCAAAAACCCGCCTTGTCCGCTCCTCGCGCGATCGACCCTATCGATACTTGGGGTCGCGGATGCACTTCCTGAGCCGCACGATCCAGCTCAAACAGAAATGCAAGATCATGCGTCAGCACGACCACCTGCCGGCGAGAGGCTTCATCAATGAGGCGTTTCGCTACGGCTTGGCGATGCATATGATCGAGCGACGACACAGGATCGTCGAAGACGATACCCGATTGATTTCCGGCAGTCGCTAGCTCGGCCATGAACGCCGCCAGCGCGACGCATCGATGTTCGCCCTCGCTAAGCACCTCACCCACAGCCGCCTTGGGCTGGCGAACCAGCGTTACCCTGAAACGCGGAATACCCTGGGCGCTAGTCTGCTGACGCAGCTCGACTGCCAGGGCCGCTATCCCAAAGCTCGCCACTTCGAGGGCGAACTGCGCGCGCAGCGCGTCTGTGACGAGAGCCTGCGCGACTTCGGTGCTTTTGGCCGTGATGCGGTTGGTTGTGGTCGCCCGTTGCGCCGCCTCCAATTTCGCGATCTCACCACGACGAGCGATCTCTGCAAGCACGTCGTCCTTGATGCCGGCGAGCCACTGGCGATCGGCAAGTTCCGTTTTCTCAGCGATCAAAGCGGCGCGAGCCGGTGACCCGGCCTCGGCGACAAGCGCAGCGGATCGCGCCGCTATCTCGGCCACAACATCGAGAATGGCCTCTCGCTCATAGGCAAGCGCGTACACCGCAAGCTCGATTGCCGGATCGGCATGGTGGCGCATAATCCATCGGTGGCGCAATCTCGCCTCGGTCAAAGAGCGGCGGAAGCGGGCTGCCAAAGCATCCTGGCCCAACTCATCGCGGACGGTCGCGATAATGATGCGAGCTTCGGACGTGGAAATGGCAACGCGTCCGAACGCAACCAAGGCCTCCTCATGGGCGATACGCGCCGCCTCGGCGCGCTGCTGGCTGTCATCACGAACGAATGCCTCGAAACGATTGAGGCGAGAAGCCGCCTCCGGCGCGAGCCCTTGCTGACAGAGGACGCACACATCGCCAGGCTCGGTCGCAGGAAAAGGGCGGGCAGGGTAAGCGTCCACTTCGGAGTAGGTTCGAGCACTCTCCCACAGAGAACGCCATACGTCGGCACCGATCGCCGGCAAGGGCTCATCGCGAAACAAGGCTCCCGATGCCGCCTTAGCCGCTAACTTGGCCGCATCCCGCGCACCAGCAAGGCGGCGTAGCGTATCGCCGTCAGCGGAAGCGAGGGTGGTGAACAGCCGATCTAGCGCTGCGATCTGACCATCGACCTTCGCCTTCAAGTTCATGAGTTGGCGCGCGGCGCGCGCGGGATCGCCGGCGAGATCGGCGGTGAGCTGCGCGAGACGGTCCAACTCGCTTTGACTCAACGTCGCCAGTGCTTCCACCGTGGCCGACTTGGTACCCGCGGCCAACCCGGCCAGGAGCCGACCCACTGCGCTCGTCGGACTACATGCAGGCGCCGCTACGGCTCGCGGTGTCCGAGCCTTAATCGTCGTCACCTCGCTGGCGAGCTTGTCCTTCACCGACTTGCAGAGCTGCGCAAGCGAGGCGAGCAGTCTTAGGGGAAACGGGGTGTAAGCGAGGTCATTCGTTTCCTCGACATGGATGTTGGCGCATCGAGAATCGAAGACGCTAACGGCGGTCAGCGCGGGATCGCCTGGCGTTCCAAGCCGCCACACGCAGGAATGTTCTGCAACTCCGATGGTATAGTCGATCGTCGCCGTGGGCACGCCGGGGACGGCCTCGTAAATGTCGGGGATGATGTCTTCACGATTAGGTGTTCTAGCGCGGCAGGCTTTTTTAAGAATACGCGAATAGCCGGATTTACCCGATCCATTGTCGCCATAGATGATCGTCAGGCCATTAGGTTGGAACGCCAGCCGCTGATCGGATGCCAGCGCATTGACGTGGTTCACATTGTGGACGCGACGGAGGTTCACCGGCCCTTGGACGCGAGCAGGATCGCGGAAACTATCGGCGCTAACCGGGTTTGCGGCAACCTGACCCTTACAGATGGCGACCAGTTCATCTATTTCGGGCGCAGCGAGCGGATTTCCGGCCGCCAATCGACGCAGCGCGTCACGCTGCCAATCAGGTACGTCAGCGGACCAAGTGACTATGCTTGCAAGGGCTTGTGCTTCGGTCATGGTACTGGGAGCTCGTAGTCGCCGGCTTTCTCAAGTTCGCGCCGACACGGCGGAATCCATAATAATTGCGTTGGCCCCGGCGCATCGGTCAACCATATCAGCCAACAATAGCTGGTCGCTGTCGAAGCCGATGGATCGACCCTCCCTCTCAAAATGGGAACACGCTCGACGAACTGCGCGACATGGCTTGGTGCCCGGTTTCGGAACAGCCGATTGTACCGACCTGCGCCCTCGATGAAGCCTGTGCGGACGAGCATAGCCGTGCCCACACGCGCAAGCGCAAGCGCGCGTCTTGTAAACTCTTCCGCTAATCGAAAGGGCGGGTTTGTAACGATCCAGTCCGGCCGATCCTCCGGACGAGGCGAGTTCTCCGGGACCGACAGAAAGTCGAGCTGCTCGCCATAACCAAAGGCAGCGATATCGCTGCTCCTTAGGGTCAGGACCCATTGATGTGAGCGTCGCGATCTGATTCAGGCTCCGCAAGGAGACCGAGATGAGTGACCTGTTTTGGCTGACGGACGAGCAGATGGAGCGGCTGCGGCCCTTCTTTCCCAAGAGCCATGGCAAGCCGAGGGTGGACGACCGGCGGGTGCTGAGCGGCATCGTATTCGTCAATCGCAACGGGCTTCGCTGGCGAGATGCGCCTAGCGAGTATGGCCCCCACAAGACGCTGTACAATCGGTGGAAGCGTTGGGGCGAGGCCGGCGTGTTCACGCGAATGATGGAAGGTCTGGCTGCAGCTGGCGCCGAGCCGCAGACGGTCATGATCGACGCAACCTATCTGAAGGCGCACCGCACGGCATCAAGCCTGCGGGTAAAAAAGGGGATCTTGGCCGCCTGATCGGCCGCACCAAAGGCGGTATGAATACCAAGCTACATGCCGTCGCCGATGCAAACGGGCGCCCCTTAAGCTTTTTCATGACCGCGGGCCAGGTCAGCGACTACACCGGCGCGGCAGCGCTGCTGGATGACATGCCGAAGGCGCAGTGGCTGCTCGGCGACCGCGGCTACGACGCCGACTGGTTCAGGGACGCCCTCCAGGCCAAAGGCATCCAGCCCTGCATCCCGGGCCGGCGATCACGCAACGAGCCGGTCAAATACGACAAGCGCCGCTACCGGCGCCGCAGCCGCATCGAGATCATGTTCGGCCGCCTCAAAGACTGGCGTCGGGTCGCTACCCGCTACGATCGCTGCCCCACTGCCTTCTTTGCCGCCGTCACCCTCGCTGCCACCGTCATCTTCTGGCTGTGATCAACGAGTCCTGACCCTAGAGAGTTGAAATATTCAGCGAGCGTAGCCGCCATATATCCGCGGCCGCATGTAGGCTCCCAACACGTCGAGGCAGAAGTGCGAGAAATTGCTGGCAGACGCTCCATAAGCGCTCTGGTCGCCCAGCGGGGAGTCGGGAAGTCGTCTAAGCTATCGTTCGGCTCTGCGCGCTGCGCCATTATGGCCGGTGACCGGTTCTGCGGCCCTCCCGGCAGTCGATACTGCGGTGATCGCCGTGGCTTCCATTCGGCCACGTGTTGTCAGTCTCGGTAGTCGCGTATCGCAGCTCGGTCGAGCTTGTCGGCCGGCACAAGACGGTAATGCTTCTCGTCTACCAAACGAACCTCACCGTCCTGCAAGGTCAACTCGAACAACGCGATCTTGCCGCCGTCCATGAACTGAGCTGCAATGGGACGGCATCGTAGCCCCGGAAACTTCTGATCGGCGTAACGAATATCCTGGGTCGTCTGTACGACGCCGATCTGGTCCTTGCCGCCTTTCGCCTGCACCGGAATGACGTAGTGGCAACCGCGCTTATCGAGGCCAACGTACAGCTCGTCGATTTCGATTTGACCGATACCCTTTACCGTCGTGCGAAGGTGGTTCTGCAAACTCGATGCAGTCAGTCCGAGGAATATGTCGATCAGGCGATTATAGCGGACGATCGCCAAAAGAGCCTGCTCGTCATCAAGTGCATAAGCCCGGATCAACTCGGGGGTGCCATCGGGAATGTCGATGCTCACCAATGTTTCGTTAGGCCTGATCCGCGTCGCGGGAACGAGCCGGAACTTATACTTAGCTCTTCCGGCACCCTCGATAATCCATTCCAGCTTCTCCGGCTGGGTCGCCAGAATGGCGTCGGGCATGGGTATCCGATACCGGATCGCATACACCACATCGCCGAGGTTCTGCGGTAGGTCGACGCCGAGCGCTGCCGCGGTAGTCACGATGTCAGCACGAGCGAAAGCAACCTCCGTCGCGCCATCGGCATAGCGATCCGAGAAGATGCGCTCGATTATCGCTTTATATCGATTGGTCTGTGCGGGTGTTGCCGGTTCCACATCGTCCGGTAACGCCTCAGCTCCGACTGCGACGCCAAGGTCATCGTCCCCGCCCAAATCGACTTCATCGTTCGGTTCAACGGCCATTGGCGACGAGCCTCAATCGGATTTCCTCGATCTCATGCTGCTTCCGCTTTTTCGCACCGCTCTTACGATCACGCTTGCTGCTAGGCGCCGGTACGCCGAACCGCTCGGCTGCCTCGGACATCTCTAGGTAAAGCAGCGTCGCATCGCCAAGGTCTATCGGCTTCTCGGGGCGGCTCGGCTCGATGCCAAGCGCTTCGATTACGGCCCCGGCAATCGCACGCGCAAGCGGAGGCGGAACGGCATTGCCGATTTGCCGTGCACCGTGCCACTTCGTTGCGTGCAGCCTAAACCAGTCGGGAAAACCGTGCAGGCGCGCCATCTCGCGGACGGTGATGCAGCGCGAGTGCTTGTAGTGGATCGGTCGTGGGCTGGTAAACGCTCCCCGAGCGCCGTCCGTCCCTGCACGTAGCGTGTTGGACAAGCCTACCGGCGACAGCTTCAAAAATCGGCTGATTGGCTCGACAGTGCCGGGAAGGGTTTCGGTGAAACGGCGACGCGAGATATCGGTATGCGTGGTTCGGGCGCTCGACGTTAGTACACCGGGGTTCCAGTTACGCACGTGGCCGAAGTGCCATGCATCGTTGGTGAGGCCTCGCAGCTCGGCTGCGTATGTGGAGGGCTTTCCGAAAGCCGAGGTACGTGTCGCGTCGGTTTCGATCAAGGAAGGAAAGCGGTCCGCGTTCGGTAGATCTCCGATCGCGTCCATGACGGTCGGGCCGATCGGCAGTTCACCGATGGCTTTACGTCCATCCGCCGCATTGGTGATCGGTGCTGGATAAGCCGGTACAGTCTCGCCTTTCTGGGCTCCCATAAGGATCAATCGCTGGCGATGCTGGGGCGTCCCATAATTTGCCGCATCCAGCACCTGCCAGGGAAGGCGCACATCGTAACCGGCCTTGTCGAATGCCTCGACCAGCTCGTCGAGAAACGCGCGCTGGCTGCCGACCGTTAGCCCTTTCACGTTCTCGAATACGAAGGTGCGCGCGTCGAACTCTTGCACCAGGCGCACGAATTCGCGCACCAACGTGTTGCGCGGGTCTTCGAGGGCTCGCTTCCCAATCATGGAAAAGCCCTGACAAGGCGGGCCGCCGAAAACGCAATCTATCGGACGCTTGCCGATGCCCGCGATCGCTCGCACCTCGGCCGCCTTCAAACCGGCGACAGAGCGCGGGATAACAGGCGTGTCCGGGAAATTGAAAGCATGGACGGCACAGTGCACGGGATCGATCTCGACGGCGGCGGCAAGATCGAATCCAGCCTGCTCGAAACCGAGGCTCATGCCGCCTGCGCCGGCGAATAGGTCGATGCCTAGAGGCCTCATGTTGTCTCCGTTATGTTCTCGTGTGGGCCTACCGCGTTTTGAACAGTCTGTCGATCGCTTTTTCCGGGGGGTCCGAGAAGATCGACTAGGGCTGTCTCCAGCTTTTCCTCGTCACCGATCTCGCACTGCCAGACGGTCCCCACATCCCAACCTAGAGCGCGAAGCTCAGCCTCCTTGCGAGCGTCGCGCTCCCGATTCGCATCCAGCTTCGGACCCCAATAATCCAGCTTGGATTTGGGGGCGCGTCCCTTCTGGCATTCGTGTCCGTGCCAGAAACAGCCGTGAACGAAGATCGCCTTTCGGCGGCCGGGCAAAGCTATGTCGGGACGTCCCGGTAGATGCTTCGGGTGAAGCCGGTAACGGTAGCCCAGCCGATGCAGGAGTCGCCTAACGGTCATTTCAGGACCCGTGTCTTTGGTCCCTACAGATTGCATGATGCGCCTACGCTGCTCAGGTGTGCGAGTATCGGCCATCAGGCAGACCGCCGCACCGATGTTGCTAAACGTCCGCCCGTCCTTGCCAGTGTCGCGCGTAGAGTCTTGGGTGTGACGCCGTAGGCGCGCGCCACTACGGGGATCGGTTCGTCGGCCGCCAGCCTGGCGCGTGCCTCGCCGACCTGTTGCCCGTTCATCTTCTGCGGGCGACCGAGATGCCGGCCCGATGATCGCGCCGCGGCAATGCCTTGGCGCTGGCGCTCGCGAAGCCGGCGGCGCTCGTGCGCGGCAAGGCTGGCGAGAATGTCCGCGATCAGCCGACCGTCGTTGGTCGCGATGTCGAGCGAGGGGAGGGCGAGGACACGGAGCTGCACGCCGCGCTTGATAAGCTCGTCCATCAACAACACGGCCTCACCGGTGCTACGGCCCAGCCTGTCCAGCTCGGACACGATCAGCTCATCACCGCCATGCAGCCGTTCCAGCAGCGCATCGAGGCGACGACGCGCCTTTACGCCGCTCTCCACCTCTTCGACCACCTGATCGCAGCCGGCGAGCGCAAGCGACGCGCGCTGGCGACCGAGGTTCTGTTCGTCGGTCGAAACACGGGCATAGCCGTAGCGCATTTCTACCGCGACCTTTCTTCCCTCGTAAGCGCCTGATTATGCTTGTGGCTGAACGTGAGGTAGAAAGGTAGACCTTTCTACCTCAGTTCATCGCGTCCGTACTGGCAAGACAACGATGGTTGGTACGCTCGGCTTACGCCGGTGCCATAGCCGACGGTTCAGGCGCGCCGCTTCCTTCACGGCCTGGGGGTCGTTCAAATCGATCATGATGCTGGTCCTCGAACAGGCAGCACGCAGCGGCGTGCTAATATCCTGTTCCGAGATGGAAGGCCTTAGCGGCCTAGTTTCGCCGATCAGCCATCTACCAGCGCCATCGTCGCTGTCAGGCGAACGCCTCGTCCTCAAGCGTACCTTTGCGACTTTCCACGATGATGGAGACGGTGTTCTCGTTGTCGCGGTGGTTGAACACGCGCGCGACTACGGTCCATATGGTCCGGTTGCGAGGGTCATTGCGGTCCTTGCCGGAGGGCGCACCCGGATCGAGGATCGTATCGCCGATCATCGGCACCTGACCGGCGAACTGCTCGGTGCCGTAGGTGATCCCCCCGTCAGACACCATTCCGTTGGGATCGCGGTGCAGAATGCGAATGGCGGTCACTTCGTCTCTCCTATCTGTCGTCGGCCAGGGTCCAGCTCGACGTCAGGTCATCGTGGCCGAGCAAAGTGATGCCGTTGGTGGCGGCAAGCTGCGCGGCCGCCCGCGTGAAGCCGTTGGTGGCCACCACGACACCTGCTTCGGCGCTGTAGTGCCGCATAGCGGCGGCCACCTCCTGCACGGCCTTATTACCGACAGGCTTCGCATGGTGCTTGCACTGAACGACAAGCGTCCGTCCGGCACGGGTGGCGACGATGTCCGCTCCCTGATCGCCCGCCGCCTGCGTCACCATCGGCGTCCAGCCTGACAGCTTCAGGCGATCGGCGCAGAAATGCTCATAGTCGGTCGGGGTCATACCGGGGTCGAACCGCTGCGCGAAGCTCGATGCCTGTTCAGCAACAGCCCGATCGATCAATGCTGCGATCAGGTTATCAAGCTCGGACCTTCGCGGCTGCGATTTCATCCCGCGAGGCATTTGAAGAGGAATCTGGCCGATCGCCGGACACACCACCGTATCGCAGAAGCGGTTGATCTCCTTTATCCACTTGCCGTCATCCCGGACGCCATAGTCGTCCGTGCGATCGAGCTGCCGCTTGCGACGCAGCAAGGCCGGAAGATGGGCTTGAACGATGCCACGGACTCGTTCCTCATACTGTCGCCGACGTTCCTCCCGGGCTTCGCGGCGAGCCTTCCCGATCGTCTGATGAAAGAGCACCGCTGCGCCAATCGCCACGGCCAGCGCCGGCCAACCGCCTAACGGAGATACGAGCAAGACGAACACGACGAGGCCGATAATGAGCGCCATTAATCCCCCTGAATGCACCCGGTCCTTTTACTGCCGGCCCTTCAAACGACAAAGGGCCGGCGCGTCCGCCGGCCCCTCAACTGTGTCCCCGCGTCCGGAAGCGATCAGGCGAGCTTTTCTGCGTCCATCGCCGCCTTCACCGTCTCAGGCAGCCGATAGTTATAGGCACCCACATCATAGTCCCATTCGGCATCGAACAACCATGTGTTGGCAACATAGCCTTCGGTGTGGCTGAACCGGCGACCGAATGCGCCCATCAGACCAGCGAATTGAGCGGGAGTGTAGGAAATGGCTGCTTGGAGTTTGCCTGCGGGAACCCACTCAGGAAAAGCCGCATGAAGCATCTTGAGAACCCCTAGCTGCTCTCGCGAAAGCGGCCGGCGGCTGAGAACGCGTCGCGCTACCTCGGTCGATACGAATTCTTTCTCCTCACCCTCCTCGGCGACGGTCGGCGCGACTGCCGCAACGGCCTCCGACGAAGCGTCACCTCCGGAAGCGGCCTGCATGGCGGTCATCGCCTCAATAACCTCCTGCGCCGTACCTTCAAACATATACCCCTTCATAGCAGCCTCCTCATAGCTCTAATGCCACGGAGCATCGTGACGTAGGCTATTTGGCATCCCTGCAAGTCAGATACAAGAGGCTTCACGATACCTCATGTATTTTTTGGCTTCTGAGGCGTCGTGAGCCTTATCGAGGCCAACTAACGCTCGATGCAGACCACGCCGCTTATGGCACCCTCTCGGCTTCTACGCTGATCGTACAGCGCACGCTCTCCTTAGCCTTGTTCGCCCGCTTGCGGCACGCCTCCATCACGACACGGTTTGCGGTGAGGATCCGATCCCCCGCCGCGATGTTGGCGAAGGCATCCGGTGCCGCGGCCCGCATCAGGCGTTGCCCGGCCTCCCATTTCGGCAGGTCGAGCGTGCGCGCGGCCATCCACTCGGGCACCTGCCATCTATCCGGCAGCGCGCGGGCGACGACACCCGGCACGACCGTCCACAACAGCATCCCGCCCAGGCACGCCCCTGCCCCGACCTGCCATAGCGCCCGGCGCTGCTCGTCAGCACGGCGGGCGACACCGCCGATCCCGTGCAGCGCGGTGGTCGCCCGCTCCATCTTCTCGCCGGCGGATGCGATCATGCGCCGGTCCTCGTCGCGGGCATGGGCACTCGCCGCAACGATCCGGTCGGCGACATAGCGCGGCGCGACATTGTCCTCGGCCGCCTTCGCCAGGATGGCCACATTCTGCATGGTGCCGTTGAGCGCCTTCGCCATCTGGCCCAGCGTCTCGCTGTAATCGGGGATTTCCGGCACCTCGGCGCGCTCGGCCGCCAGTCGCTCGACCGCACGCCGCAACAGCGCCAGCTCGCCACGCACGCCCTCGAATGCTTCTGCCGCGGCATCCGGTTCGTGATCGTCTTCGTTCATGCGGTTCCCCCTTTTCCCGCATGAAAGCACGAACGCGATCGTACCCGAAAGCACGAAGCCTATCGGCTCATGCCCCGATCGCGGTCGCGCGCTGGCGCGATCGATGCTGACAGCGCGTCGCCGATCGACCGCTCGCGCTCGATCCTGATCTCCAGCTCGGGCGCACGCCGGCGCAGCGCGGATTCGAGCTGCGGATCGCGGGCAAGCCCGCCCGCCGCCTTCTCCATGCGCGCCTGTATCCGCTCGGCGCCGGCGCTGTCGCCGCTCCGCTCCAGCCCGGCACGCTGCCGCTGCATCGCCTGCCAGCCTTCCACGAACCGATCGGCGCGCGCGTCGGGGTGAAGCCGCACGCGCTGTTCCTCGGCCATCGCGCGCACCGCGCCGCCCGTGTTGCCGCTCGCCGCCTGTTCGATCAGCTTCGGATCGCGCGCCAGCGCCGATGCGAGGTCGCGCACAGCATGGGGGCGGACGGCATCCAGGCCCTCACCGGCCTTCCGCAACGCGGTCTCCTGATGCGGCAGCACCGGCAGGCCCTGATCGCGCATCCGGCCTATATCGGCCGCGGCACGCGCATAGCGTTCGATCGCGCGCACCTGGTCGGGACGGTCGGCGCCGATCGCCGTCTCGCCACGCTCGATCGCCGTCGTCTTCTCGGTCGCGGGCTTCGGCCGGAAGCCGGCGAACATGCCACGCGCCTTGTCTCGGACCTTCTCGACCACCTGAAGCGCGAGTTCCGGGAACCGGATCTCGCGCCGATCGGCGAAGGCACGGGCATGGTCCTGGTCGCTGCGATCAGGCGCATAGTCACCGGCCATGTCCTTGCCGCGGTCACGCGACAGCACGCGCGCGAGCCTGCCCTGATCGGCGAAGTCGTCGCGGCCGTAATGGAGCTGCACGCCGTCGCGGTGCCGCGACAGCCCGACATAGCCGCTGTGCCGGTCCATCCCCGGCGTCGCGAGGACGTGCGCGTAATCGACCGTCACGCCCTGCGATTTATGGAAGGTCGCGGCATAGCCGTGATCGACGGCGGCATAGTCTTTCGCCGCGAACGTCACCTCGCGCCCGCCGTCGAGCCGCACCGTCATGCCCTCCGGCGTGACGCGCGCGATTGTGCCCAGCGTGCCGTTCTTCACGCCCAGCGAGCGTTCGTTGCGCAGGAACATCAGCCGGTCGCCCGCGGCAAAGTCGCGATGGCCCCGGTCGGCCGCGAACGTCACGTCCTCGCCCAGCTCGCCGTTCGCGCGCAGCCGGTCGCGCGCCTCCCCGTTCAGCTCGCGAACCTCGGCATTGGTGTGGGTGAGAATGATGCGGGTCTTTTCCGGCTCGGCCTGGCGCTGACGATCCCACCCGTCGACCAGCCCGGCACGCGCAGCGTCGCGGGTGTCGGCCGCGTGGACCATCCCGTGTGCGGCATAGGCGGCCAGCGCCTCGCCCGTGCGGCCGGTCGCCAGCGCCCGCGTGGCGTCCCGCTGCCAGTCCTCGCGCTGCCGGCGAACCTCGGTGATCTCCGCCGCGCCGTGCCGCTCGGCGATCGACCGGAACGCCGCGCCCGCCTCGATCGCCTGCAACTGCTCGGGGTCGCCGACCAGCACCACCTTCGCGCCGGCGTCGCGGGCATGGGACAGCAACCGCTCCATCTGGCGGGTGCCGATCATGCCCGCCTCGTCCACCACCAGCACGTCACGCGGCCCGAGCTGGTCGCGCCCCTGCGCCCAGCCATGCTCCAGGCTGGCGATGGTACGCGATGCGATACCCGATCCGCCCTCCAGATTCTCAGCCGCGATCCCCGACAGCGCCGCCCCGCGCACCTGATAGCCCTCGCGCTCCCACGCCTCGCGCGCCACGCCCAGCATCGCCGACTTGCCGGTGCCGGCATAGCCGACGACCGACGCCAGGCCGTCGCGTCCGGTGATATGGGCGAAGGCGTCGCGCTGCTCGCCCGACAACACCAGCCCCCGCCCCTCAGCCGCGCCGATCGCGGCGTCACGCTGCCGATCGCCGACACCATGATCGCCGCGCCGTGCCAGCTCGTCACCGGCGCGCTCCAGTCGCGCCTCGGCCGCGATCATGTCGCGGGACGTGAACCGCTCCTCGTCGCGGCCGTCCTTGCCCAGCGCGACCAGCTCGGGGCTGGCGCGCACCGCCGCCATCACCCGGTCAAACTGCTCCTTGCCGTCCGAATGCCGGAACGCGAACGTGGCGAGGTCGCGGGTGGTGAAGGTCGATTGCTGCCGGGTGATGCCGTCCAGCGCGATCCGCGGATTGCCTACAATCTTCTCGCCGTTCTCGCGCGCGATCCGCCGGTGATCGTCGGCGCGCTCGGCGTCCTCGCCGCGATCGAGCCGGCGCATTCCGGCCGGCCCGATCTTGTGCTGCGGCTCAAGGTCGATGCCCTGATCGGCATAGGAGCGATGGTCGATCCGACCCTCCAGCCCCAGCTCGGCCATTCGCTCGTTGACATGAGCTGCCCATGCCTCGCGCCATTCCTTCAGCAGCTCGTTGCCGTTCCAGTCGCGGTTCTTCTGCCCGAACCCGTCCGGTCCCACGTCGCGCATCGACAGCATGACATGCGCGTGCGGCTTCGGGCTGCCGTCCTTCGCCTTGTCCCAATGCACGTTGAGGTCCGCGACCATTCCGCGCTTCACGAACTGCTCTTCCACGAAGTCGCGGGCGAGCGCGACGCCCTGCTTCTCGTTCATCTCGCGCGGGATCGAGAACTCCACCTCGCGGGCGAGCTGCGCGTCCTTGCGCTTCTCGCCGGCCTCGACCTCGTTCCAGAGGGTGGCTCGGTCATTCAAACGCTCCGGCGCGCCCTGCGGCAAGATCACCTCGGAGTGGATGACGCCGGCCTTGTTCGAGAAGTCGTGCGATCGTCCAAGCCGCTCGTCGTGCAGCTCGGATGCGGAGCGATAGGCAGCCGACGCGACGGCGCTGGAACCGTTCGCGCGGCTGATGACCTTGGCGCTGAAATGGTAGATCGCCATCGCGCTTCTGTTTCTACCTTTCTGAGCGCACGTCGGCAACGACGTATAAGCGCGCACTCACGATCTGCTACGCATCTCTAATTGACCTGGTGATACCTGTTATTCGCGGTTGCCCTCCCCTGCGGGTTTGCTAGGTTGATGTGGATCAAACGCGGAGACGGAGGCACCATGCGCAAGGTGCGGGATTACGATGCGGAACTGAAGGCGCTGGAGGACAAGGCACGGGCCTTGAAGGCGCGCCGGGTCGAACAGCTCGGGATGCTCGTTACCTCCACCGGGGCCGATGCACTCGACCTCGAAATGCTCGCCGGCGCGTTACTGGATGCCGTCGCGTCCAAAGATACCGATGCGAAGGAGGCGTGGCGCGCGAAAGGTGCCGGCTTCTTTCAGCGGCGTGGGCGCAAAGGTTCGCGAAAGGCTGGCGGCGACGGCAGTAGCGGAACGCAGCAACCGGGCGCTGGTCCTGCGCCTGGAAGCGGCACGGCGTCGGACTGATACGCGGGGCTGGGTCGTGAAACGTCGCGAGCGCACCCGTCACCTGATCGAGCTGGGCGGCCTCGTCCGGAAGGCCGGACTGGCCGACCTCGCCGACGACGATCGCGCGACGATTTACGGTGCGCTGCTGGAACTGGTCGGACGTGCGCGGGACGACGCTGCCGGCGATGTGCTGGCGCTGTGGAAGCGGCGCGGGAAGCGGGCGTTCGACGCGGAAGCGGAAGCATCGGAGACGACGGCATGAACCGCCCGGTGATCGAGCGGATCGTTGTCGGCGTGCTAGTTGCCGGCTTCACGATCGGCACCATCACGCACACCCTCCACCTCATCAACGTCGGTTGGATCGTGTTCGATGACGCGCCGGTCTGGATGAACGTCTACTGGACCGCATTGACCGCCCTCGATCCGCTCGCCGCGGTGCTGCTGATCTGGCGGCGTCCGGTCGGGCTGGCGCTGGGTGCCGCCATCATCCTGAGCGATGTCGCGATCAACAGCCATGCCCTCTACGGGCTTGGCCTGCCCTTCGGATTCCTGTCGCTCCAGCTCCAGACCCTGTTCTGCGGATTCCTGCTCGGCGCGGCCGGGTTCCTGACAAGGAGACACGTCGATGCCGTTGGACGTTGAAACGGTCAGGGCGGAGGTCCGCGCGCTGGATTATGTGCGCGGCACGCCGGCGGAAGCCGCCGACTGGCGCCGGGCCGATGCGGACGCGCGCCACAACAACGTCATCGAGGGCTTGGAATACTCGCCGGTCGAGGACGCGCTGTTCGATATGCTGCGCGACGAAGCGGTGCCGCCCGATCTGGCCACGCAGATCGTCCTCAAGCTGATGGATCATCCCGACGCCGATCGGAGCCTCGCGATCACGCCTGTCGGATTGCGCTGGTGATGCCGGCGCGGATCGGGCCGCTCTGGGCGCTGCTGATCGCCTTCGTCGTGCTGATGGCGAGCAATAGCTGGCTCAAGGGCATCTTCGGCTACGGAGAAATCGCGACCGACGTGCCGTTCCTGCTGACCGGCCTCACGCTGTTCGCGATCTGGAAGTTCAATCGTCGCGACGGCACCCGCAACACGCTGATGGGATCGGCGCGCTTCGGCGGCCGGAAGGAAGCGCGCGAGCTGGAAAAGACCGGCGACCTCATCGTCGGCCGGTCGGCCAGGTCGGGCAAGCTGCTGCGCTATGACGGCCTGGCGCATCTGCTGACGATGGCGCCCACCCGGTCGGGCAAGGGCGTCGGCACGATCATCCCCAACCTGCTGCTGCTCGACCGTTCGGTGATCTGCATCGACCCCAAGGGCGAGAATGCCCGCGTCACGGCCCGCACGCGGGCCAGCAAGGGCGATACGTGGTGCCTGGACCCGTTCGGTGTCTCCGGGCGTCCGGCGGCCCGCTACAACCCGCTGGCGTGGCTCGACGCGACCAGCCCCGACCTCGCGGAAGATGCGCAGACCATCGCCGACGCGCTGGTCCACGATGCGCCGGGGCAATCGGGCGAGGCGCACTGGAACGAGGAAGCCAAAGCGCTCATCGCCGGCATCATCCTGCACAGCGTCGTCCATGAACCCGTGTCCCGGGCCACGCTGGCGACGGTACGCGACAAGCTCACCCGCGATCCCGCCGGCTTCGCCGCGCTGCTCACCGACATGCAGGCCAGCACCGGCGCGCACGGCCTGATCGCGCGCGCCGCCAACCGCCAGCTCGGCAAGTCCGATCGCGAAGCCGCCGGCGTGCTGTCATCCGCCCAGCGTCACACCCACTTCCTCGACAGCCCGCGCATCGTGGACAGCACGTCCGCGTCCGATTTCCGGTTCGCGGACCTGAAGGAACGGCCGGGCACGGTGTTCCTGTGCCTGCCGCCCGACCGGCTCGACGCCTATGCCCGCTGGCTGCGACTGCTGGTCGCCCAAGCCGTCACTGACATGGCGCGCTCCCCTGCCCGGCCGGAACGCCCGGTCCTGTTCCTGCTCGACGAGTTCGCCGCGCTCGGACGCCTCGATCCGGTGGAACGCGCGATGGGGCTGATGGCGGGGTATGGGATGCAGCTCTGGCCGATCCTCCAGGACATGCACCAGCTCAAGGCGATCTACGGCGAACGTGCCGGCACGTTCATGTCCAACGCCGGAGTGATCCAGACCTTCGGGGTCAACGATCTCGCGACCGCCGACATGCTGGGGTGACTACACGAAAGTGACGTATCTGCACGCTAAGGGCGAACAAATCCGGTACGATGCCAGCAGATGCTATTCGCAGGCTTTCCTGCCCCTTTTATGTGGTGCCGCCCTACGGGCGCCGATATGGGAGGGCGGCAATCCGATTGACCAACGATCGAGGTAGAACCCTGCTCGCCAAATATGTGAGCTGGTTGCCCATCCCCGGTATGGCGAAGGATTGCCGATAAACCAGAGCGTGGACTGCATGGGCCGCGCACCGGTCAACGTCCATCAAACCCAACCTCCCCCACTTCAAATCGCTGAGGGCAGCCATGTCTGTGTCGATTCCACCGGGTGCAAAAGACCCAACACTCACTCCCGTCCCGGCAAGCTCCACGGAAAGCGCTCGCATGAGGGTGCTCACATAGGCTTTCGACGCGCCGTAGACCGCTTGGAAGGGCACGGATGTTTCGCCCGCCAGGCTCGACACGGCGATTACTGAGGATTCAAACGGCTGCTCCCTGAAAATCGCAATCAGGCGAGCCAGCAAATCCGTGAAACCGAGTATGTTTGTTTCAATTACCTCGGCATAAGTGTCGGCACGGCCTGCATCAAATGAACCAACGCTCGTCATTCCGGCAACCAACAAAGCGGCTGTTACTTGCAATTCTGCAACCTTAGCCGCGATTTTCTCCCTGCCCTCGATTTCACGTTGATCAGCCACTATAATCTCGCACGGCACATTGAACCGCTCGTCAATTTCGGTCTGTAGCTCCCGCAAGTTGTCGAGCCTTCGTCCAACAATCAGGGGCTTGGCCTGGTACGATGCCGCCAAGCGGAGGGCGGACGCTCTGCCCAAACCGGTCGAAGCCCCTGTGACCAGCACCCACGAGTTCTTGATCGCCAGCGGTTTCACGCGTTTTCCAGAGCCTTGTATAGGGCGGTTTTGCCGATCTTGAGCCGGGCCGCCGCCTCACGAACAGTGAGGCCCGCTGCGATATGCGCCCGCGCTTTACGTAGTTTGTCGGGGGTAACGACAGGCCGGCGACCACCCTTGTTGCCCCGCTCGCGTGCGGCCTTGAGGCCGGCATGAGTGCGTTCACGGATCAGGTCACGCTCGAATTGGGCCAGCGAGCCGAAGATGTTGAACACCAGCATGCCGCCCGAAGTGGTGGTGTCGATATTCTCGGTGAGTGAGCGGAACCCGATGCCGCGCGCCGCAAGCTCGCCGACCTTCTCGATCAGGTGGCTCATCGAGCGGCCGAGGCGGTCGAGTTTCCAGACCACCAGCGTGTCGCCGGGGCGCAAATAGGCGAGCGCTTCGGTTAGGCCAGGCCGATCGGCTTTTGCCCCGGATGCGTGATCGTCGAATATACGGTCGCACCCGGCAGTGTTCAGCGCGTCAAGCTGGAGCGACAGCTTCTGGTCTGCGGTCGAGACGCGCGCATAGCCGATCAGCGCCACATGATGCCCGATCCTGTCCGTTTTCCCGTCATTATGCGATCTTGTCCGAATCGCCGTTACAGGTCCAGAGTTAACGGACATATTCCTGTTGGCCGCCAGAGGACCGTCTGACGGACACGCAAAGCGAAGGAGATGATGCTTGGCGAGACGGCGACTGGTGAGCCTGGAAATCTGGGCGAGGCATTATGGCGCGCCGCTCGATGAGCGCGAGATCGCGCGTCATTATACGCTGACCAGCGACGACCTGGAAATTGTCGGCCGCCGTCGCGGCGATGCCACCCGGCTCGGCTATGCGATGCTCATGCTATATATGAGATGGCCTGGCCGTGCGCTGGAAGCGGGCGAAGTCCCGCCCGCTCCTGTGCTCGCCTATGTGGCGCAGCAACTCGGCGTCGCGCCGGCAGCCTTCGCGGATTATGCCCATCGGGACCAGACCCGTCGCGAGCATCTCGTCGAAATCCGACGATCGCACGGGTTCAGGATTTTTGACCGCAACGCTTTCCGTGAAGTTGTCGCCTTCTCGGTCCCAATCGCGCAGACCATCATACACCCCGGCCAGATGGCAGACGTCATCGTCGATGAACTCCGGCGCCTGCAGATCCTCCTGCCTTCTCCGTCGATTCTCGAAGCGGTGCTGCGGCGGGCGCGCCAGCAAGCCGAACAGCTTACCTATGAAGTGCTCACGAATGGCCTGCTGCCTGACACCCTTCAGGGCCTGGACGATTTGCTGGCCCGACGACCGGGGCAGGTCGCGACATGGCTATCCTGGATGCGCAATGCGCCACAATCGCCGGCAGCGCGCAACATCCTGCGCCTGATCGAACGGCTCGCCTATATCCGCGCGCTGGGCCTCGATCGCGCCCGTGCCGACATGATCCCGGCTTTGACTTTTGACAGGCTGGCGGACGAAGGCAGCCGCATCACACCCCAGCACCTTGGCGAACTCAATGCCCTGCGCCGCCATGCGACGCTGGCGGCAACCGGCATCCGGCTTGAGGAAAGCCTGACCGACGCCACCCTGACGATGTTCGACAAGCTGTTGGGCAGCATGGCGCGCCGCGCCGAGAACCGGACCCGCGACAAAGCCCTCAAGACGGTGCGCGAGTTGCAAGGCCACCTCCGGACGCTCACGGGGTCTTGCCGCCTCCTCATCGACGCGCGCAGCAAGGGCGTGGATTCTCTGGCGCAGATCGAGGCGCTGGACTGGCAGCACTTCGCCGTGGCCGTCGAGCAGGCCGAAGTGCTCGGGCGACCGGAAACCGTCGATCGCACCGCCGAATTGATCGAGCGGCATCGGACGGTGAAGCTCTTTGTCGGCGCTTTTCTCAACGCCTTCGAGTTTCGCGGCGCCGGCGCGGTTCAGGGGCTCCTGTCAGCGCTGGCCATCATCGCGGAGCTATATCGGACCGGCAAACGGCGCTTGCCTGATCGCGTGCCGCTACGCTTTGTGCCGCCCGCATGGCGCCCGTTCGTCCTGCGGGATGGCATCGTTGATCGTGCCGCTTATGAACTATGCGCCTTGTCGCAACTACGCGAGCGGTTGCGAGCCGGGGATATATGGGTCGCGGGAAGCCGGCAGTTTCGCGATTTCGACAGCTATCTCATACCGCCGGCGACCTTTGCGGCGCTGCGCGAGAAGGGGCCGTTGCCGCTCGCCATCGAAACGGATTTCGAGCGCCATATCGAGGAACGGCGCACCAGGCTCGACACGGCGATCGAGCAGGTAACGGTCCTTGCACGGCAAGGGGAGCTGCCCCAGGTTAAGCTTGACGAAAACGGTCTCATCATCTCGCCGCTGAAGGCGGCAACACCGCCCGCCACCGAGATTGCCCGTCGCGCCGCCTATGATCGACTGCCGCGCGTGAAGATCACCGATCTTCTGCTGGAGGTCGATGCCTGGACCGGGTTCAGCGAATGCTTCATCCATCGTCGTTCGGGCCGGGAAGCCGACGATCGCAATGCGCTGCTCACGGTCATCCTCGCCGATGGCATCAATCTCGGCCTCACACGCATGGCGGAAACCTGCCGGGGCGCAAGTCTGCGTCAGCTCGCCCATCTTCACGACTGGCACATCAGCGAAGCCGCCTATGGCGAAGCGTTGGGAAGGCTGATCGACGCCCATCGCGCCATGCCGCTCGCCGCGCTGTGGGGAGACGGCACCACTTCGTCGAGCGACGGACAGCAATTTCATGCCGGGGGCCGTGGGGCCGCGATCGGCGACATCAACGCGCGCAGCGGCAACGAACCAGGCGTTGCCTTCTACACCCATGTCTCGGATCGATATGACCCCTTCGCAAGTCGGGTGATCGCGGCGACCGCTGGCGAAGCGCCCTATGTGCTGGATGGCTTGCTGTATCACCAGACCGGCCTGACGATCGAGGAGCACTACACCGATACGGGCGGGGCATCGGACCATGTGTTCGGCCTCATGCCCTTCTTCGGCTACCGCTTCGCGCCGCGCCTGCGCGACATCAAGGAGCGTCGTTTACACCTCCTTCCCGGCCAAGAATCCGGCCCCTTGCTTGCCGGCATGACGGCCGAACCGATCGCATTGGGTCATGTCGCGGCGCATTGGGACGAACTGCTGCGGTTCGCCACGTCGATCCGCACCGGCACCGTCACTGCTTCGGCAATGCTGCGCCGCTTGTCCGCCTATCCGCGACAGAACGGACTGGCCCTCGCACTACGCGAGCTGGGCCGCCTCGAACGCTCCATTTTCATGCTCGACTGGCTGCGCGACATCGACCTGCGCCGGCGCACCCAGGCGGGCCTCAACAAAGGCGAAGCCCGCAACGCGCTCGCCCGCGCGCTCTTCTTCAACCAGCTCGGCGAACTGCGCGATCGTCGGTTCGAGAACCAGACCTATCGCGCCTCCGGCCTCAACCTGCTCGTCGCCGCCATCATCTTGTGGAACACTCGCTATCTCGAAATGGCGCTGGCGGACATCGGCACAGCCGACGAAATCGCACGCCACATCGCGCCATTGGGCTGGGAGCATATCTCGCTGACCGGTGACTATAGCTGGAATGTTGAAGATCAACCCGATCCGGACGCCTTGCGACCGCTGCGCGCCGTCAACTCCCTACTTGCCGCGTGACGTTCGCTATCCGTTCGCCCTTTCCGTGCAGATACGTCACTTTCGTGTAGTCACCCC